>CAKRRF010000032.1 GCA_934394985.1 uncultured Marvinbryantia sp.
ACCTCATCATTTTCTTTTTGAAAAGGGATGAGCGTTCTTGTATTTCCATCGAATCACGCCCATCCCTTTCCACACATTCTTATATGGCAGGACCGCTTACTCTGTCACCAGTCCCTGTCTTGTCATTACATCAATTACCTGATTTACATATTTTTCGCAAAGTGCTTCGTCAGATGCTTCTACCATGACACGAATCACCGGTTCGGTTCCACTTTCTCTTACCAGAATACGTCCCTCATCTCCCAGTTCTTTTTCTACCATCTCAATAACTTCTTTTACAGCGGAATTTTCACGCGCTTCCTGTTTGTCAGCTACTCTTACATTTTTCAGAAGCTGTGGATAAATCTTCACATCCGCTGCCAGAGAAGCCAGACTCATCTTTTTCTCTGTCAGTACTTCCATAATCATCAGGGAAGTCAGAATACCGTCACCAGTGGTTGCATGCTTGCTGAAAATAATATGTCCGGATTGTTCTCCGCCGAGACAATGACCATTTTTCATCATATTCTCGTACACATATTTATCTCCGACTGCAGTCTTTTCATACTCAATTCCCGCACGGTCGAAAGCTTTATATAATCCCAGATTAGACATTACCGTCGTTACTACAGTATCATTTTTCAGACGTCCGTTTTCTTTTAAATACTTTCCGCATACATAAAGAATCAGGTCACCATTGATCACTTCTCCATTTTCGTCTACGGCAATACAACGATCCGCATCTCCGTCATATGCAAATCCCACATCCAGTTTTTTCTCTTTAACCAGCTTCTGAAGTACCTCGATATGAGTAGATCCACAATTGGTATTGATATTCGTGCCATCCGGTTCATTGTTAATCACATAGGTCTTTGCTCCCAGTGCATCGAATACACTTTTGGCAATAGAAGATGCACTTCCGTTGGCACAGTCCAGCCCAATACGATAACGCTTAAAGGATCTGGTTGCCAGTGAGATCAGATAGCCGATATAACGATTTCTGCCTGCAACATAATCAATCGTGCGCCCTACGTTTTCTCTGGTTGCCAGAGGCAGTTCCTCTGTTTCCCCATCAATATATTTTTCAATCAGTTCTTCCACACTGGCTTCCATTTTGTGACCATGTCCGTTGATAATCTTGATTCCATTGTCATAAAATGGATTATGGCTTGCAGAAATCATAATTCCACAGTCAAACTCTTCTGTACGAACTACATAAGATACACTTGGTGTTGTTGTTACATGGAGCAGATATGCATCTGCGCCTGATGCTGTCAGGCCGGCAACCAGCGAATATTCAAACATATAACTGCTTCTTCTGGTATCCTTGCCAATTACAATATTGGCCTTATGGTTTCTTCCAAAATACCATCCCAGAAATCTTCCCACCTTATAGGCATGTTCTACTGTAAGATTTACATTTGCTTCTCCACGAAAACCATCGGTTCCAAAATATTTTCCCATAATTTCTGCTCCTTAGTCTTGCTTTACATTTATTTTATTCTTCGTTCAGATTTGCCAGCTTTGCCGCCTGGTCAGCTGCAATCAGGCTGTCAATCAGTTCATCGATATCACCATTCATGATGGAATCCAACTTATACAGCGTCAGCTTGATTCTATGATCCGTTACACGTCCCTGTGGGAAATTATACGTACGAATCTTTTCAGAACGGTCACCGGTACCGATCTGGCTTCTTCTCAGTTCAGCTTCGGCATCATGTGCTTTCTGCTGCTCAATATCATACAGCTTTGCTCGCAACAGTGCAAATGCTTTTGCTTTATTTTGCAGCTGAGATTTTTCTGTCTGGCTGTATACCACAATACCGGTCGGATAATGCGTCAGACGTACAGCGGAGTCTGTTGTGTTGACACACTGTCCACCGTTTCCGGATGCACGCATAACATCGATACGGATATCTTTTTCATCAATCACCACATCTACTTCCTCTACTTCCGGCATCACTGCTACCGTGATTGTAGAGGTATGGATTCTTCCACCAGACTCTGTCTCAGGCACGCGCTGTACACGGTGCACACCGCTTTCATATTTCAGTTTGGAATAAGCTCCCTTTCCGGTAATCATGAAGTTCACTTCCTTCATTCCGCCAATTCCGATCTCATCACAGTTCATCAGTTCCACTTTCCAGCGGTTCTTTTCTGCATATTTTACATAAAGACGATACATCTCTGCCGCAAAAAGAGCTGCTTCATCTCCGCCTGCTCCGGCACGGATCTCTACGATTACATTTTTATCATCATTCGGATCTTTTGGCAAAAGCAGAATCTTCAGTTCTCTTTCCAGTTCTTCAATACGCTTCTTGGAATCTGAGAGTTCTTCTTTTAACATTTCGCGCATTTCTTCATCAGATTCTTCTTCCAGCATTGCCAGGGAATCTTCTACCGTCTGCTTGCAATCTTTATATTCTCTATAAGCATCCACGATCGGCTGCAGATCACTCTGTTCTTTCATCAGTTTCTGAAAACGAGCCTGGTTGTTGGCAACTGTTGGTTCGTTCAGTTCATTTAATACTTCTTCAAAACGGATCAGCAGATCCTCCAGTTTATCAAACATAGTTCCTCCTTCATTCTTCAAGGCTGATATTGTCCCATTACTATACGGTCCAGACCAGCCAGATCCTTTTTCACAGTCACATCCTGGTATCCACATTCTTTCATCAGTGCACTCACTGCTTCTCCCTGCTGATACCCGATTTCAAATAACAGCCATCCTTCCGACTGTAAATAATTTTTTGCTTCTCTGATTATCTTTCGGTAAAAAAAGAGCCCGTCATCTTTTCCGTCTAATGCCAGCATCGGCTCATGATCCCGAACTTCCGGTTCCAGGCTCCGGATCACTGCACTTTCGATATAGGGTGGATTCGAAACAATACAGTCATATCGCCCTGTCACTGCTTCAAACAGATCTCCCTGCACAAAAGTCACTTCAGCATCCAAATGTGCCGCATTTTTTTCTGCCACTTTTAATGCTTCTCCTGAAATATCTGTTGCAAAACAGCTGCAGCCATCTTCCATGAGCTTTTGTATACTGATGATAATACATCCCGATCCGGTGCATACATCCAGAATGCGGTTTCCCGTTTTTACCTTTTTCAGCACTTCCTCCACCAGACATTCTGTATCCTGCCTTGGGATCAGTACATGCTCATTTACCCAAAAATCCAGACCGCAGAATTCCTGCTTTCCAGTTATCTGTTGCACCGGAATGCGCTCTGCCCGTTTTTCAACAGCCTGCCAGTATATCAACCGTACTTCTTCCGGTATCTCTTCGGTCTGCCTCAGAAAATAATGTGCACGATCTGTTTTTCCATATTCTTCCAGTAAAATCCAGGCATCTGCACCAGCTTCTTCCACACCGGCTTCCTGAAGCCTGTCCGTAGCTTTCTGATACACTTCCCTCCAGGTCATACAGTAACCTCTTTCGCCTTCTGTACAGATTCTTCTGTCTTTTTTTCGGTTCCTGGTACAATCCTTTCTCCGATTGTATACTCTTTTTCCGTCAATTCATATGTGGTTCCAAAATTTTCATTCAGGAACTTTTTCCAGTCGAATACTGCTTCCACCGAAGCAATCGCCACTTCCACCATATCAGGATCAGGTTCTCTGGTTGTCATATGCTGCAAAGCCATTCCTGGTTTGCTGAGCAATGCGACAAACTTATTTTCACTGGTTCCTGCCAGTCGGATAAACTCATAGGAAATACCTGCTACCACCGGAAGCAGTAAAATACGAATGGCAAATCCCAGTGCTCTGGAATCCACACGGATGAACATATGAAGGATGATACTGACTACCATAACAATCAACAGGAAACTGGTCCCGCAGCGCTTATGCTCTCTGGAATTCTTCATCACATTTTCCACATTCAGTTCCATTCCATGCTCAATGCAATTGATACATTTATGTTCTGCACCATGATACATAAATACTCTCTGAATGTCTTTCATTCTGGAAATCAGCATAATATATCCCATAAAAATCACAATCTTCAGTACACCTTCGCAGGCAACAATCAATGACTGGGAATCGGTCACTTTTTTCAGCAGCAGTGAAAGTCCATATGGCAAAACCATAAAGACTGCCACTGCCATCACCATGGAAAACGCAACGGTAAATCCCATCAGAATGTCCATTCCTTTTTTTGTCCCAAGAAAATCATCTAATTTCTTTTCCAGCTTTGACGGTTCCTTATCCGGTGTTTCCTCTTCTTCATCATCAAAGAAACCAGCCGAGTACGTGAGTGTCTTCATGCCCAGCACCAGCGAATCCACAAAATTAAAAACGCCTCTGACAAATGGCAGACCCAAAAATTTCTTTCCTTTTATAAAACCTGGAGACTCGGCAGTCTTTACAATAATCTCTTTATCCGGCTTTCGGACAGCTACCGCGTAACGATCTCCGTTTTTCATCATAACGCCTTCCATGACTGCCTGGCCACCAATGCCTGAACCCTTCACGCCCATGTTTTCCTCCTAGCAAAAAGGTTGAGATTTTCCAACCTCAACCTTACCTTACGCTTCTTATTATTTAATACCGTATTTCTTATTGAACTTATCAATACGTCCACGTGCAGCAGCGGATTTCTGCTGACCTGTATAGAATGAGTGGCATTTGGAGCAGATTTCTACGTGAATCTCTTTCTTTGTAGATCCTGTTACGAATGTATTGCCACAGTTGCAAGTTACAGTTGCCTGATAATACTCAGGATGGATTCCTTCTCTCATGTCTTTCACCTCTTATATAATATTCGTGAACTGCCTATGGGAAACTCCCAATCCTTCCCGGCCAATGCTGCTCCTGATGTTTCCACAGCAAGATATCCCGGGCTAGCCCTGTAAGTCCCTACAGTTAAACTTATGGCATACTTATGCCAATAACGAAAAAATTATAGCATACCGTTTTCAGTTTTGCAATACTACTTTAAATATATTTTTGTTTTTTTACCAGCTGCACGAACTCCTTATTATCTTTCGTTCTGACAAACATATTTAAAATATTCTCTACCGCTTCCTCTGACTTCATACCGTTCAATGCCTTACGCATAATATAGACTGCTTCCTGTTCTTCCGGATCCAACAGCAAATCTTCCCGCCGTGTACCCGACTTCGGAATATCGATAGCCGGAAATACTCTCTTTTCTGAAAGCTTGCGGTCAAGAACCAGTTCCATATTACCGGTTCCCTTAAATTCTTCGTATACTACATCATCCATTTTGCTTCCGGTATCTACCAGCGCAGTAGCCAGAATCGTCAGACTTCCGCCCTCTCTCATATTTCTCGCAGCACCAAAGAAACGCTTTGGCATATGAAGTGCTGCCGGATCCAGACCACCGGAAAGTGTACGTCCACTTGGCGGTACTACCAGGTTGTAGGCTCTTGCCAGTCTGGTAATACTATCCAACAAAATCACAACATCTTCCTGATGTTCTACCAGTCTCTTGGCACGCTCAATCACCATTTCTGACACTCTTTTATGATGTTCTGCCTGCTCATCAAAAGTAGAATATACTACTTCCACATTTTTTCCCAGAATTGCTTCTTTGATATCTGTCACTTCTTCCGGACGTTCATCAATAAGAAGCACAATCAGATGCAGATCCGGATTATGTTCCAGAAGAGACTGGGCAATGCTCTTTAACAGGGTTGTCTTTCCTGCCTTTGGGGGAGATACGATCATTCCACGCTGTCCCTTTCCGATCGGAGAAATCAGATCTACAATACGCATCGATACTTCTTTGCTGCCCCGTTCCACTCTCAGACGCTGATTCGGGAAAATTGGTGTCATATCTTCAAAATTATATCTTTTTACCGCTTCTGAAGGTGCCATACCATTAATACCGGTCAGATACAGCAATGCACTGAATTTTTCCTGCGCAGTTTTGATACGAGTATTTCCCACGATGATATCACCTGTTTTCAGTCCAAATTTACGGATCTGTGAAGGTGATACATATACATCATTTTCTCCCGGAAGATAATGATTACTTCTGATAAATCCATATCCGTCAGGCATAACTTCCAAAATTCCGTTTACACTGATTCCACTGTCCAACTGAGCCATATCAATTGACGGCTTATCATCCTCTTTCTTCTCGGCCTGTCCATCCTGGTAAGTACTTTTTTCTGCCACTTTTTCTGTCTGTTTCTCTGTTGTCTCATCCTGCTGTACGTTTTTTTCTGTCTGCGCTGTTTTTTCGTCTTCTTCCAGCATCATATCTACAACTTCACCTTTTCGCATTCCACTGCTCACTTTTAAGCCTCTTGTTTTTGCAATACTTTTCAGCTGGGCAGCAGAAAGAGATTCATATTGTTCTCTTGTCATACTATTGTCCTTTCTACTTTCCATCTTAACTTATCTACAACTTCCTGTGATATTGTTTTTAATACACTAAATTGTGTCTGTCATGGGTTTCTGTCGAATCGACTTGAAAATAAATCAGATACATGAATGAACATAATATAGCATATATTTTTTTAAATTGCAAGCACCGTGACTTACGACAGCACTCCACCCAGCATACCTCCACCCAGGCAAAGCGCAAAGGTTGTCAACAACTGAATCGGTGCGGAAGCAATGCCACCCATACAGACTGATGCCAGCAAAAGTAGCAAATAATATAACGTTCCTGACAACATACCCCATAAAAATCTTTTACGGCGAATCCCTTTTCCTGCTGCCAGACCGCAAATTCCACTTCCCAGCACATAAATCACCTGTATCCCAGCTGATACCAGACTTTCTTCCGGCTCCATCTGATACAGCAAAAATGCCACCAGAAAAAGGGCTGCTCCCGTTACCAGATAAGACAGCAGCAACGCTTTGATCATAACACGAATTTCTGTCTGTACTTTCATAATGCACTCCTCTTTTCTATTTTTTTATGATAAATATATATGCAGTTCCTCGTAATATATGTTTCTTCATATTGAAATTTTACCAGAAATAGGTTATGATGTCGGAAAAGAAAATAAAGATTGGAGATGATGAATTGAACTCTAGTGACCCCGCCATATTAGGCGTCATCATTGTATTAATTCTGCTCTCTGCATTTTTTTCCTCTGCAGAGACCGCACTTACTACTGTAAACAAAATTAAAATCATGACCCTGGCCGAAGAAGGCAACAAACGTGCCAACACCCTGTTGAAGGTGATTGATGATCCTGGCAAAATGCTTGGTGCAATTCTGATTGGTAACAATATTGTCAATCTGTTTGCCTCTTCACTGACTACCACACTTGCGCTTCATATTTTCAACAGTATTGGTGTAAGTGTCTGTACCGGTATTCTGACTCTGATCATCCTGATATTTGGAGAAATATCTCCAAAAACTCTGGCCGCTGCTTATGCTGAAAAGCTAGCACTGACCTATGCAGGCGTGATTTATGGCCTTATGACTCTGATGACACCTTTTATTTTTGTAACGAACCGGTTATCTTATTTGTTTTTAAAGCTGTTTCATGTAGATCCGAATAAAAGGAACGATGTAATTACTGAAAATGAACTTCGTACTTATGTCAATGTCAGCCACGAAGATGGTGAAATTGAACAGGATGAAAAACAGATGATCTACAATGTGTTCGATCTGGATGACACACAGGCAAAAGATATTATGGTTCCAAGGGTTGATATGGTTTCCATCGATGTCAATGCTTCTTTTCGGGACATACTGGAAATTTACCGCCAGGAAAAATTCACCAGATATCCGGTGTATGAAGACAGCAGTGATAATGTCATCGGTGTTCTGAATGTAAAAGATCTGCTTCTCTGCGGCACCTCAGATTTTTGTCTGAAGGAACATATCAGAGAGCCTTTCTTCACTTATGAGTTTAAAAACACTGCCGAACTGCTGGATGAGATGCGAAAAGATTCTGTTAATTTCACCATCGTCCTTGATGAATATGGCGCAACTGTAGGACTGATCACACTGGAAGATCTTCTGGAGGAAATCGTGGGAGAAATTCGTGATGAGTATGATAACGACGAAGCTGATCTGATCCAAGAGCTTTCCGATCATGAATATATTATCGAAGGATCCATGAAACTGGACGACATCAACGATGCACTTCATCTTCCGGAAAAAAATCTTGCACTGACCTCTGAAGACTATGATTCCATTGGCGGATATATTATCGAACAGCTGGATCATCTACCAGAACTGCATGAAGAAATCACTACTGCCACCGGCATCCGTCTTGTTGTTGATAAAATGGATAAAAATCGAATTGACAAAGTACATATGTACCTGCCAGAAACGAAAGAAATATAAAAGGAGCGAATCCTGACGGATTCGCTCCTTTTATATTTCTTTCACTCACACTTCTTACAGTTCGCGCATGCGGATTACTTTTGCAGGACATTTTTCTGCACATTTTCCACACTTCACACACTTGGATTGATCAATCACAGCCACATTACCGTTCATGGTAATTGCTTCGTGTTCACACTGTTTTACACATGCTGTACATCCAAGACATCCTGCACTGCAGGCTTCTTTTACTGCCTTACCTTTTTCCTGAGAACTGCACTGTACTACATATACAGAACTGTCTGGGATCAGACTGATCAGTCCATTCGGACATACTTTTGTACAGGCTCCACAACCTACACATTTGGATCTGTCAACCTTTGCTACTCCATTTACCACATGAATCGCATCAAACTGACAAACCGTTACACAGGAACCAAACCCCATACATCCATGTGTACATTTCTTTGTTCCGCGTCCCGGAACTACTGCTGCTGTCCGGCAGTCTTTGATTCCATAATAGTTACATTTTTCCTGTGCCGCTTCACAGTCGCCTGCACATTTTACAAATGCTACCATCTTTTCTGTGCTTTCCACTTCTACACCAAGGATTGCACTAATTTTTTCTGCAACAGGTGCACCGCCCACCGGGCACTGATTTGCCGGAGCTTCGCCTTTTGCAATGGCAGCTGCAAGTCCGTCACATCCCGGGAACCCACAACCTCCACAGTTGTTACCAGGCAGTTCTGCACGAATTGCCACTTCTTTTTCATCTACTTCTACTTTGAATTTTTCACCGGCTGTCACCAGGAGAAATCCAACGATAATACCTACTACTCCGACTACCAGAGCAGCCATGATGATTGCTGTTACGCTCATCCTATTTCCTCCTTAGATCAAACCTGCAAAACCATTGAAGGCAATCGCCATCAGTGCCGCTGTAAACAGTACAATCGGCATTCCCTGTAATGGTTTGATAATTGTGTTGTCAGCATTTCTTTCACGGATACCTGCCATGATAACAATAGCGATAGTAAATCCTACTGATGTACCGATACCGTTTACTACGCTGGTTACAAAATCATATTCTTTCTGTACGTTTGTCAGGGCTACACCAAGCACTGCACAGTTTGTTGTAATCAGTGGCAGATATACACCCAGTGCGTTATACAGTGCAGGACTGGATTTCTTTAAAAACATCTCTACAAACTGTACCAGACCTGCAATAACCAGAATAAATACAATCGTCTGTAAATATTCCAGATGAAATGGCACCAATACCAGACTATAGATCAGGCTGGCTACTGCTGATGCAATAGTTATAACAAAGATAACTGCAAGTCCCATACTTGCGGCGGTCTTAACCTGCTTGGAAACTCCAAGGAACGGACACAGACCGTAGAACTGGCTGAGCACTACGTTGTTTACCAGTGCTGCGCCAACTAAAACCAAAATCATTTCTGACATGTCTCTTCCTCCTAGCTTTCCTTACTTTCTTCTTTTCTGTCTGCACAGGATGAGCCGCAGCTGCAGCATTCTCCATCACATCCTTCAACCTTCTTGTTTGCTGCATTCTGAATATTCAGACCATTTAAGATCGCAATCAGTGCTCCCAGTACGATGAATGCACCCGGTGCTCTTACAAAAATTGCAATCGGCTGATATGCAGAAGGCATAACCGTGAAGCCAAAAACAGTACCTGCTCCGATCAGTTCACGGAACAACGCAATCAGAGTCAGCGCGATGGTAAATCCAAGTCCCATTCCAATACCGTCACAGGCTGCCAGAAGCGGTGTAGCTTTCGATGCATAAGCTTCTGCACGTCCAAGAATAATGCAGTTTACAACAATCAGTGGAATATACAATCCCAGAGATTCATACAGAGACGGAATATACGCCTGAAGTAAAAGCTGTACGACTGTTACCAGTGATGCAATTACAACGATGTATGCCGGAATTCTCACCTTGTCCGGGATCACATTTCTCAGTGCTGAAATCAGCAGGTTAGACAGAATCAGAACTGCCATGGTGGAAAGTCCCATGCCAAGGCCATTCTTTACAGATGTAGTTACTGCCAGTGTCGGACACATACCCAGCACGAGGATAAATGTCGGATTTTCTTTTATAATACCATTCAGTATTCTTTCTTTACAGGAATTCATCACTCGCACCTCCTTTACTCTGCAGCCCTGTCAACTAAGTACAGTGCTGCGTTCATTGCATTTGTGACAGCGGTGGAAGTAATGGTTGCACCACTGAGTGCCTGGATATCATTTTCTCCGGACGCGCCATCTTTTACCAGATTGAATGCACCGGTCTTTCCAATATACTGATTCATAAATTCAGGATTCTGTGCATTCATACCAAGTCCGGCAGTCTCGTTAATGGTCAGGAATTCCATACCGGTTACTGTACCATCTTCAGAAATACCTACTGTAATAGAAATTTCACCGCCAAATCCATCTTTAGATGTTACGTTTACTACATAGCCAGCCACATTACCATCTCCGTCTACCCCACGGAATACACTGCCAAATGCAATGTTTCCATAAGTACCATTGGAAATATCACTGTCTGATGTTACCAGTTCTTCTGCTTTTGCTTCCAGATCATCTGCTTCTTCAAAATCAGCTGCATCCGGGCATACTGCAACATAAGCTGCGATTGCTGCTGCTTCTTCTGCCTTTTCAATCGGTCCCTTCGTCATTTCATAAGCTGCACCAAGTGCCAGACCTGCAACCAGTGTAATTACAAGCAGAGAGATTGCTGGCTTGTATGTCTTAACAGAAATAGCAGATCCTTCTCCGTCCAGTGCATTCTTCTCGTAACCAAATGCTGTCGGCATAGTGATACGCTCGATCAGCGGAACAAGCAGGTTACTGATAATGATTGCATAGGAGACACCTTCTGCTGATGCCCCGTATGTACGGAAAATACCAGTCAGTACACCAAGTAATACGGCATACAGAACTTTTCCTTTTTCTGTTATAGGACTGGTTACATAATCTGTTGCCATGAAGATTGCTCCCAGCAACAAACCACCAGAACAAATCTCTGATGCTACGAATACCGGTGAAAATCCATGTCCGCCAAAGATAAATTCGAATACTGCAAAAGCTGCTACATAAAGTACCGGGATTTCCCAGGTAATTACTTTTCTGATCAGAAGATATGCTCCACCGATCAGTAATGCCAGTGCGGAGATTTCTCCGATCGTTCCACTGATAAAACCTAAAAACGCTGATGTCAGATTTGTGCTGCCTTCAGAAGAGAGCTGTACCAGCGGTGTTGCACCTGATACGCCATCTACTGTAAAGTCACTCATCAGCTGTGTAAAGGAAATCAACAGAAAGCATCTTGCACCCAGTGCAGGGTTCATAAAGTTCTGTCCGATTCCTCCAAAAAATTGCTTTACAAAAATGATAGCAAAAATACTGCCCAATGCCGGGATCCAAAGCGGAATCTCAGGCGGCATATTCAAACCAATCAGAAGTCCTGTCACCAGTGCACTTCCATCTCCGATTGTTACTTTCTGTCCTGTAAGTTTCTGGAATGCATATTCTGACAATACTGCAACTGCGATAGAAATCAGCAGAACCAGAAGCGCATGAATTCCAAAACGATATACTCCAAATGCAGATGCAGGCAGCAACGCAATTGCCACATCCAGCATAATACTTCTTGTTGTCTCTCCACTGCGGACATGCGGTGAGGAAGACACATTAAAAAAACCGTTCACTCTTCTTCCTCCTATTTCTTCTTTCTTCTTTCAGCTGCAACCGCCTGACGCATCTGTTTGAATGCCTGTGTCAGCGGACGTTTTGCCGGACAGATAAATGTACAGCATCCGCACTCGCAACATTCCATACCGTTCAATGCAGTAAATCGTTCTATATCATAATGCTGTGCAGCTTCCATCAGCTTCTGTGGAATAACATGGGATGGACAGACCTGCGCACATTTGCCACATCGAATACAGGCTGTCTCTTCATATTTTTCCACTTCATCTTCCATGAAACAGGTCAGTGCAGATGAGGTCTTAACCACCGGAATATCTACGGTAGATAATGCCATACCCATCATTGGACCTCCGGAGATAACCTTCTTTACACCATCCTTAAATCCGCCGGAAGCTTCTACCAGTTCGGAATAAGATGTTCCGATCTTTACATTATAATTTCCCGGCTGATTGATACCATTTCCTGTCACAGTAAAAATTCTGCGCATCAGCGGTGTATTTTCGCACACAGCCATATGAATGGCAATCACAGTGTCTACATTGTCTACAATACATCCCGCATCTGCCGGGAGCTTGGTAGAATTGATTTTTCTTCCAGTTACAGCATAGATCAGATTACGCTCTGCACCCTGTGGATATTTGGTCTGCAAAGTACGCACTTCAATACGGTCTTCATTTTTTACCAGTTCTTCCAGATTTTTGATACCAGCCGGCTTATTTGCCTCTACTGCAATCACACCTTTGGCATTATCAAATAACTGAAGCATTACTTTCAAACCACTGACAATATGCTGCGGACATTCCATCATCATACGATAATCACTGGTCAGATATGGCTCACACTCTGCACCATTGACAATAATATAATCGATGGCATCCGGGTTCTTCGGCATCAGTTTTACATGGGTCGGGAATCCAGCTCCTCCCAGACCGACAATGCCGGCATCTTTTACCGCTTCAATAATCTCTTCTTTGGACAACTTTGTGTAGTCCCGGTACTGTCCCAGACCTTCTATCGGAGTGTAATTTCCATCGTTTTCAATTACGATAGATTCCACTTTCGCACCGGAAACAGTAAGTCTAGGCTCTACAGCCTTTACCTTACCAGAAACAGAACTTACGATATTCGCTGACACAAATCCGCCTGCCTCTGCTATTCTCTGACCCATTAAAACAGTGTCATTCTTCTTAACAATTGGCTTTGCCGGGGCACCAATGTGCTGCGCCAGCGGGTATACCAGATCTCCCTTCGGAAGATAAGTCTGCACCGGACAGTCTTTTGTGAGCTTCTTTCCATCATCCGGATGGACTCCGCCCTTGAATGTTGGTAGTTTCATACTTTCCCTTCTCCTTATCTTTTCAAGCTCTCTTATACAGCGCTCCTTTTTCTATCATATACTTTTTTTTCATCGTTTTCAACAATATCTTTTTTATTTCTGGTTAATTTTTTGTCGTATATTGACTTTTTTTTATCAGGTCATCGAAATTCTCTTCCTGATCTGACCGCCTAAAAGTCCGATAATCCCGCCAGTTATGCACCCTGCTGCCATAAGGACAGGAAAATATGTAAATACCGCTCCATTCTCCAAAATCAACGCTGCCATAAGTAATTGTCCTACATTATGTGCAATTCCACCGGCAATACTGACCCCTTCCGGAAGGAGAAAATCTCTCTTTTTGCAAAACCACATCACTAAAAAGCTTACTATTCCCCCTGCCATACTGTATAAAAATGCCGATCCGTTTCCAAAGGTAATACTTACCAGCAGGATTCGTACCATAGAAATCAGAAACGCTTCCTTTACCGTCATGGTATAGAAAGCCAGAAACACAACCAGATTAGCCAGTCCTGGTTTTACCCCGGGTATCCCGACCGGAAGCGGTATCAGCAGTTCCACATAGCTCAACACCATGGCCAGGGCAATCAGTACACCATATAATGCTATTTTCTGAGCTGAAGACTTCTTTTTCATATACTTTTTCCTCCGCATAAACTATGAGAAACACGCTCTGCGAGTTTCTCAAGTTATCGCGACAGTCGCCAATGTCTCGTGAAATCACCGATGTTGGCTCGTTGCTCGCGTAAATAAAAAGCGTAGCCTTTCAAAGACTACGCTGCAATGGTAACATACTTTCTGTCATCGGGCAACTGCTGCCCTGACTCTATTCTGTTTTTCTTCTCGGATATCGCTTCTGCACATCTGTACGCTCCAGTAGATAATCCACACTGACATTATGGAAATCCGCTATCTGCACTAATATATCCAATGGCATCATACTGTCTGCATTCTCATATCTGCTATAGGTACGCTGATTAATGTTCAGTTCTCTCGCCATCTGCGTCTGATTCATATCTTTATCTTCACGCAGATTCCTTATCCTCTGGTACTTTCTCATATGACTGCCTCCTGCCTTCATTATAAGGCAGCCATATAATGCCCTTTTCTTTTAGTCAGTTTTTGACTATTATGTCAATATATTCCAGTTACAGCCGATATCTGATCACTGATCTCCTGAACGACTTCTGAAGGTGCATAACTCTCGCTTCCATATAAATAGGAATGAAGCTGACTGACATTTTCTGCCAGATTTACCGGTATCACACAATCGCTTCCATTTATATCCATCGTTGTTTTGTCATATGGAAATCCTACTGTTTCATCCATCGTATACTTGCCGGCACCAGATGCCAGCTTCAGGATTTCCGTCACCGAAAGACTGGTAGATACCATTGGCAGTATCGTATCCGTCACTTTATTCAATGTAATCAGGTCACAGTCCTGTGCTTTTTTCATAACCTGTTCCAGTACCGTCCGCTGTCTTTCTGTCCGTTCATAATCCAGTCCGATATATCGTATCCGGCTATATGCCAGTGCCTGCATCCCGTTTAAATGCTGCAGTCCCGGGCCAGGTACATCCTCACACTCTTTTCCCAGCACCTCTCTTTCTTCTACCAGATATCCATTCAGCCAGACAACTTCTCCTTCTGACAGACTGATATCTACACCGCCGAACATATCCACCAATTCTACCAGTGCCTGGAAATTCACAGTTACATAATCTGTAATATTCAAATCCAGATTCTTATTCAGCATACTGAGTGACTGCTGTGCACCGCCAACAGAATAAACCTCTGTACATTTGCGGTACTCTCCGCCTGCAGTATCCAGATAGGTATCACGATACACAGATGCCAGATGCACTTCTCTGGTATCATTTTGTATACTGCATATCATGATGGTATCACTGTTCGCTCCGGATTCCAATGCGCCGGTACGAGAATCTACTCCAAAAAATGCCAGTGTGGTGTAATTCTTCATCCGATTCCATTCATCCCCCGGAATACTGCTGTTCACCACCAGTTGTTCTTCCTGTATATCTGTTCTCGTAATCTGCGTAAACTTATATGCCACAAATAATGCGCAGGCCAACGCTGCCAGCACCGCTATCTCAAACAGGAATCTGATCCAGCGAAATCTCTTTTTCTTTTTTCTTTTCTTTTTACTCATGCCAGATCCTTTCTCTTGGGAATCTTTCCCTTTTTCACAAAGACCTGCAAATGCCGCAGGTATACAGTTCTTCTAGTATAACATATCTTTGCTATTTCCTCAATAAACACTTGCATTTTTCAGATTATCAGTTAAAATACACTATGAGACTTATTGGATATTATTACAGGTTAAGGAGAATTTTATGATCAGCGCAAATAATGTAACACTGCGTATTGGTAAAAAAGCGTTATTTGAAGACGTTAATATTAAGTTTACCGAAGGCAACTGCTAT
The DNA here is from genome assembly GCA_934394985.1 of uncultured Marvinbryantia sp. Taxonomy (GTDB): domain Bacteria; phylum Bacillota; class Clostridia; order Lachnospirales; family Lachnospiraceae; genus Marvinbryantia. The sequence continues at coordinate 15,765 of CAKRRF010000032.1, forward strand.
GGTCTGATCGGTGCCAATGGTGCCGGAAAGTCCACATTTTTAAAGATCCTGTCCGGCGAACTGGACACCACCAACGGTGATATCGTCATTACCCCGGGGCAGCGTCTTTCTGTTCTGGAACAGAACCATTTCAAATATGATGAATACCCTGTTCTGGATACGGTTATTATGGGTAACCAGAGACTTTATGATATTATGAAAGAAAAAGAAGCCATTTACGCCAAGCCTGATTTCACGGATGAAGACGGTATACGTGCCAGTGAACTGGAAGGCGAATTTGCTGAAATGAATGGATGGGAAGCTGAATCTGATGCTGCTCAGCTGCTGAATGGTCTGGGAATTGATACCGATCTCCACTATGCTATCATGGGTGATTTAAGCGGTAGCGAAAAGGTAAAGGTTCTGCTGGCAAGAGCTCTGTTTGGTAATCCTGATATTCTGCTTCTGGATGAGCCGACCAACCACCTGGATCTTGCCGCTATCGAATGGCTGGAAGAATTCCTGATCAATTTTGACAATACTGTCATTGTTGTATCCCATGACCGTTACTTCTTAAATAAAGTATGTACTCACACTGCTGATATCGATTATGGTAAGATTCAGCTTTATGCCGGCAACTATGATTTCTGGTATGAATCCAGCCAGCTGATGATCAAGCAGATGAAAGAAGCCAACAAAAAGAAAGAAGAAAAAATTAAGGAACTGCAGGAGTTTATTTCACGTTTCAGTGCCAATGCTTCCAAATCCAAACAGGCAACTTCCAGAAAACGCGCTCTGGAAAAAATCGAGCTGGATACGATCAAACCTTCCAGCCGTAAATATCCATACATTGATTTTCGTCCAAACCGTGAAATCGGTAACGAAGTTCTGTCTGTAGAAGGCCTGACCAAGACCATCGAAGGTGTAAAAGTTCTTGATAATCTGACATTTACCGTTGGTCATGATGATAAAATCGCTCTGGTAGGCGGAAATGAGCTGGCTAAGACCGTTCTGCTTCAAATCCTTTCCGGAGAAATGGAACCAGATTCCGGAAGCTATAAATGGGGTGTTACTACTACCCAGTCTTACTTCCCGAAGGATTATACCAAAGAATTTGACAATGATCTGATCATTGTAGACTGGTTGACGCAGTATTCCGAAATCAAAGATGCCACTTATGTACGTGGTTTCCTCGGTCGTATGCTGTTTGCCGGTGATGACGGAGTAAAGAAAGTAAAAGTTCTCTCCGGTGGTGAAAAAGTACGCTGCCTGCTTTCAAAAATGATGATCAGCGGTGCAAACGTTCTGCTCTTTGATGAACCGACAAACCATCTGGATATGGAATCGATCACTGCTTTAAATAATGGTATGATTAAATTCCCTGGTGTTATCATTTTCACATCCCGTGACCACCAGATTGTTCAGACTACTGCCAACCGTATTATGGAAATCCTTCCAAATGGTTCCATGATCGACAAGATCACTACTTATGATGAATATCTGGCCAGTGATGAAATGGCAAGAAAACGTCAGGTATACACTGCCGATACTTCTGAAGAAGATAACTAAAAACGTATTATCAAAAAATATCCTGATCATCATGAGCCTTTATCGGCTAATGATGATCAGGATATTTCTGTCTCTTCTTTTTCTGAAACATGTTTTTTTACTTATACAGGCACGATGAATTCCTATTCTATCATCATTTTAATGATCTCATCATTCGTCCCCGCCATGCCATCTTTTCCGAGACGTCCGATATTGCGAATGGTATTATCAGCTCCTTTTGCCACAAGTCCATCGCCGCCATAAAACTGCTGTCCTCGAATATACATCTCGTATCCAAGTATACCTGCATTCACCGATGATGCTATTTTAGCCGCACAGGATGGTTTTGCCCCATCACAAATTATACCAGAAACTATTGCCAGACCATTTACAATGGTATGTGTAACTTCTTTGTAATTGCCGCCTCGCAAATATGCAATTCCTGTACCTGCCGCAATTCCTGCGCAAACAGCCCCACAGAATGCAGAAAGTCGTCCAATTCCAGTTTTTTGATGAATCGCTACCAGATTGGAAAGTGTCAGGGCACGATACATTTTTTCATCTCCGGCCTGCAACTCTTTCGCATATTCGACAACTGGTACCGAACATGTAATTCCCTGATTTCCGGATCCGGAATTAATCACAACCGGAAGTTCACAGCCACTCATTCTGGCATCTGAACCTGCCGCTGCTTTTGCGCAGGCACGATTACGAATTCCGTCTCCCCACGCATCAAGCAACACCTGTCCAATACAGGCACCATACGGATGTTTCATTCCTTCTTCTGCAATTGCTGTATTGCAGTTCACCTGATGATCCAGAACCTCTTTTACATCTGCGATATCACATGTCATCGCAAAATCCCATATATCTTCCATATCCAGAAGAGTCCTGTCTGTCAGGCCTTCCTCACGATCGCCTTCCACAATTATCTCCAGCAGTGTCTTCCCGTTTTTTTCTTCTAACACAATATTCGTATGATAATTCGTAATACGTACTTTAGCCGTATCTTCTCCACAAAAAGCTGTAATAAGAATATCAAATACATGCTCACTGTTTAAATGACAAATTTCTATCTCAGTATGTTCCGCATATTGCTGAATTTCTCTGCATACTTCCTCTGTTACCTCTGAAATAACCTCCAGCTTTTTCTCCGCTTTTCCGGCAACAATCCCAGCTGCAACAGCCGCCTGAATGCCTTTCATTCCTCCGGTATTCGGAACAACAACTGACTTTACATTTTTTATAATACTTCCGCTCACTTCCACACTCAATTTTTCTGGAAGTTTTCCAAGTATTTCTCTACACCTTGCCGCCGCATATGCAAGTGCAATCGGCTCTGTACATCCCATTGCTGTGATTAATTCTTCTTTTAGAATCTGAACATATGCACAGTATTTCTCACTCTGTCTATCCATATACAATCCTTTCTCAGCCTTTTACGGTCCCTGCCAGCAATCCCGCCTTCTGGAATGTCTGCAATATTAAATATAACACAATCATCGGAATGATTACAAGTGTGATACAGCTTTGCTGGACACACCTCATGAGAAAAGGCAGTGATCACATGAAATCACTGCCTTAAGGAATGGTTGTTTTACAACAGCCCTTTTTTCATTTCAATTTTCTTAAATAGTTGCAATATCAATCAGGGAAAGTTTTGTTACATCTGAATTTTCCAGACTGGAGACAAGAGCTCCTGCTGTATCAATTGCTGTCAGTACATTGACACCTGTCTCGATAGCATTTCTACGAATTACAAAACCATCTCTGCTCTTTTCCACACCCTGTGATGGAATATCGATAACCAGATCAATCTTATGTCCCAGAATCAGGTCAAGGATGTTCGGAGATTCCTGTTCGATCTTACGTGTCATACGAACCTGTACATCCGCATCCATCAGAGCCTTTGCAGTTCCTTTGGTTGCAAAAATATTGTAACCCAGTGCTTCGAAACGTTTTCCGATCTTCACTGCTTCTTCCTTATCTTCGTCACGTACCGTCATAATCATGTTGTGATGCTTCGGCAGACGGATACCCGCCCCCAGGAACGCTTTGTAAAGTGCTTCGTTAAACGTCTTTGCAATACCAAGACATTCTCCTGTAGACTTCATCTCAGGTCCAAGGCTAATATCTGCACCACGAATCTTTTCAAATGAGAATACCGGCATCTTGATCGCAAAATAGTCAGCTTCTGGCTGAAGTCCTGGTTCATATCCCAGATCTTTAATCTTTGCTCCGAGAATCACCTTCGTTGCCAGCGGAACAATTGGAATACCTGTCACTTTACTGATATATGGCACTGTACGACTGGAACGTGGATTTACTTCAATCACATAGACCTCTTCCCCACACACGATGAACTGAATATTAATCAGTCCAATAACATGCAGAGACTGTGCCAGTCTTCTGGTATATTCTTCAATCGTTTTCTTCACACTTGCACTGATACTCTGTGCAGGATAAACAGAAATACTGTCTCCGGAATGGATACCTGCTCTCTCGATATGTTCCATGATACCAGGAATCAGAATATCAGTTCCGTCGCAGACTGCATCAACTTCAATCTCTTTACCCATCAGATATTTATCCACCAGAATCGGATGATCCTGTGCAATACGGTTGATAATTCCGATAAATTCATCTACGTCTTCATCGTTAATCGCAATCTGCATACCCTGACCGCCCAATACATAAGATGGTCTTACCAGTACCGGGTAGCCCAGTTCATTTGCTGCTTTCTTTGCCTCTTCTGCTGTAAATACCGTATGTCCCTGTGGTCTCGGAATTTCACATTTTTCCAGAATCGCGTCAAACAGCTCACGGTCTTCTGCCGCATCTACATTCTCTGCTGATGTTCCCAGAATCGGTACGCCCATCTTCATCAGACTTTCTGTCAGCTTAATCGCTGTCTGTCCGCCAAACTGTACCACGGCCCCATCTGGTTTTTCAATATTTACGATATTTTCCACATCTTCCGGTGTCAATGGTTCAAAATACAGCTTATCCGCAATATCAAAGTCTGTACTGACTGTCTCCGGATTGTTGTTGATAATGATGGTTTCATAGTTTTCCTTTGAGAATGCCCAGGTACAGTGCACAGAACAAAAGTCGAATTCAATACCCTGCCCAATACGGATTGGACCGGAACCCAGAACCAGAACTTTTTTCCGGTCATTGGTTTCCACCACTTCATTTTCACTTCCGAATACAGAATAATAATATGGCGTGGATGCTGCAAATTCTGCTGCACAGGTATCTACCATCTTATAAGCGGCAGTAATACCATTTGCATAACGCATCTCTTTGATTTCTTCTTCTGTCTTTCCGGTCAGTCTGGCAATCACATTATCCGGGAACTCTATTCTCTTTGCTTCTTTTAACAACTCCGGTGTCAGGTCCTGATTCTTTAATGCATCTTCCATTTCTACCAGAATCGCCAGTTTATCAATAAACCATACATCAATCTTTGTAATATCATGAATCACTTCATAGGAAATGCCGCGACGCAGTGCCTCAGCAATTACCCAGATCCGACGGTCATCCACTTTCTTCAGCTGCTTCATCAGTTTATCTTCATCCAGATCACTGAAATCATAAGACAGCAGACAATCCACATGCTGCTCCAGAGAACGAATTGCTTTCATCAAAGCTCCTTCGAAATTGTTGCAGATACTCATGACTTCACCGGTAGCCTTCATCTGTGTGGTCAGTGTATGCTCCGCACTGATAAATTTATCAAACGGAAGTCTCGGAATCTTCACTACACAGTAGTCCAGCATTGGTTCAAAGCTGGCATAGGTTTTTCCGGTAATGGCATTTTTAATCTCATCCAGAGTATATCCCAACGCAATCTTTGCCGCCACTTTTGCGATCGGATAACCGGTTGCTTTGGAAGCCAGCGCAGAAGAACGGCTGACACGAGGATTTACCTCAATAACGCAATATTCAAAGCTGTCCGGATTTAACGCATACTGTACGTTACATCCTCCTGTAATATTCAGCTCACTGATAATATTCAGTGCAGATGTACGAAGCATCTGATATTCCTTATCTCCAAGAGTCTGAGATGGTGCTACTACGATACTGTCACCTGTATGCACCCCAACCGGGTCAATATTTTCCATATTACAAACGGTGATACAGTTGCCTGCACCGTCACGCATTACTTCATATTCGATTTCTTTCCAGCCGGCAATACAACGTTCTACCAGAACCTGTCCCACACGGGAAAGGCGGAGACCATTTTCCAGAATTTCAACCAGTTCTTCATAATTATGCGCAATACCACCGCCACTTCCGCCAAGTGTATAGGCCGGACGAAGCACTACCGGATAACCGATAGACTGTGTAAATTCCACACCTTCCTCTACGGACTCTACTACTTTGGACGCTGCGATCGGCTCATGAATCTTCTCCATGGTCAGCTTAAATTCCAGACGGTCTTCTGCTTTTTTAATTGTCTCAGCAGTCGTTCCGATCAGTCGAACTCCATGTTCCTTTAAAAAGCCTCTCTCTTCCAGTTCCATAGCCAGATTCAGACCTGCCTGTCCTCCCAGAGTTGGCAGCACACTGTCCGGTTTTTCTTTTAAAATCAGCTGCTCTACCACTTCAACAGTAAGTGGCTCAATATAAACATGATCAGCGATATCCTTATCCGTCATAATAGTCGCCGGGTTGGAATTCAGCAGAACTACTTCGATTCCTTCTTCTTTCAGTGAACGGCATGCCTGTGTTCCGGCATAGTCAAATTCTGCTGCCTGGCCAATGATAATCGGACCAGAACCAATGACAAGTACTTTTTTAATATCTGGATTCTTCGGCATTATTTATTCACCTCCATCATATTCATAAAACGATCAAACAAATACCCGGAATCCTGGGGTCCAGGGCATGCTTCCGGATGGAACTGTACCGTAAAAATATTCTTTCCGGTATAAGCCAGCCCTTCATTGGTTCCATCATTTACATTCGTAAACGCCGGTACTGCCACAGTCGGATCCAGCGTATCCGTATTTACCACATAACCATGGTTCTGTGAAGAAATATAGACTCTTCCTGTCTTCAGGTCTTTCACAGGATGGTTTCCTCCACGATGGCCATACTTCATTTTATAAGTATCTGCTCCATTGGCAAGTGCCATCAGCTGATGTCCAAGACAAATTGCAAAAATCGGGACTTCACTGTCATACAGTTTTTTGATTTCATTAATAATAGATTCACATTCTTTTGGATCCCCAGGACCATTAGAAAGCATAATACCGTCCGGATGATCTGCCAGAATCTCTTCTGCGCTGGTCAGTGCCGGATATACGGTTACCTGGCATCCCCGTTTGTTCAGACTTCTCGCAATGTTTTTCTTTGCGCCAAAATCCATCAGTGCAACCTTCGGGCCGTCCCCTTCCAGAACATATTTTTCTTTACAGGTCACTTTTTCTACCACTTTTCCGGTAGTATACGCTTTCAGCTTTGGAAGCACTTCCTCCATATTATAATTCTCATTTGTCGTAATCATACCATTCATGGTACCTTTTTCGCGGAGGATCTTGGTCAGTGCTCTGGTATCAATCCCGGCGATACCTGGTATGTCATGCTTTGCAAGAAACTCCTGAATCGTTCCCTGGGAACGGAAATTGCTCGGAATTCTGGAAAGTTCCCGCACAATGTATCCATCCGGCCATGGTTTTTCAGACTCCATATCTTCATAACAAATACCATAGTTGCCAATCAGTGGATAGGTCATCACAACAGCCTGTCCTGCATAGGAAGGGTCTGTCAGTACTTCCAGATATCCTGTCATAGACGTATTAAATACAATCTCACTGATCACTTCCCGTGTTGATCCGATGCTTTGCCCGCAAAATACAGTGCCGTCTTCCAGTATAAGGAATGCTTTCATTTGTAAACCTGCCTTTCTTATATTATTTATAGTGATTATATTTTCTTTGCTCTGTGAACTCTCGAAAACATACTATCGCAAAAAGGGAACAGAACGCCTGCCAAAATACATGTGTTCTCTTCCCTCCTTTACCCAAATTGTCAATATGATAGCATACTCATTTCCCTTTTTCAACCCATTTTCTATTAATTTTTTCCTGAAAATTACTGGTTTACCGGTTTTTAATTTGCCTTATTTCCGGCTTCTTCCGTGTTTTCAAGGGTTGAGTTCTGCTATTCTTGTAACACCGACATAAATCTCCTGAATTTTATACCAGGTTCTTCTTCCTACGATCCCATCCTGCGTTAATCCAAAAATCCCCTGAAAAATCAAAACTGCTTTTTCCGTTTCTGGTCCATAGATGCCATCCACTGCCAGTTTGGGAATCAGCGGATAATTATTGGAAATGGCATTGAGCTGTTCCTGTATCTGCAATACAGGTTCACCCACAGATCCTTTTTCCAGGACATATCCAGGCCAAGACGCTGGAATACCGGCCACCTGCTCTGCTCGATTGATATACATGGACTCCCCATAGTAATAACGAAGTATTTCTATGGCAGAATATCCCCGATCTCCCAGAGCTTTTGACCCCCACTGGCTCATCCACTGGGGACAGGTTACCCGGCTGCCATCACAGTATTGCGTCAGAATCGGCTGCTTCACATTCGGTCTTGACAGATAGTTTTCAAATATATCATCTACCGTCTCTGAAATGCTTTCAAAAATATTTCTTCCATAAATCCATTTATGATCAAACGCCGTAGAGGATGTGATCGTAAAGTCATACCCCTTATTTCGATACCACTCGGTATATACCCGATTCAGGGTAAATGACATAATCGCCAGCACATTCGCTATGATCGTTTCTTTCGGCCAGGTTGAATAAATCTCACTGGATGCCACATTTTTTATATAATCTTTATATCGGACATAATAATCTCCTGCCGTAGTATCCCTTGGACTTCCATCATGTACTACCACATATTCCGGGATAACTACACGGCGCAGTACGATTTCTCCGGACTGATTCACCGGTTTGATCTCAGCTTCCGCTATTTTCGGCGGGTAGTTTCCATACAGTGTATGCGGCGGTATGGCAGTAACTTCCGGTGGCCGTCCCTGTTCCAGTGGACGAAGCCGGATATTCTGCAAGGACAGTTCCCCTGACATTACCTCTGAGCCACTGATCGTTACCGGTTCATATCCTTCTGCCGATACTTTTATCGTATATTCTGAATAAGGCTGAGTTTCTCCCGGTTGCATACTATATTCCAGCGGTGGAGCCTTCAATTCCAGCGTACCTGTATTGCCGTTTTGATCCGTGTGTACCTCTTCCAGAATCTGATCCGGCTCCCCGGTATAGGAAATATCCACTGTTGCATTTTCAACAGGAACGGTACGAAATGCCGATTCCACATTAATCTTCAGTGCTCCTCTGTCTGTATTCTCTGCCTGCAATACATGGATACCTGATTTTCTCATAATAACCTCACATACCTTCTTCTGGTATGTTATGCATTCTGGTTCCAAATGTTCCTGCCGACATTTCTTCTATTGTATCATTCCTCTCTATTCAAGAATGCCTCTGCATTCTTGCTGCGAGATGCGCGTCATGCAAAGCATGACATATTTCTTTTGCGCATCTCTGCAATCCTGCCGGAGGCTATATCAGATGGGGGATTGACTCCCACCACTGATACTAATTTGCTCCTCGCCACCTAAAGAGGTGGGAGTCATCTCACATCTGATATAACAGGAATTTACAGGGCAAATACAAAAAAGCTGCGACAATACATCACAAACGTAAATTATCACAGCTTTTTCAATATTTTCCAGAATTAATATCCCGCTCCGTTATCAGTCTGTTTCATAATCTTTACCAGACGGCTGGTTCCTAGACGGTCTGCACCAAGACGTATGAATTCTTCTGCATCATCAAAGGAAGAGATTCCTCCTGCCGCTTTTACCTTCACGTCTTCTCCGACATGCTCTTTCATCAGCTTCACATCTGCAAAAGTAGCTCCTCCTGTAGAAAATCCGGTAGATGTCTTAATAAATTCTGCTCCGGCTTTTGTTACCAGTTCGCACATCTTAATCTTCTCTTCATCCGTCAACAGGCAGGTCTCAATGATGACTTTTAAAATCTTTCCGCCACATGCTTCATGAATCTTACGGATCTCTTCCTCTACTTCATCATATCTTCCGTCTTTCAAAAAACCAACATTAATCACCATATCAATTTCACTGGCACCACTTTCGATCGCATTTTTGGTTTCAAATACTTTGGTCTCAGTAGTACTATATCCATTTGGGAATCCGATTACTGTACAAATCGGTAATTTCCCCTGTACATACTCTGCTGCCTGCTTTACATAAGCTGCAGGAATACATGCAGATGCAGTATGATACTTCATGGCATCATCCAAAATCTCTCTGATCTGTGCCCATGTGGCTGTCTGTGCCAGCAGAGTATGGTCTACAATTTTTAATACATCACTTGTGTTCATCTTTTTATCCTCTCCTCGTATAATATCTTTTAGATACATAAATACATGTATCCTGATTAATAAGTTACTAAATAAATATTGTTCAATAG
>CAKRRF010000033.1 GCA_934394985.1 uncultured Marvinbryantia sp.
ATGTGTGGAAAGGGATGGGCGTGATTCGATGGAAATACAAGAACGCTCATCCCTTTTCAAAAAGAAAATGATGAGGTAATAGGAACGATATGAACACTGAGTTTAAAAGGCCAGATCTGGGAGACCGAGATATCATCATGCATTATTTTTCACTGCAGAAAACCAGAAGCTGTGAATGCACGTTTTCCTGTGTTTATCTCTGGTCCAGATTTTATTATGTAGAATATGCCATAATGGAAGACATGATGGTATTTAAATGCGGAAAAGAACATCCGTTTTTTGATTTCCCATATGGTGAGGAAAAAAATGTAAAAGCAGCGATTGAAGCAATAAAAGTATACTGTGAAAAAGAAAATCTTAAATTTCAGCTGGGACTGGTGACACCGGTTCAGTTTGAGATACTGGAAAGACTGTATCCGGACACTTTTGAGATCGTATACGACAGGGACAGTGCAGATTATGTTTACGAGAGAGAAAAGCTTGCCAATCTCTCCGGAAAAAAGTATCATGGAAAAAAGAACCATGTAAATAAATTTCAGAAACTATATCCGGACTGGAAGTATGAAAGCATTTCTGATGCAAATGTGGAAGACTGTTTTCAGATGGCATTGAAATGGAGAAATATCAATGACGTGGATGAAGATGATGAAAAAAATGCAGAAATGACGGTGGCTATGAATTCTCTGCGTCTGTATAGGGAACTTGGGCTGCGCGGAGGTTTGCTCAGGGTAAATGGAGAAGTAGTTGCCTTTTCTATGGGAGAACCGGTTTGTGATGATACGATGGTTGTGCATATTGAAAAGGCACGTACCGATATAGAAGGCGCTTATGCGATGATGAATCAGCAGTTTGTACTTCATGAAACAGAAGGATATACCTATATCAACCGTGAAGATGATGTGGGAGAAGAGGGATTGCGTAAGGCAAAGCTGTCTTATCATCCGGTATTTATGGTAGAAAAAGGTATGGTTCAATATAAGAAATAAAAGAGGAGGAACTGGAAATGATTTCAGAGAAGATGATGGCAATGGTAAAGAACAGTTCGGCAATCCGGGCCATGTTTGAAGAAGGAAAAATTATGGCAGCAAAATACGGAGCAGAAAATGTATATGATTTTAGCCTTGGCAATCCGAATGTATCCGCACCGGAGGAAGTGAAAACTGCAATCACGGAGATCCTTCAGGAAGAGGATCCACTGATGGTTCATGGTTATATGAGTAACTCAGGGTATGAAGATGTGCGTACTGCAATAGCAGAGTCTCTGAATCAACGTTTTGGAACCAGTTTCCACATGGAAAATATTCTGATGACTGTGGGGGCAGCAGGAGGACTGAATGTAGTGATGAAGACTCTGCTGAATCCGGGGGAAGAGGTGCTGACATTTGCACCGTACTTTGGAGAATATCGTTCCTACGTATCTAATTATGAAGGTGTTTTAAAGGCAGTTCCTGCCCATACCGCAGATTTTCAGCCCAATCTGGAACAATTCGAAGAAATGATCTGCGAGAAGACCAAAGCAGTGATAGTAAATTCTCCGAATAATCCTACCGGAGTGGTATATTCGGAAGAAACTATACGAAAGATGGCGGAAATTTTACGAAAAAAAGAAGAGGAATATGGTGTCAGTATTTATCTGGTATCGGATGAACCCTATCGAGAGCTTGCTTATGATGGAGTGGAAGTACCATATTTGACGAAATATTATCATAATACCATTGTAGGATATTCTTACAGTAAGTCGTTATCGCTTCCGGGAGAACGAATTGGTTATCTGGTGATTCCGGATGAAGCGGATGACAGTAACCTGATCATCGGAGCAGCCAATGTGGCAAACCGTATACTGGGGTATGTCAATGCACCATCCCTGTTTCAGAGAGTCATTGCGAAATGCCTGGATGCAAAAGTAGATCTGGAGTATTATGACCGCAATCGCAAAACGCTGTATGAGGGGCTTACCAGACTGGGATTTACCTGCGTAAAACCGGAAGGAGCTTTTTATCTCTGGCTGAAATCACCGATCAAAGATGATAAAGCCTTCTGTGAAGCAGCAAAGAAGTATCATTTGCTGATTGTGCCTGGTTCTTCTTTTGCAGGAGAGGGGTATGTACGGCTTGCGTATTGCGTGTCGTATGAAACGATATGTAATTCATTGCCACAGTTTGAAAAGCTGGCAGAGGAATTTAAACTGACGGAAAGAACACAAGGAGAAAATTAATGAGTATCTGGGAAGAAAATGTAAGAAAAGTAGTGCCGTATACACCGGGAGAGCAGCCTGATCTTCCGGACATGATTAAATTAAATACCAACGAAAATCCGTATCCGCCATCTCCGCTGGCAGAACAGGCGCTGAAAGAAATGGATATGAATGAGCTTCGACTGTATCCTGCTCCGGCAGCAGATGCACTGGTGGAAGAACTGGCAGCAGTTTATCAGGTAAAAAAAGAACAGGTATTTGTGGGAGTTGGCTCAGATGATGTACTGGCCATGGCGTTCCTTACCTTTTTTCATTCTCCAAAACCGGTGTTGTTTCCGGATATTACTTATTCTTTTTATGATGTATGGGCAGATCTGTTTCGAATTCCATATGAACAGATTCCGTTAAATGAAAAATTTTGCATTGTACCGGAAGATTACATGAAGGAGAACGGAGGAATTATTTTCCCGAATCCGAATGCACCGACTGGTGTGGAGATGCCATTTGAAGATGTGGAGAGAATCATCGCTCATAATCCGGAGTCGGTGGTAATTATTGATGAGGCTTATGTGGATTTTGGAGCAGCTTCGGTATTGCCGTTAATTGAAAAGTATGAGAATCTTCTGGTGGTACAGACCACGTCTAAATCCAGATCTATGGCGGGCATGAGAATTGGCTATGCGTTTGGAAGTGAGAAACTGATTCATTATCTGAATGATGCGAAGTATTCTTTTAACTCTTATACAATGAATCGTCCGAGTCTGATTGTGGGAAGTGCAGTGATTCGAGATCAGGAGTATTTCAGAGAAACTACGGCTAAGATTGTGGCAACCAGAGAATGGACAAAAAAAGAACTGAAGAGACTGGGATTTTCATTCCCGGATTCCAAAGCGAACTTTATTTTTGCCACACATGAACGTGTTTCGGCAAAAGAACTGTTTGAAGCATTGAAGAAACAGCATATATTTGTGCGTTATTTTAATAAACCAGGTATTGATAATTATCTGCGTATTACAATTGGTACAGACGAACAGATGAAAAAACTGACAGACTTCCTGGAACAATATCTGTAATACGCATAAGAAACAGATGTGGACCATATGCACAGGAGAGGAAAGATCGCAAAATGAAAGAAGAACGGGCAGCATATGAGGAGTTCGCTTCGGTATATGATATGTTCATGGAAGAAATTCCATATGAAAAATGGCTTGTTAATATTACGCAGATTCTGAAAAAAGAAGGAATCGATGATGGACTTGTTCTGGAACTTGGGTGTGGAACGGGAAGATTTACAGAATTGATGGCCAGTCAGGGATATGATATGATTGGCGTGGACTCCAGTATGGAAATGCTGGAACAGGCTTTGGAAAAAAAGACGAAGTCTGGGCTGGATATTCTGTATTTACAACAGGATATGCGTGAGTTTGAATTATACGGTACAGTGAAAGCTGTGATCAGTGTATGTGATTCCGTGAACTATATTCTGACGGAAGAAGATCTGGAGCAGGTATTTGCCTGCGTGAACAATTATCTGGATCCGGAAGGTATTTTTATTTTTGATCTGAAGACCATTCACTATTTTCGGGATATAACCGGAGATTGTGTCCTGGCAGACAGCAGAGAAGAGGGAAGCTTTATCTGGGAGAATAACTGGTATGAGGAGGAGCAGATCAATGAATATGATCTGACGCTCTTCATCAGAGAAGCATCCGGTCTGTATCGAAGAGAGCAGGAACTTCATGACCAGAGGGGATATGAAGTGGATACAGTTCGTCGTATTCTGGAGCAGGCCGGTATGGAATATCTGTTTACCTGTGATGCAGATACGATGAGCGCTGTAACAGAGGACAGTGAACGGATTTATGTGGTTGCCAGAGAAAAGGGCAAGAAAAAGAAAGCGGAGAGATAAAGTAAGAAAAGAGATAGAAAGGATGACAGAAATGTCGGATTATATTGTTAGAGCAACAGCAGCAGACAGCCAGATCAGAGCGTTTGCCGCAACAACAAGAGAAATGGTAGAATATGCCAGAAATGCACATAATACCAGCCCGGTGGCAACAGCGGCGCTGGGAAGACTCCTGACAGCAGGGGCAATGATGGGAAGTATGATGAAGGGAGATGAAGATGTACTGACTCTTCAGATTAAAGCCGGAGGACCTTTAAAAGGCATTACCGTAACAGCAGATTCCCATGGAAATGTAAAAGGTTATGTGGGAAATCCCAATGTGGTGATCCCTGCCAATGCAAGAGGAAAACTGGATGTGGCAGGTGCTGTTGGTCCGGGATTTTTAAATGTGATCAAGGATCTGGGTATGAAAGAACCATATTCCAGTCAGACTATGCTGCAGACATGCGAGATAGCAGAGGATTTGACCTATTATTTTGCAACGTCTGAACAGGTGCCTTCGGCAGTCGGACTTGGGGTTTTGATGAACAAAGAAAACACCGTGCGTCAGGCGGGAGGGTTTATCATTCAGTTGATGCCATTTGCGGAAGAAAAGGTTATTGCAGCTCTGGAACAGAAAATCCAGAATGTGACATCGGTGACGTCCATGCTGGATGCCGGTAATACACCGGAAGAGATTCTGGAAAATCTGCTGGGCGATCTGGGAGTGGAATTTACAGAAACCTGTGAAACCAGATTCCATTGTAATTGTTCGAAGGAACGGGTATCCAGAGCAATTATCAGTATTGGAAAAAAAGAATTACAGAATATGATTGATGACGGGGAAGAGATTGAGGTGAACTGTCATTTTTGCAATACCAGTTACAAATTTTCTGTAGAAGAACTGAAAGCACTGAAAAAAGAAGCAACCAGATAGGAGATTGAAATGAAACACGGATTTGTAAAAGTGGCAGCGGCTACACCGGACATAAAAGTAGCAGATTGTGTGTATAATGCAGAGTCTGTCTGCCGGGATATGAAAAAAGCATCCGGCGAAGGGGCTAAAATTGTAGTATTTCCGGAATTGTGTCTGACAGGCTACACCTGCAGTGATCTGTTCTGGCAGGAGAGACTGCTGGATGCAGCGAAAGAAGGATTAAAGAAAATTATGAAGATGTCACTGACCTTGGAAGGGCTGTTTTTTGTGGGACTTCCATGGGAAGTGGATCAGAAGCTTTACAATGTGGCAGCTGCGGTCAGCAGAGGAGAACTGTTGGGTCTTGTTCCGAAGAAGTATCTTCCTAATTATGCGGAATTTTACGAAGCGCGCCATTTCGCACCGGGAAAAGAGGATGTGGAATGGATCACCTTTGACGGA
This sequence comes from uncultured Marvinbryantia sp., assembly GCA_934394985.1. GTDB lineage: Bacteria > Bacillota > Clostridia > Lachnospirales > Lachnospiraceae > Marvinbryantia. The sequence goes on from CAKRRF010000033.1 coordinate 5,458, forward strand.
CAGGAAGTACCGTTTGGTATGAATCTGCTGTTTCATTGTGCAGAAATGCCGGGACTTACAGTAGCTGCAGAAATCTGCGAGGATCTCTGGGTGCCAAATCCTCCAAGTGTGGCAGCAGCTATGGCAGGAGCGACGGTGATTGTAAATTTATCTGCAAGTAATGAAAATACCGGAAAAAGTCAGTACCGTACAGCGCTGGTTCAGAATCAGTCAGCCAGACTGGTCTGCGGCTATGTTTATGCCAGTGCGGGAGAGGGAGAATCTACGACAGATCTTGTATTTTCCGGTCACAACCTGATTGCAGAAAACGGAACAGTTTTAAATCAGTCGCAAAGATTTGAAAATGAGATTACATACAGTGAACTGGATATCCACAGGCTGCGCAGTGAACGTCGCCGTATGACCACCTATCATGTGGATGGTGCAGGAGAATATGATGATATAACATTTCATCTGAAAAAAGAAGATACGATACTGACCAGATATGTAGATGCAAGTCCGTTTGTACCTTCCGTAAAATCAGACAGAGAGCGCAGATGTGAGGAGATTCTGACGATTCAGGCTCTTGGACTGAAAAAAAGAATGGCTCATACAGGATGTAAGTCTGTGGTAGTGGGAATATCCGGTGGATTGGATTCTACACTGGCACTTTTGGTGATGGCAAAGGCAGCAGATATGCTGGGACTTCCAAGAACCAGTATTCTCTCTGTTACCATGCCTTGTTTTGGAACTACAGACCGTACCTACAACAATGCCTGTGAACTGACCAGAAAGCTTGGGGCGACATTAAAAGAAGTCAACATCCAGGAGGCTGTCAGAAAGCATTTTATAGATATTGGACAGGATCCGGAAAAACACGATGTGACGTATGAAAACTGTCAGGCAAGAGAACGGACACAGGTGCTGATGGATCTGGCGAATCAGTCAGGCGGTATGGTAATCGGTACAGGGGATCTGTCGGAACTGGCTTTGGGTTGGGCGACGTATAACGGAGATCATATGTCTATGTATGCTGTAAACAGCTCTATTCCAAAGACGCTGGTACGTCATCTGGTAAAATATTATGCAGATACCTGCGGGGATGAGCAGCTGGAAAAAGTACTGCTGGATGTACTGGATACACCGGTGAGTCCGGAACTTCTGCCTCCGGAAAACGGAACAATTTCCCAGAAAACAGAAGATCTGGTGGGACCGTATGAACTCCATGATTTCTTCCTGTATCATATGATGCGTTATGGCGAGGAACCGGAAAAAGTCTGGAGGCTGGCAAAATATGCATTTCAGGGAGCTTATCCGGATGAAGTTATTTTGAAATGGCTGCGTATCTTTTATCGGAGATTTTTCTCGCAGCAGTTTAAACGTTCCTGTCTGCCGGACGGTCCGAAGGTGGGAAGCGTTGCAGTGTCTCCGAGAGGGGATCTACGTATGCCGAGTGATGCTTGTATTCAGATCTGGAAAGAACAGCTGGATCATCTTGACTGACTGGTTCAGAACCAGAAACAGTGCGTGGGATACCAGGACAGGTTTAAGGAGTTTTTGCCAGTTCCAGCGCTGATCGGATAGCGTCAAGTAACATCTGGGAAGTATATTGGTTACTTTTTTCATAATAGATATTTTCCAGAGACTGACTGTCGCAGATTTGCCGGGCCAGTTTTTCTAAAGATGGCTGCATGGCAGGATACATGGCAGATACTGCATTGCTGAGATTCTGAAAGCAGATACTGCGGATACCGGAATGATCGGCGCGGACTTCCACATCCATGGCAACATTTTGCAAAGTGATCTGTGAGGTATAGATGCCAGGGGAAAAAGATGCCGAGGTAACGGAATGTTTGGTGGCAGCAGGAAGAAACATTAATATCATTAAAATGATCAGGATGATGCCAAGTGCAGCAAAAAGCAAGGTATAGACGAATTCACGTTTTTTTAACAGCAGAATTTTGGTTTTGGAACTCATGGCGGATCTCCTTTTGAAACAGAAATCTTGTTTTCTATATCTTATGCACAATTTATACAGAATAAAACAGCTCCTTTGGGGAACACTTAAGAAGTGAATAACCCAAAGGAGTTTTTTTATGAAAATAAGGATTTCCAAAGATTTATTTGAAAATACCAGACAGTTGTATGAAATGCTACAGGCGGATCAGAACTTTGACATAGTTTTCCGTCCGATCTGTGTAGGAGAACGACAGGCCTGTCTGTTTTTTATCAATGGATTTGTAAAAGATGAGGTGCTGGAAAAGCTGCTGGAATTTTTTTGTTCTCTGATACCGGAGGATCTTCCAGGGGAAAGTGAAGAATTGACAAAAAATCAGATTCCCTATGGGGATGTCAGGCTTCAGACAGATCTGACGGCGGTAATGCAGGCAGTCCTGTCAGGTATGGCATGTCTGTTAATTGATGGGTATGATTCCTGTTTTATCATAGACTGTCGCAGCTATCCGATGCGAAGCATCAGTGAACCAGATAAAGACAAGGCGCTGCGTGGTTCCAGAGATGGATTTGTAGAAACGCTGGTTTACAATACTGCCCTGATACGAAGAAGAATCCGAAGCAAAGATCTGGTAATGCAATTGTTTCAGGCAGGAGAGGCTTCTCAGACAGATATTGCTCTTTGCTATATGTCTGACAGGGCAGATCTGAAACTGGTGGAAAACTTAAAAAACAGAATTCAAAATCTGAAGGTAGATGCGCTGCCTATGAATCAGGAGAGTCTGGCAGAGGTACTGTACAAAGGAAAATGGATAAATCCATTTCCTAAATTTAAATATACGGAACGTCCGGATGCGGCTGCAGCTTCGCTGCTTGATGGCAAGGTACTGATTTTGATCGACAATGCTCCATCCGCCATGATTCTGCCGGCTACGTTGCTGGATATTATGGAAGAGGCAGACGATTATTATTTTCCACCAATTACAGGAAGCTATCTGCGAATCAGTCGTCTGGTGATTGCCATACTGACATTGTTTCTGACCCCACTATGGCTTCTCTTGCTGGAGCATCCACAGTGGATTCCGGAAGGAATGGAATTTATTCAGGTAGAAGGTACCATACACATTCCTGTTATCTGTCAGCTGCTGTTTCTTGAATTCGCAATTGACGGTTTAAAGCTGGCTGCAATCAATACACCGAATACCTTATCTACGCCGCTGAGCGTGATCGCAGGTATTGTAGTAGGTGAATTTGCTGTACAGTCCGGCTGGTTTAATTCCGAAGCCATGTTATATATGGCATTTGTGGCAATTGCCAATTATACTCAGTCAAATTTTGAATTAGGCTATGCATTAAAATTTATGAGGCTGATGTTGCTGATTTTAACGGAACTGTTTGCACTTCCGGGGTTTATTGGAGGGGTGATTCTGTCAGTTATTTTTATCGGAACCAATCGAACAGTGTCTGGAAAAAGCTATCTGTATCCGTTATGGCCTTTTTTTGGAATGCAGCTAAAACGGAGGATATTGAAAGAACAGACAAAAGAAATGGGAAAAGAAAAGGACAGCAGGTATAAAAAATAAAAAAGGTGAAATATTAAGATGGACAGGCAAGTAGTGAAAACGAAGAAAAGGAGAAATGTGATGAGAAATGGAAAAAAGATTCTGACAGGATGTCTTCTGGCTGTAGCAGTCAGTGTACTGATGGTGGGCTGCGGAAATGATGATAAAAACAAGAAAGGGACAGAAACAACGGCAGGAACTAATACGGCAGATACGAATGTGGCAGGAACTAATACAGCAGGAACTAATACAACAGATACAAACAGAACAGAGAACAGTGAAAATAATGAAACAACGAAGAAGGAGACCATGCAGAATGATGGTGTTCTGGAAGATGTGGGCGCAGGCATAGGCGAAGCCGGGGATGATATCATCGATGGAGCGGCAAATGCAGTAGAACGTCTGGCAGATGACGGAATTGACAGCGAAAATACCGGAAATACGAATACGGAAACGGAGTAAAAAAACAAAGAATGTAATATGACGGCGGAATGCAAAATGTGTCAAAAAACGGTGAACTATTTGCATTTCGCCATTGCTATGGTAAGATAAAAAAAACAGAAATATGAGGTGAAGAGAATGGAATTCAGACCATGCATTGACATACATAACGGAAAAGTAAAACAGATTGTAGGTGGCTCACTGCAGGATCAGGGAAATCAGGCAAAAGAAAACTTTGTGGCAGAACAGGATGCTTCTTTTTATGCAGAGTTTTATAAAAAGGACCATATCCGTGGCGGACATGTGATCCTGCTAAATGCCAGGGATTCAGAATACTATAAAAAAACAAAAGAGCAGGCCATGCAGGCATTGGCAGCATATCCACAGGGACTTCAGATTGGCGGAGGTATTTGCACGGAAAATGCAGAAGAATTTTTAAATGCAGGTGCATCGCATGTGATTGTTACCAGCTATGTGTTCCAGAATGGACAGATCAGTTATGAAAATCTGGAAAAACTGAAAAAAGAAGTGGGAAAGGAGCATCTGGTTTTAGATCTGAGCTGTCGGAAAAAGAAGGATGCTTATTATATCGTTACCGATCGCTGGCAAAAGTTCACGAATGTGCAGCTGACAAAAAAAGTGATGGATGAACTGGCAGATTCCTGCGATGAATTTCTGATACATGCTGTAGATGTGGAGGGAAAGGCATCTGGCATGGAAGAGCCACTGGTTCAAATGCTGGGAGAGTGGAAGCGGCTGCCGGTGACTTATGCAGGAGGTGTTGGATCCTATAAAGATCTTCAGGACTTAAAAAAACTGGGGCAAAATCATGTAAACGTAACGATAGGCAGTGCACTCGATCTTTTTGGTGGACAGATGAAATATCGAAAAGTACTGGAAATATGTCAGGGAAACCTGAGGATATAATTGGACAAAACGAATCCCGTGGAAATTTCCACGGGATTGGTAAGAACTGGATTAATGTTCCGGAATAATCATTCCGTAGGTGCCGCCTTTACGCTTGTACACTACATTGACTTCGTCGGTTTCTGCATTATGGAACATATAGAAATTGTGTCCTAAAAGTTCCATCTGGATACAGGCATCTTCAGGATACATTGGTTTCATTTCAATTTCTTTGGTACGGATGATCTGGATTTCTTCCGGTTCGATATTCTCATCTTTTTCCAGGAACTCTCTGCGGAAATTGCCATTGTCCTGCTGTTTGGCTACCAGCTTGTTTTTATATTTACGAAGCTGACGTTCGATGACTTCTTCTACCAGATCGATCGAGACATACATATCATTGCTGACCTGCTCAGAACGGATAATATGTCCTTTTACAGGGATCGTAACTTCGATTTTCTGACGCTCCTTTTCAATACTCATGGTGACTTGCACTTCAGTGTCTGGGGTAAAATACCGTTCCAGTTTTCCCAGCTTATCAATAACGCTGTTTTTTAAACCTTCTGAAACTTCCAGATTTCTGCCGCTGATGATAAATTTCATATATTCAGCCCCCTTTAAAACGATATTTTTGGTACATTTATTCTATCACATATTTCATAACGTGTCAAAAAAGAACCGTGACAGGATAGAATCGAAATGGAGTTAGTTTTGAATCTTTATAAAAAATATTTATTGTGTAAAAACAGGATTAGTGTTAAGATAATGGGTAGTATGTGCAGAAGAAAAACTTCTGCAAGTAATGCATAATGACTTAGGAGAGTAAGAATGAATTTTATTGAAAAAGTGTTTGGTACCCACAGCGACCGTGAGTTAAAGAGAATCATGCCGCTGGTTGATAAAGTTGAGGCACTTCGTCCAACCATGCAGGCGTTGACAGACGAACAGCTTCGGGCAAAAACTCAGGAATATAAAGAACGTCTGGCAAATGGAGAGACTCTGGATGATCTGCTTCCGGAAGCGTATGCAACAGTTCGTGAAGGTGCGAAGCGTGCGATCGGACTGGAGCACTACCGCGTACAGATTATCGGTGGAATTATTCTTCATCAGGGACGTATTGCTGAGATGAGAACTGGTGAAGGAAAGACCCTTGTTTCCACACTTCCGGCATATCTGAATGCACTGGAAGGTAAAGGGGTGCATATCGTTACAGTCAATGACTATCTGGCAAAGCGAGATGCAGAATGGATGGGAAAAGTCCACGAGTTCCTTGGATTAACTGTCGGTGTGGTACTGAATGATATGGATAATGATGAGCGTCGTAAGCAGTATGCCTGTGATATTACCTACATCACGAATAACGAGCTTGGATTTGATTATCTGCGTGACAACATGGTAATTTATAAAGAACAGCTGGTACAGAGAGAACTGCATTATGCCATCATCGATGAGGTGGACTCCGTACTGATCGATGAAGCCAGAACGCCTCTGATTATTTCCGGTCAGAGTGGTAAGTCTACCAGATTGTATGAAGTGGCAGATGTTCTGGCACGTCAGCTGCAAAAGGGTGAGGCAAGCGGTGAAGTGACCAAGATGACAGCCATCATGGGAGAAGAGATTACGGAAACCGGAGACTTCATTGTAAATGAAAAAGATAAAGTAGTAACTCTGACCCAGGACGGTGTGGAGAAAGTAGAGAAGTTCTTTAATATTGAGAACCTGGCAGATGCAGAGAATCTGGAGATTCAGCACAATGTAGATCTGGCACTTCGTGCCAACTATCTGATGTTCCGTGATCAGGATTATGTTGTAAAAGATGATCAGGTTATGATTGTAGATGAGTTTACCGGACGTATTATGCCGGGAAGACGTTATTCCGATGGTCTGCATCAGGCGATTGAAGCAAAAGAGCATGTGAAGGTAAAACGAGAAAGCAAGACACTGGCTACGATCACTTTCCAGAATTTCTTTAACAAATATGCAAAGAAGTCTGGTATGACTGGTACAGCTCTTACAGAAGAAAAAGAATTCCGTGATATTTACGGAATGGACGTAGTAGTGATTCCTACCAACAGACCGGTAGCCAGAATTGACCTGGATGATGCGGTTTATATGACAAAGAAAGAAAAATACCGTGCTGTTGTAGATGAGATTGAAAAAGCCCATGAAAAGGGACAGCCTGTTCTGGTTGGTACGATTACCATTGATATTTCTGAGCTGTTAAGCGGTATGCTGAAGAAGAGAGGAATTCCTCACAAAGTACTGAATGCCAAGTTCCATGAACTGGAGGCGGAGATTGTTGCAGATGCAGGTGTACACGGAGCAGTTACGATTGCCACCAATATGGCAGGTCGTGGTACCGATATTAAACTGGATGATGTTTCCAGAGAACTGGGTGGATTAAAGATCATTGGTACAGAACGTCATGAGTCCAGACGTATTGACAATCAGCTGCGAGGACGTTCCGGACGACAGGGGGATCCGGGAGAATCCAGATTTTATATTTCTCTGGAAGATGATCTGATGAGACTGTTTGGCTCTGAGCGACTGATGAATATGTTCCGTTCTCTTGGTGTGGCAGAAAACGAACAGATTGAGCATAAGATGCTTTCTTCTGCAATCGAAAAGGCACAGGAAAAGATCGAGACGAATAACTACGGAATTCGTAAGAATCTGTTGGAATATGACCAGGTAAATAATGAACAGCGTGAGATTATTTACAAAGAAAGACGTCGTGTACTGGATGGCGAAAGCATGCGAGATTCCGTGTTGAAAATGATTCGTGATGTATCAGGCAAGTATGTTGATATGTGCAATGAAGTAGAGACAGGTATGAATATCACGGAACTGAATCGGATTCTGCTTCCGATTATTCCGGTAAAGCCTCTGACAGAAGAGGATGCAAAGCTGGGTGTGGAAGCTCTGAAAGACAAGCTGGAAAAAGAAGCAGTGGCGCTCTATGAAGAAAAAGAGAAGATTTTCCCAACGCTGGATGAAATGCGTGAATTTGAGCGAGTAGTTATTCTGAAAGTCATTGACCGTAAGTGGATGGATCACATCGATGATATGGATCAGCTTCGTCAGGGAATCGGTCTTCAGGCATATGGTCAGAAGGATCCGCTGGTAGAATTTAAGATGAGCGGATTTGAGATGTTTGATGAGATGCTTTCCGGTATTCAGGAGGATACATTAAGACTGATCTTCCATGTACGTGTGGAAGAAAAGGTAGAACGTGAGGAAGTTGCAAAGGTAACCGGAACCAACAAAGATGATACCGTTGCCAATGCACCGAAGAAGCGTGCGGAAGAAAAAATTTATCCGAACGATCCGTGCCCGTGCGGCAGCGGAAAGAAATACAAACAGTGCTGCGGACGTAAAAAATAAAAGAGATGCAGACTGCCGCAGACAGAAACTGCCTGTTGCAGTCTGCATTTGTGCTTTGAAAATTGTGGAAATGCGAAGCAACCATTCAATTATGAGCAAGTAGCGAAGCGGATTGCAAATATCTGCTTGAAAATAAGGAAAGAAGGTGACAGAGTGGTCGAATTAGATCAGTACAAGTATACGCTTGGCACATACGAAAAACCATTACTGGAAGTGAGGGATTCACTTTGACCTGGCAAATAAGGAAAAGCGAATCGAAGAATTAGAACGAAAAATGGAAGAACCAGGTTTTTGGGATGATCCGGAACAGTCCCAGGAACTTATGAAAAAATTGAAATCCATGAAAGACGACATTGCAGTCTGGCATACACTTCAGGAGCAGTACGAAGAGATCGAAACGCTTATAGAGATGGCAGAGGAAGAAAATGATACTTCACTGTTGGAAGAGATCCAGACAACCATGGATGAGTTTATTACAGCATTTGACAATATCAGGATTAAGACACTGCTTTCCGGTGAATATGATAATGTGAATGCGATTGTATCTCTTCACGCAGGAGCAGGAGGAACAGAGTCCTGTGACTGGGCAGGCATGTTATATCGTATGTATACCAGATGGGCAGACAAAAAGGGCTTTGAAGTCGAAGTAATAGATTATCTGGATGGTGATGAGGCCGGAATTAAATCAGTAACATTTGAGGTGCGTGGGGAAAATGCCTACGGTTATCTGAAGTCAGAAAAAGGTGTACATAGACTGGTACGTATTTCGCCGTTTAATGCGGCAGGAAAACGTCAGACTTCTTTTGTACAGTGTGATGTAATGCCGGATATTGAAGAAGATCTGGATGTGGAAATCAAAGACGATGATATTCGTATTGATACGTATCGATCCAGTGGGGCCGGCGGACAGCATATCAATAAGACTTCATCAGCGATTCGTATTACGCATATACCAACAGGAATTGTGGTACAGTGTCAGAACGAACGTTCTCAGTTCCAGAATAAGGATAAAGCCATGCAGATGCTGAAAGCAAAGCTGTATCTTCTGAAACAGCAGGAAAATGCAGAAAAAGTCTCAGGTATCCGTGGAGAAAAAAAGGAAATGGGATGGGGAAATCAGATTCGTTCTTATGTAATGCAGCCTTATACCATGGTAAAAGATCACAGAACAAATGCCGAAACAGGTAATGTAGACAGTGTAATGGATGGCAACATTGATTTATTTATCAATGCCTATTTAAAATGGATTGCTCTCGGGAATGAAGAAGAGCAGCAGTAAAGGAGGAGAAAGATGGGTATTATCAGAACAGCAATCGGAGCAGCGGCAGGGACCGTGAAGTCGGGATTTCAGGATCAGTTTTTAGAAGCAATTGAACCAGAAGAGATGGATGCCCAGACGGTATTTACCAGAGGAGTGATGGTCAGAAAGGGATCAAACAAACCAACAACAGATGTGATCTCAGACGGTTCCGTGATTCATGTATATGACAATCAGTTTATGATACTGGTAGATGGCGGAAAAATCATCGATTATACAGCGGAACCAGGCTACTATACAGTAAGTAATTCTTCTGCACCATCTATGTTTAACGGACAGTTTGATGAGGCATTGAAGGAGACTTTTTCCAGATTTAAATTTGGCGGAACCACGCCTATGTCCCAGAAGGTATTTTATGTCAATCTTCAGGAGATAAAAGGAATCAAGTTCGGAACTCGTAATGCAGTAAATTATTTTGATAATTTTTATAATGCAGAACTGTTTCTCAGGGCACATGGAACATATTCTGTTAAGATTACAGATCCGCTGAAATTCTACACAGAAGTAGTGCCGAGAAATGCACAGCGTGTGGAAATTGAAGAAATCAATGATCAGTATCGCAGCGAGTTCCTGGAAGCTTTGCAGTCAGCTATCAACCGTATGTCAGCAGAAGGAATGAGAATTTCTTTTGTTACATCGAAAGCAATGGAACTTGGAAGATATATGGCAGATGTGCTGGATGAACAGTGGACTCAGACCCGTGGAATGGAAATTCAGTCAGTGGGAATTGCCAGCATTTCTTATGATGAGGAGTCTCAGAAACTGATCAATATGAGAAATCAGGGTGCCATGATGTCAGATCCGATGGTAAGAGAAGGATTTGTACAGTCTTCGATTGCCCGTGGTATGGAAGCAGCAGGTTCCAATGCAAACGGAGCGGCTGCTGGATTCATGGGCGTCGGAATGGGTATGGGAGCAGCCGGAGGATTTATGAATCAGGCATCTCAGACGAATATGCAGCAGATGCAAATGAATCAGATGGCACAGCAGCAAATGCAGATGGCACAGCAGCAGACAGCTCAGCCACAGGCTGCCGGATGGACCTGTTCCTGTGGCGCGGGAAATACAGGAAATTTCTGTACGAACTGTGGAAAACCAAAGCCATCTGCTGACTGGACCTGTTCCTGTGGAACTGTCAATAAGGGCAATTTCTGCTGTAATTGCGGAAAGCCAAGAGCATAAGAGGTGAGAAATGTCAGCAGTCAGTTATAAGTGCCCGAATTGTGGAGGAGATCTGCAGTTTGAACCGACATCTCAAAAGTTCAAATGTGAATACTGTTTTTCTGAATTTACACGTGAGGAAGTAGAGGCTGCAAATCCGTCAAAGGAGAATACAGCACAGGAAACAGAAAGCACACATCAGAAAGAAGCTGCTGATGCGGATGGAGACGCTGCATGGTATCAGTGTCCCAGCTGTGGTGCAGAGATTATTACGGATGCCACAACGGCTGCAACGTTTTGTTTTTACTGCCATAATCCGGTAATTCTCCAGGGCAAATTGTCCGGAGAATACCGGCCGGAAAAAATTATTCCGTTTGCAGTGAGCAAGAAAGAGGCAGTAGATGAGTTTCTGAAATATGTAAAGAAAAAGAAATTTATTCCCAGGGATTTTTTCTGCAAAGAACAGATTGAAAAAATCAGCGGAGTCTATTTCCCGTTCTGGGAATATGACTGCAGGACAGAAGGGGAATGGCAGGGAGAAGGTACGCGGGTACGGATCTATCGGACAGGTGATATGGAACATACCGAAACCAAGGTTTATCGACTGGAGCGTGAGGCGCAGGTTGCATTTGAAGAACTGACGAGAAATGCGTTAAATAAGGAAAACCGACAGCTTGTAGAAGCAGTACAGCCATTTCAACTGAAGGAGATAAAAGATTTTTCCATGGAGTATCTTTCAGGATTTCTGGCAGAAAAAAGAGATATAGAGAAGAAAGATCTGATCGAAGAACTGCATCAGGAAGTAAAGAAGCACTCTTCCGATATGGTAAGATCCGCTGTGCAGGGGTATGATACAGTGCGGACTGCGACCAATGAGTTTCAGGTCGCAGGTGAGCACTGGAGGTATTTGCTTCTTCCGGTCTGGGTACTTACATATCGTGGAAAAAATGACAAGATTTATTACTATGCAATGAATGGACAGACCCGGAAAATCAGCGGAGAACTTCCGATAGAGAAAAAGAAGGTGCTGAAGCTGTTTCTGAGTGTGTTTGTGATGGTTTTCCTGTGCATGCTTCTGGGAGGATATTTTGTATGGTAGAACAACGGATAGCAAAAAGAAAAATGGCAGGATGGCTGTTGTTTCTGTTTCTGTGTCTGATTCTGACCGGGACAGATGCAACAGCACAATGTCGTGTGCAGGATGATGCACAGTTGTTTTCGGAACAAGAGGTACAGAAAATAGAAGATGTATCGGAAGAGATTGATGCTCAGTATCAAATGAATGTATTTGTCATGACCTGCGAAGATGCCGAAGGAAAAAAATCAAATGAAATACTGGAAGATACTTATGAAAAGTATGGACTGGAGAGCAATGAAGCCAGGGGCGGAATCGCACTGATCATCGATATGGATAACCGCGAACTGAATCTGGTGACAGAGCGGGACATGATTTATTACATTACAGACAGTCGTGAAGACAAGATTTACGATGCAGGACAGAAATATGCTTCAGACGGAGCATATGCAGATGCAATGATTGCTATGTTGAAGAAAGTGCAGGAGTATTTGAAAGACGGTATTGTAAATGGACAGTATACATATGATACTGAAACAGGAAAGATTGTCCGTTACCGCAGTCTGACAACGAAAGATGTAATGGCTGCTTTTTTTACGGCGCTTCTTGCGTCAGTAATCACTTCTGCTGCAGTTTATCGGAGTTATACCGTCGAAAAAAAATACCGTTACTCCACAGAACAGAATGCGAAACTAAGGATTACCGCACAGAATGACAGACTGGTAAATCAGTTTGTGACACACCGGAGAATTGAGAGAGATCCTCCTTCCGGTGGTGGAGACAGTGGAAGGACATCCACACATCATTCTTCCGGAGGACATACCTATGGAGGAGGAAAAGGACGTGGATTTTGACCGAATTAAGCAAGTCCCATGTTTCCATTGCACAGAGCGACAGGCAACGGAGCAGCTATTTGGCTGTGAGAAAGCAGAGAAACGGATTGCGAATATTCGCGTGACTAATTGTACCACATAAAGGAGAGAGCATGAAAGAAAAAGAGCAGTTTTATGTAATCAAGGAAAAAGCAGTGCCGGAGGTCCTCCTGAAGGTGGTGGAGGCAAAAAAATTGCTGGAGACCGGAAAGGCAGAAACGGTGCAGGAAGCATCGGATATAACCGGTATCAGCAGAAGCTCCTTTTATAAATATAAAGATGATATTTCACTTTTCCATGAAAATACAAAAGGAAAAAAGATCACGTTTGTGATACAGATGGATGATCAGCCGGGATTGCTGTCGGATGTTCTGAAAGTAATAGCAGAATATCAGGCCAATATTCTGACCATTCATCAGACCATACCGGTCAATGGAGTCGCTTCGCTTACCCTTTGTATTGACATTCTGCCGACAACAGGGAATGCTATGTCACTGTTTACGGATATTGAGAATCTGACAGGGGTACATTATATGAAGATTCTGGCGAGCGAATAAGAAACAACAACGAACAGGTGGTAAAGAATGGATATTATAAAGAAAATTGCTTCCGAACTGGAAGTACAGACCTGGCAGGCAGAGGCTGCCATAAAATTAATTGATGAAGGCAATACCATACCTTTTATTGCCAGGTACCGTAAGGAAGCAACTGGAACACTGGACGATGAACAATTAAGAAAACTGCACGAGAGACTGGTGTATTTGCGTAATCTGGAAGAAAAGAAGAGACAGGTTCTGTCCAGTATTGAAGAACAGGGAAAACTGACAGAAGAACTGAAAAAGCAGATTTTAGAGGCTCAGACTCAGGTGCTGGTGGAAGATTTGTATCGCCCGTATCGCCCGAAGCGTCGTACCAGAGCAACGATCGCAAAGGAAAAAGGTCTGGAAGGTCTGGCCAATATAATACTTTTACAGATGACAAAAAAGTCTCTGGAAGAAGAGGCAAAGAGTTATCTGAACGAGGAAAAAGAAGTTTTGACTGTTGCAGATGCCATTAACGGGGCCAAAGATATTATAGCGGAAAGTATCTCAGATGAAGCGTCATACCGTACCAGGATTCGTGAAATGACAGAAAAAGAAGGAATTCTGACAGCGGAAGCGAAAGATGAGAAGACAGAATCTGTATACGAAATGTACTATCATTTTCAGGAACCGGTATCGAAGCTTGCCGGTCACCGCGTGCTGGCGTTAAATCGAGGAGAAAAAGAAAAAATCCTGACAGTAAAGGTGGAAGCTCCGGAAGAGCGCATTTTAAGATATCTGGAAAAACAGATTATAAAAAAGGATAATCCAAATACAACGGAAATCCTGAAAGAAGTGGCGGAAGACAGTTACAGACGTCTGATAGCGCCGGCTATTGAGCGTGAGATTCGCAATGCACAGACTGAAAAAGCAGAGGAAGGAGCAATCAGTGTATTTGGAAAGAATCTGCAGCAGCTTCTGATGCAGCCGCCGATTGCCGGCCAGGTAGTGCTGGGATGGGACCCGGCTTTCCGTACAGGATGTAAGCTGGCGGTAGTAGATCCTACCGGAAAAGTACTGGATACAGCGGTGGTTTATCCAACTGCACCGACAAATGAGAAGAAAATCCGTGCAGCGAAAGATAAAGTAAAAGAATTTATTGAAAAATATCATATCACACTGATTTCTGTGGGAAACGGAACTGCATCCAGAGAGTCCGAACAGGTTATTGTAGAATTACTAAAAGAGTTATCCACACCGGTGCAGTATGTGATCACAAACGAAGCCGGAGCATCCGTATATTCTGCAAGTAAGTTGGCAACAGAAGAATTTCCGAATTTTGACGTAGGACAGAGAAGTGCGGCATCTATTGCGCGCCGGGTACAGGATCCACTGGCAGAACTGGTGAAGATTGATCCGAAATCAATCGGAGTAGGACAGTATCAGCATGATATGAATCAGAAAAAGCTGGGTGAAGCATTAAGTGGTGTGGTGGAAGACTGTGTAAATAAGGTCGGAGTAGACTTAAATACAGCATCGTCATCACTTTTGGAGTACATTTCTGGTGTAAGCAAGGTAATTGCAAAAAATATTGTTGTATATCGGGAAGAAAATGGAAGATTTACAGATCGAAAACAATTGCTAAAAGTGACAAAACTGGGACCAAAAGCATACGAACAGTGCGCCGGGTTTATGCGTATTCAGGGTGGAAATAACCCACTGGATCAGACCAGCGTGCATCCGGAAAGTTATCATGCAGCAGAACTGTTGCTTGATAAGCTTGGATATTCCAGCGCAGATATTACGGACAGAAAACTGGAAGGTATGTCAAAGAAAATCAAAGATTATACAAAACTGGCACAGGAACTGGAAGTAGGGGAGATTACATTACGTGATATTGTAAAAGAACTGGAAAAACCGGCCCGTGATCCGCGTGATGAAATGCCGAAGCCGATTCTGCGTACGGATGTATTGGAAATGAAAGATCTGACACCGGGAATGGTATTAAAGGGAACCGTAAGAAATGTCATTGATTTTGGTGTTTTTGTAGATATTGGTGTACATCAGGATGGTCTGGTTCATATTTCCCAGCTGACGGATAAGAAATTTATAAAACATCCATTGGAAGTAGTCAGTGTAGGCGATATTGTGGAAGTAAAAGTTATGAGTGTGGATCTGAGTAAAAAACGAATCCAGCTGACCATGAAAGGCATTTAAAATGGGAAAAATCAGAAGTGTCAAGAAAATGACCGATAACCGTTTCCTGAATATGTATTATTTGGATGCGGAAAATCGTCTGGGCGGGGATGTAAACTATTATGTTGCATCCCGCGCAACTGATGCAGCGCAGATGAAGCTGTCTCAAAAAGACAGTGAACCGGATGGCGTGGCAATTTATAGCCTGTATGGGGAAAAAAGAGATAAAATAGTGCTGGTACATCAGTATCGATATGCGATCGACGATTATATTTATGAGTTCCCGGCAGGACTGGTGGAAAAAGGGGAAGACTATCACAGTGCCGCAATAAGAGAACTGAAAGAAGAGACAGGATTAAAGCTGGAGCTCCTTGATGTGCCGCGATATATGGAGAAGCCGTTGTATACAACGATTGGAATGACAGATGAATGTTGTTCCATGGTATATGGCTATGCATCCGGAAGCATCAGTACAGATGGAGAAGAAGACAGCGAAGAAATAGAAGTGGTCTTAGTGGACAGGAAGGAAGCAAAGCGGATTTTAAAAGAAGAAAAAGTAGCAATGATGTGCGCCTATATGCTGATGCATTTTATTGCCAGTGAAGATCCGTTTTATTTTTTGAAATGTAATGAAGATAGAGACATTTAGCGAAAAAGAAACATTTGAATTAGGCAAAAAACTGGGAATGGAAGCAAAACCAGGTCAGGTTTACGCACTTCTGGGTGATCTTGGTGTTGGAAAAACCATATTGACGAAGGGATTTGCAGAAGGAATAGGAATAACCGAACCGGTAAGCAGTCCGACATTTACTATTGTACAGGTCTATGAAGAAGGAAGAATGCCATTTTATCATTTTGATGTATATCGAATAGGCGATATTGAAGAAATGGATGAAATCGGATATGAGGACTGTTTTTACGGGGAAGGAGTCTGTCTGGTGGAATGGGCTAATCTGATTGAAGAGATTATGCCTGGGGATACAATCTGGATTACCATAGAAAAAGATCTGGAAAAAGGTTTTGATTACCGCAGAATAGAGGTGAAATAGATGAAAGTACTGGGAATTGACAGTTCTGGAATGGTTGCAACAGTTGCTGTAGTAGAAGACGAACAGATGCTGGCGGAGTACACCGTTAATTATAAAAAAACACATTCACAGACACTGCTTCCTATGTTGGATGAAATAGCGAAAATGATCGAACTGGATCTGAATACAGTAGATGTGATAGCAATAGCCGCAGGCCCAGGCTCCTTCACAGGGCTGCGCATTGGATCTGCCACAGCAAAAGGATTGGGACTGGCGTTGAAAAAACCACTGGTTTCTGTACCAACGCTGGAAGGAATTGCATATAATTTCTGTGGCTCGGAAAAAGTAATCTGTCCGATGATGGATGCAAGACGCAACCAGGTATATACCGGAATCTATGAATTTCAGGGAAATGCGCTGAAGGTAACGGAAGATCAGATGGCCGTACCGGTGGAAGAAATAGTAGATAAATTAAATCAGATAGGGCGGGGAGTGATCCTGGCAGGTGATGGAGTGTCTGTTTACCGGGAAGTCATAGAGAAAAATCTGAAAGTACCGTATCTTTTTGCACCTGCACATCTGAGTCGGCAGCGAGCAGGTGCAGTTGCAGCACTTGGCATGCAGTACGCGAGGGCGGGAAAGACGGAAACGGCTATGGAACATCAGCCGGATTATCTCAGACTGTCGCAGGCGGAACGTGAACGGGCTGAAAAACAGGCGGGTGCAGTACATGCCTGAACAAATAAATAAGTTGGAGATCCGGGAAATGCAGCTGTCAGATCTGCCGGAGATTTCCAGAATTGAAAAAGAAAATTTTTCTCTCCCCTGGTCAGAACAAGGTTTTGCTGATTCTATGAAGCAGGAATCCACCTGCTATCTTTCTGCACATGTAGATGGAAAGATAGTAGGCTACTGTGGTTACTTACAAGTGCTGGATGAAGCAGATATTACGAATGTGGCAGTAGATGCTGTTAGCAGGCGAGGTGGAATAGGCGAGAGAATGCTTCTGGAACTGATGGAACGGGGGAAAAAAAATGGCATCAGGGCATTTACGCTAGAAGTGCGTGAAAGCAATGAAGCGGCTATCGCATTGTATCGGAAGCTTGGCTTCGAACAGGCAGGGATCCGAAAAAATTTTTATGATAAACCAAAGGAAAATGCAGTAATTATGTGGAAATATTTCTAATGATTCCCACTGGGATAAAAATAAATCGTCCTGTATAATCGAGCTGAATGGATAAACAGGAGGAGAAGTCATGGAAAACAAGGTTTACTGCAACAAATGTGGAAGAGAAATTTTGCAAACGCAGGAAGAATACCTTACAGTAAAGAAGCAGTGGGGATATTTTTCGGAATCAGATCAGAAAATCTATCGGTTTCATATGTGTGAGATGTGTTTTGCAAAGCTCGTTAAAGAATTTCAGATCCCGGCAGAATGCTGGGAAGAGACAGAATTATTGTAAAGAAGAAAGTAATGGTGGAATATGTTAGATGTATGTTTGCTGGGGTGCGGAGGAATGATGCCGCTGCCATACCGCTGGCTGACAGCGCTGATGATGCGTTATAATGGCAGCAGTATTTTATTTGACTGTGGAGAAGGAACACAGATTGCGATCAAGGAAAAAGGATGGAGTTTTAAGCCGATTGATGTGATCTGTTTCACCCATTATCATGGTGATCATATCAGTGGACTGCCGGGGTTGCTTTTAACCATGGGAAATGCCATGCGGACAGAACCCCTCACCCTGATTGGCCCAAAGGGGTTGGAGCGAGTGGTAAGCGCACTGCGCATAATTGCGCCAGAACTGCCATTTGAAATACATTTTCGGGAGATTCAGGGGGCACAGCAGGTGTTTGAAATGGATGGGTATCGTCTGATTGCGTATCGTGTAAATCATAATGTTTTATGCTACGGATACTCTATTGAGATAGACCGGGCAGGAAAATTTGATGCACTAAGAGCAAAGGAACAGGAAATTCCATTAAAATACTGGAGTCGGCTACAAAGGGGAGAACGGATTGAAGAGGACGGAAGATGTTATACACCGGATATGGTGCTGGGTGCTCCGAGAAAAGGAATCAAACTGACTTATTGTACCGATACCAGACCGACACAATCACTGGTGGAAAATGCCAGTCATGCGGATCTGCTTATCTGTGAGGGAATGTATGGTGAACCTGGAAAAGAAGCAAAAGCGATAGAACACAGGCATATGACATTTACAGAAGCAGCGGAAGTAGCGAAAAAGGCTCAGGTCAATGAATTGTGGCTGACGCATTACAGTCCTTCACTAAATCGACCGGAAGAGTATATGAAGACAGTGACAGATATCTTTCCCAATGCATATCCGGGTAAAGATGGAAAATCTACAGAATTAATGTTTGAAGGGGAAGCAAAAGAAACAACATGAAAAACGAAAAGGATATAGTAATACTGGCAATAGAAAGTTCCTGTGATGAAACGGCGGCAGCAGTTGTGAGAAACGGAAGAGAAGTGTTATCCAATATTATTTCTTCTCAGATTGCACTTCATACGCTGTATGGAGGTGTTGTTCCGGAAATTGCATCCAGAAAACATATTGAAAAAATAAATCAGGTGATTGAAGAAGCACTAAAAGAGGCAGATATGACACTGGACAATATTGATGCGATAGGTGTTACTTATGGACCTGGACTGGTAGGAGCGCTTCTGGTTGGTGTTGCAGAGGCGAAAGCAATTGCTTATGCAACAAAGAAACCTTTAATTGGAGTGCATCATATAGAAGGACATATATCAGCCAATTATATTGAAAACAAAGAACTGGAGCCACCGTTTGCATGTCTGGTGGTATCAGGTGGTCATACGCATCTGGTAGTAGTAGAGGATTATGGAAAATACAAGATTCTCGGTCGTACCAGGGATGATGCAGCTGGAGAGGCTTTTGATAAAGTTGCGAGAGCAATTGGGCTTGGATATCCTGGAGGGCCTAAGATTGACAGACTGTCAAAGGAAGGAAATCCAGATGCAATTACATTTCCAAGAGCGCATATTGCAGAATCGGTATATGACTTCAGCTTTAGCGGGCTGAAATCAGCGGTGTTAAATTATCTGAATGGCGCAAAAATGAAAGGTGAGGAGATAGTGGCAGCAGATGTTGCGGCGTCATTTCAGAAAGCAGTAACTGATGTACTGGTAGAACACGCTATGATGGCGGTAAAAGAATATGGATTTGATAAACTGGCTATTGCAGGAGGAGTGGCTTCTAATTCCACATTGAGAAGAGAGATGGAACTTGCATGTGAGAAAAATCATATCAAATTTTATCATCCGTCACCAATTTTGTGTACGGATAATGCAGCAATGATTGGTGCAGCGGCCTATTATGAATATCTGGCAGGAACCAGAAGCAGTCTGGATCTGAACGCAATACCGAACCTGAAATTAGGGGAGAGATAAAGAAACGAAAAAAAGTCGAAAAAATAAAAAAAGTTGTTGACAAACAGGAAACTCAATGTTAGAATGAATCTTGCCTTTTGAAGTGCTGGAAAGCAAAAAGGCAAATGGAGAGATATCGAAGTGGTCATAACGAGGCGGTCTTGAAAACCGTTTGTCCGCAAGGGCGCGTGGGTTCGAATCCCACTCTCTCCGTCAACTGAATAAAGTTGAGAAATCAGTCTGGAGAAGTACCCAAGAGGCTGAAGGGACACCCCTGGAAAGGGTGCAGGTCGTTAATAGCGGCGCGAGGGTTCAAATCCCTCCTTCTCCGTTAGTCAATGAAAAAAGATAAAAAAGTAGTTGACAAAGTTTTGAAACTATGGTAACATACAGAAGTTCGAAATGACAAAGAACCTTGATAATTGAACAGTGAAACAACCTTGAAAGATTCTAAAAAAGTTTTAAGATTCAAGGAACTGACCTTATAAAACAGTAAAAGGGATAAATTAGCTAGATGTTGATTTTGAACT
>CAKRRF010000034.1 GCA_934394985.1 uncultured Marvinbryantia sp.
TGGTTTCTGGAAAAGCTGATCCTGCTTCCTGTTATATTCTATGGTGCATGGATAATCAGAAGGCTTCAGAAAGGGGCGGCAGCTCTGGCAGAAGGAGATTTGTCTTATCAGATAGACACCAGAGGTATGCGGGGAGATTTTCAGAAACAGGGCGAGGATCTGAACAGTATTGCCAGAGGCATGAGTCTGGCGGTAGAAAAGCAGCTGAAAAGTGAGAGAATGAAGACCGAACTGATCACGAATGTATCACATGATATCAAAACACCACTGACATCAATTATTAACTATGCAGATTTGATAGGAAAAGAGCAGACCGAAAATGAGAAAATAACAGAGTATGCTGAGGTATTGGTTCGTCAGGCAGGCAGACTGAAACGGCTGATAGAGGATCTGGTGGAGGCCTCCAAAGCATCTACCGGTAATCTGGAAGTAAATTTGATTCCCTGTGATGCCTCAGTATTTCTGACTCAGGCAGATGGGGAATATGAGGAAAAACTTCAAAATGCAAATCTGACGCTGGTGACATCTCAGCCGGATCGTGAGATTCGAATTTTGGCAGACGGCAGAAGAATGTGGAGAGTATTTGACAATCTGATGAATAATATTTGCAAATATGCACAACCAGGTACCAGAGTGTATCTGTCCCTGGAACAGCTTGGGAAAAATGCAGTTATTACGTTTAAGAATACGTCCAGAGAGGCACTGAATGTCTCAGAAGAAGAACTGATGGAGCGTTTTGTCCGGGGAGATTCATCCAGAACAACAGAAGGAAACGGACTTGGGCTGTCCATTGCCAGAAGTCTGACAGAACTGCAAAAAGGAACATTGACCATAAAAATTGACGGAGATTTGTTTAAGGCAATATTGACATTTCCTGTGATATAAATGAATAGAAAACCAGTGGGGCATTGTTTTGCGGCTTAAGAAGAGTCACAAAACAATGCCTTCACTGGTTTTACTGTCGAAAATCATCGGTGAATATACCGCTTTCTCACCGCCGGTTTGACAAAATCCGTATCGTCAAACGGATATACTTGTTGCAGAACAGGCGGGAGGCAGACATTGAATTACGAGTTTTATCTGGACATTTTTTTTCTGGAAAATCTGGTAATAAATGATACCGTATTACAAATGATGGCAATACTGGAAGGAAAGCGTTGTTCCGGGATACGCAGTTTGCTGGTGGCAGCAGGCGGAAGTCTGATGTTGTGTTTCGGGATGATTCTGGGAATGTACCGGGTGGGAATATCTGAAGTCATACTTTGTATGACAGTGGAAGCCCTGATGACAACAGCAGCCTGGCGTTGGTGTGGCTGGAAAACATTCATGTATAGAGCAGTGATATTTCGCCTGCTGTCATTACTGGCGGAAGGAAGCTGGCAGATTTTGAGGGATTATATTCATATGCCATTTCCATACAGTATGGCCGCAGGTATTTTATTGCCTTTTTTTGCTCTGATCAAGGTAAAGAAGAGAACAACGAAGGAGAAGCTGCTGTATTTGGTGACACTGAAGCTGCATGGAAAAGAACAGCAGGTACAGGCACTCTGGGACAGCGGAAATCAGCTGACACAGCCGGTTACCGGACGCCCGGTACATATTCTGGAATCCAGAGTACTGAAGAGTCTACTGACGGAGAACGAGTACAGAGAACTGCAGGCTTGGCTGGATTTTCAGGCAGTAGAGCAGCCATCCGGAATGTATTCATTGATACCTTATCAGAGTATCGGAAAAAAATACGGACTGCTTCCCGTCCTGCAGCTGGATGAGATTCAGGTGGAAACAGAAAAGGAAACATTAAGTACACCCAACGTTCTGGTGGCAGTCAGCAGACAGTGCCTCAGCCAGAATGAAAGCTGGCAGATGATTCTGCATCAGAGTCTCAGACAGAATATAAAATGACAGGAAAAGTGGGAGGGAATGTCAGATGTTGGCAAATGTCAGAATACCGGATACCATGCAGGTAAGGATGCTTGCACCGGTATCTCAGTTTATGTGGAAACGTCCGAAGGAAGTATACTACATAGGAGGCAGTGAGGTACTGCCTCCACCTCTGGAGCCGGAAAAAGAAGCAAAGGCAATTGCAGGGCTGTCAGGGGAAACACAGACACAGGCCAGAGAAATGCTGATCGAGCATAATCTGCGTCTGGTTGTCTATATTGCAAAAAAATTTGATAATACAGGAGTTGGAGTAGAGGATCTGATTTCGATTGGAACAATCGGGCTGATTAAGGCAATCAATACTTATAATCCGGATAAAAATATCAAGCTGGCGACCTATGCATCACGATGTATTGAAAATGAAATTCTTATGCATTTGCGCCGAACCAATAAAACGCGTATGGAAGTATCTTTTGATGAGCCATTGAATGTAGACTGGGATGGAAATGAACTGCTTCTTTCAGATATTCTGGGCACGGATGAAGATGTAATCTACAGAGACCTGGAAATGGAAGTGGAATATCGGCTTCTGAGAAGAGCGATAGCCAGACTGTCAGACCGGGAAAGAATCATCATACAACTTCGTTTCGGTCTGGGAAACAGAGAGGGGGAAGAAAAAACACAAAAGGAAGTGGCAGATATGCTGGGAATTTCACAGTCTTATATTTCCAGACTGGAAAAGAAGATTATCGGACGCCTGCGAAAAGAAATTGTCAAGGGCTATTAATTTTTATATTTTTCTGAGAACCGCATAATCAGAGTTTTTTGGGAGAATTCTTTAACTAGAAAACAGTTTCAGGAGGATTCTTGCGATGGCACTGAATAAAGTGGAAATATGCGGGGTAAACACAGCGAAATTACC
This sequence comes from uncultured Marvinbryantia sp., assembly GCA_934394985.1. Classification (GTDB taxonomy): domain Bacteria; phylum Bacillota; class Clostridia; order Lachnospirales; family Lachnospiraceae; genus Marvinbryantia. The sequence continues at coordinate 2,804 of CAKRRF010000034.1, forward strand.
GGTTCTCACAGAAGCAGAAAAGGAAGCGTTATTCTGTAAAATCAGGCAGGGAGACCGGGAGGCAAGAGAACAGTATATCAGAGGCAACTTAAGACTGGTACTCAGTGTAATAAAAAGATTTTCGGGAAGTAATGAAAATGCAGACGATCTGTTTCAGATCGGATGCATCGGTCTGATGAAAGCAGTTGATAATTTTAATACAGAGCTGGATGTGAAATTCAGTACGTATGCGGTTCCCATGATCATCGGAGAGATCAGAAGATATCTACGAGATAATAATGTAATCAGGGTAAGTCGCTCTCTTCGTGATACAGCGTATAAAGCATTGTATACAAGAGAGGCCTATACAAAAAAATATCTGAAAGAGCCGACAATGAATGAGATTGCCGAAGAAATAGGAATCGCAAAAGAAGAGATCGTATATGCAATGGACGCAATACAGAATCCATTAAGTCTGTACGATCCGGTTTATTCAGAAGGCGGAGATTCTCTTTATGTAATGGACCAGATCAGTGATAAAAAAAATAAAGAAGAGAACTGGGTGGAGTCCATAGCGTTAAGGGATGCAATGGAACGGCTGAATGACAGGGAACGACGGATTATAGACATGCGGTTTTATGAAGGAAAAACCCAGATGGAGGTGGCAGAAGAAATCCAGATTTCGCAGGCGCAGGTCAGCAGACTGGAAAAAAATGCATTAAAGATTATGAGAAATTATCTGAAGTGACAGGTGTTATTTGTTCAGAACATGAGAATCTTTCAGTTCCACCAGAATGATTTCTTCACCGATCTGACAGATGCACCTCCAGGGAATCCGGCAATCCTGTTCACGTCCGAACAGAGAAGGAAAGCGTCCCGGGCCGGGAACAATCAGAGCCAGTACCTGCCCGCTTTTCGGATCAATATCTACATCGATGACACAGCCAAGAGAGGCACAGGAACAAATATTGATAACCTCTTTCTGACGAAGTTCGCATAATCTCATAAGACACCTGAAAAAAATTTCTTTCTATCAGTATATGCAATTGACATACGGACTTCTATTAGGCTATACTAAAATTTGGGAACAGGTGAATGTCAGTGAAAGAATTCACAGACATTTATGAACAGGGGGAACAAAAAGATGAAATGTCCGTTTTGTAATCAGGATGACACCAGAGTAGTGGATTCCAGACCGGTTGATGACAACAGTTCTATTCGCCGCCGGCGTATGTGTGATGCGTGTGGGAAGCGGTTTACGACATATGAAAAGGTAGAGACGATACCGCTGATTGTTATTAAGAAGGATCAGAACCGGGAGCAGTACGATCGCAGAAAAATCGAGAATGGCGTTATTCGTGCGTGTTACAAACGACCAATATCCGCACAGCAGATTACTGCAGTGGTGGATCAGATAGAGACACAGGTGTTCAGCAGAGAAGAACGTGAAGTCAGCAGTGAAGTGATTGGGGAGATTGTCATGGATCAGCTGAAAGAACTGGATCCGGTAGCCTATGTGCGATTTGCATCGGTATACCGAGAGTTTAAAGATGTGAATACCTTTATGGATGAACTGAAAAAGCTGTTAAAATAAAAGTGGTGAAGTGGGGAGCTGTTATGCAGCTCCCTGCTCTTTATGAGGAAGATTCGATTGAAAAAAAGAATAAATGAAATATTAAACGGAAAATTTGAAGATCTTCAGAATACACTGGAGCTGTCAGAAACAGAAATCAGCGGAAAAACGACAGAGAAGGAAAATTACTGTGGAAAATTCTCAGTCATATCCCAGAATGAAAAAAGTGTGCAGGGATTTGTTTATTCGACGAATCCCAGGATGGGAGTTCGGCCGGATAGTTTTAACGGGATTGGAGAAACGATCCGTTATGAAGCAGATGTGACGGGAATGGCAGTGGGCGAAGTGCTGTCAGGAGAATTTATTTTGAATACATCGGCAGGAGAATACCGTCTGCCTTATCAGATTACCATTGGAGGAAGGCAGGGAGAGAAAAACGAACCGGTGATGCCGCCTTTCACAATGGAAGAATTTACAGCACTGGCAAAAGAAGATTTTGGAAGAGCATATGTGCTGTTTCTTTCAGGTGGATTTCGCAGCAGGATCCGAAGCTGGTCAGAATGCAGTACGACTCTGTATGACGGACTGTTGGCAGAAGGAGCCTCTTACCGCTGCCTGGAGCAGTTTCTGGTGGGAATGGGGCAGAAAGAGACCATTACACTGGAACCGGAGCAGGAGCGCATAATCATACCGCAGGTGAGTGAGACCAGAAAAGAAGAACTGGTAATCCGGAAAAATACCTGGGGCTTTGCTTCTATACAGATATCCTGTGATGCCCCGTTTCTGACGCTGGAAAAGACTCAGATTACAACAGAAGAATTTTTGGGAAGTGTCTGCCATGTGGGATTTATGATTCATCAGGAAAAGCTACATGCGGGAAAACAGTTTGCCAGAATTATGATTTCCACAGGACTGGAGAAAAAATACTGTATTGTGGAAGTACAGAGAGCAAAGAAAAGAGAAAATTCCGGGGTTTTGCATCGGCAAAAAAAAGAAACCACACAGATCCTGAAAAAATATATTGCTTATCGGACCGGAAAACTGGAACGGACAGTTTGGGGAAAAGAAACTCTGCAGTCTCTGGAGCGTTATAGAAGAGCTGAGGGGACACATATTTTTTATGATTTATATGAGAGTTATGTTCTGTTTCAGATGCAGGATACCATTCATGCAGAACTGATTCTCGGGCAGATACAGGAACGGGAAGAGGAATTAAAGGATCCACGCTGGCAGGGATGTTATCTGTACCTGACTGCCATACAGAATCAGGAAACAGAGTACCGGGAATATGTCAGAACGAAAATTGCAGAGCTGTATCTGGAAGACAGCGAGAGCTGGATTCTTCAGTGGCTGATGTTTCAGGTAAACGGACAGATGTATCGAAATGACGGAGAACGTCTGGAAGAAATGCGAAACAAATATCAGCAGGGTTGTATCAGCCCTGCGATGTATCTGGAGGCATGGGAGATTCTGAAAAAAGAACCACTGATGTTGCGCAGGCTGGAAGAGTTTGAAATTCACCTGTTATCATTTCTGTGCCGGGAAAAAATCTTTGATCCGGAGATTAGTGGCCAGACTGCTCAGCTCGCAGGACATACGCAGAGCTTTCATCCGGTACTGTTTCAGGTACTGACTGCATGTTATGAAGCCATGCCAACGAAAAATCTTCTGACAGCAATCTGCAGGATGCTGATCGAGGGAAGAAAGAGTGAAAAGAAATACGCTCGCTGGTTTACGCTTGGTGTGATGCAGGATGTCCGGATTACCGGATTATATGAGTATTTTGTGGAAACATCAGATCATCTGAATGCTCAGGAACTGCCGAAAGCTATTCGACTTTATTTTGTATACCATAATACACTGGATTCTGTTCGAAAGGCAGCTATTTATGCCGCCATCATCTGCAACAGAAAGCGAGATGAGGAAAGCTATGTCAGTTACCGGAAAGTGATGGAGCTGTTCATGGAGGAACAACTGGAGGAAGGAAGGATCAGTCAGGATCTTGCACTTTTATATCAGACACTTCTGGAAGAGGATGTGATGAATGAGTCACTGGCAGCAGGACTGGAGAAAGCATTGTTTACCTGTGAAGTAACCTGTGACAAGCCGGAAATACGGCATTTGATTGTGATACACAAAGCACTGGAACAGGAACAACGGGTGGCACTGCAGGACAAAACAGCACAGGTGCAGATCCTGAATGATGAATATATTTTGCTGGCAGAAGATCATGACGGAAAACGTTATGCGGCAGAATCTTTCTGTCAGATCCGACATCTCCTGGAAGATGAAAAACTGGAGAGGATTTGTCGAACATTTCTGCCATCCCAGGAGCGTTTTCTGCTGTATGACTGCATGAACGGAGAAAAGAAGTTGCAGATAGAAGAGAGCAGGATGAAGAATTATCTGTATCTTCTGAATATGAAGCAGATTCGTGAAATTTATCGGAGAGAATTGTTGGACAGACTGCTCATTTATTTTTCTGAACATCCGGATCATCCGGAAGCAGAGACATTTTTGGCTCAGATTGACAGCAGAGAGATTGCAGAAAAGCACATGAATGAAATGGCAAAGCTGCTGGCAGGACTGGATCGTTATCAGGATTTATATGAACTGGTCAGCATCTACGGAACAGAAAAAGTGGACGTAAAGCTGCTGGTGCACATGTGCAGTGCATTGCTGACTGAGGAAGACCGGGAAGCAGATAAGATGCTGCTGGCAATTTGCGTCTGGTGCTTTGAGCAAAATCTATACGATGAAAAAATGCTGGCATTTCTGATGAAGCATTACGAAGGTTCTCTGGATTTGATGAAAAAGATCTGGTACGCAGGAAGAACATTCCACCTGACCTCGTTTGAACTGGAAGAGCGAATATTGGTGCTGCTTCTGTTTCTGATGCAGGGATCAGAAGATACAGAACCGATATTTGATGCTTATGAGAAAAAAATGGGAAAATCCTGGATTTGCCGGGCATATGTTACCTGGATGTCTTATGAATTCTTTGTACGTGAAAAGAAGACAGACTGGTGTGTATTTGCTTACATGGAGCAGAGCATGCTTGGAATGGTTGGCACACCGGATATCTGTAAGCTGGCACTTCTGAAGCGTTATACTGAGCGGAAGGAGAAGAGTGCCGGCCAACAGAAATGGATGCAGTATCTTCTGGAAAAATACCTGGAGAGGGGAATGCGGTTTGCATTTATGATGAAGCTTCCAAAGAAACTCAGGGAACAGTATCATCTGTATGACAAATATATTCTGGAGTATCGGGGCAGATCACAGGAAAATGTCATTTTACATTACAGCTATCAGGGGCAGCCAGAAAAAAGCATCCGGTTGGAAGAGACGTTTGAAGGAGTTTATACAAAAGAATTTACCTTGTTTTATAAGGATACACTGGAATGGTATCTGACAGTGGAAGCGGCAGAAAAAGTAACAGAGACAGGCAGACAGTCTTATATCTGCCAGGAAGTCGTATCCAGGCATGGCACAACCCGGTATGATCTGATCAATCAGATGATACAGGCAGAGGAAAATAAAGAGGAAACAAAATACAGAGAGCTGGATGCTCGTTATGCCGGTATGCAGTATCTGGCAGAAGAGATTTTCAGCTTAAATTAGATAACATAAAAACAGGAGCAGAACATGAGAAGAATGATCATAGGGCTGGATCTGGAAAAAGACTATTCACAGATTTCTTATTACAGCGAACGAACCGGGGAGCCGGAATCAGTCAGTATTACAGAAAACCAGGATAAATTTCTGATTCCGACGCCGGAGGGACTTCTTTCCGACAGAGGAAAGAAACCGGTGGAAGCACTGGCAGACTTTATAAAAAAATGTCTGGGATATCTGAATCCGGAAATGGATATGACAGAGGTATATATGATGGTGACCATGCGGGAAGTACGCCAGCCATGGATCAGCTATATTCGAAGCGCAGCTGAAAAGCTGGGGATACAGAGAGAAAATCTGTTTCTGCAGAGTTACCGGGAAAGTTTTTTCTATTATGTGATAAATCAGAAAAAAGAATTGTGGTTTCATGCCTCTGCTTTGTTTGAGTACAATCAGTCACATATTTCTTCCTGGCTGATGAAAATAGACAGCCGGACGAAGCCGGCGCTGGTAAGTGTTCAGACAGGAGAAAAAATAGATCTGGGATATTCATCGGGGCGAAGCAGTGAGGAATGGGATGCCAGAAGAGATCAGAAGTTTCTGGAGCTGATTCAGAGAATCTTCCGGGAAGAAACAGTATCTTCCACATTTTTGATCGGAGACAATTTTGATAAGACATGGGCTGTGAAATCGCTGCAGTATCTGTGCAGAAAACGACACGTATTTCAGGGAAGAAATCTGTATACAAAAGGAGCATGTTATGCCATGTGCAGAAAGCTGCATATGGGAAAGAATCTGGACAGTTATCTGTATGCGAGTGAAGATATGGTGGAATATAATATTGGTATGCAGATGGATATCCGGGGACAAAAGACAGATTATATGCTGATCAGTGCCGGTATGAACTGGTATGAGGCACAGTGTGGCTGTGAGATTTTGCTAAATGAAGGAAAAGAACTGGTATTATATGCCCGCTCTTTACGGGGAGGAGATGCAGTCAGCTACAGTATTATGTTGGAGGGTTTGCCTGATCGTCCGCCAAAGACGACAAGGTTGCATCTGCAGATGGAGTTTGAGTCGGTATCTGAGTGCCGGGTGAGAATCAGAGACATGGGATTTGGAGAATTTTTTCCATCTTCCGGGCTGACCTGGGAGAGCGTACTGAAGCTGAAATAAATCAGCAGAATGCAGGAGAGGAGCATTAGAGAATGAGTGAATATTATCTGTGTAGAACAGAATGTGCCAAAAGACCATTCTACATAGAAAGCATAGGGAGAAATATCTATTCGCTGGAAGAACTGTGTTATTATTTTAGTCATTATGTGTATCTGATTGATGAATCTGTAGTCAACATGTCGCTGTGCAGATGGATTGGAACAGAACTGGGGCTGCTAAAGCTGCAGAACCGATTGATGCGAGCACTGGAAAGGGAAACATATGAAGAATATGTGTTTTCGATTTTTCAGGAATGCGGCTATCTGGACAGACAGAAATTCAGACTTTTCCAAGAGCAGTTTACAGAAATTCTGACAGAACCAGAGGAAGTGCGGAGAAAAATGAAGGCAGATTATCTGGTGGAATTTGGCAGGTACGTGATTGCTTTAAAAGAGTATGAGAAAATTGTGCAGCAGCAGAAAAATGGAAAAATGGGTATGCAGTTTTATGCAGCAGTACTGGAAAATATGGCAGCTGCTTATGCGCGGTTATTTGAATTTGAAGAAGCAGCAGACTGTCTGTGGAATTCGTATCAGGTCATGAAATCCAAAAAGGTATATGAAAAATATCTGCGGATATTGCCGTTGTTTTTGTCTGAAAAACAGTACCAGCAGAGACTGGCACAGATTCGTGCGAATCGCAGTGATGCTATGGAGCTTTGGGAAGATACCAGAGCTTTGATTCAGGAGGGAATGGAACTGGCAGGAAAAGAAAAAAAAGAGAGCATGGAGAAAGAAATCAGGGACAGAAAAGAAGAATACCTCAGGAATACGGCCTCTGGAATGTAAATTTGGCTTGTATTTTGAAAATTCATAAGTTATAGTAATTTGGGATAACTATTCAGAACTGTGAAGGTACTGAACAGTTACAATTTGGAAGAACAAACAGCGAGGAGATGTCTTATGAAAAAACCAGGTGTCCATCAACAGATGGAAAAAGAGGAAAAGCTGCATGAAGAATGTGGCGTATTTGGGATGTATGACTTGGGTGGAAAAGATGTAGCGGCGTCGATTTACTATGGCCTGTTTGCCCTGCAGCACCGTGGACAGGAGAGCTGTGGGATCGCGGTCAGTGAGACCAATGGCCCGAAGGGAAAAGTGACCTCCTATAAGGGTATGGGGCTGGTAAATGAAGTATTTACCGGTGAAGAACTGGAGCAGATGAAAGGAGATATCGGAGTGGGACATGTCCGATATTCCACAGCCGGGGCCAGCACCCGGGAGAATGCTCAGCCACTGGTACTGAATTACATAAAAGGAACGCTTGCACTTGCGCATAACGGAAATCTGATCAATGCACCGGAGCTGAGAAAAGAACTTGCTTATTCTGGTGCGATCTTCCAGACAACGATTGATTCAGAGGTGGTGGCATATCATATTGCGCGGGAACGTGTGAATACGAAAAACGTAGAGAGCGCTGTGCTGAATGCCATGAAGAAGATCAAAGGTGCTTATTCTCTGGTGGTGATGTCACCGAGAAAGCTGATTGGAGCGAGAGATCCCTATGGATTTAAGCCTCTTTGCATCGGAAAAAGAGACAATGCCTATATCATCACTTCAGAAACCTGTGCCCTTGAGACGCTTGGAGCAGAGTATATCCGGGACGTTGAGCCAGGAGAAGTGGTGACGATTACCAAAGAGGGAATGAAGTCAGATACCTCTATGTGTCTGCCAAAGGAACAGCAGGCACGCTGTATTTTTGAATATATTTATTTTGCCAGACCGGACAGTCATATTGATGGAGTCAGCGTATATGGATCCAGAATCAGAGCAGGAAGATTTCTCGCTATGGATTCACCGGTAGAGGCAGATCTTGTGGTTGGCGTTCCGGAGTCCGGAAATGCGGCAGCTATGGGATATGCCATGGAATCAGGTATTCCATATGGAACGGCGTTTGTAAAAAACAGCTACGTAGGACGAACCTTTATTAAACCAAAGCAGAGCACCAGAGAGTCCAGCGTGAAGATTAAGCTGAATGTACTCAGGGAAGCTGTGAATGGCAAGAGAGTCATTATGATTGATGATTCTATTGTCAGAGGAACTACCAGTGGCCGTATTGTGAAGATGCTTCGTGAAGCAGGTGCAAAAGAAGTACATATGCGTGTCAGCTCACCGCCATTTTTATGGCCATGTTATTTTGGAACAGATGTACCGGCAAGGGAACAGCTGATTGCCAATAATCGCTCTGTAGAAGAGATTTGTCAGCTCATTGGAGCAGACAGTTTGGGCTATTTGCGTCTTGACCGGCTGAAAGAACTGGTAAACGGCCTGGATATCTGCGAAGGCTGTTTTACCGGCAAATATCCGATGGAACCTCCGAAGGATGATATCCGGGGCGAATATGAGAAATAAAATTTATAAGATTATATAAAAGAAAGGATACCTTAAATATGAACGACAGATATCAGAGCCCATTATCAGAAAGATATGCGAGCAGGGAGATGCAGTATATTTTTTCTCCTGACATGAAATTCCGTACCTGGAGAAAGCTGTGGATTGCGCTGGCAGAAACAGAAAAAGAACTGGGACTGAACATTACACAGGAACAGATCGATGAATTGAAAGCTCATGCAGAGGACATCAACTATGAGGTGGCAAAAGAAAGAGAAAAGATTGTACGTCATGATGTGATGTCTCATGTGTATGCTTATGGTGTACAGTGTCCAAAGGCAAAAGGAATCATCCATCTGGGAGCGACCTCCTGTTATGTAGGAGATAATACCGACATTATCGTGATGTCAGAGGCTTTGAAGCTGGTTCGCAAAAAGCTGGTCAATGTCATTGCAGAACTGGCAAAATTTGCAGACACCTACAAAAACCAGCCAACACTGGCATTTACTCATTTTCAGCCGGCACAGCCTACGACAGTAGGAAAAAGAGCAACTCTGTGGCTGCAGGAATTTATGATGGATCTGGAAGATCTGACTTATGTGATGGGTACCTTAAAACTACTTGGAAGTAAGGGAACTACAGGAACACAGGCCAGCTTCCTGGAACTGTTTGAAGGAGATCAGGAAACAATCGATAAGATTGATCCGATGATTGCCAAGAAGATGGGATTTGAAGCATGTTATCCGGTATCCGGACAGACATATTCCAGAAAAGTAGATACCAGAGTCCTGAATATACTGGCAGGTATTGCTGCAAGTGCACATAAGATGTCCAATGATATCCGTCTTCTGCAGCACCTGAAAGAAGTAGAAGAACCATTTGAAAAGACGCAGATCGGTTCCTCAGCTATGGCTTATAAGAGAAATCCAATGAGAAGTGAAAGAATTGCTTCTCTGTCCAGATATGTGCTGTGTGATGCACTGAATCCGGCGATCACATCTGCGACACAGTGGTTCGAAAGAACACTGGATGATTCTGCAAATAAGAGACTGTCTGTTCCGGAAGGCTTTCTTGCTGTTGACGGTATTCTGGATCTGTGTCTGAATGTTGTAGATGGACTGGTGGTATATCCAAAAGTAATTGAAAAGCATATGATGGCAGAACTGCCATTTATGGCTACAGAAAACATTATGATGGATGCTGTAAAGGCAGGCGGAGACAGACAGGAGCTTCATGAGAGAATTCGTGAGCTGTCTATGGAAGCTGGAAAGACGGTCAAAGTAGAAGGAAAGGATAATAACCTTCTGGAGCTGATTGCTGAAGATCCTGCATTTAATCTGACACTTGAAGATCTGAAGAAGTCCATGGATCCATCCAGATATGTGGGCAGAGCACCGCGTCAGGTGGATGTATTCTTAAGAGATGTGGTAAACCCGGTTCTGGAAGCCAATAAAGAAGTGCTGGGTATGAAAGCGGAGATAAACGTATAAGAAAGAATGGGCGAAGCAATTTGTAATTATATAGAAAAAGCTTGAATAATAGATATGCATTGATGTATAATACCCATGGTACAATTAACACAAGTATGTAGACTGCCTGGGACAGATTTGTTCTGGGTAGTTATCAATATTTAAACGGAGGAAATTATGGTACAGGCAGTAGTTGGAGCAAACTGGGGAGATGAAGGTAAGGGAAAAATCACAGATATGCTTGCAGAGGAAGCGGATATTATTGTACGTTTCCAGGGTGGTGCAAATGCCGGACATACAATAGTCAATGATTATGGTAAGTTTGCATTACACACTTTACCATCAGGTGTTTTCTATGATCATACCACCAGCATTATCGGAAATGGTGTAGCCCTGAATATTCCGGTTTTGTTCAATGAAGTAAAAAGTATTGTGGACCGTGGCGTTCCAATGCCAAAGATTCTGGTATCTGACAGAGCACAGATGGTGATGTCTTATCATATTTTATTTGATCAGTATGAAGAGGAACGTCTGGGTGGCAAATCTTTTGGTTCCACAAAATCAGGAATTGCCCCATTTTATTCAGATAAATATGCAAAAATCGGTTTCCAGGTAAGTGAACTGTTTGACGAAGAATTGTTAAAAGAAAAAGTGGCACGTATCTGTGAACAGAAGAACGTCATTCTGAAATATCTTTATCAGAAACCGGAACTGAAGCCGGAAGATCTTCTGGAAGAACTTCATGGTTACAAAGAAATGGTTGAACCATTTGTATGCGATACTTCTGCATATCTGTGGAATGCGATCAAAGAAGGAAAAAAGATTCTGCTGGAAGGTCAGCTTGGATCTCTGAAGGATCCGGATCACGGAATTTATCCGATGGTTACTTCTTCTTCAACTCTGGCAGCATACGGTGCAATCGGTGCAGGTATTCCACCATATGAGATTCAGAAGATTGTGACAGTAGTAAAAGCATACTCCAGTGCAGTAGGAGCAGGTGCTTTTGTCAGCGAAATCTTTGGAGAGGAAGCTGATGAACTTCGTAAGAGAGGCGGAGACGGTGGAGAGTTTGGTGCAACCACAGGACGTCCAAGACGTATGGGCTGGTTTGACTGTGTGGCATCCAAGTATGGCTGCCGTATTCAGGGAACAACAGATGTAGCATTTACGGTACTGGATGTACTTGGCTACCTGGATGAGGTACCTGTTTGTGTCGGTTATGAAATTGATGGTGAGGTGACAACAGACTTCCCTACTACGGCTAAGCTGGAAAAAGCAAAACCGGTTCTGAAGAAACTTCCGGGATGGAAATGTGATATCCGTGGTATCAGAACATACGAAGAACTGCCAGAGAACTGTAGAAAATACATTGAATTCATCGAAGAACAGATTGGATTCCCGATTACAATGGTATCTAACGGACCTGGAAGACATGATATTATTTACAGAAATGTGAAATAAAGAAGAGTTGAAGCTCTGACCATTAGAAAAAGCCGATTTGCAAAAGTGCAAGTCGGCTTTTTCGATTAGCTATTTTCCGGAAGGTTTTTCCTGGTGGTCATGATCTTGTGTGTCCTTGTTCAGAACTTTATAAATCCATAGATAAATATAGAGCAGGCCGGGCAACACTACCGTCATGCCAATGCAGGCTTTAAACATGGAAAATGCCCATGGACTGTCAATCAAAGCAAAGATCAGTGTGGCTGCATAAAGTGCCACCAGTATAATGACAGTGACAAGAGCCAGTATCTGTTTTACTTTTTTCATTTTATACGTTCCTCCTCAGGTAATTCATGAAGAAAACGTTCAATGGATACCACATTGGATTTGTTCTCCGGAATAATGACGAAACTCTGTACCTCAGGGGCCTCAAAGCCTCTCAGAGGGACAGAAATCAGAGAACCGTTATCCAGATAAGGCTGAACCAGACTGCGAGGCAGGAAAGTGTAACCGATGCCTTCCATCAGATAATGTGGAAGATGCGTCAGCTTGTCAATCTCAAAAGAGAAGGAAAAGTTTTTTGGAAACAGATCACGGATGAAGGTACCGTTATCATGAACCATAAAATCACAGTACAGGTAGCCGATTTCAGCCAGCTGATTTTGAGTGATGCCATCAATGTATTCCTGATGCATGGGTGAAGTAACCAGAAGCAGATCGTCAGACATGAACGGCTGACAGATAAAACCGGCTTTCTTCAGAGGAACATAGGAAAATGCCACATCTACAGTGCCATCTTGAAGCATACGCAGAAGTGGACCGGAATGATCTACAATCACCTTAACAGAAATATCTTTATGATTTTTGATGAAGGCAGTAATCGGATCAATAAGATAGCAGTCATATACGGTATTTACCGTTCCGATACGAAGATTCTCAGAAAAGGTATGAAGCATGCTCAATTCTTCAATGGCTGATGCCTCCAGCGCCACAATTCTTCTGGCGTAAGAGAGGAAATGCTGGCCTTCTTCTGTCAGTTCTACATTTTTGCGATTGCGGATAAAAAGCTTTTTGCCCAGTTCTTTTTCAAGTTCCATGATACGGTTAGTTACCGTAGACTGTACAATAAAATAACGGTCAGCAGTCTGAGTAAAGTTTTTCAGTTCGGAAAGCGTAATAAATGTTTTTAAGTTTTCTATATTCATGTTTCCCTCTTATCGAAATAGTTAATAATCTTTTTTATAAAATTCATTATACAAATTTTACAGCCATCATTATAATAAGTCAATAGAGAGTTGAATTTTCAAGGAGGTTAGAACGAATGAATAAGATATATACCAAAGTAACGGATCAGATGAAGTTTTGGGAAAATCAGGATCCGGTAGCTTTGGCTGAAAAGTACGGAACCCCATTGTATGTAACAAATGAAAGAATACTGAGACAGCGCTGCAGAGATTTGAAAAGTCTGGTGACTTATCCGAAATTTGTAGTAGATTATTCTGCAAAGGCAAACTGCGGACTGGCATTTCTGCAGGTAATTCGTTCAGAAGGCCTGGAAGCAGATGCGATGTCTCCAGGTGAAATCTATATGGAAAAGAAAGCAGGATTCCGTGCAGATCAGATCTTCTACATTTGCAATAATGTATCAGCAGAAGAAATGGAATATGCAGTGAAAGAAGGCGTTATGGTCAGTGTGGATTCCTTAAGTCAGTTGGAGCAGTTTGGACAGATTGCGCCGGGACATGAGGTAGCAGTTCGTTTCAATCCTGGTGTCGGTGCCGGTCATCATGAAAAAGTAGTGACCGCGGGAAAAAAGACGAAATTCGGCATTGAACCAAAATACATTCCACAGGTAAAAGAACTTCTTGAAAAATATGATTTGAAACTGGCTGGTATCAATCAGCACATTGGGTCTCTGTTTATGACAGGGGAAGCATTTGTAGCCAGCATTGGGGCTTTATTTGAAATAGCAAAGCAGTTTAAGGGACTCCGTTTTGTAGATATGGGAGGCGGCTTTGGTATTCCTTATAAGAAAGAATTCGATGAGGCGCCGTTGGATCTGAAAGAACTGGGACAGGCTATCGATGCGGCACTGTATAAGTTTGCAGAGGAATATGGTGAGCAGATCACTCTGCGTATTGAACCGGGGCGTTATATTTCGGCTGAAAGCAACGTGATTCTGTCTACGGTTCATTCGGTAAAACATAATCATGAGAAAAAGTTTGTCGGCTGTGACTGTGGATTCAATGTACTTCAAAGACCAATCATGTATGATTCATATCATGGTGTAGAAATATATCGCGGAACAGAAGATGCAGCAGAACAGATGGAAACGGTGACGATTGTGGGAAATATCTGCGAAAGCGGAGACATTCTGGCAAAGGATCGGGAGCTTCCGGAGATCAAAAAAGGAGATATTCTCGGAATTCTGGATGCAGGAGCTTATGGATTTACTATGGCATCCAATTATAACAACCGTCTTCGTCCGGCAGAGATTATGATTCGGGAAAACGGACAGGTTGTGCTGACAAGAGAGCGAGAAGTGCTGGAGGATCTCATGAGACATGTGATTCCTCTGGAAGAAGTATAATATAAACATAGGGGAATGAGAAATGAAATGGATGTTTGCATCAGATATACACGGATCCGCATATTATTGTGAAAAAATGTTGGAGTGCTATCAGAGAGAAGCAGCAGAACGTTTGTGGATCCTGGGAGATATTTTGTATCATGGCCCGAGAAATGATCTGCCAAGGGAATATGCACCGAAGAAAGTGATTGTCATGCTAAATGAGATCAAAGAAGAGATCTGCGCTGTGCGCGGAAACTGTGATACAGAAGTAGATCAGATGGTATTGGAGTTCCCGATCCTGGCAGACTACAGTCTGCTGGCAGTGGATGGACTGAAGCTGTATGCTACGCATGGACATGTATACAATGAGCAGCATATGCCACCGCTGATGCGGGGAGATATTCTGATTCATGGTCATACTCATATTTATGAGGCAAAGCAGACTGGAGACCATGTGATTTTAAATCCGGGTTCGGTATCCATTCCGAAGGGCGGTAATCCGCCAACTTATGCTATTTTGGAAGATAAAGTATTCTCGGTGAAAGATCTGGATGGCCAGGTGCTGAAAAGTATAGAGCTTTAATTTATCAGATATTAGCAGAAAAGGGAGTAACGTTTCATAGCTGGTTTATCAGTGATGAAGCGATACTCCCTTTTGATGTGGCTATTCGTGATTGATACCTGTGCAGTAATGAGTATTGTATTCCACGCCCTTCTGATACGTGTTGCCGCAAAGCGGGCAGGTAATATAATCGGATGAACCGGACGTTTCCGCATTGATATGGGCATTATAACTTCCATCGGAGATGGTATACCACTGACTGCAATACGGGCACTGTGCAGAGTCACTGCCAGAAGAAGGTGCTTCTGTGGATGGAGTGGTCTGTGCACTGGAGGAGGCCATATACTCTGCCCATGCCTTTTCCTGAGCAACATGATTTGCGTAGATGGTACTGCCCTGTCCGTCAGATGCAAGAGAAATCTGCTGATAGCAGTATGGACACATCTGGGTGCCTGCAGAAGAAGAGGCATTTGTCTGCGTCTTCTTTTCGGAGGTTTTGGTTTTATTGGTTTCGTTTATCTTAGATGGTTTTACCGTTGTCTTATCGGTGGAAGAAGTATCCTTCTTGTTATCGGAAGCAGCAGTCTTTTTTTCTGTAGCTTTCTGAGTCTCAGACTGCTTCTGTGTTTCTTTTTCGGTCTGTTTTTCAGTCTCACTGATGGTTTCGCTTTCGGACTCGGTTTCTGCTATTTTGGAACGGCAGCCGCTAAATGAAAACATCATAGAAAAAGCAAGTATGTAAAGTAAAAAAGCTTTTTTCTTCATATTCATCAACTCCTTGCATATGAGATTTCTTGTGTAAATTCATTCTAACATTTTGCAGAAAGCAGGTCAACGGAAGAATGCAATCTTTGAGGGTGGAGTGATTGACGAAATGAAAAAATTACAGTACACTAAAACTAATGCTCTTTTAGAAAAAAGCATACCCGATTACAGATCGGTCAAAAAAATAAAGAGAAAAGGACGGCCAAAGGAAACGGCTGACAGAGAATTTGATATGAGACGAGAAGTATTAACAGAAGATCTGAAAAAACTATATACGGTAAATGATATGGTAAAAACAGACTGTGGAGGCTGCACGGGCTGCTCTCAGTGTTGCAGTGGAATGGGTGAGTCTATCGTACTGGATCCTTATGACAGTTATTGTCTGTCAGCAGGTCTTGGAATTGCATTTCCGGATCTGGTTGGAAGATTTGTGGAGTGGAATCTGGTAGACGCAGTCGTACTGCCGAATCTTATGATGCAGGGAAAAGAGGAAAAATGTGCTTTTCTTGCTGAGAACGGCCGGTGTTGTATTCATGATTTCCGTCCAGGAATCTGCCGTATGTTTCCACTAGGAAGATATTATGAAGAGGATGGCAGCTTCCGTTATTTTCTTCAGAGCCGGGAATGTCCAAAAGAAAATAAAACGAAAATCAAGATAAGCAAATGGCTGGGCATACCGAACCTGAAAAGATATGAAGATTATATCATGAAATGGCATGGACTTTTGGAAGAGGTAAGAGAACTGACACAGCAGGCAAAAGATGAACAGCTGACGAAAGAACTGACAGTTTATTTACTGAATACCTGTTATCTGACGCCCTATCATGAAAATACAGACTTTTACGATCAGTTCGAAGAACGGTATCACAGAATGAAAAAACTTCTTCAGGTGCTCAGTCAAAAAAGTGAATAATCAAAAGCCCTGCAAATACGGTGATTTTCCGTACCTGCAGGGCTTGTAAGGGGAGGATAAGTATTATAAAATTTATCTTTGGTATGTTCTTAGTATAGCCACACGATGAAAGTTTATGCAGTTTCCGGTAAAATAGTTTGAAAAAATAGAAGAAGTGTTATATACTATGATTTAAACGGGCGAAGTACGCATATTTGATAAAAGCCCCCGTTTCAATATTTACAGGAAAAAAGGATGGTTAAAACATGAGTTTATTACAGGATTGGAGAGACGTGGCGTACTCTCAGCAGACAGATAAAAGACAGCTCCAGAAGTTCTGGACAGAATATTTCATGATTGAAAAAGGCATTTATGAAAAATTGCTGGCAAATCCTGATGAGGAAGTCAAAGGTACAGTAAAGGAACTGGCTGATAAATATGGCATCTCTGTTATGACAATGGTTGGTTTTCTGGATGGCATCGATGACAGCTTGAAGATTAAGAACAATATCGAAGAGATGACAGAAGACAGTGTAGTAAGTCTTGCGTTTGATAAAGAGCTTCTTTACAAGAACATGGTAGATGCCAAGGCAGACTGGCTGTATGGACTTCCGGCATGGCAGCAGATTTTCTCTGAAGAAAAATTAAAAGAACTGTACAGAGAAGCGAAAAAAGCCAATACTATCGTAAAGGGACCAAAGATCGGAAGAAATGATCCGTGTCCATGCGGAAGCGGCAAAAAATATAAAAAATGCTGCGGAAGATAATGAGCAGTATATTATTTGCAGCAGGCAGTATTTGCCTGCTGTATTTTCTGTTATTAGCAATAAAGCATGTAGACTTCTGTATGATTTGGCTGCTTGGAGCGGTCGTTTTCTGCGGATGGGGAGTGTATCTCAGATATCGGATGCTGCATCCGGAAGGATGGGCGATTCCTCTGGCGCTGTTGATAATACTGGCAGGTGCGCTGATCGCAGGTGCAGTGTCATTTGTAGTGACGGAAGGGAAGATGATTGCAGCCATGTATTCCGAATCAGAGGAGGAACTGGATTATCTGATTGTGCTGGGAGCGCAGGTAAAAAAGACGGTTCCGAGCAAGGCACTTCGATTGCGTCTGGATAAGGCGTGTGAGTATCTGAAGGAACATCCGCATACACAGGCTGTACTTTCCGGCGGTCAGGGGGCTGGTGAAGAGATCACAGAGGCAGCCTGTATGTATCGATATCTGACAGAGGCAGGTATCCCAGAAGAGCGGCTGATGCAGGAAACGCGTTCCACTACGACCAGAGAAAATCTGTTGTACAGTGCGCAGGTGCTTGCAGACAGCAGGAAAACACAGGACGCAGCATCGGTATGGGACTGTAGTGTCGGACTGGTGTCTAATAATTTTCATATCTATCGGGCTGTGAAGCTGGCAGAAAAGGTAGGGTATCGAAAAGTATGTGGAATTGCGGCGCCTTCTGACTGGAAGTTTCAGATTCATTATATGGTGAGAGAATATTTTGCAGTATTAAAGGCAAAAATCAGGGGAGATATCTGATGTGAGATATCTCCCCTGATTTTTTCATGCCAGAATATTATTCCAGTGTCTTTGGTGTATAAGATACTTCGATAGAAGTAACGGCATCTTTTTCTGTGTTGACAATGATTTCAACTTTATCCAGACTGCTGTCAGATCCTGTGATCGTATAGTAGTGGAAGGTGTCGCTGCTGTCATCCAGTTCGTATGTTTCGCCATCCAGGGCAGAAACCACTTCTTTTTCTGTCAGTCCAAGGGTAAGACCCTTCTGAACAGTAACAGGAAGGTTTGTGCTGTTTACATCTCCTTCGACATCTGTTACGAAGCAGTTTTCCACAACAGTGGCATTGGCATTGTAATTGCGTACGATGGTATGATAGTTCTGGTTATCCTTACTCATGTAGATCCAGTCATATCCTTTTCCGGCAATCACAGATGCAGATTTGTCTTTGTCGATTGTCCAGCCATTGTTTAAAAATTCGGAAACAGGAGCAGGAAGCTGATACAGGTCGCCTGCATAGTCTACGATAAAGGAGGTGAGATCATCCCCAAGCGCTGTCGGAGCTTTATACGCGAGTACTTCAGGAGTTGGCTCATTGCTGACATCTGCAGCTGCAGCGTCATTTGCCTCATCATCAGCTACCATGTTGCGGATCTCGATCTCATTTAACAGGCCGGTCTCAGAGTCCAGGTACAGATCTACATCCTGATAATAATCCTTTTCGTAAGTAACTTTTGTATACAGATCACCTTCATAAGTATCGCTTGGAGTGCCATAGGCAGCAGTGATATCATCCAGCGTAGATACTCCATACTGAATGCCTCCCGGAAGTTCAATAGTCACATCTGTGACGTCGGCCATCTGGAAAGAGTCAATGGAAATACCGGCAATGGCGCACTGGGTAACCGGCACAGTATTGATGCCGAGATTTGTAACAGTTGCATAAACCTCCAGATCGCCAAGCGAGAACCGTTCGGACGGAGAATAGCTGTTCGGCTGGATCTCCATGGTCTCATCATTCTTGTATGTCCATCCCAGGGCAAGAAATTCGTCGTAAGACATCGGGAAGGTATAAATGTCAGAATTAATTTTCATCTGAAAGCTATAAAGATCATCGGATAATTCAGCATCATCATGGTCAGGTGTCTCAGATTCAGCTTCTGATGTATCCGTTGTGTCAGTTGTGAATTCTGTTTCAGCGCCGGTATCAGCTTCGGTGGCCAATACGGTAAAAGATAAAACAGCAGAACCGCATATGGCTGCAAGCAGACATGTTACAAATTTTTTCTTCATGTTATCCTCCTAAATACAAAAAAAGTTTTCTTATAAAGTAACATAGCATAGAAAGAAGAAAAAATCTATTCTTGACAAACAAAACAGAAAGGGATATGATCGAGAAAGATAAAACGTTGAAGAGAAGAGTAGGATGTGGAATCTCCCAGAGAGGAATACAGTTTTGGTGAGAGTATTTTGATGAGGAAGCATTTGAAGACCAGCTCTGAGTGGCTCTAATCCAGCCCGGTGATTCCGTTATCATCTAATGAAGTGGCTTTTTCAGATCAGATGTCAGACAGGTTATCTGTGGATCTGCATGAGAGAAGGCAAGCAGGGTGGAACCGCGAGTATATCGTCCCTTACAGTATACAAAGAACTGTATGGGGCGTTTTTTGATATACGGATCAGATCGCCTCCGGCAGTTCAGGACAATGACATTTTTAAAATGAAAGGAGAGCATCATGTTAGAAAAAGTAAAAGAATTTTTACATCAGGACTGGACTATGACAGAAAAGACATTGCTGATCGCAGATCTGCTTCTTGCAGGTGTCCTGATCGGCTGGCTGACAGCTCCGTTTAAAGGCGGATTGTTCAGCAACAATGTACTGGGATCAAACAATGAAAATTATTATGACGAAGATGAATTTGAGGACGAGGAGGACTAAGAGATGATCATTACATTAAAAGATGGATCAAAAAAAGAATATACAGAAAGCAAATCAGTATATGATATTGCATTAGATATCAGCGAGGGATTGGCCAGAGCAGCCTGTGCCGGAGAAGTGGATGGAGAAACAGTGGATTTAAGAACGGTTATTGACAAAGACTGTGAGCTGAATATTCTGACAGCCAAGGATGCAGCAGGTCTTGCGGCTCTTCGTCACACCACATCTCATGTGTTGGCAGAAGCGGTAAAGAATCTGTTCCCAGAGGCAAAGCTGGCGATCGGACCATCTATTGAAAATGGATTCTATTATGATTTTGATCATGCACCATTTTCAAGAGAAGATCTGGACAACATTGAGAAAGAAATGAAGAAGATTATCAAAAAAGGTGCCCGTCTGGAAAAATTTACACTGTCAAGAGCAGAAGCAGTGAAATTTATGGAAGAAAAAGGCGAACCTTATAAAGTAGAACTGATTCAGGATCTGCCGGAAGATGCAACAATTTCTTTCTATAGTCAGGGAGAATTTACCGATCTGTGTGCCGGACCACATCTGATGAACACAAAACATATCAAGGCATTTAAACTGATTTCTTCTTCAGGCGCTTACTGGAGAGGAAATGAAAAGAACAAGATGCTGGCGCGTATTTACGGAACTGCATTTGCATCTAAGGATGAATTAAAAGAATATCTGGAACAGAGAGAAGAAGCTCTGAAGCGTGACCATAACAAGCTGGGACGTGAAATGGAACTGTTTACAACCGTTGACGTGATTGGTCAGGGACTTCCGCTGCTGATGCCAAAAGGCGTCATTATGGTAAAAGAACTGCAGAGATGGATTGAAGATCTGGAAGATAATGAATGGGGTTATGTAAGAACCAAGACTCCACTGATGGCAAAGAGCGATCTGTATAAGATTTCCGGACACTGGGATCATTACAAGGATGGTATGTTTGTGCTTGGCGATGAAGAAAAAGACAAAGAAGTATTTGCCCTTCGTCCTATGACCTGTCCATTCCAGTATTATGTATATAAAGCAACTCAGCATTCTTACCGTGATCTGCCAATCCGTATGGGTGAGACATCTACTTTATTCCGTAATGAGGATTCAGGAGAAATGCATGGTCTGACCCGTGTACGTCAGTTTACGATTTCGGAAGGTCATCTGATTGTAAGACCAGATCAGATGGTAGAAGAATTCAAGGGCTGTCTGGCTCTTGCAAAATACTGTCTGGAAACACTGGGACTGGATGGAGAAGTTACGTATCATCTGTCTAAATGGGATCCGAATGATACAGAAAAATATATCGGTGACGCAGATGTATGGAATGAAACGGAAGAAGATATCCGCCAGATACTGACAGAACTGAATGTACCATTTGTAGAGGATGTGGGAGAGGCTGCATTCTATGGACCAAAGGTAGATATCAATGCGAAGAATGTATTTGGAAAAGAAGATACGATGATTACTGTGCAGTGGGATGCTCTGCTGGCAGAACAGTTTGATATGTACTATATTGATGAAAATGGAGAAAAGAAACGTCCATGTATCATTCACAGAACATCTATGGGATGCTATGAGAGAACACTGGCATGGCTGATCGAGTTCTATGGTGGCAAGTTCCCGACATGGCTTTGTCCGGAACAGGTGCGAGTACTTCCGATTTCTGAAAAATATGCAGAGTATGCTGAAAAAGTAAATGCTGAGATTAAGAAAAACGGAATCCGTACATCTGTGGATAACCGTTCTGAAAAGATTGGCTGGAAGATTCGTGATGCACGTATGGCCCGTGTACCATATATGGTAATGGTTGGTGCAAAAGAAGAAGAGGAACAGAAGATTTCTGTAAGAAGCAGATATCTTGGAGATGAAGGCCAGAAGGATCTGGGTGAATTTATTGATGCACTCTGCAAGGAAATACGTACCAAAGAGATTCGTAAGATTGAAGTAGAAGAACAGAAATAGAACAGAAAAATGCAGGCAGAAACTGACTGCATAAAATGATGATAACGGCAGATACTACCTTCTATAAAAAGAAAAGGAGGTAATAGCATGCCGTTATTATCATGTAGTGCACAGAATTGCGTATATAATGAAGACAGATATTGTTCAAAAGGTGATATTCTGATACAGGGAGATGGGGCTCAGACAGCCTGTGAAACCTGCTGTTCCAGCTTTAAAGAAGCAGGAAATGGCAGCTGTAAAAATTCAATGGGAAGTCCGTCCGCAACGATCCAGATTGACTGCACCGCCTGTCAGTGTCATTACAATGAAAACAATCGATGCATGGCAGGGCAGGTAGATATTTCAGGTCAGTCTGCATGCAGCTGTACCCAGACCGAATGCAGTACGTTCGAAAAGTAAATTGACGATATATCTGGAAACTGATAAAATAACAGTGTCGATAGATGAACAATCGGCACTGTTTTTTTCAAGTAACATTACTTTGAAATGCAAAAATATGAAAAATGAAGCATTTTATGATTGACAACAAAAAAAACACATGATATTATAATCAAGTATGAAAGAAATCAAAGCAGAGGATCCACTCTCACCGCAGCATGAAAAGATATGACTGATGGTTAATATGTTTTATAGTTTATAAAACTATAGGTGTATTAGGAGTGGATAGAATTTTATCCATTCTTTTTTGTATGGATAGAGAATGCTTCAGTCACAATGTATGGAGGTGCACTACAATTAGCGATTTAATGATTAATGAGCAGATCAGAGATAAAGAGATCCGTCTGATCGGGGAACATGGAGAACA
>CAKRRF010000035.1 GCA_934394985.1 uncultured Marvinbryantia sp.
TTCGGCTATATCCTTCCCACTACCGGGTGGATTAGGGACTTTAACCCGTTAGAAACGTGCGCCGCTAGGCGCACATGTCAAAAAAAATCAACAGTTTTTGGATTGTAATCCAAAAACTGTTGATTTTTGCACTTTTATTGTACCAATAGGACATCCATATCAAAAATTATCTTTCTCAATTCTGAGCATACGATATCCGATTCCAATATGTGTCTGGATATATTGCACTCCAGTTTTTTCAGTTTCCAGTTTTTTCCGCAATGTTGCCATAAAAACTCTGAGAGAAGCCACATCATTTTCCGAACATCGTCCCCAGATTTGCCGGGTAATATAGGTATGTGTCAATACCTTTCCCACATTACGGGATAAAAGACAGAGCAGCTTATACTCAATAGGGGTCAAATGCAATTCTTCCCCCTTCATATATGTACAGCCGGCCGTATAGTCTATTTTTAATCCTCCATTTTCAAAAACAGAGGTTTCTGTCTGTTCCCCGGTCTGTATTATCGCAAGCCGCCTTTGAGTGACACGGATACGTGCAAGCAATTCCTCTACTGAAAATGGTTTTGTAATATAATCATCTGCTCCTGCATCCAGGGCTTCTATTTTATCTGTATCCTCGCTTCTGGCACTGATCACAATAATTGGCATATTCGACCATGTACGAATTTTCTTTATTACCTCTACTCCTTCCATATCAGGAAGTCCCAGATCCAGAAGTACAATATCCGGATTATGAGACGAAGCCTCCAGAATAGCCTCAGCTCCGTTTTCTGCTGCCAGATATTTATAATCATGTGTTTTTAATGTTGTAATCATCAGGTTACGTATCGGTCTGTCATCCTCAACCACCAGAATTAATGTCTTATTCATTTAATGTCACCTCACTTAATGGTAAAGTAAAAGTAAAATTGCAGCCATGAGGATCATGCTCCGTAAGAATCAGGGTTCCGTTATGAGCTTCTATAATAGAATGGCAAAGCGCCAGTCCAAGTCCCAGACTTCGATGACTATCCGCAATTGTTGTTTTTCCTGTATAAAACATTTCAAAAATGTGCGGTTTCATTTCTTCTGGGATTCCAGGGCCATTATCTTCCACACTTATCTGCGCTCTCCCATCTGCTTTTCTTCCCCGAATACAGATTACAGAGCCCGCCGGTGTATATTTTATTGCATTATCGATTAGATTTACCAAAACCTGTATAATAAGACGTACATCCATACGTGCAAGAATAAGTTCTTCGCAGTCTGTTACAATTTGATAATCATCATGTTTTCGACTGATATGCCGCAAAGATTCTGCAATCACTTCATCTACCAGCTGATCTGTAAATTTAAATTTCAATCTTCCATCATTCAGTCTGGTAATAGAAAGCAAATTCTCCACCACTCCGATCAGCCATTCCGAATCGTCATAAATGTCTGTATAAATCTGATGTTTTGTCACTTCATCCAAACGACTGCTGTTACTAAGCAACATATCTGCATTACCGGAAATGGAGCAAAGCGGCGTCCTGAGATCATGAGAGATTGCCCGCAGAAGATCTGCCCGCAGCTGCTCATTTTTTGCCAAAACTGCATTTTTCTCTTTTTCCATGGCATTTTGCGCATTTTCCATTGCCAGTGCGCATTCATTTATTACAGACAACAAGATGCTGTACTCAAAAGAATCCAGTGTTTCTTTTTGCAGCGGTATCCCAATGACACCGTAAACATTATTGCCGCCTCTGATTGCCAGATACAGGCATTTTGCCCGGGGAAAATGATGTGTGGATGCACCGGCACGCTGTCTGTTTTCATAAGTCCAGCTGGCTGTCTGATGTTCTTCTGGTGTCAAAAGATTTTCTGTGCTCTCTTTTTCCATGGAAAAAAGTTTTCCCTCTGATAAAGTTCCATTTTCCACAACATATGCTGTAATATTACGGTTTAATAAGCGAAGAAGTTGCGTACAGGTAACATCAAGAATCTCTTTTTCTCCTTTTGCCTTTTGCAGCAACCGGTCTGTATCGAACAGAATCTGTGTACGAAACGCAAGCTGTGCAGATAGTTTTGCATGTATTTTCAGCTTTGCTGCAAGTGCTCCCGTAAGTACGGATGAAATCAGCATTATAAGAAACGTCACCGGATACCCTACTGCGTAGGTCTGAAAGGACATCCTTGGTTCTGTCAGAAAAAAGCAAAATAACACTACACTTAAAAAAGAACCGGCTACACTGCAAAGATAGCCATCTGTCACAATTGAAGTAAGCAGGACACCCAGAATATATATCGTTACGATATTCGTATCCGTAAAATTCAGCTTCTGAAACAGCAGACCAATCAACGTGCATGCTGCAAATATGCAAACTGTAATAAAACAATCTTTTGCAGACGGCTTTTCCGCATACCATGCAAATTGCCGTTTCGGATAAGTTTTTGTTTTTACCGCATCCGGGATAATGTGGATATCTATGTCCGGTATAATTTCAATCAGTTTTTCCGTCAGAGTCGCTTTGACAAAAAAGTGACTTCGTCTGGCATTGCTTTGTCCGATCACTATTTTTGTAACATTGGATAGTCTGGCATACTCTGCGATCTGTACCGGTATGTTTTCGCCGTGAGTCATCACGATTTCTGCTCCCAGCTTTTCTGCATACCGAATATGTTCTTCCAGTTTTTCTTTATCTAAGTCTTCTGATTTTGTACCAGTCCGTACATACAGAGCTGTAAAACGTGCCTTCAAAGCATTTGCCATTTTTGCTGCTGTATCTACTATTTTTTTATTTGAGGGTGCTGCAGACAGACAAACAAGGATATGTTCATCTGTTTGTTTCTTTTCCCCCGCAGTTTTTAACCCCATCCTGCCTGCCACCTTTTCCTGCTGTTTTTGAAATTATATCATGTGACTGTATTATGGTCAAAAATCTTTTTTGCATTCCTGGACTGTCTGTCAAAAATTAAAATTTCGCCTTCTTTATACTGACTTTTACATTCATGAATCTCTCTTATCAATTCTTCATCTGAAAGAGTATTCAGGGATAATATCTTCGATGAATGCTGTTTTTCTTCCAGATTGTCTTCCATATTTTCCTGCATTTCGCTCCAGAACTGATCCGCTTTATGCACAACATAAAATCCGAATCCACACACAAAAAATACAATAACTGTCAGCATTACATCTTCCATTATCTTCACCTCTCGTATACGAGTTTTTACAGTAAGCAGCTATATACGGAAGCATTTCTGAAGAGCTTTATATTCTCCCAACACCAGCAATTTATTATTTTCTGTAAAACAGGTATCTGGTGAAATTGCAATATTGAATGCTCCTTCCTCTTTTACTGCCAAAATATTAATGTTGTAGCGTTTTCTGATATCCAGACCGCCTACTGTTTTTCCAATCCATTCTTCCGGCACTTCCACCTCAAAAATTGCATGGGAAGCATCCACCTCCATATAGTCCAGAATATGATCATCAGTGTAACGAATAGCAGCCCACTTTGCGACCTGTTTTTCTGGATAAACCACCTTATCTGCGCCGTTACGTAAAAGAAATTTTTTCTGAACATCACGTTCCGCTCTTGATATCACCAGTTTTGCTCCCAGTTCTTTCAGAAGTGAAGTGGTTTCCAGGGAATTTTGAAAGCTTCCTCCTATGGTCACAAAACAGATATCGTAATTTCCAATCCCAAGCGACTGTAAAAATTCAGCATTGGTACTGTCTCCAATCTGGGCATTGGTCACAAATGGCAGTGCTTTGTCTACTCTTTCTTCATTCCAGTCAACCGCCATAATTTCATGCCCCAACTGGTTCAGTTGCATGGCAATATGTCTTCCAAATCTTCCAAGTCCAATAAGCAATACACTTTTCATAAAATTGTTTTCCTCCTTTTTATCCAACTGTAATTTTCTCCAGGGGAAGCTTTGCGTTTCCTCTGTTTCTTCCGGAAAATACCGCATAAATCAGGGTGAGACCGCCTACACGTCCCAGATACATCAATAGAATCAGTACAATTTTTGAAAAAACATGGAGTCCCGGTGTAATTCCAAGCGTCAGACCTACCGTTCCTACAGCTGAAGCAGCTTCGTACAGACAGTCTAAAAGAGGAAGTCCTTCGTATATACTGATTGCAAGTCCACCACAAAAAAACAACGTAAAATAAAGCATGGCTATCGTCGCTGCATTTTTTATTACTTGATGTTCCAGTCTTCGACCAAATGCACCTGCATCCTCCTGGCTTCGAAATGTGGCAATTGCATTTAAAATCAGTACCGCAAACGTTGTTGTTTTCATACCACCTGCTGTAGAACCAGGTGAACCACCGATCAGCATGAGCAATATCATCATCGCTTTTGCTGCTTCGCTCATCTCTGAAAGATTTATGGTATTATATCCTGCCGTTCTTGTAGTTACCGATTGAAACAAAGCAGGCAGTATTCGTTTCCATACGGGCAGATTTTTCAGATCACAGAGAAAGAAAAAAACTGCCGGAAACAAAATCAGACATACTGTGGTCATGAGAATTATTTTACTTTGCATACGGTAACGTTTAAAATTCAGTTTATTTGTATAAATGTCATCCCAGGTGAGAAACCCGATTCCCCCTATGATGATTAACAACATAATCACCACGTTTATAAGAATGTTTTCAGAATACCCCGTCAGCGATGGAAAGGTATTGGCTGCTGTCCCCAGAATATCAAATCCGGCATTGCAAAAAGCTGATACAGAATGAAAGACGGCCATCCATATTCCCTTTACCCCATAATCCGATAAAAAAACAGGCAGCAATAACAACGCCCCAGCGATTTCAAGCACAAATGTTCCTTTTAAAATGAATCTTGTCAGTCTGACAATTCCTCCAACCTGGGGTGCAGAAATGGCATCCTGCATGGTGCTTCTTTGCATAAGGGATATTTTTTTCCCGGAAAGAAGTGGTGCCAATGCCGCCACAGTTACCACTCCAAGTCCCCCTATTTGTATAAGTATAAGAATGATCGTCTGTCCGGTCGCGGACCAGTAGCTTCCAGTGTCTTTTACTACCAGTCCTGTAACACATACCGCCGAAGTAGCTGTAAAAAGTGCCTCATGAAATGGAGTCGGCACTTTATCTAAAGATGCAACGGGCAGCATCAAAAGAACGGTTCCCAAAAGAATCACACCTGCAAATCCCAGAATAATGAATTGAAAAGATGTCAGATGTTTTTTCTTGCATAGTTTTTCAGGCATAAATAATCATAACTCCTTACTGATAATTCTGGCAGTACTGCCTTCGTGATGCATTTTATTATATAGAATTGTTTTCAAAGATAGTATAAGAGTCTTTGATTCCGTATTAATATTGTATAAAGATTGATCCGATGCAACAGCCCCATTTATGGTAAGATCCGGAGAAGCTGCTCGCAGTTCGATCCATGCCTTCAAAATATTGTAATTATTTTTCTGCAATGCTATAATAAGCCGAAAATCAGATATTTTTGAATGATAAATTTTTTAAGTCAGAAATACTTTACGGATTCTGGTTTCTGGGTATGGCCTATGGAATCTATATGAATGCGTCTGGATTTTCTTTTGTCTATCCCTTATGCATGAGTCTTCTGATCTATGGCGGTTCGTTGGAATTCGTTGCTGTAGAAATGCTGCTGTCCCCGTTTGCCCCTTTGCAGACATTTATTATGGCGCTGCTGATTCAGGCAAGGCATCTGTTCTACGGACTGTCCATGCTAGACAAGTTCAAAGGTCTTGGCTGGAAAAAATATTATCTCATCTTCGGCATGTGTGATGAGACATTTTCTATTAATTGTTCTGCCACTATTCCGAAAGATGTAGACCGGGGATGGTTCTATTTCTGGGTTACCCTGCTGAATCAGTTCTACTGGGCGGCAGCTGCCACCACTGGCGGCGTGGTCGGATCTCTGTTGCATATTGATACCTCGGGCATCAGTTTTGTCATGACTGCTATGTTCGTGGTCATCTTTCTGGAACAGTGGCTAAAAGAAAAAGAACACAGTGCTTCCCTGATCGGACTGGCTGTATCTGTTCTATGCCTGGTAATCTTTGGACCTGATTCCTTCATGATTCCGACTATGGCATTGGTCGTCGGACTGCTGGCATTCCTTCGTAAACCACTGGAAAAAAAGGAGATCATACTGAAATGACAATTACACAACAGATTATTACCATTGGATTATGTGTCCTCGGTACTATGGCCACACGCTTTCTGCCTTTTATCATTTTTAATGAACATCATGAGACACCGGACTTTGTCCAGTATCTTGGAAAATATCTGCCATCTGCTGTCTTCGGTATGCTGGTCATCTCCATTGCAGGTGGAACTATCTGCTACATGCTGCTGATGCAGTTTGTATTCTAACAGAGAAATTGTATTTTCTATTTTTTGCTCTATCATACCTCTGCAAAAAAACTCCGCTGCATCGAATTGGAATCTGGTGCATTCCAGATTCATACTGATGCAGCGGAGTTTTGAAGTGTTTTTATTCTGCTCATGTTAAACTGTCATTCTACATTCTCAAACATTTCAGCTAATGTCATAGAAATTTTCGGAAAACCTTTTAACGTTACAATCGTATCAGCATTATAGTGATCTTCTTCTGGATCATCCTGGAGAATATAACTATACTTCAAATCATATTTTCCTTTCTCAAGATAATAGATTTCAACTGCTCTTTCTTTCGGTGAGATAATCCAATACTCTTCAACACCTGCAGCCTGGTAAATATCTTTCTTCACAGTCATATCTCTCAGGGCTGTTGCAGGGCTAAGGGTTTCAACAATAAATCTGGGTGTACCAGTATAGGAACCGCCTTTTAAGTGCTTACGATCACATATTATCATTACATCTGGTATCACATAGTCATTACTTTCCTGTGCACGGTATTTATAATCCAGGTTCTCCATAAATGCCAGGCACACGGTTCCCTGTAAACCTGTTGATATGATTCGATAAATATTCCCATCCACAATCCCATGCTGATAATTTGGTGATGGTGACATATCATAGATTACACCATTAATCTTCTCTTCTTTTGTGTAGTCGTCTTTCAGCAATGGCACGTTATCACCTCCCAGTGAGTTTTGCTATGACTTTATTATAGTATAGGTAATACCTCTTCATCAACTTATTTTTGATTCTGACAAGCAGATATAAAATTCTAAAAATACGTATTATTTCATGTTCCCAGACGCAATAATGGAGCTGTCGAAACAGCTCCATTACATTTATTCTGTAAACGTATAACGTAAAAAAGAACCTTGACCATCCCCTGTTACAATTACGGTATCACCACTCTCATTACGTGTGGTTTCCAGAATCGGATATCTTCCATTTTCTTTTACATATGCTTCCGGACTGGATGCCTCTGCCTCAATCAAGGTTTTTTTACTGTGTGCTTCTCCTCCACACGGATTTATTTCTTCGATAAAGATTTCATACTCATGCATATGCGGTTCCTCCTGAGTTTCATATTATATCATCCATTTCTATTATAAAATCAGATTGTTTTTATTCCAAAAGCAGTTTTTACCAAAATATACTTTTGGTTTTTAGATATTATTACTATGCGGAAGAAAACCTGAAAAGGGTTTACACTTTCTGAAAATAACATTACAATAATAAAAAACAGAAAAGGATTTTTTTATGAAAAAACAACTGAATTATACCAAATTACTATCTGAAACACTGATTCTGACCGGTGCTATTATGATCATTGCCGCTGCAGTGTATTTTTTCCTGGTACCCAGCCATACTTCTGTAAGCAGTATTTCCGGTCTCGGTATTGTCCTTTCAAATTTTGTACCGCTTCCATTATCTGCCATCACCATGATTCTTAACGTGGTGCTTCTGATAATCGGCTTTCTCACCTGTGGCAAAGAATTTGGAGTAAAAACCGTTTATACCAGTATCATGCTCCCGATATTCCTCAGACTGTTCGAAAGAATCTTTCCGGATTTTGGTTCTATGACAAACAGCCAGGAGCTGGATGTACTCTGCTACGTTCTGGTTGTCAGCGTCGGACTCAGTATTCTTTTTAATCGAAATGCATCCTCTGGCGGACTGGATATCGTTGCCAAGATTATGAACAAATATCTGCGTATGGATCTGGGCAAGGCCATGTCACTTTCTGGCATGTGTGTCGCTCTTTCTGCTGCACTGGTTTACGATAAGAAAACGGTTGTTTTAAGTATCCTCGGTACCTATTTCAATGGCATCGTGCTTGATCATTTTATCTTTGACCATAACATCAAACGGCGCGTATGTATCATCACCAAAAAAGAAGAAGAGCTTCGACATTTTATTCTTCATGAGCTGCACAGCGGTGCCACTGTTTATGAAGCTTACGGAGCCTACAGTATGCAGAAGCGAAAAGAGATTATCACCATTGTAGACAAAACCGAATACCAGAAACTGATGAATTTTATCAACCAAGAAGACCCTCTGGCATTTATCACTGTCTATAATGTATCGGATATGCGTTATCAGCCTAAAATATAAAGCACCGCTTTTCTGCGCATCAAAAAACAGACGCAAGCCACATTTTCATGACTTGCGTCTGTTTTTTACTTACCTGATTCGATTAAAACATGCTCAGAAGCATATAAATCCAGTGCGCAGATATACCGGCAAGCAGTCCGCCAATGGTATGACTGATGATGGCCTTACCTGTCATTTCCGGACATTTCAAAGAGTCCATCATTGCTACATGAGTAGACAGATAACCTGACCAGCACATACACATAGCTGTAAATACTGCGATATCATTTGCGGAAGCAAAACCTTCTGCAACCATCTTTGGAATTAAGCCAATCGCTGCTCCTGCTGCTCCAAGTGCAGTAATCGGAACAGAAATTCCTTTTGAGCTGGCAAAACCAAACAGTGGTCTGAGAATGAAATTCAGTTTTTCACCTACCATAGGTAAGAAAGCAATACCTTCATATGCAGCACCTGTAAATGTACCATCTGCAGATGCGCCATTTGTCAGCATCATAACAAGTGTACAGATGATCAGAACACCTGGGATGATAGCCATACCCATTTCCACTCCGGACTTTCCGCCTTCCAGCATGGCACTTAAGAAACGACCACCTGCTGTTCCCGGACGAACGGTACGATAGTTCTGTAAATCTACTGAATTACTTGAATCATCATGAATGCAATATTCTGTCGTTCCATAATGTTTAGAAGTAAACATTAACATAAGGCGAACACTGACAATAGATCCGATGATAGCTCCAAGGTTACCAATCAGTGCTGCTTTTACAAAGCTTTCACCTGTTGGGGAAGCAATTCCCATCATGAATGTGGTAATGATCATACCCATACCAAACGCTGTACCGATATTACATAATGCCGGTAACTGGTATTTCTTAAAATAACGCTTGAATCCATGGTCATCAGCTAATGTAAGAATAGCCGGGTTGTCAGACAGATACGTTGCAAATACACCAATGATACTTGCTCCCGGAAGTCCGTAAAGCGGTTTCATCAATGGAGAAATTAGCTTATTCATGACTGCCACAATTCCGAATTCTGTCAGCAGCGCTGCAATAGCACCTGCCAGAACTGCAATAGACATAATGTAGAAACAGGTGTTAAGCAAAAGGTCAAATGCTGTATTCATCAGAGTGTTCATCATATTGATCACGCCCATCTTGCTTCCCATCCAACCGAAGAAAACAAGGAACACTCCCAAAAAGATAAATGGTTCCAGACCGATTACTTTCTTCATTGGAGTAGCAGAAGCGGTAGCAACGGAATCAATCTTTGTGGTATTTTTCTCTGCTTTCTTTTTTTCTTTCTTTAAAGGTTGTGTTAATTCCATAATAATTACCCTTTCTGTTACATCTGCACGATCTTTACATCGTGAATATTTTGGTTTTGGTGATATACACACCGACATATTGTTTATTATGCACAAATATACGATTGACGTCTTCGTACTCGTATTGTATCATCAACATATAAAGGAATCAAATTCATAGTTTTTATGAAATTATTGAAATTTTTTCATGTTAAATATAATTATAAGAAAAATTTTATCAGAAAAATATCAGGAGGACGAACAGCATGGAAATACGTCAGATACATACATTTGTACAGGTGGCGCGGCTTGGTAGTTTTTCAAAAGCAGCAGAAATGCTCGGATATTCTCAGTCAGCAGTGACTGTTCAGATACGTTTACTGGAAACCGAACTGGAAACCAGACTTTTTGACCGCATGGGGAAGAAAATAAGCCTGACCACTCAGGGAAC
Source organism: uncultured Marvinbryantia sp. (assembly GCA_934394985.1). Taxonomy (GTDB): domain Bacteria; phylum Bacillota; class Clostridia; order Lachnospirales; family Lachnospiraceae; genus Marvinbryantia. Next base: position 10,250 of record CAKRRF010000035.1, read on the forward strand.
TCAATTTTATGAGTATTGCAACCGTATTCTATATGAACTCGAATGGATCATGCGAACCATGAAAACAAATCAGGAATTGAAAGGTTCTCTTCATATCGGAACCATTGAATCACTGTGTACCGTAAAGTTCCCTTCTCTGCTTAATAAATTTCATGCACTTTATCCGAAGGTTAATATCAAGATTACACTGGATGCTCCCGAAAGGCTGATTCAGATGATGGAACATAATGAATTGGATCTTATCTACATACTGGACGCGCCAAGATGGAAACGAGAATGGGTAAAGGTGATAGAGGAAGAAGAACCGGTCGTATTTGTTTCCAGCGTAAATTCACCGCTTGCAGGCAGAAAAGATCTAAGCCTTCCGGATATCCTGGACGAACCGTTTTTTCTTACAGAAAAGAATTCCAACTACAGACAGGCTCTTGACCAACAGCTAGCCAAAAAGGCCCGCCCCCTGAGGCCGATTCTCGAAATTTATGACACAGAGTTTATTATAAAAATGATCGAGGAACACAATGGTCTTTCTTTTCTTCCTTATTTTGCTGTAGAAAAATTTATTCAGGATGGAAGTCTGGCGATGCTGGATATAAAAGGTATTGACATTACCATGTGCAGACAGCTCTTCTACCACAAGGATAAATTCTGTACCAGAGAAATGGAAGAATTTATCCGTCTTGTAAAAGAATCGGAACATGAATCGATAGAACCTTCCCGGACATAGCTCGAAATGATCGAAGTAATTGACAATCACCGTATTTCTGTTACTATGTATACTATGTATCAATCGGTACTTTATACAATATAAGAGTCCTGTTTTTGCAGGGTGCTTCTGCAAAAAATATCATTTCAGACAGAACAGCACAGAAAGGATCAGAATATACTATGTTTCAAATTTTTGTTGACTCCGCAGCCAATCTTCCGGCTGTCATTGCAAAACAATATCACATTAACGTCATCTCTTTTATTAATCTGGTTGCCGGAAAAGAGGTCACCTGCTATCATCCGGACCTCACACCAGAAGAAGAACGGGAAAAAGGCACAGAATATTATAACGCCATGCGTAAAGGCTGCGAAATCAAAACCGGTCTGATCAGCACTGCAACATTTAAAGATAAATTTCAGGAAGCACTGCAGGCCGGTCAGGATGTTTTATATTTTTCCTTAAGTAAAAATATCAGTGGTACTTATAATTCTGCCAGACTGGCGGCAGAAGATCTGGCAGATAAGAATCTGAACGGACATAAGATCCGATTAGTGGACTCTCTCAATGCCTCTCTTGCTCAGGGAATCCTTGCTATCTATGCCAGCATCCTGCGTGACAAAGGTATGTCTGTCGATGAAACTGCAGATTTTCTGGAGTCCTGTGTGGGCAAAATGAACGGAATCTTTACTGTGGGAGATCTCAAATATCTCTCACACACCGGACGAATCAAGGGAAGTGTGGCCGCTATTGGAAATGTTCTGAGAATCAAACCTATCCTGAAAGGAGACAAAGATGGCTATATCGTTTCTTATAAAAATGTTCGTGGCCGTAAGTCTGCCTTAAACACACTGATTGATCTGGTTTGTAAAAATATCGTAAATCCGGAGCAGCAGATCATCGGCATCGCCCATGCTGATGCGTATGAAGATTCTCTTTATATCATGAATAAAATACAGGAAAGAATCAAAGTACGTGATTTTATCAATACCTCCTATGATTTCTGTACCGGAAGTCATGTCGGTCCTGATACCATTGCACTTTTCTTCATTGGAAAAGACAGAGAGCTTGCCTGCGCAGACTTATCTTAATCTGTTATAAATATTGTGAAAGATCAGGCAAATACCGTCAGAGCAACATTTGCCACACCACACAAAATCATTGCCACGATGGGATTTACCTTATATTTTCGAAGCAAAAATAAGGCAATTCCAAAGAAAAGGATCATCTGTACACTCACATTCTGACGGACAAACTGTATGGTGCCGTCCAGAAAAAAGGCAGTGATTAGAATAGTCACCCCTGCTTTGGCAATCATCGCCACGACTGCCGGACGAAGGGATGCCAGTGTTCCCTGAAGTAAGGACATATTCCGATATTTCATATACACATATGCCAATAAAGTGACAATCACACAGGATGGAAAAATGCATCCTATTGTAGCAATTACGGCCCCGGCGATACCTGCTATCTGTGTTCCGACAAAAGTAGCGGCATTGACAGCAATCGGTCCCGGGGTCATTTCTGCAATCGTGATCAGATTCGTAAATTCACTCATTGTCAGCCAACCATGCAGGTTTACCACTTGTTCCTGTATCAGTGGCATTGCGGCGTATCCGCCTCCAAAACTGAAAACCCCAACCTGAAGGAAGCTTAAAAACAACTGAATATATATCATTTTTCTTTTTCTCCTCTTATCATTGTTCTCACCATTCCAAACACAGCAACAAATAGTATTATACAGATGACGTTAAGATTCAGAAAATAACTCAGACAAAAGCTGATTATCATGATCGCTATATTCACCCAGTCTTTTGTCTTTACAACATTTTTTCCCATATCATACACAACCGAAATAATCACTGCACCAACCCCCGCTGTCATTCCTTTTAGCAATGCCGCAATATAATAGTTCGAACAGAATGCATCATAACATACAGAGATCACAGATAATATTACCATTGGAGGTATGATTGCACCCAGGACCGATACCAGCATTCCGGGAATACCGGCCAGCTTATAGCCAACAATAATCGCTCCGTTTACTGCAATGGCACCCGGCGAAGACTGCGCAATCGCAACCATATCCAACATTTCTTCTTCTTCAATCCAATGATACTGATCTACAAATTTTTCCTTCAGCAAGGTCACAATCACATATCCACCTCCAAAAGTAAAGGCGCTAAGATAGAAGCAGGCAAAAAACAATTTTCGCAATACATATCTCTTACTTTTGGGTTCTTCTTTCATCCTTCTTCCTCATTTTCTTCCAACATTTTTGTTTCTGATGTTATCTTATCACGTACTGTCCAAAAATAAAAGAGGCTGACCTCTGACGAGGCCAGCCCAAAATCATCTCTGTTTATTTCTGTGGTAAGAATCCCTTGCTCGTTTTTACGATCACTTTATCAAATACCATGAATATGGACGGCAGTACAAAGAGAACTACCACCATACTGATCAATGCGCCTCTTGCCATCAGGATACACAGCGAACTGATCATATCAATATTGGAATAAAGTCCGACACCGATCGTTGCTGCGAAGAAACTCAATGCACTGACCATAACAGACTGCGCCGATACACGGTGCGCCGTTGTGATCGCATTGTACTTGTCGGCGCCATGATTTCGTTCTCTCTTATATCGGGTGGTCATGAGAATCGCATAATCCACAGTGGAACCCAGCTGAATCGTTCCGATTACAATGGATGCCACAAACGGCAGCTTTGTTCCCATATAAAATGGAATTCCCATGTTCACGAAAATCGCAAACTCAATCACCCCTACCAGAATAAACGGCAGTGATATGGATTTAAACAGAATCATGATAATTACAAAAATAATTCCGATGGATACTGCACTGACATGCCTGAAATCTGTATCTGTGATATCAATCAGATCTGCCGTCAGTGGTCCTTCTCCAATCAACATACCATTCTCATCATATTTATGTAAAATCTCATTCAGTTCTCTGATCTGGTCATTCAGTTCATCCGTTGCCACTTTATATTCGGAATTGACCAGTATCAGCTGATATTTGTCATTTTTCAGTGTACTGGTCACAGAATCCGGAATCATACTTTTCGGGACTGTCGGACCGATCACAGAATCTAGTCCGAGTGCCCACTTGATTCCATCCACCTTTTCCATTTCACTGAGCATTTTCCCCGCATCTGATCCGTTTATCGCACTATCCACGAGAATCATGTGAGTCGTATTCATATCATAGTCTTCCTTCAGTTTCTCGTTTGCAATAATACTTGGCAGGTCTTTTGGAAGAGTTTCATCCAGATTGTAATATACGCCGGTGTGATTATTTCCGTAAATAGCCGGGAATAACAGAATCAGGAACAGGATCACATATACCAGATATCTTTTTGTGACCTTATCCGAAATTCTTCCAATATCCGGTAGAAACGGTTTATGCTTTGTCTTTTCAATCAGCTTATCACAGCACAGGATCATCGCAGGAAGGATGGTGACGCAGGCAATCACACCCAGAATTACCCCCTTAACCATTACAATACCTATGTCCAGCCCAAGGGTAAAGGACATAAAACACAATGCAATAAATCCGGCAATTGTGGTGACAGAGCTTCCGATCACAGAAGAAAATGTCTGTGATATCGCATGTGCCATCGCCCGCTCCTTATCTCCATCGTAACGAACCTGCTGTTCTTCATAGCTATGCATCAGGAAAATGGAGTAATCCAGTGTCACACCAAGCTGTAACACTGCTGCCAGTGCTTTTGTGATATAGGAAATCTCTCCCATAAAGTAGTTGCTTCCCAGATTATAGACTATAGCAATTCCGATACTGAGCATAAAAAGAATCGGTACAAAAAAGGATTCCATTGTAAGACCAAGCACTATCATCGCCAGTACCACTGCAATCAGCACATATAGTGGTGTCTCCTTTTCCGCCAGTTCCTTTGTATCCGTAACAATTGCTGACATTCCACTCAGGAAACACTGTTCTTTTGCAAGTGAACGAATCTCAGAAATTGCCTCCATGGTTCCATCTGAAGAGGTTCCTTCATCAAAAAAAACAGCCATCATCGTTCCCGTATCTGAATTAAATGCTTGGTACAGTTTTTGTGGAAGCATACTCTTTGGTATACTGATATCTGCAAAAGAATCATACCAGATCACCCGTTTTACATGATCCACCTCTTCCATCTTCTTTTTCAGTTTCGCCACGTCCTTATCTTCCATGCCATCGACAATGAACATAGAAAATGCCCCCGTTCCGAAGTCATTTACCAAAATATCCTGACCGATCATCGTTTCGATGTCAGCCGGCAGATATGTCAACACATCATAATTAATTCTCGTATGCAGATATCCAAATGCAGACGGAATCAGTAATAATACACTGATAAGCAAAATCAGTACTCTGAATTTTACTATTTTTTTCCCCAACTTTACCATCATGACGCTTTCACTTCCTCCCATGGATTCTATTATGATCATTGATTGGTAAAATTGTATATCAGATATTCACCTTCCAACAATAGGCAAACGTCTTTCTTTGTTAAGAATATGGTCATTTGTTGGTGTTTTGTCTAGTATTTTCGTCATATTGCAAGCTTTCACTTCCTGTTTGCATTCTCAAAAATACAGATTGCACTTATTTCAAAATATTTTACTGAACCTGAAAAAGGCAGCGATTCCATAATTACATGAAACCACTGCCTTCCAGATAGCTTCTCTTGCCGCTACCCTCTGCCTTTTATTTTATCGTAATTTTATGCTCAATCGCATTGGTCGGACATGCCTGTCTGCATCTGCCGCAACGAATACACTCCAGACTATTCGGTGTTTCTGCCGGATTTACTTCCATCTGACAGACTTTTGCACATTTTCCACAATGCACACACTTTTCCATATCGACTTGATAGCGATACAGAGAAACCTTATTAAATACGGAATAAAATGCACCAAGCGGACAGATATATTTACAAAATGGCCGGTAAATCAATATCGATAACACTATGGTCACGATCAGGATCGTATTTTTCCACAGATAGAGCCAGCCAATCGCGCCTCGCATGGCTTTGTTTAAAAGTACCAGCGGCAGTCCGCCTTCCAGCGTTCCTGCCGGACAGATCAGCTTACAGAAATATGGTGCTCCCTGTCCCATAATATCGGTCAAAAACATCGGCAATAAGACTACAAATACCAGAAAGATTACATATTTTAACTTTCTCAGCAATTTATCACCGCGAAATGTCCGGATCTTCTTCGGAAACGGAATCTTATTCAGCAGATCCTGAATCAGACCGAACGGGCACAGAAACCCGCACACCAGTCTTCCCAATAATGCTCCTATAAAAATCAGAAAACCGACTACATAGTAAGCAATTTTAAAGTTCCAGCTTCCGATCACAGCCTGCAGAGAGCCAATCGGACAAGCTCCCATCGCACCGGGACAGGAATAGCAGTTCAGACCTGGTACACATACATTTTTCACTTTTCCTGTATAGATTTTCCCCGTTACAAAGCCTGATACATGTGAATTTGTCAGTGCCGCCCACAAAGCCTGTATGGTATGACGCGGCCAGTTTTTTATCTTTGTATTTTTATCCAATTCCTATACACTCCATACAGATATTTACAGCTTTTGTCAGAACCACCGTCATTTCGCCACGATAAATTCCAAATATCATCATCAGGATTCCCACCGCTGCCAGTGCAATCCCGATTGCTCCTGATTGTGTCAGTTTCTTCATCGATAACTCCTGTCTGTTTGTCTTCTGACATTTACTGATTGGATTTCAGTTCTTCCAGCTGCTTTTCCACTGCTTCCTTCCAGCCTGCCAGGTCATTGCTTCCCATAATTGCTTCGCTTACAATATTTCCGTTCTTATCCACAAAGAAAGATTCCGGGAAAGACTGCAGTCCCTGCACACGGCCATTCAGCATTCCTGCATCCGGAAGCAGAAGTGGATATGTCACACCTGTCTTCTCTTTCAGTGCCTGTGCCTTCTTTACTACCTCTTCATCTATTGTTCCATCGTCACCCACGGTATCCATGATCATTCCGACAACGCCTACGCCCTGTTCTTTCATTTCCTGATAAAGCTGCTCCAGCTCCGGCAACTCATTGACACATGGAGAACACCAGGTAGTAAAGGCATTTACCAGGGTCAGATCATAGTCACTGAATACGGATTCTGTATAAGCATTACCATCCACATCTGTAGTTTCAAATGTTCCTACATTTTCTGCATCAGGATTGGCTCCTTCAGAAGGCTGATCAAATGCGGAGTGAAGTCCGTCAAATGGTGTCATCTCCGTAAGTGTTGCTTCTATCTGTTCGATCTCTTCTGTCAGATCCTCTTCTGCATCTTTATTCACACTAAGGTAATATTTAAACTTTCCATCTGCACTGGTTCCCAGCTCTTTGTGCTCATTACATCCTGTAATGGTATCCAGATCATCTGTCACTTCCGTACTGTAGACACCAAGCGCACCGATTCGTTCAATGCTTTCCAGGAACTCATCATAGCCGGTTCCCAGCAGATTTACTTCTTCATTTTTCTGCTCTTCTGTCAGCTTATTAAAATGTACAAAGGCATATTTGATGCCGGTCATGTCTTCGGTCCAGTCTTCCTCAGTAGTCATGAGTACATCGGAATTTCCTATCTGCTCTTTCAGCGTATCCGGCAGGGAGAACTTCAGTCCCATGTATGGATATTCATAAGAATCCTGTACCGGACATCCCATTTCACTGGCTTTTACCGTCTTCTTCACCGGTGTGCCATCCTCTGCAAACACCATGGAGTCAGAATCTCCATCTGCTGCTACTACCATTCCGGCAGTCTCCGGATCCATACTCACGCCTTCTTCTGCCGTCTCTGTTGTATTTTCTTCCGTTGTATTCTCAGCTGCTGATACCATTGTGGCACCGACTGTATAGAAAGTCATCACTCCGGCCGCCAGTAAAATCATTATTTTTTTCTTATTCATTTTGTTCATTTTCCTTTCATCTTTATATAAAATAATTTGGGTGACAAAGCACTCAAATTCTGACCATCCACATTGTAACATGTCTCTTCAGAAAAATGTGCAAAACTCCAAAGAATTCACAGAAAAATCACTCTTTTAGCCTTCCAGATTCAAAATCCGTACTACATGAGCTTTCTCCAGAACAAAACCAATCGCATAAAATACAACCATACCAATGATACCTTCCAGTGTCAGTCCAGGCACCTGTGTCCATCCGGTGTAGATACTTCCGTTCATAATAGCTCCGGCTGCAAAGTAACCAAAGATCATGATCACAATGCCTGCCACAGATCCAAGGAATGTACGGATATTTACCATATGAAATCCTGCGTCCTTTTTATGTGCAATCGCTCCAATGGCCAGACCCATGATACTTTTGATGATCAGTGTAGGAATGACCCACTGTGTATAACCGGTCAGTAAATCAGCCAGGGCAGAACCGATGCCGCCGGCCAGCAGTCCTGTCGTCGGTCCGAATAAAGCAGCCACCAGTAAAATACAGGTATTTCCAAGGTGCATATATCCCAGCGGAATTGGAACCTGAATTGCCATTGTTGCAATACAGACTAATGCGATAGATAATGCATTAACAGTTACATATTTTGCGGTATTTTCTTTCATATTGCTTCTCCTTCCGGCCGGATCTACCGGCACTTTTGCAGCATTCTTTTCTGCATCGTCTTATAATAGAAGAAAAAAACAATTTTTAAAAGAACCAGTTTTTTTATTTTTTCAAATGCCAGTTTTGTCTTTATCTGTTATTTTATTGCATACGAAAGGAGCCCGATCGATTCTTTTTTCTCTCGATCGGGCTCTTAATGAATTTCCTGTAATTTCATTGTCTACACCTTCCACTTTCATTGTCTGCGAATTTGGTACCTTATGTTCCTGTTGGACTATACCTCCTGTCTTATTATTTTTCGTCCACCTGTTATGGATCTCTGCCTTTCATCTTCATCATCTTCCTTCAGTTTTTCCATTTATCCTTCGGGATTTTCATTGGCGAAAGATTCTTATTTCATTGGACTGTACCTCTTTCTTTTATTTGTCTTTTCTTTTGATAATTGAATAATATCATAATACTTCTTGTTTGTCAAGCATGTTTCTGATCTTTTATATTTTTATTTGTAATTGTCAGAATATTTGATTGATAATAAGCATCTTGCAAATAAACCGTTGAAATGCTACGATATCTGTAAGAAATACCAGAAAACTACTATGCTTTAAGGAGATTATGATGAACAATTATAAAATGGGAACAAAGTGTGTACAGGCTGGTTATGCACCGGGAAATGGCGAACCGAGACAGATTCCGATTGTCCAGTCCACTACTTTTAAATACAGCACCAGCGAAGATATGGGAAAACTTTTTGACCTGGAGGCTTCCGGATATTTTTATTCCAGATTACAGAATCCAACCAATGATTTTGTTGCAGCTAAGATTGCAGCTATGGAAGGCGGTACTGCTGCCATGCTGACCTCCTCCGGACAGGCGGCTAATTTCTTTGCCTTATTTAATATCTGTGAATGCGGAGATCACATCGTTGCCTCTTCTTCTATCTATGGAGGCACCTTTAATCTGATCGCAGTGACCCTGAAGAAGATGGGAATCTCTGCCACGTTTGTTTCTCCGGATGCTACGGAAGATGAACTGAATGCGGCATTCCAGCCAAATACGAAGCTGATGTTTGGTGAGACCATTGCCAATCCGGCTCTGACCGTTCTGGATATCGAACTGTTTGCAAAGGTAGCTCATGCGCATGGCGTGCCGCTGATCGTAGACAATACCTTTCCGACTCCGGTCAACTGCCGCCCGTTTGAATGGGGTGCTGATATTGTCACTCATTCTACCACAAAATATATGGATGGACACGGTGCAGCTCTGGGAGGTGCCATTGTAGACAGCGGTCGATTCGACTGGATGGCTCATGCAGAAAAATATCCTGGTCTCTGTACACCGGATGAAAGCTATCATGGTATTACCTATGCTGAAAAATTTGGAAAGGAAGGTGCGTTCATCACAAAATGTACTTCTCAGCTGATGCGTGATCTTGGCTGTATGCAGTCTCCGCAGAATGCTTTTATTCTGAATCTGGGTCTGGAGTCTTTACATGTACGTATGCCAAAGCACGTGGAAAACGGACAGGCTGTTGCGGAATTTCTGGAATCCCACCCAAAAGTGGCTTATGTGAATTATTCCGGACTTCCATCCAGTAAATACTATGAGCGTGCTCAGAAATATCTGCCAAACGGCGGATGTGGTGTAGTATCTTTTGGTCTGAAAGGCGGACGTGAAGCAGCTTCTGTATTTATGCAGAATCTGAAGCTGGGAGCTATCGAAACTCATGTTGCTGACGCCCGCACCTGCTGTCTGAATCCGGCCACTTCCACTCACCGACAGATGACAGATGAACAGTTGATCGAAGCAGGTGTTCCTGCCGAACTGTTCCGTATCAGCCTTGGTCTGGAGGATAAAGAGGATCTGATCGCAGATATCTCCAATGCACTGGATGCTATCAGATAATTATTTATTGGGAGGAATGTTGCAAATGAAAAAGAAAAGTCCCGTATATATCACCGGACACCGTCATCCGGATACCGATTCCATTGCATCTTCTATTGCCTATGCATTTTTTAAAAAATCCATGGGCATTCCTACGATCCCATGCCGTCTTGGTTCTCTGAATGCAGAGACCACCTATCTGCTGGATCGATTTGGTTTTCAGGCACCCCAGCTTTTACAGGATGCCCGTATGAAACTGTCAGAGATTACCATAGATTCCCCGATATCCATCACTCCGGATACAACGATTTATGATACTCTGCAGATCATGCAGCAGACGAATCGTGCTTATTGCGGGGTGGTAGATGCACAGAATCATCTTCTTGGTATGGTAACAAAATCCGATATTTCTGTTGTCGGACTGGACGACACTGCAAGATCTATTGATATTCTGGCACATACCTCTTCGGAAAATATCCGCAAGACTATCAATGGAACCATTCTTTATGATGATGAACAGGCAGTTATCAATGGAAAAGTCAGTGTCATTGCCATGACCGGTCCGGAACGTCTGGACCATTATGAAGTAACGAAAAGAATTGTCATTGTCGGAGCTGATACCATGGCACAGAAAAAATGTATTCAGCTGGGTGCCGGTATGTTGATTATTGTCTGGGCAGATACCGTAGATGATTCTGTCATTGAAGAAGCAAAACTACATCACTGCCCGATTATTCTTTCCGGACATGGCACTATGAATACATCCCGTTATCTGTATTTTGCGCCGTCAGTGGAACGTATTATGAAGCGCAATCCAATTTGTTTCCATACAAATGAGCTGGCAGAGGACGTTGGTATTAAAATGCTTCGTAACCGTTACCGCGCCTATCCGGTAGTGGATCAGAATGAACAGCTGACCGGTTATGTGGCCCGGTATCACATTATGGATGCCCCAAAAAGGAAATTAATTCTGGTGGATCACAATGAATTTTCACAATCTGTCAATGCGATCGAAAAAGCAGAGGTACTGGAAGTGATTGATCATCACCGCATTAATGATTTTTCTACCTCTCAGCCGGTAACTTTCCGAAATGAAATTGTAGGTTCTTCTGCTACAATTGTTGCAACCATTTTCCGTGAAAATCAGATACCGATACCGGAAAATCTGGCCGGACTTCTTCTGGGGGCTATTTTATCTGATACCATGGATTTTCATTCTCCTACCACTACAGAGAAAGATATTTCTACTGCCAATATTCTGGCAGCTATTGCGGATCTCGATATTGAAACCTTTGCAGAAGAGCTGTTCAGCATCACTTCCGATCAGGAAAACGTCAGCTACTCCGATATGATCAATCAGGATCTGAAGATCTACGATATTCATTCCTGTAAGCTGTCTATTTCCCAGGTGATCGTTCCTTCTGCCAAAAACACCCGTATCGATGCCCGGGAAATCACTGCCGCATTGGAACGTTTTGCTCAGAAAAAGCGTATCGATCTGGCGGTTCTGGTCTTCACCAGCATTCTGGAAAACGGTTCTGTGATCTATGCCGGCGGCAGCCGCGCACCATGGGCGACAGAAGCATTCCCGGATCCTGATGGACTGGAGCATGCTTTCCAGGACGGTCTTCTTTCCAGAAAACAGCAGATTCTGCCGGCACTGACCGGCGTCATTACCGAATATATCGGCGGCTAAGCCAACAGGGACCGTGTTTTCTCACTCAGAAGAGTCAGAAAACACAGTCCCTGTTTATTATTCCATATAAGCCCCTTTCATGGAACTTACTGCATGCTGTGCATATAATTTTAAAAGACCTTTTTTATACTTACTTTCAAATCCTTTCCAGTTTGCCTTTCTTTCTTTTAAGATATCATCGATCTCTTCTGGCGTTTTTCTTTCTCCTCTGATACCGACAATGGCAATCTTTCTGTTTGCTACATCCAGCTCTATCAGGTCGCCTTCTTCCACTAAGGCAATCGGGCCTCCTGCTGCAGCTTCCGGTGAAACATGGCCGATTACCGGACCTCTGGAGGCACCTGAGAATCGTCCATCTGTGATCAGCGCCACACTGGATGCCAGTTCCGGATTAGCGCAGATAGCTTCTCCTGTGTAGAACATCTCTGGCATTCCGCTTCCTCTTGGTCCTTCATAACGAATGAAGATGGCATCGCCCGGTTTTATTTTTCCATGGAGCACTGCATCAATGCACGCTTCCTCACTGTTAAATGGTCTGGCATTTAACACCGCTTTAAACATATTTTTCGGGCAGGCGGTATGTTTAATGACACAGCCTTCCGGTGCAAGATTTCCTTTCAGAATTGCAATACTTCCGTCTGTTCCCTTGGCATGATCAAAAGAATGGATAATATCTTCTCTGTCAATCTCTTTTCCAAACTGCTGTGCCTTTTTCTGAAGAATCTCATCACAGTGTTCATAGAATCCATTCTTTTTCAGATCTTCCAGGTTCTCTCCCAATGTTTTGCCTGTTACCGTCATCACATCCAGATGCAGCATACTCTTTATTTCTTCCATGACACGTGGCACACCGCCTGCATAATAGAAGTACTGTGCCGGCCAGTCTCCTGACGGACGGATATTTAATAAATAATGTGCTCCTCGATGTAAACGGTCAAAGGTGTCTGCATCTATTTCAAAGCCGAACTCATGTGCGATCGCCGGAATATGCATCGTCGCATTGGTAGAACCGGAGATGGCTGCATGAACCATGATGGCATTTTCAAAGCTCTCTTTTGTTACGATATCGGACGCTTTGATTCCTTTTGCGATCAGATCCATCAGCTGCTTTCCTGCCTGATAGGATGCTTCTTTTAATTCCGGTGCTGTCGATGGCATCAGAGCAGTTCCCGGAAGCATAAGTCCCAGTGCTTCTGCCATAATCTGCATGGTTGAAGCAGTACCCATAAA
>CAKRRF010000036.1 GCA_934394985.1 uncultured Marvinbryantia sp.
TCAGGGACAGAGAAGCTTTGGAGACAGAGACAATAACCGTGGTCAGGGACAGAGAAGCTTTGGAGACAGAGACAATAACCGTGGTCAGGGACAGAGAAGCTTTGGAGACAGAGACAATAGCCGTGGTCAGGGAAGAAGTTTTGGAGATAAAGACGGAAGAGATAACAGAGATAACAGAGGTCAGAGCCGTGGTCAGGGAAGAAACAGCGGACGCAGCATGTCTCAGCCGGAGATTGCAAGTAAACCGGTAACGAAAGAATCTCGTATCCGTGCAGAAAAAGAAAAATACAACAAGCATGATAAGTTTGACAGAGAAGAGAAGGGACAGGGACGTTCCGGACAGAAAAATAATTCTCAGAAAAACGAAAAGAAAGCAGGAAAATTTATTAAACCGGTAAAACCTGTAGAAAAACCGGTAGAAAAGAAAGAAGATGAAATCAGAACCGTTACTCTGCCGGATCGCATGACGATTCGTGAGCTGGCAGATGTACTGAAGATTCAGGCAGCAGCAATTGTGAAAAAGCTGTTCCTTCAGGGAACCATGGTAACCGTAAACCATGAGATCGATTATGATACAGCAGAAGAAATTGCACTGGAATATAACTGTATAGCAGAACATGAAGTAAAGGTAGATGTGATCGAAGAACTGTTAAAAGAAGAAGAAGATCCGGAAGATACACTGGTAAGCAGACCACCTGTTGTCTGTGTTATGGGTCACGTTGACCATGGTAAAACATCTATTCTGGATGCAATTCGTCATACCCATGTGATTTCCAGAGAAGCAGGCGGTATTACACAGCATATCGGTGCTTACATGGTAGAGGTAAATGGCCAGAAGATTACATTCCTGGATACACCTGGACATGAAGCATTTACTGCTATGCGTATGCGTGGTGCCAATGCCACCGATATTGCCATTCTGGTTGTAGCAGCAGATGATGGTGTGATGCCACAGACAATTGAAGCAATCAGCCATGCAAAGGCAGCAGGTGTAGAAGTGATCGTTGCAATCAACAAGATTGATAAACCGGCAGCGAATATCGACAGAGTAAAACAGGAACTGGCAGAGCATGAACTGGTTCCGGAAGACTGGGGCGGAAACATCGTATGTGTACCGGTATCAGCTCATACACATGAAGGTATGGATACCTTGCTTGAGATGGTACTGCTGACAGCAGAAGTAGCAGAACTGAAAGCAAATCCAAAGAGAAAAGCAAGAGGTCTTGTAATTGAGGCTGAGCTGGACAAGGGAAAAGGACCGGTTGCTACGGTACTGGTACAGAAAGGTACTCTTCATGTCGGTGATATTGTGGCTGCAGGCGCAAGCTATGGTAAAGTGCGTGCCATGATGGATGACAGAGGAAGACGTGTGAAAGAAGCCACACCATCTACTCCGGTGGAAATCCTGGGACTTTCTGATGTACCAAATGCAGGTGAGGTCTTTGTGGTATGTGAAAATGAAAAAGCAGCAAGAAGCTTTGCTGAGACATTCATCAGCCAGAGCAAAGAAAAACTGCTGGAAGAAACAAAGGCAAAGATGTCTCTGGACGATCTGTTTACTCAGATTCAGGCAGGCAATTTAAAAGAATTGAACCTGATTGTCAAAGCAGATGTACAGGGTTCTGTGGAAGCAGTAAAACAGAGTCTGATAAAACTCAGCAATGATGAAGTAGCAGTTAAAGTAATTCATGCGGCAGCAGGTGCAGTCAATGAGTCTGATGTCAGCCTGGCAGCAGCATCTAATGCAATTATTATCGGATTTAATACCCGTATTGATTCCGGAGCAAAAGCAACTGCAGAGCGTGAAAATGTCGATGTAAGACTGTATCGTGTCATTTACGATGCAATCAATGATGTAGAAGCAGCGATGAAGGGTATGCTTGATCCGGTATATGAAGAAAAAGTAATCGGTCACGCAGAAGTACGTCAGACATTCAAAGCTTCCGGTGTTGGTACCATCGCAGGTGCTTATATACTGGATGGTGTATTCCAGAGAAACTGTTCCTGCCGTATCACCAGAGACGGTGAGCAGATCTTTGATGGTGCACTGGCATCCCTGAAGAGATTTAAAGATGACGTCAAAGAAGTGAAGACAGGTTATGAATGTGGTCTTGTATTTGAAAAATTCAATGACATCAAAGAGTTTGACCAGGTAGAGGCATATACAATGGTAGAAGTACCGCGTTAGGAATGCATCGGATACCTGGAGAAATGGAGCAATTATGAGAAAAAACAGCATAAAGAATACGCGGATTAACAGTGAAGTTCAGAGAGAACTGGCCAATATTATCCGTGGAGAGATCAAAGATCCACGTATTCATCCGCTGACCTCAGTGGTTACAGCAGAAGTAGCACCGGATCTGAAGACCTGTAAAGCATATATCAGTGTGCTTGGAGATCAGGAAGCACAGGAGAAGACTCTGGAAGGTCTGAACAGTGCAGTCGGCTACATCAGACGTCAGCTGGCCAGAAACCTGAATCTCAGAAACACACCGGAAATCCGATTCATAATGGATCAGTCTATTGAATATGGTGTTCATATGTCAAAACTGATTAATGAGAATCATGTGGAAGAATCCGGGAGGGATGAGGATGATCAAGACGAATAACATCAGAGAAGAACTGAATGGTATCACAACAGTAGCTATATCCGGCCATATTCGGCCGGACGGAGACTGTGTAGGCTCCTGTATGGGAATGTATCTGTATTTAAAAGAGAACTTTCCGCAGTTGAAAAAAATTGATGTATATTTGCAGGAAATTCCGGAAAGTTATCACATTATCAGAGGAACACAGGATATTCATCACGTCTGTGACAGTGATGAGACATATGACTTGTTTATAGCGCTGGATTGCGGTGATCTGGGGAGACTGGGAGAAGCAGCCAGATATTTCCAGACAGCAGCGCACACACTTTGCTATGATCATCATGTCAGCAACAGGGGATTTGCCGAAACTGATTATGTAGATCCGGATATCAGTTCAACATCAGAACTGGTATTTCATGTGATGGATCAGGAAAAGATCACAAAAGAGATTGCAGAAGCACTGTATATGGGTATTGCACATGATACCGGAATCTTTCAGTATTCCTGCACATCTCCTCACACTATGGAAGTAGCGGCAGAGCTGATGCGAAAAGGAATCGACTGTAGTTATATCATCGATACCACTTATATGGAAAAGACATATGTGCAGAACCAGATTCTGGGAAGAGCATTGCTGGAGAGTATCATGGTGCTGGACGGTAAATGCATTATCAGTGCACTCAAGAAAAAGGATATGAAGTTTTATGGTGTGGGACCATCCGATCTGGATGGAATTGTCAGCCAGATGAGACTGACAAAAGGAGTAGAAGTGGCAATTTTCCTGTATGAAACGAATCTTCAGGAATACAAGGTCAGCCTGCGTTCCAAGTCCTATGTAGATGTCAGTCAGGTAGCGCAGTATTTTGGCGGTGGCGGTCATGTGCGTGCGGCAGGATGTACAATGCAGGGATCCATGCATGATGTGATTAATAATCTGACACTTCATATTGAGAAACAGATGAAAGCACAGGAAGAGAAGAAAAAGCAATGATTCACGGTGTCATTAATATTTATAAAGAAAAAGGATATACGTCTCATGATGTAGTTGCAAGACTTCGTGGTATTGTCCGACAGAAAAAAATCGGACATACCGGGACACTGGATCCAGATGCAGAAGGTGTATTGCCGGTGTGTCTGGGATCAGCTACCCGGCTTTGTGACATGCTGACGGATAAGGATAAGACGTATCGGACAGTGATGCTGTTGGGAAAAGAGACGGATACACAGGATATCTCAGGAACTGTTCTGCAGGAGCTGCCGGTTGTGGTGACAGAAGAACAGGTAAAAACGGCAGCGGAAAGTTTTCTGGGAGATTATGAACAGATCCCGCCGATGTATTCTGCGTTGAAAGTCAATGGCAAGAAGCTCTATGAGCTGGCAAGAGAGGGAAAGACGGTAGAACGCGCAGCCAGACCGGTAAAGATTTTGGAACTGAAGCTGGAAAAGATCGATCTGCCGAGAGTAACTATGACAGTTACCTGTTCAAAAGGAACTTATATCCGTACACTTTGTCATGATATTGGCAAAAAACTGGGGTGTGGTGCCTGTATGGAAGAACTGACCCGAATTCGCGTGGGCAGTTTTGAAAGCAGAGATGGGCTCAGACTTTCGGAAGTAGAAGAACTTCAGAATAAAGGAGAACTGGAAAGTCATGTGATCCCGGTGGATCAGATGCTGAAGCAGTACCCGACATTGAAAATGAGGGAAGGAATGGACAGATTTGTCTATAACGGAAATCCGTTGTTTTCCAATCAGTTTGCGGGAACAGCAGAAGAAAAGAAACTATCAGGATGGGTACGTGTGTACGATACTCTGGGACATTTTTGTGGGGTTTATCAGTATGATTCACAGAAGAAACGTTATCAGCCGGTAAAGATGTTTCTGGACTGGCGAAACGGTTAAAAAGGGACACAATATGAAATATATAGAAGGCTTAATGGATGACTTTATGATGGATCGGGATACGGCTGTCACACTGGGAAAGTTTGACGGAGTACATCTGGGCCATCAACAGTTGATTCGTCGTATCTGTGAGAAAAAGAAAGCCGGACTGGAAAGTGTTGTGGTTACGATCTGGCCGGACCCGAAAAATGCAGCACTTCTGACCAAAGGCGAAAAAAAAGAACTTTTAAAAAAGATGGGAGTGTCATGTTGGATCGACTGTCCGTTTCTTCCGGAGATTGCCCATATGAGTCCGGAAAGCTTTATCCGAGATGTATTGGTAAAGCGACTGCGGGCAAAGTATATTGCCGTAGGAGAAGATTTCCGTTTTGGGTATCAGAGAAAAGGTGACAGTTATCTCCTGAGAAAATTGCAGGAGGAACTGGGATATGAGTTAGAAATAGTGCCGAAGGAAAGTTATCAGGGCAGAGTAATCAGCAGTACTTATATCAAAGAGGCACTGGCGGAAGGTAACATGGAGCTGGTAACAGCGCTTCTTGGCTATCCTTATACAGTAAGAGGCGAAGTGCTTCACGGAAGAAGAATTGGAAGAACGTTGGGAATGCCAACTACAAATCTGATTCCATCTACCGGGAAATTACTTCCACCAAATGGAGTGTATGCTACCAGAACTTTACTGGATGGAGAATGCCTGGAGGGAATCACCAATATCGGCTACAAGCCGACAGTCGGAGAGTATTTTCGAGGCGTAGAGACCTATTTATTTGATTATGAAGGAGATCTGTACGGAAAAGAGATTGAAGTACAGCTCTATTCCTACGAACGCCCAGAGCAGAAATTTCCCAATTTGGATGAATTAAAAGCACAGATGCAGCGAGATATTTGTTTTGGAAAAGCGTATTTTGACAGTAAAGAATAAAAAGGAGATCAGAGATGACATTGCCCATCTCTGATCTCCTTTTTATGAAATGAAATCTGCAAATCCGGTGGATACCAGGAACAGGATGAGCATTACAACCGGCACTACATAGCGGATCATAAAGCGATACAATCCTGCCCGTTTGAAGTGTTCCCCGTTTCGTTCCACTTCCCCTATAATCCATTCAGGTCCGATTACCCAGCCAATCAAAATGCTGGTAAGTAAAGAAATAAATGGCATCAGGAAGCTGTTGCTGATATAATCCATAACATCAAGAAGCTGTCCGACAGATCCGTTTGGGAGTTTCAGTTCAAAATAAAGTTTGTTATATCCAAGACAGATGAATACTGCGGTGATGAGAGAATACATACCAACTGCACCGCACATTTTTTTACGGGGTTTGTGATATAATTCCATGCAGTTTGCGACCAGTGTTTCCATAACAGATACGCAGGATGTCAGTGCGGCAAATCCCATCATCAGAAAGAAAGCAATTGCTGCCGGACGTCCCCATATTCCCATGGCATGAAAAACCTTTGGCAGTGAGATAAAAATCAGGCTTGGACCGGAAGACATTCCGTCATTTCCAAGAAATACAAATACAGCAGGTATGATCATCATTCCAGCAAGGAAAGCAACACCTGTATCAAAAATTTCAATCTGACTCGTTGCTTTATTTAAATCCACATCATTTTTTACGTAAGAACCATAAGTTATCATGATACCCATAGATACGCTCAGGGAAAAGAACAGCTGGCTCATTGCATCCAGAAGAATTTCCAGGAACCGTTTTACGGTTAATCCATGAAAGTCTGGTTTTAAATAAACAGCCAGACCCTGCAGACCGGTACGGACAGTGCCATCTGCTGCTGTGTGAGACAGAGTCAGGCTGAAGATCGCAATGATCAGAATCAGGAGAATTAATCCTGGCATAATGACTTTTGAAAATTTTTCAATTCCCTTTTCCACACCGCGAAACACAATCCATGCGGTCAGTGCAAGGAAAATCAGCATGAACACGATCGGTGCAATATCGGATGTGATAAAAGAGGTAAAATATCCGTCTGCGGCTGCGTCTGTTCCGTCAGAAACGAGATAGATAAAAAAGTACTTTGTAATCCAGCCGCCGATAACAGAATAGTAAGTCATGATTAAGGTAGGAACCAGAAAAGTTAAACGTCCCAGAAACTTCCATTTTGGACTGAGTTCTTCAAAAGCTCTCAGTGCATTTTTCTTTGTTTTTCGTCCGATTGCAACATCTGTTGTCAGCAATACAAAACCAAAAGTTAATACCAGTATCAGATAAATCAGAAGAAACAGACCGCCTCCGTCTTTTGCACAGAGATACGGGAATCTCCAGATATTTCCAACGCCTACGGCACTTCCTGCAGCTGCCAGAACAAAACCTATGGAGCCGGAAAAACTACTTCTTTTTTCTTTCATTTCTCAAATTTCCCTTCAAAATAAATTTCATAAAAGGCCGGAGTATCTATCCTGACCCAATAGCTATATTTTATACAAAATAAAGATAAGTGCAACTTATGTAAATTTCCTTACAAGAAACTTTATAAGAAAAAAGTTTCTTATGACTTTACAAAATGTCTGATTTTACGATATAATTGTGCAAGAAAGAATGAAATAAAGAGAATAGATAGTATGAGGAAACAAAATGAGTGATTTTACCTGTTATGTAGGTAAGCAAATAAGAAAATACCGGAAAGCCGGAAAGATGACACTTCAGGAACTGGCAGATGCCATTCATAAGAGCAGAGCTACCATATGTAAATATGAAAATGGAGAGATTTCTATTGACATTGAGACTTTATACGAAATCAGCCAGGTTCTTCAGGTGTCTATTTCCCAGCTCACATCGTATCTTCCAGAAGAGATCAGTGAACCTGTCAGCGGTCCGGGAAGAGTACCGAAAAGTCCTTTTTTTCAGGCACGAAGATTATACTTTTATTTCTACGATGGACGATACCAGCGCACGAAGGATGGCGTGATTGATATTTATGAAAAAAAAGGAGAAACCGGAAAGTACGAAGCAACACTGACGATATGTTCCGTTTCTGCAAATGGCAGAAGCAGTGAGATTTTTTACACCGGAAAAGTGCTTTACAGTGATATGCTGATTCGATTTTCCTTTGTAAATCAATATAACCCGCTGGAAGAAGATCTTCTGTATATTTTTAATCCTCTGGAGCTCAGAGAATTTACTATGGGACTTCTGTGCGGGATTTCCAGTGCAGATCTTATGCCCTGTGCGTTTAAATGTGTGATTACCTTAAAGCCACAGGAACACACTGAAAAATTCCTTCATCAGCTGCTGTTCACCAAAAAAGATCTGAAACGTCTGGAACAGATTAATATGCTACTGGTAGATAATGTGGAAAAATAGTTGGTGAATGAGATGGAAATTCGCTTGTACTTGACTTTTTCTGACGGCTGAAATATGATAGCTAAAGGAAAAAACAGGTGGTGAAAAATATGCTGACAGTAAGTATCGTATGTATTGCACTGGGAGGCGCTCTGGTTCTGACCGGATATCTGTGGCAGGCTGCTCTGGAGAGCAGACAGCGCTACAGAGGAAAAACAACCGGTGTTGTGGCAGAAATTGTAGCTGGAGAGCCGGATGCATTTGGCAGACAGGCAGGGATTCATGATTATTATTTTCCGGTAATTACCTACTATGCCGAAGGAATCCTTTATCGGGAAAAATATGAAAAGGGCAGTAATCCGAGCAGGTATTCCGTAAATGAAAAAGTGGAAATTCGTTATAATGAAAGACATCCACAGGAATTTGAAGTATATACCGGAGATAGGAATATGGAACTGGCAAAAATGATGTATTATGCGGGGCTTTTTTGTTGTTGTGTCGGAGGGATATTCTTTCTGATATTTGCAACAAGAGGTTGACGAGACAGAAAGATCATGTTATACTTTGCAGGTATGGAATGAGCCGACACTCAGAGATTGGACACTCCGACCATTTCTTAGTGTAAGGCGTTTAAAAATGAAAGGAGAAAGCATTATGATTTCAAAAGAAAAGAAACAGGCAATTATCGCTGAATACGGACGTAAAGAAGGAGACACAGGATCACCTGAAGTACAGATCGCAGTACTGACAGCAAGAATTCAGGAACTGACAGAGCATCTGCAGAGTAATCCTAAGGATCATCATTCAAGAAGAGGTCTTCTGAAAATGGTAGGTCAGAGACGTGGTTTACTGGCATACTTAAAGAAAACTGATATTGAAGGATACCGTGCTTTAATTGCAAAATTAGGAATCAGAAAATAATTTACATGGGGACGGGTAACCGTCCCCGTTGTTTTCCGCAAAATTTATTGCGGGTAACGTTTTACACAGATGGCAGAGAGCCGAGACCACTGAAAAGCGCATTTGCGTAAGTGCTTTTTTCAGTCGTTTCGGAAGACTTATGCCGCTGTAACAACAAAAAGAAAAGGAGAATGACTATGTATAAGAGCTATTCTATGGAACTGGCTGGCAGAACACTGAAGGTTGATGTGAACCGTGTGGCAAAACAGGCAAATGGTGCAGCGCTGATGCACTATGGCGATACCACAGTTCTTTCTACAGCAACTGCTTCCGAAAAACCAAGAGAAGGAATTGATTTCTTTCCACTGAGTGTAGAATATGAAGAAAAAATGTATGCGGTTGGAAAAATTCCAGGAGGATTTAATAAAAGAGAAGGCAAAGCATCTGAGAATGCGATCCTGACCAGCCGTGTTATTGACAGACCGATGAGACCACTGTTTCCAAAGGATTACAGAAACGATGTTACGCTGAACAACCTGGTACTTTCTGTAGATCCTGACTGTGCACCGGAGCTGACTGCTATGCTGGGTTCCGCTATTGCAACAGCGATTTCCGATATTCCATTTGATGGTCCTACAGCTACCACACAGGTAGGTCTGATTGACGGAGAATTTGTATTCAATCCGAATGCAGCTCAGAAAGCGGTATCTGATCTTCAGCTTACTGTTGCATCTACAAGAGAAAAGGTAATTATGATTGAAGCTGGTGCCAATGAAGTACCGGAAGATAAAATGATCGAAGCCATCTTTGCTGCTCATGAAGTAAACCAGAAAGTAATCGCATTTATCGATACCATCGTTGCAGAATGCGGTAAACCAAAACACAGTTACACAAGCTGTGCTGTGCCGGAAGAACTTTTTGAAGCAATGAAGAAGATTGTGACTCCGGAAGAGATGGAAGTTGCTGTCTTCACAGATGAAAAGCAGAAGAGAGAAGAAAACATCCGTCAGATTAAAGAAAAACTGACAGAAGAATTTGCTGAAAATGAAGAATGGCTGGCTGTACTGGATGAAGCAGTTTACCAGTATCAGAAAAAGACTGTTCGTAAGATGATCTTAAAAGACCACAAGCGCCCGGATGGACGTCAGATTGATCAGATTCGTCCGCTGGCAGCAGAAGTAGATCTGATCCCAAGGGTACATGGTTCTGCTATGTTTACTCGTGGACAGACACAGATCTGTAACATTTGTACACTGGCGCCACTGTCAGAAGCACAGAAGATCGATGGTCTGGATGTGGCTGAGACAAGCAAACGTTATATGCATCACTACAATTTCCCAAGTTACTCTGTAGGTGAGACAAAGCCATCCAGAGGACCGGGACGCCGTGAGATCGGTCATGGAGCACTGGCAGAACGTGCACTGGTACCGGTACTTCCGAGTGAAACAGATTTCCCATATGCGATCAGAACCGTATCTGAGACATTTGAGTCTAACGGATCTACTTCTCAGGCAAGTATCTGTGCATCCTCTATGTCACTGATGGCTGCAGGTGTGCCAATTAAGAGTGCAGTAGCAGGTATTTCCTGTGGTCTGGTTACCGGTGATACAGATGATGATTACATTGTACTGACAGATATTCAGGGATTGGAAGACTTCTTTGGAGACATGGACTTTAAGGTGGCTGGTACTCACAAGGGTATTACAGCAATCCAGATGGATATCAAGATCCATGGTCTGACCCGTCCGATTATTGAAGAAGCGATTGCAAAGACTAAGATTGCAAGAACTTATATTTTGGACGAAGTGATGGCGAAAGCAATTGAAGAACCAAGAAGCAGCGTAGGAGAATATGCTCCGAAGATCATCCAGATCAATATTGATCCTCAGAAGATCGGTGATGTAGTTGGTCAGAGAGGAAAGACCATCAACTCCATTATTGAGCAGACAGGTGTGAAGATTGATATCACAGATGACGGTGCAGTATCTATCTGTGGAACAGATAAAGAGAAGATGGCAGAAGCTATGGATATGATTCGGATCATTACCACAGATTTCGAAGCAGGACAGGTATTTACAGGAAAAGTAATCAGCATAAAAGAATTTGGTGCATTCCTGGAATTTGCTCCTGGAAAAGAAGGAATGGTACACATCTCCAAGATCTCCAAAGAGAGAATCGATAAAGTAGAAGATGTGCTTTCACTGGGTGATGTGGTGAAAGTGGTTTGCCTTGGAAAAGATAAGATGGGCAGAATTAGCTTCAGCATCAAAGATATTGAACAGTAAAACAGCGTAAAATAAGGGCATCCGGCTGAACCGGGTGCCTTTTTTAAGGGTGCGCCCGGCAAGTATCATAAGTTTTTTGTGGAAAGCGTCAGGAAGCAGGTGTATACTATTATTAGGAGGAGAAAAATGAATATTACAGTATATCTTGGATCATTGGAAGGAAAGGATCACACACTGACAGAAGCAGTCAGAGAACTGGGCACATGGATTGGAGAAAGTGGTCATGCACTGGTATATGGTGGTTCCAGGTCAGGGTTAATGGGAAAACTGGCAGAAAGTGTATTAAAGGCAGGTGGTGAAGTTACAGGTATAGAACCGCAGGCCTTTATTGATGCGGGATTAGAGTATGATGCAATCACAAGATTGATCGTAACGAAAGATATGACAGAACGTAAATCGAAAATGATTGAACTGGGAGATGCGTTCATTGCATTTCCAGGTGGAACAGGCACACTGGAAGAAATCGCGGAAGTTATGTCCAAGGTATCAATGAATCATCTGGATGCACCGTGTATTTTGTACAATCTTAATGGATATTACGACAGCCTGAGAGAACTGTTAGTACATATGAGCGAGATGGGACTGTCAACGGAAGAAAGACAAAAAGGAATCTACTTTGCAGAGAATTTGGAGGAGATAGAAAAGATCCTGGAAACTTATCGCATGGTAAAGTAAAGATATAGTTTTGAACTTGCACAAAAAAAGATGGCAGGAGGATAAGATGGTAATGAAAGGGTTAGTAATTTGGAAAGATGGACATGCAAGTCTGGAAGAAATGAAGAAACCGGAGATCGGAGAGTATCAGGCACTGGTACGAATGACCGCCGGTGCATTATGTGGTACCGACAAGGAAATCATTTATAACAAATTAAAAGGATTTCATAATTATCCTACTGTGCTTGGGCATGAGGGAATTGGCTGTGTGGAAGAAATCGGAAGTAAGGTCAGAAATTTTGCTGTGGGAGATAAAATTGTGCTTCCATTTCTGGATGATGGAGAAGATTTTTATTCCACCTGGGGTGCTTTTGCGGAATATGCGGTGATCGGTGATGCTGAAGCGATGATGGAAGATGGACACACAGAGGGAGACGGTGTTCTGACAGAAGGAAATCTGGGTCAGAAAAAAATACCGGCTGAATTTGATGATGTGGAAGCTGCCATGATTGTGACTTATCGAGAAGTATATTCTACGATGAAACGTCTTGGATTTCAAAAAGGAAAAAGCCTGGTACTTTATGGTGCAGGTCCGGTAGGACTGGTATTTATTACCCTGGCAAAATATATGGGACTTTCCCCGATCATCTGTGTAGATCATACGGAGAAAAAACTGGAATCAGCCAGAAAATGCGGTGCAGACTATACATTGAATTTTGACCAGTGCGACATCTCAGAAGAAGTATTAAAAATCCTTCCAGATAAGGCAGACATGATCCTGGATGCAGCAGGTGTACCTGCTTTGATCAATCAGAATTTGAAACTGATAAAGAATTTTGGAGATGTATGTATCTATGGTGAGACAGCGAAGAGTGAGCATTTGATCAACTGGGAAGAAGCTCCATTTTGTTTTAATCTGCGGTTTGCGCAGTGGCCTTCCAAGGCAGAAGAAGCAGCAGTGCACGATGAAATCATAGAACTTATAAGACAGGGAGTATTAAAAGCTTCCAATTATATATCTGATGTGTTTGATTTCAAAGACAGTGTAGAAGCAATCGAATATTTTAAGGCAAAAAAGAATACAGGAAAAATAGCAATCAGATTTTAGGACTGAGAGGAAGAGGTTGTGCCTGTATCGAAAGAAGATCGGAGACGGTCTTCTTTTTTTTCTCTTTTACCTGAGAAAATATAGAACCAGAAAATTAGACAAACGTTTGTGAAGTGTCTGTTTTTTGGATAACATTCCTCGTTTTGTCCATTGCCGGAAAATGCAAATGAGACTAAATTAAGGTTAACACAAAGATAATTACAGGGAGGTGGGAGATTTGAAACAATTGAAAACAGCGAAAATCGGGTATATTTTGATTTCCATTGCATTTTATATTTCCGGATTTTGCTGTATAGTCAGTCCTGAAATGATGGGAAAAAAAGGAAAGATGGTAGCGGGAATTCTCTTGATTGCATATGGAATCATCAAAATCATCGGTTATTTTTCGAAAGATCTTTATTGCCTTGCTTTTCAGTATGATTTTGCCTGTGGAGTGTTTCTGATCATATTAGGCATTATGACTCTTAGTATCAGAAATGAGAAGGAATTGTATATGTTGGCAGGATTGGGAGTTTTAATTCTTCTGGACAGCCTTCTTGGAGCTCAGACATCACTGGATGCACGGAGATTTGGAATGGCAGACTGGAAATGGATTTTCTTTTTTTCAATTTTGTCAGCAATTTCTGGTACCGTGACACTGATTGGTAAAACTATGTATTTCGCAGGCTGCGGACTACTGGCAGAGGGAGCAATGAGACATTATATCGTACACTGTACGGTTAAGACAGATTCGGATCTGTGAAGGTACGGAACAGATACGAAAACAACATCATACAAACAGGAGGAAGACAACATGAATGCAGCAAATACTTTAAAGAAACTTGGAATCGAAAAAACCTTTGATTATATTTATAAAGATCCGGATAAAAACATGCCGAAGATGATGGATTGGGCAGATAAGTTTTCTGATGGAGAGTTCGTGACACAGAGACAGATGATACGTGAAGCGATTACAGATCCGGCACATCCTTATTATGATTATATTCGGCGTCTTTTCAAAGAAGTAGATCCGAAAGTGACAAAGACGCTGGCGGTAAACTTTTTTATCAATTCTGCGTTGGTTGGATGGAAAAAAGAAGAAGAGTTAAGAGCAAAATATAACTGCAATATTCCATGGGCAATTCTTCTGGATCCAACCTCTGCCTGCAATCTGCATTGTACCGGATGCTGGGCAGCAGAATATGGTCATAAATTAAATCTTACTTATGATGAAATAGACAATATTATCTGTCAGGGCAAAGAACTTGGCGTATACTTATACATCTATACAGGAGGAGAACCACTGGTTCGAAAAAAAGATCTGATTCGTCTTTGTGAAAAACATTCAGATTGCGTATTCCTCTGTTTCACCAATGCTACGTTAATCGATGAGGAATTTGCAGATGAAATGCTTCATGTGGGAAATTTTGTTCCGGCAATTTCGTTGGAAGGATTTGAGGAAGCAACGGATGGACGTCGTGGATCAGGAGTTTATCAGAAAGTTCGTAAGGCAATGGAGCTTCTCAGAAGTAAGAAGCTGGTTTATGGAATTTCCTGCTGTTATACCAGTGCCAATTATGATTCCATTACTTCAGAGGAATTTTATGATTCACTGATTGAAATGGGGGCATATTTTGTATGGTATTTTCATTATATGCCAGTTGGAAATGATGCGATTCCTGAATTGATGCCAACACCGGAGCAGCGAACCGGAGTGTATGAAAAGATCCGTAATTATCGTGCGACAAAGCCTTTGTTTGCAATGGATTTTCAAAATGATGCAGAATACGTGGGCGGATGTATTGCAGGCGGTCATCGTTACTTGCATATAAATGCAAACGGCGATCTTGATCCTTGTGTATTTATTCATTATTCAGATTCCAATATCAGGGAGAAATCCTTACTGGATGCACTTCGTTCTCCAATGATGATGGCTTATCATGACAATCAGCCGTTTAATGATAACATGCTTCGTCCGTGTCCGATGCTGGAAAATCCGGAAAAACTTCGTGCTATGGTAGAAAAGGCAGGAGCACATTCTACAGATCTACAGTCTCCGGAAACAGCAGAACATCTCTGTGCGAAATGTGATCAGTATGCAAAGAACTGGAAGCCGGTCGCAGATAAACTCTGGAAAGAGAACCGCGCAAAACAGGAACAGAAAAGAAGCGAAAAATAAAAAGAAATATAATTCTGGAAAATTGATAAAAATCTGGGAATGAGGTGTCTGTGTAAGGGCACCTCATTTTCAGGTGCCGGTCTGGATTTGTCTAATTTGGGGTTTAAATCAGCTTAAAAAAGTGATATGATAAAACAGATATTCGCAGGAGAGGAAAATATTCCATATGGCAATGCAAGTATATATTCTCAGAAAGTCTATTATGAAATCATCTGTGGATGAATATCTGGATTTGAAGGCTGAGATAAAAGAGAAAAAAAGATTGGAAAAACAACTGAATCCGGAAAAGATATTGGAAGAAAAACAAAAAAAAGAACTTCGTGCGGTATTTGTATCGACGTCAGATACTGCGTTACAGGCACTGGAAATTGCCGGTATTTCTTATGAAGGCGAAATCGATCTGGAAGACATTGAGTTCTGCAAAGTAGAGTCTCAGCAGAAATGTATCTGCGGAAACCTTCATGTACCAAAGCTGAATGATGTACTCGGAGAAAAGATCCGAATGTATTTTTTTGTAAATCGCAAAAATATGGTAATCATTGATGATGAAGGATTTGCTGAGAAAGTGATTAAGAGGATTATAGCCAGCAGGACAAAACCGGGACAGAGCCGTGAACGTTTTCTCTATAATTTCTGTGTGAAATTTATGGACGAGGATCTGGATAATCTTGGAAGATATGAGAAAAAGATTATGAACATAGAAGAAGAGATTACCGATGGTGATCTGGATGAGGTTACGGAAGAGATCGCGCTACTTCGAAAAGAGCTTCTGATTTTGCGAGAGTATTATGATGAAATGCATGATTTCGGAAAGCAACTGGAAGAGAATGAGAACAATTTCTTTTCAGGTAAGAATCTGGCTTATTTTGGTACAGTCTCTGACCGGGCAGACCGACTTTTGGGTCGTACGATGTATCTGCTGGATTATATCGGACAGGTGCGTGATACTTATCAGGGAAAGGTAGCGGAGCATCAGAATAAGAACATGGAGTTCCTGACTATTATTTCCACGATTTTCTTTCCATTGACCCTGATCACAGGCTGGTATGGAATGAATTTTGATAATATGCCGGAACTGACACATGGTTATCCGTTTGTGATTTGCCTGAGTCTGATCGTAATTGCGGTGATCATTTTTATCTTTAAGAAACGGAAGATTTTATAGAGTGTGTGAAGCAGGAGCTTTCAGATAGGAGGATCTGAGAGCTCTTTTAAAAATAAATAAGAATAATGATTTGGGAGAAGACGAAGATGAGTGGAGAAACAGAGAATACGGTGAAATTTTGGAATGCAATTATCGGATATCAGAAAACTGAAGTAGAAGAATATGTGTCCAAAGTAAAGACAGAGATTCGTTGTGATAATTTGCGGCATGAGTACGACAGAATTCTGCTCGATGTCACCGGATTTAAGTCTGAATTGATGAAGATGTATCGTAAACATATGGAATTACTTGCTGCATTGCCAACGAAGGAGATTGTAGAAGTGCAGGATATAGCTGAAACACAAAAATCTGTGATTCTGGAATAACGGCAGGTATCAAAATGGAACTTAGCTTACTGTTAATGAAGGAAATTATAAAACTATTTGTTATTATGGGGATGGGCTATGTGGTTGTTAAGGCCGGATTGATGAAGTCATCTGAGAGCAAAAGCCTTTCGGTGGTGATCGTTTATCTGGTAACCCCATGTGTGATTATTAACGCATTTCAAGTGAAGGCCACGGCAGAGACACAAAAGGGTCTGTTTCTTGCATTTGCAGCGGCAATTGCAGTACATTTATTCTTGCTGCTGATCACTTTTATTTTGAAAAAACCGCTTCACCTGGATGTGGTGGAACGTGCAACGGTGATTTATACCAATGCCGGTATTCTTGTGATTCCGCTGGTGCGGAAACTTCTTGGTCAGGAATATGTCATATATTCCAGTGCCTTTATTATTGTGCAGGTGGTCCTTCTGTGGACACACTGCAAAAGTATGCTTTGTGAAGAAAAGACCATAGAATGGAAAAAGATTATTTTCAATGTAAATCTGATATCGATTGCGATTGGGGTCTGTTTCTTTTTGCTGCATATAGAATTGCCGGAAGATATGCAGGATATACTGAATACTATGAGTAACCTTCTCGGACCACTGGGAATGCTGCTGGCTGGAATGGTGATTGCAGAGATACCGCTTTCGGCTGTATTTTCCAGAAAAAGAGAATATCTGCCTGCTGCACTCAGGCTGCTGATCTGTCCGGCACTGGTATTGATATTGATGAAGCTGTTTTATCACTTCTCTGGAGGAACCGATGTCAGAAATATTTTGTTGACAGTATATCTGGCTTCTATCACACCGGCCTGTACTATGGTAACATCTATGGCACAGTTATATGAGAAAGATGCAGCCTATGCCAGTTCACTTTATGTACTGACGACACTGTTATCGATAATTACCATGCCGGTCATGGTATATCTGTTTCAGATGGGGGTGTAAAACAATAGTATGAAATCGGTATCTGTATATGCCATAACGAGAAACCAGAATATTGATAATTTGCAGAAGATGGAGCGGCATTTGTCAGGGCGGGAGTATTCGTTGAGAATTCGTGAATGGGAACTGGACAGTATGAGAAAGCTCGTGAACCAGTTGGAGAAATATATGTCGGAAGTATATGAACTCCGTTTTTTTTATTCTTTTCAGATTCCGAGACTTGGAAAAGAATTTGACTTATTGCAGATCAAGGAAGAGCAGATACTGAATATTGAACTGAAAAGTGGCGTGGTTTCAGAGGAAGCCATTCGTAAACAGCTTATACAGAATCGTTATTATTTACTGGCACTTGGCAGATCAATCCGCTCTTACACTTATATCAGCAGTCAGAATCGGCTGGTACGCCTGACCGCCCATGGTCATATTGTGGATGCAGAGTGGGAAGAATTATGTATAGATTTGCGTCAGAAAAGTGAGAACTATGAAGGAGATATAGAAGATCTTTTTCGAGCAGAGCTGTATTTGATTTCACCGCTGGCAGAACCAGATCGATTTCTTCGAAAAGAATATTTCCTGACTTCTCAGCAAAGGGATATTGAACGGCAGATTTTGAATAAAATTCAGGCAAAAGAAAGTGAATATTACTGGTTTACCGGTCTTCCCGGAACGGGAAAGACACTGTTGTTGTATGATATAGCGATGAAGCTGTCGCAGCGTCAGTCGGTCTGTATGATCCACTGCGGGGAAGCAGGTAGAAAATGGAAATTGCTGCATGAGAGACTTCGAAGGATTGAATTTTTGTCTGACAGTCAGATAACAGAAGGTATTCAGTTTGGTATGTATCGTGCAGTGTTGGTTGATGAAGCGCATATGTTGTCATCGGAAAAATTGCATATTCTGCTGGAAGAAAGTGAGGCGCGGCCAATGATTTTTTCCAGCGACTGTGAAGACATGATTTCACCGAAAGAAATGGATATTCGGATAGCAGATATATTAAAAAAATTACCGGATGTACAGACATTTCGGCTGACAAATCGCATACGAACCAATGCGGAAATTTCTTTTTTTATTCAAAATATGATGCATTTGCCGGTCAGGAAGTATTACAGATCATATCCTCATATAGAGATTGTATATGCCAATGATGAAAAAGAGGCAGAGTGTCTGCTACAGAGTTATAAGATTCGAGGTTTTGATGAAAAAGAGTATGATTCAGAAATAAAAAGTATGGCAGTGCGGGAAATAGAACGTCTGGTTGTGATTCTGGATGAACGATATCATTATGATGAAGAAGGATATCTCCGATCAGAAAGCTTTGTCGGGAAGAATCTATCAGATGTAAGAAGTCTGTTTCATCTACTCAATCAGGCAAAAGAAGGATTGGCACTGATCATAAAAAGAAATAAAGCTGTGTATCAGGCGTTACTGGAATTGCTATAGATAAAGCGAAAGATCAGCGATGAAATGATCTCTCAATAATGTGAAATCTGTCTGATATCCGAATATCTTATTGTGAAGCCGATACAAAAATGGTACTATTAGTACTAGAACAAAGAAGGAGATAAATTTAGGGTGAGGAACATGGAAAAAAGAAATGGAAAAGCACTGCTTCCCATAGTAGTGTTTGTTATATTGTATCTGGGGCTTGGGATATTGTTTGAATATGGTCTGAATATTGAAATGGGATTTTATAAAATTCCTGTTGTAGTGATATTTCTGATTGCATTACTGGTTGCCTGTATACAGAACAGAGGACTTAAATTAAATGATAAGTTAGAGGTGATGGGGCAGGGGATCAGTGATCCGAATATTATCACTATGATTATTATATTTATGCTGTCAGGTATTTTCGTAGGTATCGTTGGGAGAACTTCTGCAAACAGTGTTGCATATTTTATTTTATCACTGGTTCCTCCACAGTTTGCGGTTGTAGTATTATTTGTAGTAAGCTGTTTTGTTTCTCTCGCAATGGGAACCTCTGTAGGAACAATTACTCTGATTGTTCCCATAGGAATCGCAGTGTCAAGAGTATCTGGATTTGCGTTGCCGGTTTGTATTGGTTCCGTAATGAGTGGCGCTATGTTTGGAGATAATCTGTCTTTTATATCAGATACAACCATTGCGGCGTGTAATGGACAAGGCTGTGAAATGACAGATAAATTTAAGGAGAACTTTTTTATTGCACTTCCGGCAGCTGTTGCCAGTATTATTATTTTACTCGTTTTGTCTGTGAAAAATTATAATGGTGGTTTCATTAAGGAAAACTATGACTTGATACAGACGATCCCTTATATTCTGGTTCTGATAGGCGGAATCATTGGATTTAATGTTTTTTTCGTACTTATCACCGGCATTATAAGTGGTTCGGTTATTATGATAGCGACAGGAATGATAGCACCGACGGATTTGATTGGGAATATGGGAACCGGAGCAGCTGGGATGTTTGAAACCAGTATGGTTGCTATTCTTGTGGCTGCAATTTGTGCCCTGATCAAAGAATATGGTGGATTTTCAGCTTTATTGTACTGGATCAAAAAAGTATTCAAAGGAAGAAAAGGCGGACTCCTGGGAATGGGTCTGTTAGTAGGCTTAATGGATATCGCAACTGCCAATAATACAGTTGCGATTGTCATGGCGAATCCAATTGCAAAAGAAATATCAAAAGATTATGGTATCAGTTCCAGAAAGGCAGCATCTATTCTGGATACATTCTCCTGTATTTTTCAGGGAATTTTACCATATGGAGCACAAATGCTTGTTGCAGTTTCCGCAGCAGCCAGTTTAGGAGAAGTAGTCAGTGCATTTGATATACTGCCTATGCTGTTATATCCTTATATGTTGCTGCTCAGTTCACTTATTTTTATATTTTTTTCAAAAGAAAAAGCAGATCATGTTTAAAATAAAATATGCAGAAGATGAGAGGATAAACATGCAGACTTATACATATGTTTCAAAAGGAAAATTTGAATTAATGGAAAAATCCAGACCGGTTCTTATTGATGACAGGGATGCGATTGTTAAGGTTACACTTGCCAGTATTTGTTCCAGTGACTTGCATATCAAGCATGGTAGTGTTCCCCGTGCAGTTCCGGGTATCACCGTTGGCCATGAAATGGTAGGGATTGTGGAAGAAGTCGGAAGAGGTGTAACGCATGTAAAACCGGGAGATCGGGTAACTGTAAACGTAGAAACTTATTGTGGTGAATGCTTTTTCTGCAAGAAAGGCTATGTAAATAACTGTACAGATGAAAATGGAGGATGGGCTCTTGGATGTCGCATAGATGGTGGTCAGGCAGAGTATGTACGAGTTCCCTTTGCAGATCAGGGCCTGAATAAAATTCCGGATGGAGTGACTGACAGGCAGGCCTTGTTGGTGGGAGATGTTCTTGCAACAGGATATTGGGCAGCATACATTTCTGAGATTACAGAGGAGGATACGGTGTTGATTATCGGAGCCGGTCCTACGGGAATCTGCACATTACTTTGTGTGATGCTGAAACAGCCGAAGCGGATCATTATGTGTGAAAAGGATGAAAATCGCATCCGGTTTATAAAAGAACATTATCCGGCAGTTCTTACCGTTTCACCGGAAGAATGCGAGGACTTTGTACGGGCTAACAGTGAACATGGAGGTGCAGATGTAGTTCTTGAGGTTGCAGGAGCTGAAGCAACCTTTCGTTTGGCATGGGAATGTGCAAGGCCAAATGCGCTTGTGACTGTGGTGGCACTTTATGAGAAAGCTCAGATACTGCCGCTTCCGGATATGTACGGCAAGAATCTTACCTTTAAAACCGGTGGAGTGGATGGCTGTCACTGCGAAGAAACATTGAAACTGATTGCTGAGGGAAAGCTTGATACGGAACCGCTGATCACACATACGTATCCTCTTTGCAAAATAGAAGAAGCATATGAACTCTTTGAAAATAAAAGAGATGGAGTGATCAAAGTAGCTGTGGAATGTTAAGAAATCCTATGAAGGAAGTTGAGACAAGATAATCTCAGGTAAAATTTGCAACAATGTGAAGGAGCGAATCCGTCAGGATTCGCTCCTTTTATCAAAGTAAAGGCGTTCTTCCCTGGTTACGATAGGCAGAAGGAGTCATCTGATATGTTTTTTTGAAAGTTCGACAAAAATGGTCCACATTGTTAAAACCGGTGTTATTAGATATTGTGGTTATTTTTTCTTCAGTATTTATAAGAAGAAGTGCTGCCTGTTTAAGTCGATAGTTGATCAGATATTTAACTGGTGTTATTCTGAGGTTGTTTTGAAAAAGGTGAAGAGCAGAACTCTTGCTGATATTTGCAGTTTTAGCAATATCTTCAAGTGTGATATTTTCAGAATAATGTGCATGAACGTATTGCATCATCAGCTGAAGACGGCTTCTTGAAACAACAGCACTCGTATTATCAGATTGATCAAAAGTCAGATTTTCTAAAAGTAATATCCATAGTTGTTGAACAGACATAGATATAATAATTTCGCGATGAAACTCTGTATCCTGTACTGCAATTATTTTTTTAATGATTTCAAGTGCTTTTTTCTGCC
Source organism: uncultured Marvinbryantia sp. (assembly GCA_934394985.1). GTDB lineage: Bacteria > Bacillota > Clostridia > Lachnospirales > Lachnospiraceae > Marvinbryantia. Next base: position 21,912 of record CAKRRF010000036.1, read on the forward strand.
AAGGAATATCCGGTTGAAAAACGAGATATTCAAGAGAAGATGAAATTACAGGACTGATATATTTTTTATAAATGAGACTGTCCTGTGGTGCAATAAATGAAGGCTGAAACAGAAAATTGGGAATGATGGCATCGCTTGAGGAGCGTAATCGGTGGAGGATTTTGGAATTGATCATTATGCCGTTACCCTCATTAAGTTCAAAGTGAACTGCACCAATATCAAAAATCACATTTCCGCTTTCAATATATATAAATTCCAGCTCACTGTGCCAGTGCCAGTCGATACAATTAAAATCAAACAGTGCTATATTTTCATAATAGTAGCGAAAAGGATACGAAGTGCTTCCATGTTGGACGGTTTCCATTAAGTTGGCATCAGTTGTTGTTTTGGTGAATTGATTTTGAAAATCCATATTTATAAATACCTCGAATAATTGAAATATACGATATATTACAATAAAACACCTAAAAATTACAATGAAATTAGTATTTGTATATCATATAATACAAGCAAATATTATTCAAGGAGTACTTTACATGAAGAATTATAAAAAAACCAAACTGGCCTGTTATCTTGGATTTGTAACGCAGGCGATCGCTGCTAACTTCGCACCACTTTTATATTTGAAGTTTCATGCGGAATACAATATCACACTTGGAAATATTGCACTTATTTCCACTTGTTTTTTCTTTACTCAGCTTATAGTAGACTTATTTTGTGCCAGGTTTGTTGATAAAATAGGGTACAGAATATGCATTGTAACTTCAGAAGCCTGCTCAGCCATAGGTCTTGTAGGACTGGCTTTTCTTCCGGGAATTCTCCCGAATCCTTTTGCGGGAATTATAATAAGTGTAATTATATATGCAATAGGCAGCGGGCTTATTGAAGTGCTTTGCAGCCCGATCATTGAGGCATGTCCATTTGACGATAAAGAAGCAACTATGAGCTTGCTTCATTCTTTTTATTGCTGGGGCGCGGTAGGAACAATTCTTGTTTCAACAATTTTCTTTGCAGTATTTGGAATCGACAGCTGGAAATGGCTGGCAGTTCTGTTAGCCTTGATTCCGACAGTAAATATCTATAATTTTGCAACTTGTCCTATTGAATATCTTGTAGATGAGAACGAAGGAATGAGTATATCAGCACTTTTTAAAACACCATTATTCTGGATTGCTATTATTTTGATGGTATGTTCCGGTGCTTCTGAATTATCTATGGCACAATGGGCTTCTGCATATGCTGAAGCAGCGCTTGGCTTAAGCAAAACAATGGGAGATCTTCTGGGACCATGTTTATTTGCTGTCTCCATGGGAATCAGCAGAATACTATATGGAAAATA
>CAKRRF010000037.1 GCA_934394985.1 uncultured Marvinbryantia sp.
ATTGGACTTTTTGTATTTCAATGGATACTGGGATATTATAATATGAAAATCAGCGGTGCTTTTGAAAGTTTTGAATCCGTTCCAGGAGTAGTTCAGTATGTGATCATGGCTATATCAGGAATCGGTGTTCTTTGGTATATACAGGTGTTATGGATTTTTTCGATGCTTTTGTTGATAGTGAGAAAATTTGAAAGGGATCGTATCTGGAAGATCGGAGGAAAAGCACCAGTATGGCTGCTGGTTTTGTTAACAGCCTTTGTATATGGATTCTCACAAGTTCTTAATACGCCGATAGTAACAGTGTATCGGTTTGGAATTTACGGGTTCTGTTTTTTTACAGGTTATTTTATTTTTTCACATGATGAGGTTGTTGAGCGCTTAAGTAAATGGTGGGGGATTTTTCTGATCGTGGCTGGTGTAACAGGAATATTCTATACGATATATTATTTTGGTGAAAATTATGCGGTAGAGCCTGTGCTTAATAATCTGCCTGCCTGTATTTATTGTTGGTTTTCAATTCTTGCAATTTTGGCATTTATGAAAAAATATGGGAACTCGGAAAACAAAGTATCAAGATGGATGTCAAAAAAATCCTGGGGAATTTATGTTTTTCATTATCTTCCATTAGCTTGTGTAGCTTATTACCTGAGGTGTTTTGCTTCAGAACTTCCGGCAGGGATTGTATATATAGTCGTGGGAATCAGTGCATTTGCAGGTGCATTGCTTTTATATGAAATCATCAGTAGAATACCGATTATCCGCTGGTGTGTATTAGGTCTGAAAAAGGAGAGAAAACATGTTTAAATATAACCTTGTATCCGTACGTAAAATGCATGGCTTTTCGCAGGATGAACTGGCTGAAAAGATTGGTGTAAGTAGACAGACACTTTCAAAATACGAAACAGGAGAATCCTTACCTGATATTGAGAGGTGTAAACTCCTGGCAGAAGTATTGGATGTAAGTCTGGATGATCTGGTAAATTATGAAAGAGAAAACAGCAATAATCTTGGTCTGGGCGTTCCGCCAAAGGGAAAGCATGTTTTTGGAATCACGAAAGTGGGAGAGAAAGGTCAGATTGTAATACCGGCAAAAGCAAGAAAAATATTTGATATTCAGCCAGGTGACAATCTGATCATATTGGGGGATGAAAGTCAGGGAATTGCTATTATCAAAGAAGAAAGACTAGTGGAGATATTAAAAAGAACTGCGAAATAGGTATGACATGACGCAGATGAAACTGGGAGAAAAGCTTGGCGTGAGTGCTAAGACGATTTCAAAATGGGAGACTGGCAAGGGATATCCGGATATTACTTTATTAGAACCAATCGCCATCAGTTCCCAATAGAGATGTACACATTAAAAGAATTATGGAGAAATTATTGAGGTGTAAAAGGTATGGTAAGAAAAAAATATTTTCTTGACATTATCAAAAATGAGAATATACTATACTTAGATAATATTTTGATGAGTGATAGCATCATATAGAATTGGCAGAGATTGTAATGAATTCTGTTCGGCAGAGAATTTTTCAGTTTTTTTACTTCATGGCATCGGTACAGTCAAGGAAATCAGAAAAGCACAGAAAGTAGCAAAATGCGGATAATTACGCTCATCTCTGCCTCAATGAACGAGCAGGTGATGGTTATGGAGAAACAAGGACAATTTGCCCCAAAGGTAAGAGGGAGGAATTGATTGACCTAAAGCAATTTCATATAACGTTATCGAAAAAGTCAGACGCTAAGACGCAGAGCTGAACTTGATGTGAGATCGAGTTCGTTCTGCGTCATTTTGATTTACGTGAGTAGCGAAGCGGATTGCGAATGTTCGCTTTACATGGAAGAATAAGGAATTGGTCGTAGGAGGACAAAAGAATGAATAATAAAACCAGTATCACCGCCCTGATGAGTTCCTTCGGACGGTCGTTTCATAATATTTGGAAAAAACTTACAGGACAGGAGCGCCTGTATCGCATGGAGCGCAGCCTGCAGAAAAAGATGCTGAAATGTGAGAACGAGAAACAGTGGGAGAAATTAAACCGATGCAGGAAAAAAATACGGCGGCAGAGACGTCGCATACAAAAGTGGTGCAGGATGATTGCAGTGGCGGGAATCATATTATTAGCGGCAGGAACGGTAAAATTTGGGATGGCGGCATTTAACGGAAATACAAAGAGTCAGAAGAAAAAGCCTGATGGCGGAAAGGAAGCCGTTATAGAATCTGAGACGGATACAGAGGGTGAACCAGAGGAGATTTTACTGTCATTTACCGGTGACTGTATTCTGGGTACCGACGAATATTTTGCATGGGATACTGGTTTGCCGGCTTATTATGATTTGTATGGTCCGGAGTATTTCTTGAAAAATGTGAGGAGTATTTTTGAGGAGGACGATCTGACCATTATAAATATGGAAGGAACATTAACAAAAGAGACGACCCGTGTGGACAAGCAGTTTGCGTTTAAGGGGGATCTGGATTACGTGAAGATTTTGAGTTCATCGTCGGTAGAAGCAGCCAATGTGGCAAATAATCACAGCCATGATTATGGGGAAAAAAGCTTTCAGGATACGGTGCAGACATTGGAAAAAAATGGAATCAAATCCTTTGGATATGATGATGTGGCAGTTCTGGAAGTAAAAGGTATACGCGTGGGAATGTTCGGAATTTATGAACTGGATGATCATCTTGAGCGGATCCCACAGGTCAAACAGGACATTGCAAAACTAAAAGATCAGAATGTGGATATCATCGTTGCAGTATTCCACTGGAGTAACGAACTGGTAACGGTGCCGGATGAGAATCAGGTGACACTGGCACATCTTGCCATTGATGAAGGTGCGGATGTAGTAGTGGGACATCATCCTCATGTAGTACAGGGCATTGATGAATATAAAGGGAAAATCATCGCTTATAGTCTCGGAAACTTTTGTTTTGGAGGCAACACACACCCTACGGAGATGGACACCTTTATTTTTCAACAGAAGTTTATCCTGGATGGAAAAAGAAATATTACAAACAGCGAATATAAAGTTATTCCATGCCGGGTATCGTCCGAAACTACTTATAATAATTATCAGCCAACACCACTCGTGGGTGAAGAAGCCAAAGAAACAATGGATAAAATAGAGGAACGCAGCCAGGAAATTAAGAATGATAGAGTTGTCTGAAAAGTAAGTATTTTTCAGACAGCAATTTGGAAAATATCCTTGAGATTCTCAAAAATAAGAATATAATTTAATTATAGAATAATTTGAGGAGTGATGATAAAAAATGGAGATGGCGGAGATTGTAATGAATCCTGTTCGACAGCGGATCTTTCAATATTTTTTGCTTCATGAAACCGGCACAGTTAAGGAGATCAGAAAAGCGCTGGCTGACGTGCCCAGTGCAAGTCTGTATCGGCATATAAAAATTCTTACGGATAGTTCTATTCTTATGATCGTGGGCGAAAATCGAATTCGCGGTACAGTTGAAAGTGTTTATCAATTGAATAAAGATGCTATGGCGACGGAAGATGAAAATGGAAATGAGGTGCAACTGTCATTGCTCAGGATCTGTGCATCATTTGCGAGGTACTTTTCCAGCGGCAAGGTTGATCCCAAGAAGGATATGCTGCTATTTACAAACTGTACTTTGCTACTGACGGACGAGGAGTTTTCGGATTTTCTTACGGAAATCAATCAGATTGCGCTCAAGTATATGAAAAAAGAGGCAGCAGAAGGCAGCAAAACGCGACAGATTACACTGATCTCTGCCCCATCAAATGAGTAGGTGATGATTATGGAAAGAATTTCTGGCACTTGCCGGTGCAAAAGAGACAGAAAATCTTCATTTTTCACATTTTCAGGTTACTTTATTTGCAGTTCTGTGTTACACTTCTTTTTGCGTATTATATAAAAATGAAGGAGATTTAAGGTTATGAGCAAAAACAAAGGAGAAGGCCTGAAATTGTTTAACAAGGGATTTACCGTGCCGGACACCTACATTATTATTTTTTTTGTAGTGGTCATTGCAGCGGTTATGACATTCCTTGTTCCAAAAGGCTATTACGAGACAACAGATATCTCGTACACAATCAACGGGACAGAAAAGACCCGTACCGTAATCAAAGATGGAAGTTTCCAGTATCTGACGGATGATGCAGGGAAGCCGGTAACAGAAGGTGTTGCGTTATTCAGTGGTGATGGAGAAGCTGGTTTCTTTAATTACATGTATAATGGAATCGTCAACAGTTCAGCAATAGAGATTATTGCATTCCTGTTGGTAGTTGGCGGTGCATTTGGGATTATGATTCGAACCGGTGCCATTGAAGCAGGGCTGATTGGACTGATTCGTAAGGCAAAGGGCGCAGAAAAGCTGCTGATTCCGGTACTTTTCGTATTGTTTTCCTTAGGTGGGGCAGTATTTGGAATGGGAGAGGAAGCACTTCCGTTTACCATGATTCTCTGTCCATTGTTTGTAGCGGTGGGATACGATACGGTCATTGCCGTGCTGGTAACTTATGTGGCTACTCAGATTGGCTTCGGAGCATCCTGGATGAATCCATTTTCCGTAGGAATTGCACAGGGAATTGCCGGCATTGATGTATTCTCAGGAGCGGGATTCCGAATGGTGATGTGGGTGGTGTTTACCGCACTGGGCTGTGGAATGACCATGTTCTATGCGTCTAAGGTGAAAAAGAATCCGAAGATTTCGGTTGCGTACGAAAGTGATCAGTATTTCCGTGATCAAAATGAAAAGACTGGTATTGACGAAGGGCATAGCTTTGGTATCGGGCATATTCTGGTACTGCTGACACTGGTAGCTACTGTAGTTTGGGTTATCTGGGGCGTTATGACAAAAGGCTATTATATGGCAGAGATTGCGACCCAGTTCTTTGTGATGGGTGTGGTAGCAGGAATCATCGGTATGATCTTTCACTTAAATGATATGAAGATGAATGACATCGCTTCTTCGTTTAAAGATGGCGCAAAAGATTTGATTGGTGCGGCCCTGGTGGTAGCCATGGCACAGGGGATTATGCAGGTGCTTGGTGGTTCTGATCCGACTACACCGACAGTCATTAATACGATTATGTACAATATTTCACAGGCACTGTCAGGAGTATCTGGTGCAGTAGCAGCCGTGCTGATGTATCTGTTCCAGTCTGTCTTTAATTTCTTTGTAGTATCTGGTTCCGGACAGGCAGCAATCACCATGCCGATTATGGCGCCGCTGTCAGATCTGCTGGGCGTAACCCGTCAGACTTCGGTACTGGCTTTCCAGTTGGGTGATGCATTTACAAATTTAATTGTCCCTACATCTGGATGTCTGATCGGTTCACTGGCGATTGCAAGGATTGAATGGTCCAACTGGATCAAATTCATGTGGAAGTTCCTTGGTATTCTGATGATCGGTGCGGTTATTACGATATTGGTTGCAGTAGGAATTGGTTTTTAAACAGAAGGTCAAAGTAGAAGAATGATAAAAATAATTCAAAATATTGATGTATATGCACCACAGCATCTGGGGAAAAAGGATGTACTTACTATTAATGATAAAATCATAAAGATCGCAGATGCAGGGATGATGCCGTTGTTTAGCATTTTTCCGGAAGCAGAGACCATCAATGGAACAGATCGTATTCTGACACCGGGATTTATTGACTGCCACGTCCATGTGCTGGGAGGCGGCGGAGAAGGCGGATTTGCCAACAGAACCCCAGAGGCTACCATGGAAGGGTTAACGAAGTTTGGCGTAACTACAGTAGTTGGCTGTCTGGGTACAGATGGAATTGGCCGAGACATGTGTGCGCTTGTGGCAAAAACAAAGGGATTAAATGAACAGGGAATGTCAGCTTACTGTTATACGGGAAGCTATCAGATTCCAGTGCATACACTGACGGATAGTATTACAAAAGATATTATGATGATTCAGGAAATCATTGGAACAGGAGAGATTGCCATTTCTGATCATCGTTCCTCACAGCCAACCTTTGAAGAATTTGCCCGAGTGGTGGCGGATACCAGGCTGGGAGGTGTGCTTTCTGGAAAAGCAGGGATTATCAATGTACATCTGGGCGACGGTATGAGATGTATGGATCTCATTGAACGGGTGCTTGATGAGACGGAAATACCAGCATCCCAGTTCCTTCCAACCCATGTCAACCGAAATGAAATGCTGTTCGGTAAAGCCATCACATATGCTTTAAAAGGTGGGGCTGTGGACTTTACCGGAAATGAAGACATGGATTACTGGGAGACCATTAGTGACGAGGTTCGGGTATGCAATGGAATCAAGCGGATGCTGGATGCAGGTGTGAACCCAAATCGCATCACTATCTCATCGGATGGGCAGGGAAGCCTGCCGATTTACAATAAACAGGGAGAATTCCTTGGAATGGGCGTAGGACAATCCAGCTGTCTGTTAAAAGAAGTGAAAGAATGCGTAGAACGTACAGAGATTCCATTGGAAATAGCACTTTCCACGATTACAGCCAATCCGGCAGAGATCTTGAACTTGAAGGAAAAAGGAAAGATAGAAGAGGGAAAGGATGCTGATCTGTGTATTTTGGATCAGAGTCTGCAGGTAATGGAAGTTATCGCAAGAGGAAAGACTGTATATAAAAAATAAGGTAAGGCGGGCTTGACTTTATAGATCAATCTTTTTATAATATCTACAAGTAAATTCGGGTGCAACGTGGCATATGGGCAAAAAATGTCTATATGCCTTTTTTTAATTTTTAAGTGGGGGAAAATATGGCAGCTTTTGAAAAAATCCTTTCAGGAATTCCGGATATGGATCAAGCACTGGATCATATCCGACTTGGAGACAATGTAGTCTGGAGAGTTTCAAATCTTCAGGAATTCAGTTATTTCTGTGAACCTTATATCGAGCAGGCAATTCGGGATAAACGGCGGATCATATATTTTCGCTTTGCCAGTCATGAACCACTGGTAAAAGAGTGCCCGCAGGTAGAAAGAATCGAGATCCCTTTATCGCATCGATTTGAAGATTTTACAGTGAAAATACATAAAATCATTGAAAAAGAAGGTTTTGACGTGTTCTATGTGTTTGACTGTCTGTCGGAGCTTCAGACAGTCTGGGCGACTGATTTGATGATGGGAAATTTTTTCCGTGTGACCTGTCCTTTTCTGTTTACATTAGATACGGTTGCATTTTTTCCGATCATTCGAGGGAAGCATTCGTTTCATGCTGTGAAAAAGATATTAAATACGACACAGCTGTTTCTGGATGTGTATTCAGACCGGAAAAATATATATGTTCGTCCGGCCAAGGTGTGGAACAGGGATTCCGAGGTCATGTTTTTGCCACATATTTATAACAGAGAAGCAGGGACATTTAAGCCGATTCTGGATGGGGTACAATCTAGCCGTTTTTACCAGATTCTTGGTAAATTTCAGAGACCGGGAGAAGAACAGTTCACAGATTCGTGGAATCGATTTTTTAATATGGCGAAAATGTTATATGACAATCATATGAACACAGAAGATGCCTGCAATACTATGTGCGATATCATGATGACCAGAGATGAAAAGATGCGTCTTATGGTGAAAAAGCATTTCATGCCGGAGGACTATTTCAGTGTGCGAAATCATATGATTGGAACTGGCATGATCGGCGGAAAAGCCTGCGGGATGCTGCTATCGAGAGCAATTGTACGTAATCTGGCACCAGACATTGAGGAAGTACTGGAGCCTCATGATTCTTTTTTTATTGGATCCGACGTTTATTATACCTATATCGTAGATAATGGCTTCTGGGATATCCGCATTCGCCAGAGAGAGGAGGAAGAATATTTTTCACTGGCAGAAGAGTTTGCACAGCGTCTGAAGGATGGTGTATTTTCGGAAGAAATGCAAAATCAGTTTCTGCATATTCTGGAATATTATGGGCAGGATCCTTTTATTGTGCGATCCAGCAGTATTCTGGAAGATGGGTTTGGCAATGCATTTGCAGGTAAATATGAGTCAGTTTTCTGTGCCAACAGAGGAACATTGGAAGAACGACTATTGGAGTTTGAAAATGCAATAAAGACTGTCTATGCCAGTTCTATGAGCCTGTCTGCGTTGGATTACAGAAAACAAAGAGGCTTAGATAAACGGGATGAACAGATGGCGCTTCTGGTACAGAGAGTATCCGGCTCCTATTATGGTTCATATTATATGCCATGTGCGGCAGGAGTGGGATATTCCTATAGCCCTTACAAATTTTTGGAACAGATTGATCCCAAGGCAGGAATGCTTCGGCTGGTGATGGGACTCGGAACGTCGGCTGTAGATCGAACAGAAGGTTCCTATCCAAGGCTGGTTAGCCTTGATATGCCACAGGCGACAAGCTGTACCACGATTGCAGAGAAGCATCAGTTTTCCCAGCGGAATATAGAGGCTGTGGATACAACCGGACACAGTGTAAGACAAATGAGGCTGGACCAGATTGAAGCGTTTCTTCCGTACTATTTGGAAAACATTCTGCTAGATCATGACTTTGAAGTGGAAAGATCCTTACGGGAGAGGGGAATCAATCGATCAGTTCGCTTTGTTTCCTGTAGCGGGATCGTGAAAAATCAGACCCTGATGGAGCAGATACAGGCAATTATGCAGTTGATTCAAAAGGAATACGAATATCCGGTTGATATTGAGTTCACTGTGAATCTTTCAGAAACAGGAGAATACTCCATAAATTTGTTACAGTGTCGCCCGCTTCAAGTATTTAAAGATACTGGGAAAGTAAAGATTCCAGAGGATATTCCAGAAGAAAACATCATCCTGGAGAACGTGCATTCTTCCATGGGATTATCAAGAAATATAAAAATGGATCTTATTGTGCTGGTGGATCCAATCGCGTATTATCATATGCCGTATGCGAAAAAGGCAAGCGTGGCAAGTTTGATTGGAACAGTGAACTGGAAAAATAAAGGGCAGAATAAGCATATGCTATTGATGGTTCCTGGACGAATAGGTACCTCTTCACCAGAACTGGGGGTTCCGACCACATTTGCAGATATCAGTGAATTTGAAGCCATCTGTGAGATTGAAGAAAAAAAGGCCGGCTATAATCCTGAGCTTTCCTATGGAAGCCATATCTTTCAGGATCTGGTAGAAGCAGAAATACTATATACCGCAGTATTTTCCAATAAAAAAACAGTGCGATTTGCACCGGAAAAACTGACAGAATATCCAGATATTGTCAGTCAGTTCACGGAAGATCCTGAACTGAGACAAATCGTTCATGTGTACGATTTGAGCAAGGAATTCTGTGAATTGTGCAATGATTTACAGAGTGAACGACTTAGGCTGTATCTAAGATGACAGCCAGTCAGAGAAATCTATAATATCTTTACAGCAAAACGATTCTTTGTTAAACTGAAAAATAAAGAGAGATATTTATATGGAATAAAAATAAGCGGAGGGAAAAGAAGTATGGGATTTTTTAATGAGTTTAAAAAATTTATATCAAGAGGAAATGTAATTGATTTAGCAGTTGGTGTGATTATCGGTGGCGCATTCACAGGAATTGTTACTTCATTAAATGATGACATTATTACTCCGATTCTGGGAATGTTTGGTGGAGTAGATTTTTCCAATCTGACAGTTACACTGGGACTATCAGAGAATGCTCCGATTCTTACATATGGCAATTTCATTACGGCCGTGATCAATTTCCTTATCACAGCACTGGTTGTGTTTTGTATGATAAAGTCCATTAACAAAGTGGCTGAAAAAGTGAAACCGAAAGAAGAGGAAGAGAAGACAACAAAGAAATGTCCATATTGTAAAACAGAAATTGCAATAGATGCAGTGAAATGCCCACATTGTACTTCTGATTTGAAATAAAGTCAGGTAATATGAGAAACACGCTCTGCGAGTTTCTCAAGTTATCGTGGCCTCTACACTCCGTTTCGGTCGTTGCTAAACAAGCGCCACTGGCGCTTAGCAACGCCAAGGTCTCGTGCAAGCACGGACTTTGGCTCGTTGCTCCCGTAAATAAAAATTACCCGGTGTTCCTGTGACACCGGGTAAAAATATAGTTAAATTTTCAGACTTCGTCGTCTTTCTCTGTATTTTAATGGTGTAACTCCAACAAATCCACGAAATACCTTAGTGAAATAGCTTTGATCCTCAAAACCGCACAAAAGAGCTACTTCTGCAAGAGGAACTTTTGTATCAGCCAGCAGTAGTTTGCTGTTGTTAATTCTGACACGATTTATATAGTTTACGATAGTATCGCCGGTTTCTTTTTTAAAGAAACGGCATAAATATGATTTGGTCATATGCAGATGATCTGCAATATCCTGTAATTCGATCTTGTGACGATAGTTTTTCTGAATATACTGGACAATTTTGTACACGGATTCTGCATGCGGTGTATCTTCCTGAGCAAATGTTGCTGTCATAAAACTCTGCAGCAATGCGGAAACCCAGGCGCTTAAATCTTCAATATTCTGAAAGCTTTCAATTTGTTTACTCATATTTCTGGTCAGCAGATCAATCGCTTCCATGTCTGCACCGGTATCCATGGCCGTTCTTGATAAAACAATCAGAAGCTCCAGTATTCTGGGTTTGATCTGTTCCAGACTGTATCTGTTCGTTTCATAGATATAAGCCAGAATCTGGTTTAATATATTTTCCGCCTCGTCGCGATCCTGGCTTTGGACTGCCAGGCGCAGTTTTCGCTCTTGTGCAACAGGGTAGATATAATAGTCTGTTTCTGCATCTTTTTTAATATTTTCAGTAAAGAATGCATTCAGCATCTCTTCTTGTTTCAGAAAATAGCCGTTGGCTTTATTTTGGCTGCTGCCAGTAATATAGCCTGTTACCGCCATCAGGATTTCTGACAGGCTTTGTACCTCTGCGAAAGTATACAGTGGCATCTGCATCGCCATATCTCTGAGGTCTCCCGTTGGTAAGTCCAGCAGGCTGTCTTCCATATTTCCCATGCATAAGGGTCCTATCGTCAATCCACCGCAAAATCCGTCATTTTTATCAGCAAGACAGGAAGAAACCAGCACCATGCCCATTGCACACAGGGAAATACAGGTATTATCCCAACGATAGGATTCGGAACAGTTTGTTTGAAAGGTTCGTAAACAACAGTTGTCATTTCCACGGATACTTTCACATTGTTCGCAAAAAGATGGCCTGTCTGTCTGGAACGAGCAGGAAAAAGGAGTAGTGCATTCTGTTACGGTGCAGTCAACGTAAAACAGACGTTTTAGATTATCACTGTATTTTTTCGCATATTGTATCAGGTAATTGTCCATATATCACTCTCAAATCAGCAGATCCAGAAGATACTGCTTGTAATAAAATGTATCGATCGTTTTGAAGAACGAAGCAATATTATCAATATCCGTCAATGGCGGAATATCACACCCTGAAGAGATCAGGAAATTTGGATACTGTTTTGTAGATTCCAGAAGTCTTGTTGTTTCGATACGCATTTTTTCCGGGGTGCCGTTAAAGAAAGTCTTTGACGGACTGATATTGCCCATTGCAATGCAATTTGCGGGAATATGCGGCATCATTTCAGCCATATTGATACAGTCTCCAAAATGAAATGCTCTGCAGCCTGTTTCCAGAATGGAATCAATTAACAGGAGAGCATTGGTACCACAGTTATGATAGATCACAATGAAGCTTTGATCCTGTACCGCATCTACGATTTCCTTGACGTAATCGGTAGAAAACTCGTGTACAAGCTGTGGTGACAGAATACCGGCCAAAGGCTCTGCCATGATGACACCGTGGGCGCCGGCTTCTTTATAGGCTTTTATATATGTAATCAGAAAATCGGTAGCTTTTCGCAATACTTTATGTACCAGATCAGGATCTTCGTAGCAAAGAGCCATGATTTCGTTGATATCCATCAGACGGCCTGCCAGAGAAAAAGGACCTGCACAGCCGGCAAACACAGGACGGTCGGTAATCAGCTTTAATGCTTTTTTTACACCATCGATGCAGATACCGGTACGACCGGTACCAATCTCTGGTATGTCAAGAGCGTCGACATCTTCCTCTTCTTCAATGAGTTTGCCAATAATGGTAGGAACCTCATCTGTCGCATAGGTTGTTCGGGCACCAAAGGCTTCTGCTTCTACTGACAGATCCATATAGGCCGTTGCAGCAGGCATATCATAAGTATCTGCGATCATCTTCATACCGAGCGCCTGCAGAGTACTGTCATTGACCAGTTCTTTTACGGTTACATACAGCATCTGTACGGCAGGGTAGGATAACAAAGGAAAAGGTTTCTTTTTGTCCTGATAAATTTGTGTATCGATCCATTTGTACATATTCATATTACATGTTCCCCCAATATTATACATATTTTTTCATCCGGATAAAAGTATTATACGAAAATATTTTTATAAAATATAGAAAAAAATTATCATATTTGTAAAAATATTGACTATTTTTCATAAAAATGAATCATAAAAGAGGATTATATAGCAGATATTCTGAATAACGCGTTTGTGTGGTAGAAATATTTATGAAATTGTACTATAATAAATAGCACTATAAGAGAAAAAAGCAATAGAGTTTTTATGAAATTTTTTTGGGGGGATAACGCAATGTCTAAAATAGTAAATGAAGCAAAGAGGAAAAATGGATCAGTAATGATGGAATCGGGGAAGAGATATGATAATTGATAATAATGGCAGACTTGCGCCGGTGGTGCTGAATGCTCTTTGCAGAGAATATTTTACGGGGATTGCCGTAGATGTGGAAAAAGACAGATATGAGGCACTGCATTTTTCGTCATGGATGGAAAAGTATCCACCAGAGGGGAAATTCTCAGATTTTGTAGAAACATATGTGGAAGAGTACGTTACAGGAGAATCGCAAAATGAACTAAGAGTAGCTCTTGCGTCAGACACCATTAACAGACGAATGGAAGGTACACTGGAAAATCGTGACGAAGAGTGTGGCTATTATATGGATTATGCATCCATGCGTTATGGCGAAGCTCATTGGTGTAAAAGTACGGTTCTTCCGCTCCAGTATAAAGAAAATGGAAAAATTCAGCTTGTTCTGGTACTTTTGCAGGATATTACAGAGCAGAAAAAGATGGAACTTCAGTCAAAAGAACAGGAAAATGCGGTAATGGCTGCAATTGCAAAAAAACATCAGAAGCTGATGAAAGAAACCAGACAATCAGAAATTATTTCGGCGATCAGTACTCTTTATAAAGAAATTGCAGTAGTTTATCTGAAAGATATGACATATGAAATTGTGTCGGGACCACGTAAATTCGAAGGAGTGAAGGGAAAAATTGAGACGGTAATGGAACCGTTTGTCAGAAAAATGATATTTCGGGATGACTGGGATGAATTCGAAGCATTTGTTGACTTTACGACTTTGGATAAAAGAATGGAAGGAAAACGTTATATTCAAAAAGAATTTCGTTCTGTTGACGAAAAATGGCATGATCTTACATTTATCGTAAAAAAATGGGATCGTACCGGAAAAATAGCAAGTGTTCTGGTGGCAGTACGTGATATCGATGAACAGAAAAAACATGATCTGGAATATCAGGAGCAGCTGAAATCAGCAAAGAAAGTAGCTGAACAGGCCAGAGAAGAGGCAGATCGTGCCAATGAAGCCAAGACGAATTTTCTGCGTCGTATAAGTCATGATATTCGGACTCCGATTAATGGTATTCGTGGACTGGTGCAGATGTCGAATTATTATGGAAATGATCCGGAGAGACTGGATATGTGCAGATCAAAGGTACTTGGCTCAACAGATCATTTGCTTTCACTGGTAAACGATGTGCTGGACATGAGCAAACTGGAATCAGGAAAGTTTACGCTGCGCCATGATCCATTCAGATTGAGTAAGGTGCTGGAGGAAGTGTGTATTGTATCAGCATCCCAGGCAGATGAAGCAAATGTAGGTTTTGCTGTTAATTATACGCAGGAAATGGAGCATGACAGGTTAATTGGAAGTCCGGTATATCTGAAACGAATCCTTCTGAATTTTACAAGCAATGCTATTAAATATAACCGGGTGGGCGGTCAGGTGTCTGTATATGGCAAAGAAGTGTCGTTTGACGGAAAAACGGCTTGGTATGAATTCGTCTGTGAAGATACCGGTATTGGAATGAGCGAAGAGTTCCAGAAACATGCTTTTGAACCATTTACACAGGAAGAAAAAGACGATGCCAGAACCAGGTATGCCGGAACAGGACTGGGACTGGCAATCACAAAGCAGCTGACTGATTTGATGGGCGGTACTATTGAACTAAAATCCACGGAGCAGGTTGGAACAAGGGTTGTATTCAGGCTTCCTCTTGAAGTGGATTTTGAAGAACATCCGGAAAAAGAAAAAACAGACTACAGTAAAGTCATGTTTGATGGAGTGAAAGCATTGCTGGTGGAAGATAATGATCTGAATGCAGAGATTGCATTATTTTTACTGGAACAGCATGGTATGAAGGCTACCTGGGTACAAAATGGTCAGATGGCGGTGAGCGCAGTGTCCGAGGATGATTATGATGTAATATTTATGGATATCATGATGCCGGTTATGAACGGTCTGGAAGCTGCAAAAGCGATCAGGAGGATAAACAGGGAGATTCCGATGTTTGCAATGACAGCAAATGCTTTTACAGATGATATACAGAAGAGTCTGGAAGCAGGTATGAATGCACATCTTACGAAACCATTGCAGGAAAAAGAAATTATAAAAGCTGTCATGAAGTATATAAAATATAAGAAAGACTAATAGATAATGGTAAAACTGATTCAGAATAAAATGTACATATAGTGGAGCATCTTGAAATGAAAGATATGCTGTTTTTCTGCTTGAAATGCGTGAAAAATATGCTATACTGTTATTAACATATGTGAAAAACAAAAAGGAGCGATCTAAGTGGCCAGACCATCAAAAAAAAGAAGAATATGCGGAAAGCCAAAATATCTTTGTTTTGCAGTAAAATCCGATGAGGCACCATGTGAAGAGATTATCATGAGTCTGGATGAATTTGAATGCATCAGACTGATTGATTATGAAGGTGCATCACAGGAAGAATGTGCAGAACAGATTAATATGGATCGAACCAGTGTCACATTAATTTATTCCAGGGCAAGAAAGAAACTGGCAGAGTGTCTGGTGACAGGAAAGCAGCTTCGGATAGAAGGTGGCAATTATGAGTTCTGTCAGGGAAATCTGGAGTGTTGCAGACGCAGAATGACAGCTGGGAATCGTTGCCTGGGAAGAATGAATGAAGAATGGAGGAAACGAAAAATGGTAATCGCAGTAACTTATGAAAACGGAGAGGTATTTCAGCATTTCGGACACAGTGAGTATTTTAAAATTTATGAAGTAGAAGATGGTAAGATTCTGAAATCAGAAGTATATGACACGAATGGTCAGGGTCATGGTGCATTAGCCGGATTTTTGAAAAATTATTCTGTTAACGTACTGATTTGTGGTGGTATTGGAGGCGGTGCCAGAACAGCACTGGCACAGATGGGGATTGAATTGTACCCTGGAGTAAGCGGAAATGCAGACGATGCAGTGAAAGCGCTGATTGAAGGAAGCTTATCCTATGATCCGAATACAGTATGTAATCACCACGGCGAAGGACATGAGCATACCTGTGGCGAACATGGATGTGGAAATCACTAAAAGAGTATATTCAAGTCGAACGTCCGTGAGACTTGGCGCGTGATTCTGGTCAGCGAAGCTGACATATTCTTTACAGAATCACTGCGCATCCTCGCGGAGCGTTTATCTCAGTCGGAGATTAGACTCCCGCTGAGACTAATTTGTTATAACTCACCACCTGAAGAGGTGGGAGTCTTCTCGACTGAGATAAAAACCTGTGAGATACGTTTCAGTTTTGAAATGTCATCTCACAGGTTTTTTATTTACGCGAGCAACGAGCCAAAGTCCGTGTCTTTAGAAAAATTCTTGCATCAGTATGATTTTGTAGTAAAATAAGAAGTTAGAATCATTAGTTTGAGGTGAGAGTGATATGACGAAAGATCTGACTACCGGGAAAATCATGCCGATTCTTGTTAATTTTACAGTGCCACTTGTACTGGGAAACCTGTTTCAGCTGACTTATAATGCAGTGGATAGTATCATTGTGGGGCATTTTGTGGGAAAAGAGGCGTTGGCAGCAGTAGGAATCTGTAACCCGATCAGTACCCTGATGATATTGTTTTTGAACGGATTGTGTATGGGAGCCAGTATCCTGATGGGAATCCAATATGGAGCGAAAGATTACGAAACTTTACACAGACAGATTAGTACAACCATGTTATCAGGTGTGATTTTTTCATTCTTTTTAACGCTGGTTTGTGTAATATTTGCAGTGCCGATTTTGCTGCTGCTTCAGGTAGATCCATCTATTATGGAGATGACAGTGCAATATTTGCGAATCATCTTTCTGGGATTGATGTTTACATTTTTATATAACTTCTTTTCCAGTACATTAAGAGCATTGGGAGACAGTGCATCTCCATTGTATTTCCTGATTATCAGTGCAGTATTGAACATTTTCGGTGATTTATTTTTTGTAATTGTATTAAAGGCCGGAAGTAACGGATGCGCAGTTTCTACCGTGTTAAGTGAAGCAATTTGCTGTCTGTTCTGTATCATTTACATACAGAAAAAAGTTCCGATTCTTCGGCTTGGAAAAAAATGGCTGGTTTTTGATTCCAGTTTGTTAAAGAAAACGGTTGCTTATGGATGGGCATCTGCCATGCAGCAGGCTACGGTGCAAATGGGGAAAATTGCCATCCAGGCGCTGGTCAACACGATGGGAGTATCAGTGGCTGCGGCATTTGCAGTAGTGAACCGTATTGATGATTTTGCCATTACACCGGAGCAGAATATCGCACATGCTATGACGGCATTGATGGCGCAGAATAAAGGAGCCGGAAAAAATGATCGTATGCGAGAAGGATTCCGTTGTGGAATGATACTGGAAATCGTGTATGGAGCAGCAGTTATGCTCATTTGTCTGGGGTTTGCCAGACCATTGATGGCGCTGTTCGTAAAAGACGAAGAAGTGATTGGACATGGTGTCGTGTATCTGCATCTAATTGCCGTGATGTATATACTGCCGGCAATTACGAATGCGATTCAGGGATTCTTCCGCGGAATCGGAGACCTGAAGGTGACACTGCTCAGCAGTTTTACTAACATGGGCGTGCGTGTGATTGCGGCAGTACCGATGATTTTGTTATGGAATTTTGGTATAGAGGCATTACCGTATTCTTATTTGGCTGGATGGATTGCCATGCTGTTGGTAGAAACCCCTTTGATGATTCGAATTTATCGAAAAAAGTAAAGGAGAGAATTTTATGGAACTTCAGATTTTAGATGCGCTGCAAAAGATTCATACACCTGTCATAGATACACTTATGTGTGGTATCACAAGATTGGGAGATGCAGGGATGATATGGATTTTATTATGTGTAGTTTTATTGCTTATGCCAAAGACCAGAAAATCCGGCATAATATTGCTGGCAGGTTTGTTGGCAGATTTACTGATCTGTAACGTTATTTTAAAGCCAGTGGTACAGAGAATTCGTCCATTTGATGTGATGACAGAAATTGAACTGTTAGTAAAGCGACCATTGGATTATTCCTTCCCATCTGGTCATACAGCAGCATCGTTTACCTCTGTGATGGCACTGTATCTGGCAGGAGAAAAGAAGCTGTGGAAGCTGGCACTGATGTTGGCCGTGTTGATTGCATTTTCCAGATTGTACCTGTATGTACATTATCCGACTGATGTGTTGGGCGGTGTGGTAATAGGCGTGATATCCGGTGCCCTGGGATACTGGCTGGTGAAGAAAAGTGAGGAGGCAGCTGGCGCATGATAAAATTAACCACACTTTGCTATTTGGAAAAAGAAGATCAGTACCTGATGCTCCATCGTACCAAGAAGAAACAGGATGACAATAAGGATAAATGGATTGGCGTAGGCGGAAAGTTTGAATATGGAGAAAGTCCGGAGGAGTGCCTGCTTCGTGAAGTAAAAGAGGAGACAGGTTATAGCTTACAGTCATGGCACTTTAGGGGAATTGTGACCTTTGTATACGGAGAAGATACGGTGGAGTATATGCATCTGTATACGGCAGACCGATGGGATGGAGAACCGGTGATCTGCACGGAAGGGGATCTGGAATGGGTGAAGAAAGAAGATATCTGGAGACTGAATCTCTGGGAAGGTGACCGGATTTTCTTTCGGCTGCTGACAGAGGATAGAGCTTCTTTTTCTCTGAAGCTGGTCTATAATATAGAAGGAATTCTGCAACAGGCTGTGCTGGATGGAAAGGAATTGGAACTGTTTGATATTCTGAATGAGGATGGTACAAAGTCAGGTGTTGTTCGGGAACGTGGCGTAGTCCATCTGGATGGATCCCTTCATGCAACCGTACATATCTGGATTGCCAGACCGAATGCGGAAAGTGGCTATGATATTTTGCTACAGAGGCGAAGTGCTCACAAGGATTCCAACCCAGGGTGTCTGGATATTTCATCAGCAGGGCATATCAGCACAGGGGATGATTTTCTGTCAAGTGCCATACGGGAAGCGAAAGAAGAATTGGGATTGACACTGGATCTGGAGAAATTAAAAGAACTGGGATTCCATCGAAAGAAGTTTGAAGGAGAATTTTATGGAAGACCATTTCGGGACAATCAGCTGAGCAAAGTCTATCTATATATAGAAACAATTGATATTTCAAAACTTAGCCTGCAAAAGGAAGAGGTTTCTGAGGTAATCTGGATGGATTATGCAAAATGTAAAAAGGGAATACAGGAGAATACGATCAAGAATTGTATTTATCTGGATGAGTTTGAACTGGTCGGAAAGGGACTTGGAATCGAACTATAAATCAGTGTATGAAAAATGATGAAAGGGAAGAAAAATGGAAGTATTTGTAGCAGTTATGAACATGATAAATGACATCATCTGGCATCCGGTGATGTGCGTGTTCCTGATGTGTGCAGCGATCTGGTTTACGGTTCGTCTGCGAGGTATTCAGGTACGTAGATGTAAAGACATGATAAAATGTCTGGTAGAAAAGGGTGATAACAAAAAGGATACTGGCCTGTCGGCATTTCAGGCGTTTGCAACAACGGTAGGAGGTCGTGTCGGTACCGGTAATATTGCAGGTACGGCAACAGCAGTATTTATGGGTGGACCGGGAGCATTATTCTGGATGTGGATCACTGCAATATTAGGTGCATCCACCGGTATCGTAGAATGTATTCTGGGACAGGCTTATAAGACCAGAAACCTGGGTGAGCTGACTGGAGGGCCTGCTTTTTATATGTCGAATGGATTTAAAAACAAGAAGTTTGGAAAAGCGTTGGCGGTATTGTTTTGTATTGCTGTATTTATTGGACCGGGATTTCTTCTCCCTGCGATGCAGACGCAGACGGCTGCGACGGCCATAAAGGGCGCTTTTGGCATTCCGTTTATTGTAGTAGGAATTGCAATGGTCGTTATTGTGGGAGTTGTAACCATGGGAGGAATCAAGCGTATCGGTCAGGTAGCAGAATTTCTGGCACCGATCATGTGCGGAATCTATTTTTTGATTACGGTTTTCATTTTTGTATTGAATCATGATCAGATTCTCCCGGTATTTCGGTCTGTTTTTGCCAGTGCATTTGGAAAGGATGCAGTATTTGGCGGAATTGTTGGATCAGCAGTAGCGTGGGGAATTAAGAGAGGATTCTTTTCCAATGATGCAGGAAATGGTATGAGTCCTCTGATTTCCGCTACGACAGATACATCTCATCCGGTAAAACAGGGGCTGGTGCAGGGCTTATCTGTCTATATAGATACCTTGCTGGTGTGTACCTGTACCGGGCTTTGCATTTTGCTGGCTGGCACTTATAATGTGGCAGCAGATGGTATTGGAGAAGTCATTCTGGTGGAAAAGGTACCGGGTATACAGTATGGTATTTCTTTTATGCAAGAGGCTTTAAGAGTATCGATTGGAAAAGCAGGAGCAATGTTTTTGGCTGTGATGTTGTTTATTTTTATCTTTACGACTATGCTGTCTTATTCTTATCAGTTGGAATCGACCTGTAAATATCTGTGGGGAGAAAATAAGATTGTGGTAACGATTGTACGTATTTTATTTCTGATCTTCTGCATGTTCGGTATACTCATTGATGGAGATACCATCTGGCCGATGGGGGATATTGGAGTGGGTTGTATGCTCTGGGTCAATACATTCAGTATCCTGCTTCTGACACCACAGGTTTTGAAAATTGTCAAAGATTATGAGAAGCAGAAAAATGCAGGACTGGATCCATTATTTGATCCGGCTACTGTCGGTATTCAGGATGAAGCCAATGTATGGGGCATTTATGTGGAAAAGAAAAAAGTCCGAGGAGATTATGAGAACCCGGTTCTTGGATATGAGGAAAAGAAATAACAAAAAATTCTGTGGATGGCGTCAGAGCTGTTCACAGAATTTTTATATTTTTTGACTTGCATAGTATGGAAAAAAGCTGTACACTGTGTTCTGGATAGCGAAAAGGTGGCAGGTAAATTCAGGCTGACGCGCGGAAGAGTAAAAGCGGGAAGCCTGTGCATATGGAGGAATAATAGAATATGCGTAAAAAATCACATATAGCACTGGCAGGATATCTGATGAGAGAAATGGATGATGTCAACATGCAGAAGCATTGGAAGGCATTTTATTTTGGATCTATTTTACCGGATCTGACCCCAAAGATGATCACAGATCCACATGAGTTTGACTCCTCTTATCTGGAACTGAAAAGCAGAATCGCAAAGCTTCTGCTGGAAGCGAGAGAGCATGCCTGCAAGGAAGGAACACTGTTTTGCAGACTGGGCGTTGTGATGCATTATCTGGCAGATTATTTTACATTTCCACATAATACTACATTTGGTGGCAATCTGAAGGATCACTGTCTTTATGAGAGAGATATGAAGCATGAACTGCGTGCCAGAATTCAGACAGAAGAAGCAATAGAGATTTTTGAAAATCAGCAGAAGAAGCAGAATCAGATTCATACAGCGGCACAGCTATTTGATTATATCGAGGAAATGCATCGTACTTATTTACAGCGGCGCAGAAACCTGGCAGATGACTGCAGATGGATTATGGAGATGTGTTCTTGGGCATTGATCGGATTGGTGAATATCATTACCGGTTATAAAAATACTGCAAGAGCAGTTGTAATTTAAAAAAGAATATGCTATAGTATAGAACATTAGAGGACAAAGGCGCTCTCGATAACGAGAGAACTTTGTCCTTTTTTATTACGCGAGCAACGAGCCAAAGTCCTTGCTTGTACGAGACTTTGGCGATTGCCGCGATCACTTGAGAAATTCGCGGAGCGTGGTTCTCATAGTTTTTTAAGAAAAAGAGGAGAGAGGAAAAATGAACAAAAGTGTAAAAACAGCAACAGGTGTGATGTGTGCAACCGCTATGGTAATGGCAATGGGTAACAGCGTATTTGCAGAAGAAGGAAAAACATTAAAGGTAGCAATGGAATGTGGGTATGCTCCATACAACTGGACTCAGCCAACGGATGAAAACGGAGCAGTTCAGATCGCTGACAGCACAGAATACGCTTATGGATATGATGTTATGATGGCAAAGCATATTTGCGATGAATTGGGATATGATCTGGAAATTGTAAAGATGGACTGGGATTCTCTGGTGCCGGCTGTGGTATCTGGAAATGTGGACTGTGTCATTGCAGGACAGTCTATTACTGCAGAACGTCAGGAGATGGTAGACTTTACAGATCCGTATTATTATGCATCAATTATTACGTTGACCAAGTCAGACAGCAAGTATGCAGATGCAAAGGGTGTAGCGGATCTGGCAGGTGCAACCTGTACTTCCCAGCTGAACACCATCTGGTATGATAACTGTCTGCCACAAATCAAAGATGCCAACATTCTGCCTGCTCAGGAATCTGCCCCGGCTATGTTGGTTGCCTTGGAAGCAGATAAATGTGATATCGTAGTGACAGACCAACCAACCGGTCTGGCAGCCTGCGTAGCATATCCGGATTTCAAGTTACTGGATTTCTCAGATTCGGATGATCCATTTGA
>CAKRRF010000038.1 GCA_934394985.1 uncultured Marvinbryantia sp.
CAGAGCGAGCAGAACTTCCAATAGTCTGGGAAACACGGAGAAATGTATTTACCGTATGCGGTTTTGAAGGTACAAAATTTTTTTATAAGATTCAGGATTGTCCTGAGTCTTTTTTTGTTTTTGCGGATAAAGAGGAGTACCTAGGGTAAGATGCTGTAAAACTGAAGCATGGATACCCTGGAAAAGAAGAAGCAAGTGGAAATTCGTGGTAAGATACTGGGAAATCGAAGCATGAATACCCCGGAAAAGAAGAAGCAAGTGGAAATTCGTGGTAAGATACTGGAAAACTGAAGCATGGATACCCCGGAAGAAGCTAAAGCAAGCTGAATCCGTGGTAAATAATGGAAAACCTAAGGGTATAGTACCCCGGAAAAGAACAAGTTGTTTGATTCCGGGGTAATGTACTATAAAGAGTGATCTAAAAACAGATTGCTTTTTTTATGTCCGAGATATTTCCGGTAAAGACCATTCCATCCATACCCAATGCCTGTCCAGCTGCAATATTTTCCGGCAGATCGTCCAAGAAGAAGCAATCCTCAGGGGCCAGACAGTAGGTGTTAAATAAGTATTGATAAATGGCTGGATCTGGTTTGGCCAGTTTTACTGGCGCAGAAAATATGATGCCATCGAATTCATTTAGAATAGAATAATATTTTTTTGCGACCTCTGCAAACCGGGTAGATGCATTAGAAAGAAGGTAGACAGAATAGCCCTGTTCTTTCAGTTCATGTATAAAATTCCATGTATCGGTCAGGGGATTTACATACTGAAACCAGCTGGTATAAAAATTCCGGGCTGTTTCTTTCAAATGATCAGGAAGTGCTGCAATGGTTTCCTTCGCATTCTGATCATAATCTATAGTTCCTGCATCCAGTGCAGGCCAGTTATGGAAAATGGCATCTGACAGAATCTGAAAATCGTCTTTATTATCTACATAATGATTTAAAATATAGTATTCATCAAAACGTCCAAGTACATTTCCAAAATCAAATACGATATTATGGTATTTCACAATAAAATCCTCCATTTAATGATGTATATTCATATAGAAAAACTTCATAATAGTTACTTTATCATAAGAGAAGTATTTCTGTCAAAAGAAGAAGTTTGATTCCATCTTGTATCTTGTATATTGTAAGTGAACAAAAAGCATGAGATAATAAAAGCCATAGTATTGTTGATGAAGAGACTTTACCTAAAAATTGTTTTTATAGAAAGGGCATGAGGAAATGTCAAAAACAAGTGATACGATGAGAAAAGAGTGGAAGGTGAATGATGCCAGGCGAGATGCAGGTCTTACTACACCGGATGACATTCAGCGATTTGACAATTTGCTGTATGGTTCTGACCCGGTCTGGAATATCCTGGATGTATACAGACCAAGAGAAAAACAGGGAAAGCTTCCTGTAATTGTAAATATCCACGGAGGTGGATGGGTATATGGTGATAAAGATCTCTATCAGTTCTATGGAATGACACTGGCACAAAGAGGCTTTGCAGTAGTGAATTTTACCTATCGTCTGGCTCCGGAAGCAAAATATCCGGCACCACTGGAAGATACAAATGATGTGATCGGCTGGATGTACCATCATCAGGAAGAATATGGTCTGGATATGGAGCATGTCTTTATGGTAGGTGATTCTGCAGGAGGACATTTGTGTGGATTGTACAGCGCGATCTGCACGAATCCAGAATATGCAGAATATTATGCGTTCAGAGTACCGGAAGGATTTGTGCCAAAAGCACTGGCATTGAACTGTGGTGTTTATAATCCACTGGGAGGGACAGACGTAATCGGAACGGAACAGGATAAAGAATTAATGGGAGATTTTCTTCCGGAAAAAGGATCTGAGAAGGAAAGGATGCTGGTGAATCTGACCAATCATATAACGGCAGACTTTCCACCTGTATATTTGATGACCTGTGTTGGAGACTTTTGTCGCCCACAGGCTGCATTACTGGAAGCAGAATTGAAGGCAAACGGGGTTTATTACGAATTCAAGACATATGGAACAGAAGAGGAACCGTTATATCATGTATTTCATGTGACTATTCAAGAGCCAGAGGGACAGAAATGCAATGATGAAGAATGTGAATTTTTCAGAAGAATGTCAAAATAAAAAAGTTTGTGCAAAAGGATAAAATTCTTTCGTACTTTAATCGAATCAATCATCTCCAGAATAGCTGTGAAGCAGCTATTCGGTTTTGAACAAGTCACGGGGCGTATAGCGTATATCCGCATAATAAAAAGAGTTCATTCCGAAGAATGAACTCTTTTTATTATGCGGAAGATGGGACTTGAACCCACACGATGTAACCATCACAAGATCCTTAGTCTTGCTCGTCTGCCAATTCCGACACTTCCGCAAGCAATAAATATTATATATCTATATATAAGAAATGTCAATAAAAAAATGGATTTATTTCGACACAGATTACGAGATCTCAGACTCTCTTTATTCTTAAAACTATGAGAAACACGCTCTGCAAGTTCCTCAAGTTATCGTGGCAGTCGCAAAGGTCTCGTGTAAGCACGGACTTGACCCGTTACTCGCGTAAAGCAAAAAGAGCTCATCCGAAAGAATGAACTCTTTTTATTATGCGGAAGATGGGACTTGAACCCACACGGTGTAACCACCACAAGATCCTTAGTCTTGCTCGTCTGCCAGTTCCGACACTTCCGCAAGCAAAAATATTATATCTGTATTTGGAAGTATTGTCAATAAGAAAATATAAAATTATTTAAATTATTGTTTCCAGTAGATTTCCAGTTGTCTGGAATCCAGATTTTTTACGAAACGCTTCTTATACAGAAGAAAATCTTCCAGATCCATCATGATATGATAGAGTACCGCACGATTTTCAAATTCTTCCCGTGTCTGGGGAAGGGAAGATTCGCGGAAAGAGGTTAAAATATCTTCCAGGTGCTGTAGCTGAAGCTCAGGCAGATTATGTTCCGTGATAAAATCGGTCAGATAAAGCATATAATCAGCGATGATATGAGCCTGCTCCGGTGTGGTACGAATTTTCTGCATTTCATAGTGGAGGTTATGAAGAATCTGACACTGATTGTAACGCATCTCAAAATAGGAAATATAATATTCCGGGTGTGAGTGGAACGTATTGTTTTGATATTCATAGGCCTCTTTTACACAATCCTGAAGATCCTGTTCCAGACAGACGATGTCGGCCCATACGTCGCGTTCCATGGATTTATTGGACAGATAGGCGGCAAGAGCACCCATCAGCATCTGCAGTCGGTTTTCAACAGAAGACATATTGGAAATAATATGTTTTTTATGACGATCGTTCATTTGAAACAAGTTAAACAGAACGGCAAAAACAATTCCGATCAGCACCAGAAAAAATTCGTTGATAACAGCTGTGGCCAGGTGATCACGCTGGCTGAGCAGATGAGCTGCAATCACTGCATTAACGGATAGGGTGGGGCGAAGATCCAGTATCTCGCTCAGACCTGTAAGGAGAGCAAGAAGAAGTCCGTAAGCAATCCAGGGAACCGGAATCAGCGAGTAAAAGAACGCTGCCATCAGGACAGTAATAAGGAACGTAACAATGCGCCACAAAGACAGGTGCAGAGTTTCCCATTTGGTTGTCAGCAACGTCAGCAGAGTGATGGTACCGGCAGAAATTGCATATTCCAGATTCAGATATTCAGCCAGATGCAGGGCGGCACAGCTTCCAATCCCGATTTTCAGTGACAAAATAATGATTTTTCGATAGTTTCCCATAGGCCTCCTCAAAAGTAAAATGAAAAAGAGTTTGTTAGAGTATAACATGAATGAAAAATTTAAAAAAGTAGTTGACTTTTGAAAAAGTGTATTGTATACTGATAAACGTGCTGAGGAACACAAAGCACATACATAAGAAATGCAGGAGTGGCGGAATTGGCAGACGCGCAGGCTTCAGGTGCCTGTGGTCGTTAAGATCGTGTGGGTTCAAGTCCCATCTCCTGCATCTTTTTTTATTTACGCGAGCAACGAGTCAAAGTATGTGCTTGCGCGAGACCTTGGCGACTGCCGCAATAACTTGAGAAACTCGCAGAGCGTATTTTGCATAGTTCCCGAAAGGTATGATGGAAAGAAAGCTCACAGATCAAGGGGGCAGAGACTGAATAAAAAGCAGAATAGAAAGTAGAATAAAGTAGATACAGAGCAATAAAATATTTGCTTCTAACAGTAATAGATGCTATACTAACTGGATAGCATTTATTTTTTTATAACAGGAATCTTTTTGAGTGGAGGAGAAACAAATGAAGAAATCTGTGGAAGAATATGTAAGAAGTATTCCGGATTTTCCAGAGCCGGGGATTATTTTTCGTGACATTACAAGTGTATTGCAGGATGCAGATGGTCTGCAGATGGCTATAGATGAGATGCAGGCACTGATTGATGCAGATAAAGTCGATGTAATTGCAGGTACAGAATCCAGGGGATTTATCTTTGGAGCTCCGATTGCTTACAATTTACATAAACCATTTGTATTAATTCGAAAAAAGGGAAAACTTCCATGTGAGACAATCTCCCGTTCTTACGATCTGGAATATGGCACGGCAGAGATTGAGATGCACAAAGACGCAATCAAGCCAGGACAGAGAGTAGTGGTAATTGACGATCTGCTGGCAACTGGTGGAACATTACAGGCATGTAACAAGCTGATTGAAGAACTGGGCGGCGTTGTGGACAGAAATGTATTTCTGATTGAGCTGGCCGGTTTAAAGGGCAGAGAAAAGCTGAAGGATTATGACGTGAAATCCGTAATCCGTTATGAAGGAAAATAAAAGTCCCAGAACAGAAATCCAGATTTAGACGGTGATTAGATGAATAACACAGAGAATACAACAAAACTTGAAGAAATCAAAAAAGTGGAAGCCAGTGTGAAAAAGATGGAAGATTTCACGGATCCGGAAAAGCTTCATCAGGAGCTGCTGTCCGGGATTCGCAGATATCATCCGTCCGCCGATCTGTCCTTAATAGAAAAAGCGTATCATATAGCAGCAGAAGCGCACAAAGATCAGAAGAGAAAATCTGGCGAACCTTATATCATCCACCCACTGTGTGTGGGCATCATTCTGGCAGACCTGGAAATGGATAAAGAGACGATTGCGGCGGGACTGCTTCATGACGTGGTAGAAGATACTGTCATGACTTACGATGAGATAAAAGAAGAATTCGGGGAAGAAGTAGCTCAGCTGGTGGATGGAGTAACCAAGCTGGGACAGCTGAGCTATTCGGCGGATAAAGTGGAAGTACAGGCAGAGAACTTAAGAAAAATGTTTCTTGCCATGGCAAAGGATATTCGTGTCATTATTATCAAGCTGGCAGACCGACTGCATAATATGCGGACACTGAAGTATATGCGTCCGGAGAAGCAGAAGGAAAAGGCCCGTGAAACGATGGATATTTATGCACCGATTGCACAGCGACTGGGTATTTCCAAGATCAAAGTGGAACTGGATGATCTTTCCCTGAAGTATTTACAGCCGGACGTGTATTACGATCTGGTGGAAAAGATTGCTTTACGGAAAACGGAACGGGAAAAATTTGTTCAGAGCATTGTCGATCATGTGAAAAAGCATATTGATGAGGCAGGTATTAAAGCGCAGGTAGATGGCCGTGTGAAACACTTTTTCAGTATTTACAAGAAGATGGTGAATCAGGACAAGACGCTGGATCAGATTTATGACCTGTTTGCAGTCCGGATTATTGTAGATACAGTAAAAGACTGTTATGCAGCTCTTGGAGTGATTCATGAGATGTATACACCGATTCCGGGACGTTTCAAGGATTATATTGCCATGCCAAAACCGAATATGTATCAGTCTCTTCATACGACCCTGATCGGGCCAAATGGTACTCCGTTTGAGATTCAGATTCGTACGTTTGAGATGCATCGTACTGCAGAATACGGTATCGCTGCTCACTGGAAGTATAAGGAACAGTCAGACGGTAAGAAATCTAATGGAAATCAGGAAGAAGCTAAGATGACATGGCTGCGTCAGATTCTGGAATGGCAGCGGGATATGTCCGATAACAGAGAATTTATGAATCTGTTGAAAAGCGACCTGGATTTATTTGCGGAGAATGTGTATTGTTTTACACCGGCAGGTGATGTGAAGAATCTTCCGGCAGGATCTACGCCAATTGATTTTGCATACAGCGTACATTCAGCAGTCGGAAACAAGATGGTAGGTGCCAGGGTAAATGGCAAGCTGGTTAATATAGACTATGTCATTCAGAACGGAGACCGGGTAGAGGTTATTACATCCCAGAATTCCAGGGGACCGAGTCGTGACTGGCTGAAGATTGTAAAAAGCACCCAGGCAAAGAATAAGATTAATCAGTGGTTCAAGCAGGAACTAAAAGAAGATAATATTGTCAAGGGACAGAATATGTTCGCCAGCTATTGTAAGGCAAAGGGCATTGTACAGAGTGATCTGCTCAAGCCAGAGTTTATGCAGGCGGTGATGGCAAAGTACGGATTCCGTGACTGGGATTCTGTTATGGCAGCCATAGGTCATGGCGGTCTGAAGGAAGGACAGGTGGGAAACCGTCTCCTGGAAGAATATAAGAAAAAACAGAAAAAAGAGCTGACCGATGCACAGGTGCTTCAGTCAGTAGAAAATACCAGTACTCAGGTATCAGCTGCAGGAAAAGACAAGAATCGCAAGACTCATAATAAGAGTGGTATTGTGGTAAAAGGTATTGATGATGTGGCGGTTCGTTTTGCCAAATGCTGCAGTCCGGTACCGGGAGATGAAATTGTCGGATTTGTGACCCGTGGACGAGGGGTGACGATTCACCGGACAGACTGTGTCAATATGATTCATCTGCCAGGTGAAGACCGGGTGAGACTGATTGATGCGGAATGGCAGGCAGCAGGTGATGTGGCGGGCAGATACCCTGCAGAGATCAAGATATTCGGAAACAATCGAACAGGACTTCTGGTAGATATTTCAAAAATATTTACGGAACGACAGATAGATATGCTTGGAGTAAATTCCAGAACCAGCAAACAGGGAACCGCAACCATATCACTTTCTTTCGAAGTAGGAAGCAGAGGAGAACTGGATTCACTGATTGCCAAACTCAGACAGGTGGAAAGCGTACTCGATATTGAGCGTACCACCGGATAAGGAGCAGCGATGGGAAAATTAAAAATAGAACAGCGTGTGATAGGACCGGTAGCCACCAATGTTTATCTTGGAATCAATACAGAAACAAAAGAAGCATTTTTGATAGACCCGGCAGATCAGCCGGACCGTATAGCAGCATGGATTGCCCAGGCAGGCGTGACATTAAAGGCAATTTTACTGACACATGGACATTTTGATCATATCGGAGCAGTAAACGAGCTGAAGAAACAATTTCAGGTGCCGGTCTATGCAATGGCGGCAGAGGCAGTGGTGATGAATGATTCTACATTAAATCTGTCCTGTAACTGGGCGTCGGCATTTACGGTGAAATGTGATTATGAACTGAAGGATGAAGAAGTACTTCAGATCGCAGGATTTGAGATCACCGCATATCATACACCGGGACATACCAGAGGCGGCGCGTGCTACTATATAGCATCGGAACAGGTATTGTTTTCCGGAGACACGATTTTCTGTCATTCTGTTGGGAGAACTGATTTTCCTACCGGAAGCATGGGTGAGCTGAGAAGATCGTTACAGAGAATGCTTGCTGTTTTACCGGATGAGACAAGAGTGTTTCCGGGACATGAATGCGATACCAGCATTGCTGATGAAAAAAGATACAATCCTTACAGTTAAAGGAAACGAATATGATTGCAGTACAGTTAAATAAAAGAGATTTTGAATATGATATCCATTCCCTGATACGGTCGTTTTATCCGGGAATGGATGTTCCTGTGTACCAGGAAGATGAGCCTCATCCGGAAGGATGGGAAAAGAAGCTGACAGTAGACTATCAGTCTGACCGCATTCGCCTGAGATTTTTGGACAGCAATGAGACACTTCTGGCGGAAAAAGAACAGCAGATAGACTATGAGGCAGATCGGAAAGCGACAAAGAATGTATTGAAAAGTATGCTATATGAGATGCTCAGGGATCATACCGGGCAGGAACTCCCATGGGGCAACCTGACAGGTATCCGTCCGACCAAGATTCCGATGGCACTGCTGGAGCAGGGCTGGAAAAACACAGAGATCGCAGAGCATATGCGAAAGACCTACTATACCAGTAATGAAAAAACAGCACTGTCCATCATGATTGCTAACAGGGAACGTCATATTTTAAAAGATGTGAATTACGAAGACGGCTACAGCCTGTATGTCGGAATTCCGTTTTGCCCGAGTATCTGCCTGTATTGTTCTTTCAGTTCTAGCCCTCTGGCTGTGTGGAAGAATAAAGTAGATACTTATCTGGATGCATTATGTAAAGAGATCGAAGCCTGTGCCAGAATTTATCAGAATCGCAAGCTGGATACCATTTATATGGGTGGTGGTACGCCAACTACGCTGGAACCATATCAGATGGATCGGCTGCTCACAAAGATAGAAGAATGCTTTGACCGCAGTTATCTGAAGGAGTTTACCGTCGAAGCAGGGCGGCCGGACAGTATTACCAGAGAAAAACTGGAAGTACTGCGGGCACACGATATCAGCAGGATTTCGATTAATCCCCAGACCATGAATCAGAGTACACTGGATCTTATCGGCAGAAGACATACGGTTGAGCAGACCGTAGACGCATTTCATCTGGCCAGAGAGCTTGGGTTTGACAATATCAATATGGATCTGATTGTAGGGCTTCCGGGTGAAGAATATGAGCAGGTGGAGCATACGATGAAAGAAGTGACGGCACTGGACCCGGACAGTATTACAGTGCATTCACTGGCGGTAAAACGGGCAGCCAGACTGAATATGTTCAAAGACCAATATAAAGAGATGACCTTTACCAATAACCAGCAGATTATGGAGATGACGGCACGGTATGCATACCAGGCTGGACACTCCCCGTATTATCTGTATCGTCAGAAAAATATGGCAGGTAATTTTGAAAATGTGGGTTATGCAAAGCCGGACAGTGCAGGTATCTATAATATACTGATTATGGAAGAAAAACAGAGCATCCTGGCGCTTGGCGCCGGTGCGACTTCCAAGAAAGTTTCCGGGGAACTGATAGAACGTACGGAAAACGTAAAAGACATCAAAAATTACGTAGAACGTATTGACGAGATGATTGAGCGAAAAAGGTTATTAATGGAAACGGATTCATAATGGAAAAAGAAAGAAAACAAACCTGTCATCTGATCAATGGAGACCTTTCGAAAGAGATTTCGCATGGAATCTGTGTAAGTAATTTGGCATTTAAGGTGGGAAAGACGCTGTTGCTAGATGAAAAAATGTGTTATAATCTGGCTGTTATGGGATTATTGCATGACGTAGGCAAGCAGGAAATGGTCAGAAATGTATTTAAGCGGGGAGAAAGTCAGATCCTTCGTATTGAAGAAATGCGTTATATTCGAACCCATCCAGTTCTGGGCTATGCAATTCTGCAGGAACAGGGATATCCGCAGGAGCAGATAAAATGGGTGCTGTATCATCATGAAAATTATGACGGGACAGGATATCCGTCCAATATCGTGGGAGACGAAATTCCATTAGGGGCAAGGATTCTGAGGGTCTGTGATGTATTTGCAGCACTGACAACAGAACGCCCGTACCGCAAAGCCTATACCGTAGAAAAGGCAATGGAACAGATGATGGCAGAAGTTAAGAATTTTGATATGAGAGTATTTCTGGCATTGATGGAAGTAGTAAATGATAATAAAGCAGAAGATCTGTGTGACCATCAGGATCTTCAGATTGATGAACTGTGTCTGACAGAAGACAAAAAGGCAGCAGGAGGAATGTTATGAGTTTGAAAAAGAAACCGGTAACCGGTATGAAAGATATCTCTCCAAAGGAGATGGAGATCCGTAACTATGTTATGGGACTGATTCGTGAGACTTACGGACAGTTTGGATTTTCAGCGATTGAGACACCATGTGTGGAGCATATCGAAAATCTGTCCAGCAAACAGGGCGGGGAAAACGAAAAACTGATTTTCAAGATTTTAAAAAGAGGAGAAAAGCTGAAGCTGGAGACAGCTCAGTCTGAAGCAGATCTGGTAGATGGCGGACTTCGTTATGACCTGACACTTCCACTGTCCAGATACTATGCTAATAATGCCAATGATCTTCCATCTCCGTTTAAAGCACTTCAGATGGGAAATGTATGGCGTGCCGACAGACCTCAGAGAGGAAGATATCGTCAGTTTATGCAGTGCGACATTGATATTTTGGGTGAGCCGACGATTCTGGCAGAGACAGAACTGATTTTGGCTACTTCTACACTGGTTGGAAAGCTGGATTTTGAGAATTTTACAATTCGCATCAATGACAGACGGATTTTGAAGGCTATGGCTGCTTATAGTGGATTTGAAGCAGACAGCTATGATACCGTATTTATCATTCTGGATAAGATGGATAAGATCGGCCTGGAGGGTGTAGAAGAAGAACTGAAAAAAGAAGGCTTCCCGGAAGAAGCAGTTGCAAAATATCTGGAGCTGTTTCAGAAAGTTACACCAGATCTGGAAGGTATAAAATATCTGAAGGAAACGTTGAGCGGTGTGCTGGATGAAAAGACAGCAGATGACCTGGCTCTGATTATGGAAAGTGTAGAGACTGTCCGCACTGCTAATTTTAAAATTGTTTTTGATCCGACTCTGGTGCGTGGTATGTCTTATTATACCGGTCCGATTTTTGAGATCAGCATTGATGGTTTTTCCGGTTCAGTGGGTGGCGGCGGACGTTACGATGAAATGATCGGACGTTTTACCGGCAATCAGACACCGGCATGCGGTTTTTCCATTGGTTTTGAGAGAATTGTCATGCTGCTTCTGGAAAAAGACTATCAGGTTCCGAATAAAGCAGAAAAGGTAGCATTCTTAATAGAAAAGAATATGCCAAAGGACAAATTGCTGGATGTATTCCGTCAGGCGGAAGAAAGAAGAAAAGACGGTATCACAGTTAGCATGAATATGATGAAAAAGAATAAAAAATTCCAGAAAGACCAGCTGACAGCAGAAGGTTATACGGAGATTGTGGAATTTTTTGCGAAATAAAACAGATTCTTTAAAGGAGAAAAATTATGGCAGAATCAATGAAGGGATTACACAGATCCCACAGATGTACAGAAGTGACCAAAGATTTGATCGGCAGTGAAGTAACACTGATGGGCTGGGTCCAGAAGGCCCGTAACAAAGGCGGTATTGTTTTCGTAGATTTACGTGACCGTTCCGGTATTATGCAGATTATTTTTGAAACAGGACGTGAGAACGGGATTGACGAGGAAGGCTTTGAAAAAGCCGGCAAGCTGAGAAGCGAGTTTGTAATTGCAGTAACAGGTATTGTAGAGGCTCGTTCAGGAGCAGTAAATCCAAACCTGAAGACAGGCGAAATCGAAGTCAGAGCAAAGAGCCTGCGCATTTTATCAGAATCCGAAACACCGCCATTTCCGATTGAAGAAGACAGTAAAACAAGAGAAGATCTGCGTCTGAAATATCGTTATCTGGATCTGAGAAGACCGGATCTGCAGCGCAATCTGATGATGCGTTCTCAGGTGAGCACTCTGGTTCGTGCATTTATGGCGAAAGAGGGATTTCTGGAGATCGAGACACCGACCCTTTGTAAGAGTACACCGGAAGGCGCAAGAGACTATCTGGTACCAAGCCGTGTACATCCGGGATGCTTCTATGCACTGCCACAGTCTCCGCAGTTGTTCAAGCAGTTGCTGATGTGCTCAGGATATGACCGTTATATTCAGATCGCAAGATGCTATCGTGATGAAGACCTGCGTGCAGATCGTCAGCCGGAATTTACTCAGATTGATATGGAATTATCTTTTGTAGATGTAGATGATGTAATTGACGTAAATGAAAGACTGCTGGCATATCTGTTCAAAGAAATCCTGAATGTGGATGTACAGCTTCCGATTCAGCGTATGACCTGGAAAGAGGCAATGAACCGTTTTGGTTCTGATAAGCCGGATCTTCGTTTCGGAATGGAACTGACTGATATTTCAGAAGTAGTAAAAGATACTGAATTTGCAGTATTTAAGAATGCACTGGAAGCAGGCGGAACCGTTCGTGGTATCAATGCCAAAGGACAGGGAGGCATGCCTCGTAAGAAGATCGATAAACTGGTAGAATTTGTCAAAGGATATGGCGCAAAGGGACTGGCATATGTAGCAATTCAGGAAGATGGAACTGTGAAGTCTTCTTTTGCAAAATTCATGACAGAGGAGCAGATGCAGGCACTGATTCAGGCTATGGACGGACAGAACGGAGACCTGCTTCTCATCGCAGCAGATAAGACCAAACTGGTATGGGATGTACTGGGTGCGCTTCGTCTGGAACTGGCAGAACAGATGGGACTGCTGGATAAAAATGAATTCCGTTTTGTATGGATCACAGAATTCCCGCTTCTGGAGTGGTCCGAAGAGGAGAACAGATTTACTGCCATGCATCATCCATTCACGATGCCAATGGAAGAGGATCTGCAGTATATTGACAGCGATCCGGGCCGGGTACGTGCAAAGGCATATGATATTGTATTAAATGGTAATGAAATCGGTGGAGGAAGTGTACGAATCCACCAGAATGATATACAGGAAAAGATGTTTGAAGCACTTGGATTTACCAAAGAAAGAGCTCATGAACAGTTTGGATTCCTTCTTGAAGCATTCAAATACGGAGTACCTCCTCACGCAGGACTGGCTTACGGATTAGATCGTCTGGTTATGCTGATGGCAAAACAGGATAGTATCCGTGATGTCATTGCATTCCCGAAGGTAAAAGACGCATCCTGCCTGATGACAGAAGCACCGGAGCGAGTAGAAGAAAAACAGTTACAGGAACTGGGTATTGAAGTAGCAGAAACAACAGAAGAAGAGTAAATAATCAGAAAAAAATCCCACGGTCTGGCGGATGGAAGAAACGTCAGATCGTGGGATTTCATAATTTACACGAGCAGCAAGCCAAAGTCCATGCCTGCGCGAGACCTTGGAGACTGCCGCGATACGCGATAACTTGAGAAACTGGCGGAGTGTGTTTCTCATAGTGAACAGAGAACGTGGCTCAGCTGGATTTGATTGCATCATTCAGCGAAGCCAGCGATTCATCCAGATTACCTAACAGGGCATCAGTAAAAGAACTGTCAAGAACAGGATCCCAGGTGGATCCGTCATTATAGAGGACAATTGTCACGGGTGTAACGGTGCTACTGATATTATTCTCCAGTGCGTCCATCAGAATCTGGCCTGTTTTTTCATTAAAGTCTTCGGCACTGTCGCGAATTGATTCTGTGGAAGAACCATAATCACGGAGAGGACCGAGACAGCTCTCGATGACTGCATTCAGGTCAAGGCTGGTAATATTTACAGACACCTGGGCCGTGTCGCCGTCCTGCAGGGTATTCGTGATCTCATAGTCAAAAAAACAGGCGATCTGCTGAAACAGAAGCTTGTCGATGCTGTCAGCTTGTTTGGTGCCGACAGCAAAGATATCGGAGATATTCAGATAATTTTGCCAGTCTTCAGCCGAAAAATCACAAAATGGTGCCAGAGTAAGATCCAGAATATCCTCAGGATTCAGAAGATAAGGATCAGAAAGATATTCCACCAGACCTCCGGCCAGTTCATTTTCCAGCTGGGCATCAGCCTCAATATTCCAGATATTGTCCTTTCCTGTCAGATGAAACGTAGCGGTAGTGGTCACCAGTGGATAATCATGCTCCTCCAGACATTCCTTCATCAGAGAAAATGAGGAGACGTCGGTATCCTGACTGGCGGAAGAACCATAATTCAGTGAATTGCGATAAAGCTCACGGCAAAGATCACTGGCCAGGGCTCTGGCATCCAGATTGGTAATGCTGACTGTGACAGTAGCAGCACTGCCATCTCCGGACTGAGATGAGGAATCAATATGATATCTGAAATTTTTAAAAAACAGCTTAATTGCTTCTGTGGTATCCGAATCAGAAGAAAGAGATTGACCGGCAGCAGTCTGGACATCTTCGTAAGACACAAAAGATGTGATGGTATTCTCATCCAGTTTCTGGATGGCATCCAGCTCTCTGCGTACGGCCTTTTCCGGACCTGCATATCCGCATCCTGTATACAACAATGCAGAACATACCAGCAAAATAAGTCTGTTTGAATGTCGCTTCATACGTGTCTCCTTAATATGACAAAGTAAATAGATAATATGTCACAATTCAATTATAATATAGTAAAAAAAGCAGAATGTCAATTTATATGGAAAAATATGTAAAAATCTTAAGATTTATGCATGATTTCTGTGAAGAAAATGTGAAATCCAAAACTTTCTAGTGCATTTAAAAATGGAGTATGATACTATACAAAAGTAAAAGTTTGCGAAAAAGCGAAAACAGAGGTTAATAATATGAAGAAAAAAGCAGGCATTGCGCTTGCTGCGCTTGTTGTGGCAGCAGGAGCAGGTGTTGGAATATGGCATCATTTTGGAACAGAAAAAGAAAGTGGAAGTACATCCAATGCTGTTTTTGTGGATTCAGTCGGAACCATAACCGGACTGACCGGGTCGGGAGGCTTGTTCAGCAAGTATTCCGGAGTGGTGGAACCACAGAAGACAGAGAAGATTCAGCTGACCAGTGGACTTACGGTAAAGAAAAATTATGTATCTGTGGGTGATGAAGTACAGGTGGGTACGAAGCTGTTTTCATACGATACAGACGATGCACAGGACAAGATCACACAGCTGGAGATCGATATTGAAAATTATGAAATATCGATCAAGTCCTCAGAGTCTCAGGTGGCACAGCTGGAAAAAGAGCGGGCGAAGGTCAAGGATGATGAGAAGCTGTCTTATACGACACAGATTATGACAACGCAGAATAACATCAAGCGCTATCAGTATGAGATGAAAAGCAAACAGGCAGAGATGGAGAATCTGAAAAAGCAGATTGCCAATGCAGATGTGACCAGTCCGATTCAGGGTATTATCAAGAGCATCAGCTCCAATACAGGAGACGATGACAGTTCGGATACCTCTTCCAGTATGAATGCAGACAATGAGGATTCTTCCGCATATATGACGATTATGGCTACCGGAGAATATCGCATCAAAGGAAAGATCAATGAGCAGAATATGGCAGAGATTTCCGAGGGCATGGATATGATCGTGTATTCCCGTGTAGATGAAACGCAGACCTGGAAAGGAACATTGACCAGCATAGATAAAGAAAGCAATTCAGGAAATTCAAATAATATGATGGGATACTATGATTCTGGAGACAGTTCTATGACAAGTTCCAGTACCTATCCGTTCTATGTGGATCTGGATTCCTCAGATGGACTGATGCTGGGACAGCATGTTTATCTGATGGCAGATAACGGCCAGGAAGATGAAGGCGGGGAAGATGGACTGTGGCTGGAAGATTACTATTTTATTACCGATGAGGACGGTGCAGTAACGAATTACGTATGGGCTGTAGACAGTCATGATAAGTTGGAAAAACGGGAAGTGAAGCTGGGAGAGTTTAATGATGAGACCTTCAAGTATCAGATACTGGATGGCCTGACCGTAGAAGATTATATCGCATTTCCTGGAGAAGACTGTGTGGAAGGCGCTCCTGTGACCAGAAATGCAGAGGATCTGTACGATAAAGATGATGACAGCATGGACGGAGACTTTGGTGGAGAAGATCTAGGCGGCGAGGATGATGGCCTGACAGATCTGGATGATCTCGGTTCAGACGGAGAGTTCTATGAAAATGGCGGATCAGACGAAGAGGATTTTGAAGACGGCGGATTCGGCGAAGAGGTCTATGAATAAAGAAACAGGCAGGAAAAGGAACGGATAAATGGAACAACCACTGGTTTTAAAATTGGATCATATTGATAAAGATTATGTGACCGGGAAGATTGTAGTACCGGCACTCAGAGATGTGACACTACATGTGGAACAGGGCGAGTATGTGGCGATCATGGGACCTTCCGGATCCGGAAAATCCACACTGATGAATATCATCGGCTGCCTGGATGAACCGACCAGAGGTTCCTTTGAACTGAATGGAAAAAACGTACTGGGTCTGGATGATAATGAGATTGCAGATGAGCGACTGAACAACATCGGATTCGTATTTCAGACATTTCAGCTGCTGCCAAAGCAGACTGCGTTGGAAAATGTAAGTTTGCCGTTGGTATATGCGAAGGTCAGTAAAAAAGAAAGAAAAGAAAGGGCAGAAAAAGCACTGGAGAGAGTCGGACTGGCGGAACGTATGGATTTCCTGCCGACACAGTTGTCCGGTGGACAGAAGCAGCGAGTGGCAATCGCGCGGGCTATGGTCAACAATCCAAAGATACTGCTGGCAGATGAGCCTACCGGTGCACTGGATTCCAAGTCTAGTGTGCAGGTACTGGAACTGTTTCAAAAGCTGAATGATGAAGGCGTAACAGTCATTATGATCACCCACGATGCAAAAGTGGCAAAGCATGCCAGACGCA
Organism: uncultured Marvinbryantia sp.; assembly: GCA_934394985.1. GTDB lineage: Bacteria > Bacillota > Clostridia > Lachnospirales > Lachnospiraceae > Marvinbryantia. Next base: position 16,570 of record CAKRRF010000038.1, read on the forward strand.
CGGTTTATATTTTTGACGGGCAGCTGGGAGACAGAGACCTGAGTCAGGATGAGTAAGACAGAGAATCGAGGCGGAGGATCTGAATGAAAGGAAATAAGAAAGTAAAGACGGCAGTCATTGTTGCGGCAGCTGTTACCGGCGTGGCCGGTGCCGGAGCGGCAGGAGTGACATATTATAGAAATAACAGCAGCAAGGCGGTAGAAGTGACACCGGTAGCTACCCTGAACATGGGAGATATGCTGTCCTGGGGATCAGATGAAGGAACATCCGGGCAGGTGGTATCCAATGTCAGCCAGAATGTGCGGATACCGGATGGGAAAGTGATTGATCAGGTATACGTAAAAGAAGGAGATAAGGTAAAAATCGGAGATAAGCTGCTCAGCTATGATACAACCTTACTGGAACTGGATAAAGAACTGCAGGAGATCACGGTGATGGAACTGGGACTGGAGATCAAGTCAGCCGAGGCTGACCTGAAAAAGCTTCAGAATGCAAAGCCGGGAGATGCCATACTGGAAAACATCAGCAGTGATGTTTCTGGAACACTGCCAGACAGTGCAGATGATGTGGATTCAGATGACGGCGATGACAGCGGAGAGGAAGAAGCCAGGCTGGTAAGCAATACCAGAGAGCTTCTGGCGGTGCAGGAGGATGGCGCCGAAGAAACTCCTGCAACGGATACACAGGCAGAGAGCAGCGAAGCTGCATCAGAGAGCACCAGCGAAGCTGCAGAGACGCAGGAAAGCAGTCCGGCAACCGAAAGTGAAGAAGTGATTGATCAGTCAGAAAGTAAGGCAGACAATTCTGGTGAGGTGCTGACGCCAGATGATTTAGATACAGCAGGAGCAGATACTGCTCAGAGTGACAGCGGACAGGAAGACAGTGAAAAAGAAAAAAATGATAAGGCAAGGCATAACCAGAGTCTGGAGAAGCTGTTTACCAATATCAGAGTAAAGTTGGCCGATGGCGCCGAGGAACCACTGCTGACAGATCTGAAGCAGGGAGAGACAAGCGAGATCAATCTGGAAAATCTGGAAAGCAGCATAAAGCTGATACCACATTTTAAAGAGGATGCGGATCATCATTTTCGCAGCCAGGATACGTATACCATGCTGATCCGAGGCGTAAAGCTGAAAAAACAGATCGAAGGAAAGGTATATGGCACAGCTCAGATAAATGGGGAAGACTATCCGGAAATCGGAGGCTTTACGCTGGCTCAGAAAAGTGACAGTGAAGATGTGGTACAGCTGACCATTGCATTTCACGACGGGCTGGATCAGCAGCATGAAAAAATGCCGGAACTGGAAGATATGTACCTGGAGGTGGCTCTTGGACAGGAAGAACTGGCAGGAGAAACGTTGACTGTCCGAACAGGAAGCGAAGAAAAAGATACCGTCATTACTGTTCTGGGAGTTGCTTCCGAGAAGGAAACAGAAGAAGTGTCAGAAGGCGAGACAGAGCAGGATACCGAGATGACTGAGGTGCAGACGGAAGCAGAAACCGTTGCCGAACAGCTGGATCTGAACGAAAATAACCAGGAAGAGCCGGGAAGCGAAAGTGAAACAGAGGAGAGTGAAATTACTACTTCACCAGCGTTTGAATTGCAGAATATGCATTTCCGAATTCACTGGAATCATGGAACGAACAGTGTGCAAAGCCGCCCGGCATCCATGAAGGCATATTTTTATCAGAAAGGTATTATGCAGCAGGAGGATCCGGACTGTACCTTTACGCTGACCCAGGGAAGCAGTGCAGTGACCGGGGCAGACATCGGTGTGGATGGCACGGATTCCAGCATAGAGGAAGAGGCTACTACAGAGACAGGCGCGATGACAGAAAGCGTTTCTGAGGATAACGGAACAGAGACGGAGACGGAAAGTACAACAGAAGAAGCAACGGCTCCGTCAGAAGAGATCACAGATAATACAGATGCGGGAATGACAATAGAAGACTGGAAGCAGATCGATCTGGAGATCCCGGAGAATTTAAAAATTAATTCAGCCGATCTGGGCGAGGATGAACAGAAATGGAACGAATTGTGGTCTGGATATGCGCAGAATTATGCGATGAAAGTTACCGATGTACAGTTAAACGAAAGGGATGCATCAGCAACGGTCAGCATCACCATGACCTATCATCAGCCAGATGAATCACCACTGATCAAGCTGAATCCGATCTCCGAACTGACCTGGCAGCATGGCAGCAATACACTGAATGAAACAGGCATGCGTGCTTACAAAGGAAGCGGAACAGCAGAAGATCCATATGTATTTTTTGTAACAGATGGAGTAAAGATCACAAATACCTTCGTAAACTGGGTGTTGGGATTCAATGAAGAGGGTACAGAGCGGATCAGCGACGGATATTACGTGCGTCTGGAGATCCGTGAAAGTGATACGATCACTGGAGCCTTTATTCGCAGCATTGACCTGGATGGCACAGTGCTGACAGAGCATGGGTACGGACCGGGTACCTACTGGATTTTCAACAGCGAAACAGGTATTACAAAATATGAAGAAGAGGTGCCGGAAGAACCGGGCTCTGTCCCTGATCCAGGATGGGGCAATGATAATGACGGTTCTGGCTATACAGCGGAAGAACTGGCACAGGCCATAGAAGACAAGAAGCTGGAGCTTCAGAAGCTGAAGCTGGATGAGCGTCAGGCAAATCTGAAGTTGAAAGAATATAATAAGCAGATGAAAGAGTCTACGGTAGTCAGTGCAGTAGACGGATATGTGAAATCTATCAATGGCAGCGGTGAAGATGCTTACATGGTAATCGACAGCGAAAATGGCAAATATGTAAAAACGACAGTCAGTGAACTGGATCTGGCGGAAGTGGCAGTGGATCAGGTGGTCAACTGCAGTTCCTGGGATACGGGAGCCAGCTTTACCGCAACGATTACAGAGATTGATTCATTCCCAAGCTCCGAAAACGGTTCGGATAATTATTATGGATCTTCAGGAAATGTGAATTCATCCAGTTATCCGGTGCTGGCTGTGGTGGATGAAGAGACAGCGGAGAACTTGTCAGAATACGAATCTGTCAGTGTGACATTCCCGTCTACAGCAGTGACAGATACCGGTGCGATCTATCTGGAGAAAGCTTATATCCGTTCGGAAAATGGACAGAGTTATGTTTATATTGCAGATGAAAAAGAAAAACTGAAAAAGCAGTATATTCGTACCGGTGGTACTGTATGGGGATATGTAGAAATCAAACAGGGATTGAGCACAGATGATCAGATTGCGTTTCCTTATGGCAAATCCGTCAGAGAAGGTGCAGCTGTGAAGCTGGCAAATGAGGATGAGTAAAAGGAAAAATGAGAGGAGGAAGAGGTCTTGCTTGAAAATATAAGACTTTCGTTTCAGGGAATCTGGTCCCATAAGATGAGATCCTTTCTGACCATGCTGGGAATTATTATTGGTATTGCATCGATCATAGCGATCGTTTCTACGATACAGGGAACCAATGAACAGCTGATGCAGAATGTGGTGGGTTCCGGTACGAATGCAGTAGAGATCAATCTCAGCCAGGGAAGTGCGGATAATCCACTGGACTTTTCCTGGAACAGTGTACCGTATGGAATACCGGTACTGACAGAGAGTGTCCGTGAAGAACTGTTAAAGGTGAAGGATGTGGAGGATGCGACATTTTATGTTTCCAGATCCTATGCAGACGGAATCTATTATTTAAATCAGTCGCTGCAGGGAGCAGATGTCTACGGAATCGATGGCCATTATTTTAATGTAAACGGATATGTGGTTCGTACCGGAAGAGAGTTTATTGACAGCGATTATAAAAATTTCCGAAAGGTGGCTATACTGGATCAGGATGCGGCCAGCACCCTGTTTCAGGAAGAAAGTGCACTGGGAAAAACCATTGAAATGAATGGGGAACCATTTACCGTAGTGGGAGTGGCGCAGCTTCAGTCTCAGTTTGAACCGGTTATCAACAGTATTGATGAATATTATACCTATATGGGAGATGATACATCTGCAGGAAAGGTCTTTATTCCCTATGAGTCCTGGCCGATTATTTATCAGTTTGATGAACCGCAGAATGTGTCGGTACGTGCGGCAGATGTGAAAGCGATGACCACTGTAGGAAAACCATGTGCAGAGATTCTGAACGGCAATTTAAATACTTCGAGTTCAGAAATTAAATATCGTGCTAAAAATACACTGGAAACGGTAGAAAAACAGCAGCAGATTAATCAGTCTACCAATCAGCAGCTGATCTGGATCGCCAGCATTTCCCTGCTGGTAGGCGGTATCGGTGTTATGAATATTATGCTGGTATCTGTCACAGAACGAACCAGTGAAATCGGTCTGAAAAAGGCTATCGGAGCAAGAAAACGGGTCATTCTGACACAGTTCCTGACAGAGGCGGCAGTACTGACCAGTATGGGAGGAATCATCGGAGTCATTGCGGGTATTGCCATGGCACAGGCCATTTCCAGAATTGCTCAGGTACCGGTGGGAATCAGCATCCCGGCTATTATCGGTTCTGTGCTGTTCTCTACGGTGATAGGGGTTATTTTCGGCTTCGTACCGTCTATTAAGGCGTCCAACCTGAATCCGATTGATGCATTACGCCATGAATAAAACTTATAATTTTAAGTTAATGAAAGAATCAATAGATCTGTACAATATAAACAAAACAGCGAAAAATGGCGTAAATACAACGAAAAGGGCTTGCGTGCAAGCCCTTTTTGTGTTAAAATAAGCAGGTCGCAAAAATCACATATGCATATGTCGGCAGGTGGTGCCGCAAGGTTCCTGCTGATGAATTGTATATGGCAGAAAAACCAATATTAAAGGAGAAGTAAAATGAGCGTTATTTCAATGAAACAGTTACTGGAAGCAGGTGTTCACTTTGGACATCAGACAAGA
>CAKRRF010000039.1 GCA_934394985.1 uncultured Marvinbryantia sp.
GTACGTATCGTTGTATTTACTGTAATCAGAAGATATCGGTCCATTAAAAGGTACAAAAAACGGGGCGTCAAATCATACGATCTGACGCTCCGCTATGTTCTGCAATCCTGGTTCATTATGATACATCCATCTTTCTGTTGATATTACGTTTTCTGGCTGCCATACGAAATGCTTCTTCCATTTTTGGTGTCATTTCCGGTGAATCTTCATCAAATACAATTTCTCTTTTTGCTGCTTCTCTAATGCAGCGAATTTGTTCTTCTGTTGGTCTCTGATCTCTATTCAGCATAACTGTTTTCATCATAATAAATACTCCTTTCTTTGGGCGTTGCTACCCTTGCCGATATTAAACGAATGTTATCTTTTCTTTCTGTATATACTACAAATAACACATCCTCAACCAGTCCAATTGTATTGTATCTGTCTTCTGTAATACTATGCTCTTCATCATATATTTCAATTCTCTGTAAATCATTAAATACCAACATCGCTGTTTCAAAATCAATTCCATGCTTTTTCCTGTTTAATTGATTTTTCATTTCATCCCATTCCACCCTCACTCAACTACCCCCAGTTTTCATGATATGGGATTAAACTTACTTTTATCATACCACATATCATGGTATTCTAATATTTTATTTTCAAATATCTCATGGAATAAATGCCGAATGGCAAGATATCTTGAATTCCCTGAAATGTGACTTCACTTTACCACAAATGCATTGCTTTTACAAACAAAATCGTTCGACAAATTTTGCATCATTGTCAAAGGGGACAATCTTAACACAAAATATTTCATAGGACGCTATTTCCTATGAAACGAAAAAGCAGTTATACAATCGCAAATCCTTGCAACTGTATAACTGCTTTTCTATCGTTTCTCCCGTACCATCATCATACCTGCCAGAATCAGCAGCACACTGCATACCCAAATAGCTTTCATACCAATATGTATGGAAAAAATACCGCCAATCCCTGCACCAATTGCAAAGACAAATATGATTCCATAATAGTGTACCGTCTTGGTCAGTGCCTCATTCTTTTTATCACGAAGATATACTGACAGGCTCTCTGTTCCGCTTCGCAGATTTCCAATGCACATCGTACTTGCATAACCATATCCGTGAACTTTGCGAAATGCCTGAACCTGCATGGCACAGGCAAAGGATACCAGCATGGTTGCCAGCATATTTCCCTCTGCCGGTATAAATCCAACGACAAACAGTATCACAAATTCAATTGCAACAATAATCTGCCTCCAGTGTACTTTTCTGGCATTCTTATATTTATGCCCAACCTTCTCGGCCACAAGAACCCCCAGAGCAAATGCTATGACAGGGAACAGATAATGAATGGCTCTTCCCCATTCTCCCATCATCATATGCTGACTCATCAGTACGATATTTCCTGTCTGCGCATTAGAAAAAACATTATCCCTCACATTATACGTATAAGCATCCTGGAACCCTCCCGACAGCGCCAGAATGGCGCTGAGTAAAAAAGTCTCGGATGTCTGTATTTTCTCTTCGATTTCTTTGACTTCTTCCTGTACTTCTGATTCCCAGATCTTCAGATTTTGTTTCATATCTGTATCGTACCTTCCTTCTCTTTCTATCCAGTCTGTTTCTGTCTATATTTCAACGCAAAAAAACTGTTTTCTTTGTAACCACCTCTTACCATATCATTCCCTGTCACTTTTATCAACATTCAACCTTCCGATTTTCTTAAGATAAGACATATTTTCTTACTATATTTTTCACAGAATACCCACATTTACCATTTAACATAAGTCCATCAAATTTAATCTGAAAGGATAGATCATCATTATGAAAAATAAATACGCCGCACTGGCACTTGGAATGACACTGACCATAACAGCCGTACCATTTATGGCAGCATCTGCTACCAATACAGCTGCAACAGAAAATTCTGCCGCTTCCACCACAGATACGGAACAATCCGATGACACTTCCACACCACCAGAAAAACCGGAGGGTAAAGCACCGGATGGAAAAACACCTGATGGTGAAGCACCGGGGGAACCTCCGCAGGATGGCAATGCTCCGGACGGTCAGGGTGGTCCTGACGGTGCTCCCGGACAGGGTACCCCTGGTGGACCGTCACAGGGAGTAGACAGCTATGATGCTGTAAATGACTGCACCGAAAATACTACATTTGACGGCGAAGATATCGAATCCTCCGACACGGATGAAAATGCCATTCTGGTGGAAAACGGTGCAACTGTCGCTATAAAGGATTCCAATATTTTACGCAGTTCTTCTGACAGCACCGGTGGAGACAATTCCAGTTTTTATGGCGTAGGCGCAGCAGTTCTTGCAACAAACGGTACTGCTTCCGTCAGTGAAAGTACCATTTCTACGGATGCCAAAGGTGGTGCCGGACTGTTCGCTTATGGAGATGGCACCGTCTATGCGGCAGATTCCACTATCACGACACAGCAGGATACTTCCGGTGGCATTCATGCTGCCGGAGGCGGCACTTTATATGCGTGGGATCTGAATGTCACTACAAATGGCGAATCTTCTGCCGCTATTCGAAGCGACCGGGGTGGCGGAACCATGGTGGTAGATGGCGGTACTTATACTTCTAACGGAGTTGGGTCACCGGCTGTCTACTGTACCGCCGACATTGCCATTCACAACGCAGATCTGACCGCTAACGGATCTGAGGCTGTCTGCATCGAAGGTCTGAATTCTCTGCATCTGTTCGACTGCAATTTATCTGGCAATATGGCAGATGATGACCAGAATGACTGTACCTGGGGCGTGATTGTTTATCAAAGTATGTCCGGTGATTCCGAAGTCGGCAACAGCACTTTCCAGATGACGGATGGAACGTTATCTTCCGGTAATGGCGGTCTTTTCTATACAACGAACACGGAATGTACCATTACTCTGGACGGTGTGGATATTACTTATGCGCCGGACAGCGAATTTTTCCTGCGATGCACCGGCAATGACAACGCCCGAGGTTGGGGAACCAGCGGAGCGAATGGTTCTGACTGCCTCTTTACGGCAATTAATCAGGATATGGAAGGTGACGTAGTATGGGATTCTATCAGCGATCTGGATTTTTATATGACTGACAACAGCACTCTGACCGGTGCCTTTGTAAATGATGAAACATTTGCCGGTGAAGGCGGGGATGGTTACTGTAATGTGGTCATTGACAGCGGAAGTACCTGGATTGTTACCGGAGACAGCACGCTGTCCTCCCTGTCCTCTGAAGGTACTGTCATCGATGAAGACGGCAATACCGTAACTGTTCAGGACAGTGACGGGACCGTCTATGAAGACGGCGACAGTGATTACACCATTACGGTAGATTCTTATCAGACAACTGCTGATACCAGCAGTGTTTCTTCTTCAGCCAATTGGTCTGACTATGAAACAGAACGTCCGGAAAGTCTATAAATATATAAATAAAAAACACTACCCCTTCTGTCATAAGCAGTGTATAATCTATATTAACTCTATAAGTGATATAGAAAAATTTAAAGGAGAAGTAACATGAGTACAATGAATCTAACCTTGTTAACCGATCTTTACGAACTCACCATGATGCAGGGGTATTTTAAAAATAACTGCAATGAAACTGTCGTATTCGATATGTTCTATCGCACCAACCCATGCGGAAATGGATATGCCATCTGTGCAGGACTGGATCAGTTAATTGATTATATCAAGCGACTTCGTTTTTCTGATGAAGACATCGCATATCTGGATTCCCTTCATCTGTTTGAAGACGATTTTCTGGAATATTTAAAAAATTTCCACTTCAGCGGTGATATTTATGCGATTCCGGAAGGCACTGTTGTATTTCCAAGAGAGCCACTGGTAAAAGTAGTTGCTCCGATTATGGAAGCCCAGCTGGTAGAAACTGCCCTGCTGACTATCATCAATCATCAGAGCCTGATTGCCACCAAGACAGCCCGTGTCGTTCTTGCTGCTGATGGTGGTGGCGTCATGGAATTTGGTCTGCGCCGGGCGCAGGGACCAGATGCTGGTGTCTATGGTGCAAGAGCTGCCATGATCGCCGGCTGTATTGGTACTTCCAATGTACTGGCAGGTCAGATGTTTGATGTTCCGGTAAAGGGTACACATGCTCACAGCTGGATTATGAGTTTCCCGGATGAGTACACTGCATTCAAGAAATATTCTGAATTATATCCTTATGCATGCTGTCTGCTGGTAGATACCTATGATACATTAAAATCCGGTGTTCCAAATGCTATTCGGGTATTCACTGAGATGAGAGCAGCCGGTATCGAACTTAAGAATTACGGAATTCGTCTTGACAGCGGTGACCTGGCTTACCTGACCAAACGTGCCCGCAAGATGCTGGATGATGCAGGATTTTCAGATGCATTTATCTCTGCTTCCAGTGATCTGGACGAGTATCTGATCACCACTCTGAAATCTCAGGGATGTAAAATTGATTCCTGGGGTGTCGGTACCAATATGATTACTTCGAAAGACTGTCCTGCCTTCGGCGGTGTATACAAACTGGCTGCTGTTCAGGATGAGAACGGAAGCTTTATCCCGAAGATTAAGCTTTCTGAAAATATTGAGAAGATTACCAATCCAGGCAACAAGACTGTTTTCCGTATCTATGAAAAAGAAGACCATAAGATCAAAGCAGATCTGATCTGTCTGGCTGATGAGACCTTTGATGAATCAAAGGATCTGACCATTTTCGATCCATTGGAGACCTGGAAACGTACAAAATTAAAGGCAGGCACCTATGAACTTCGTGAACTTCTGGTTCCGGTTTTCAAAAAAGGAGAATGTGTTTATACTTCCCCATCTGTCATGGAACTGCGTGATATCTGCGCAAAAGAGCTGGATACTCTGTGGGAAGAACACAGACGTCTGATCAATCCGTCTGAGATGTATGTGGATCTTTCAGACAAGCTCTACGATATTAAGAAAAACCTGCTTCATCAGATGAGTATGGATGATGACAGATAAGCACTGATCCTTCCGCATATCTCACTGCAGATATACAAAAAGACTGATATATCAGCTTCATAAAACAGCTCGATATATCAGTCTTTTTCTGTCAATTAACTGACTTACATACTTCCGGTCAGTCGAATAATATCTTTCATTTCATCAATGTCCATATCCAGCATAATGGCCAGTTCTTCCACACTAAACTTCGGTTCTCCTTCGTCGCCATCTGTCAGTTCTTTCATAACATTATCCAGATTCTGTACCTTCGCTACCAGACAGTCATCTTCAAACTTCTGTTCATCCTGTTGGTTGGCAGCCTCCTTCACGCCTTTTCGAAGACGTTCTCTGATATCACTGTCAGACACATCTTCCATATCTCCTGCAAATATATTCAACAATGCCACATTTGCCTCCTGAATCAGATCTGCCAGATTCATGCCATCACGGAACATCTCTGCCGCCAGATCTGCTGCCAGAGGAAGGTACTGCTCCAGTCCTTCTGTCTCTTCCGGTGTCTTCAAAGAATCCTTATATCTCTTCAGGTATTCCTTATCTTCCGCTGTAAGGCACTGATTTCCCTGTATGCGGTCCTCCATCTGCTTTTTTTCCTGCTTCCGTGCGTTCTCTTCTGCTGCTTTTCTTTCCCTGTCTTGCACAGACTCTGTCGGCTGACTTTCCTGTTCTTCCGCAAATGATATTCCCTCAATGTGAATTCCCTGACTCTTAAAGTAACGGAAAATCTGAAGCAGCTGTTCCCTGTTCAGATCCATTCCTTCAAAAAAGCTGCGAATCTGATCTCCTTTCAGTATTTTCCCATTTTCATTTGCACTCTGGCTGAGCTGCGCCAGCTTTTTCTGAAATTCCTGTATTTCCATAGCATCCTGTCTCCTTATCTTTCCCCTCGTCTTTCCGCTTTTAGGTCTCCATCTGTCGCCCCATAAAATTGGCTGCACAACGGGCAACCATCTGTTCCGTCTCACCCATTTTTACTTTTTCGTTTTTCCCCATAAGAACAACTGCTCCTATCGCATCGCCCTCACAGAGAATCGGGCTGATCACCTGCGCACACTTTTCTTCATTCACTTCCAGAATATCCACATGCACCTTATCACTCAGATTATACAGCACATTTTCTCTTTCTTCAATCAGACTTTCCAGAGAACCGCTGATTGGTCTGCCAATGTAGTCTTTCTTTACTCCGCCGGCTGTGGCAATGATCTGATCCCGGTCTGTAATACAGATGCCATGTCCTGTTGTCTGAGCCAGTGATTCTGCATACTGTCTGGCAAAACTGCTTAATTCTCCAATTGGAGAATATTTTTTCAGGATGATTTCTCCTTCCCTGTCTGTAAAAATCTCCAGCGGATCCGATTCACGGATACGCAATGTCTTTCGTATTTCTTTTGGTATCACAACCCTGCCCAGGTCATCGATACGCCGGACAATTCCTGTAGCTTTCATAATGTATGGTATTCCTCCTGTTCTCTCGTTGTATTTTCCATATACTGTGACATATGGATATTATGCGAAAAAACAGGAGATTTATACGTTCCATATCATACATTGCTTATTACAAAAAAAGAGACTGCGCCATTCTCGCACAATCTCTTTTCCATATGTTTATTTTCAGTTTTTATCTGCTGTGTTCTTCGTCATATTTGCGGAATGCATCTACCTTTGGCTGTGAAGAGCATCCAGGTACAAATTCATTTGTCAGGAAGGTATCTACCAGTTCTTCTCTCACCTTACTTCCTGTTGTGAATGCACCCATACAGGCAATGTTTGCATCATTACTCAGTCTTGCTCTCTGGGCTGAATAGGTATCTGTAAGCAATGCCGCATAAGCACCTTTTACCTTATTGGCTGCAATCGAAACTCCAAGTCCGGTTCCGCAGATCAGAATTCCTCTGTCAAAATGACCTGCTGCCACTTCTTCTGCAACTTTAATTGCCACATTTGCATAAATCGGATCCTCACTGCCAAAATCTGTAATCTCACCATACTGTTTTTTTTCCATAAATCTGATCAATTCTTCTTTTGCTTCCTGTGCATTTGGGTCACAACCAATCGCAATCTTCATTTTGAATCCTCCATTCCTGTATTTTTCAAAAAATGAGAACACCACCACATATCATTCGCCATCTGGAGGTGTTCTCTTTATTACCTTATTCCATCACATAACCACCACAGAGTAAATGACGAACTGGTTCGTCTTCTTCGATTGTATGATGCGTTTCTTCTGAGAAATGATTATCCTTTGCATCATCATTTACCTTTGATACTTCTCCGACAATCAGTTCGCCGCCTTCTGCATAGAAACGATGATAAACATATGGTGTCAGGGTAATGCTGTTTCCTGGTGTTACTTTTACCACGCCACCTGCCGGAACGGTTACCTTCATGCCATCACAGTAAACGGTCACTTCAGATTCCTGATCTACTGCATATCCTTCTGATTCCGGTCTGGAATTCCATACTTCTACACAAAGAGTTCCACCACATCTGTTGATGATGTCTTCGGTCTTTTCATAATGGAAATGACGTGGAAGCAGCTGCCCTTCTTTCATGGCAATAATCTTCTCACAATACGGACGGGTCATATCTCCCATCACACCATTTCGTAATGTACCGAGCACTGCACCGATTTTATCAAAATCACCACTGCCGTAATCTGTGACATCCCATCCAAGTCCAACAGAAGTCATTTTTTCTGTCTTATCTTTCTTTTCTTCCCATTCCTGTGGTGTCCAGTAAAAGAAATCCGGAAGGTTAAAATTCATTCTCTTGCAAAGATCCATTGCCCACTCAATATTTGTGTTTATTACAGAACGTTTCATTCCAATTATTCCCCCTGTCCAAATACGACCATTCTATTTTATAACAGTTCCTTTATTCCATCTGCCATAGCAGAAAGAATAATATAGCAGGAGCAGGCTCCGGCATCCAGAACACCTCTTGAACGTTCTCCCAATCTACTGGCCCGTCCAAATTTTGCCACAAGTTCTTTTGTAGAATTTCTTCCTTCAAGAGCTGCTTCAGACATATGCTCCAATGCTTCACTGAATGTTGTTCCTCTCTCTGCATCTTTCACCAGTGAATCTACTGCTGGTGCTAAAGTATCTACCAACGTTTTATCCCCTGGCTTTGCATCGACAATTCCCTGTAACCCCTTCAAGCCAGCTTGCAGATACTGAGTAAACGCATCCAATGTCACAATATTTTTACCTGACTCATTTATTGTTTCTGCCATGTCACCCAATATAGTTCCATAAATTGGGCCCATAGATCCTCCGATTTCCTTCATTAAGATTTCTGACAACTCTTCCAGTCCATCCGCAAATGAAAATTCATCTTTTCCGAATCGCTCCTCAAATATGGTGAATCCCTTATTCATATTCATTCCGTGATCACCATCTCCGATCAATCCGTCTACTTCTCCTAAGAAATCTTTATTGTTCTGCACAGCTTTTACCATTCGCATCAAAATACTCTTACCTGCAGAATTTCTGAAGTATTCTCCTTCCGGAAGTTTCTCTTCATCCACTTCTTTTTTATGAATTTCTGTATGTCTGTCATTTGTTTCTGTCGCATGGTGTATTATTTGTTCGTTTCCACTCTCTTTCTCGATGCGAACTTCACCCTGTTTTAATCCCATCGAATAGCATGGCATATCAAACATCTTTTTCAGTTCATCGTCCAGTTTGGTGACAGTCAGCGAAGCCCCCATCATATCCATGGATGTCAGAAAATTCCCTACATAGGAACGATATATTTTAATTTCTTTTTCATCCATAAGTTTCGCAACTTCTCGAAACAGCACATATAATTCATTTAATGGTGTGGCTCCCATACCATTAATCAGAATCACTACTTCATCGTTTTTCCGGATCGGCAAATCATTTTCAAAATCTTCCAGCACAACATCTGTAATAATTTTGGCCATTCCAGCTGCATTTTCAAGTGGCTGTATCCGCATTCCCGGTTCTCCATGTGGGCCTACTCCAACTTCCATTGTTCCAGGTTTAATTTCAAAATTAGGATGTCCTACTGCTGGAAGCGTGCAAGGAGTTAATCCTATTCCACAGCTTCTGCTCCAGTCTACAGATTTCTGAGCCACACGAATTACTTCATCAAGAGGAGCTCCTGTTGCTGCCATTGCGCCTCCGCATTTATACATTACAACTTCTGCCGCAATTCCTCTACGCTTTTCTCTTTCTGCAAATGGCGCGCTCGCAACATCATCATTACAAACTACAGTCTTTACTGTCAAATTATATTTCTTTTTAGCTTCTTTGACAGCCATCTTTACATTCATATTATCTCCGGAATAATTTCCATACAGACAGGCAACGCCTTTTCCTGCATCACAGGCCAGAAATGCATCCAAAAATTGTTGTGCCGTAGGAGATGAACATATTTCACCCACTGCAATACCATCACACAGGTTTTTTCCGCAATATCCAATAAATGCCGGTTTATGCCCTGATCCACCTCCAGTCACTACACCAACTCGATTCCTGATCGGGAACACAGAACGGATTGATCTCGGATTTTCCGTCTTTTGAACCAGATCCGGATGTGCACGGAGAAAACCTTCCAGCATTTCATCCACTATATTGTCTGGGTTATTTAATATTCTTTGCATAACCAGTCTCCTTGTTATTCATACATTTCCACATCAACATTCAGCATTCTGCAAATCATCTTTAATTCATCTACATGATCTCCATATACCGCATGACAATGATTAGCGCCAAAACGCTCCAGAAATACCTGATGCGCAAACGGTAATTTTGCAAATACATGCGGCCATTCTTTCGTTGTCAATGCTTCTCTTTCCTTTGGAAGCTCTACAAACTCACACGGAATAATCGTCATATAATATCTGGTCTCGCCATTTTTCTTTCTTCTGCATAATCGTGCAATAGTTGCCTTTCCTGGCTTTGTCTGCAGATTTACATGACAGCCTCCGCCCGGATACAGGTCAAGTGCCGGATATAAAGTAACATTTGCCAGATTTTCCTTGTAATCATCGCTTTTTGCAGCATAATAGGTAGACTGAGATCCACAATTACAAAATTCCATCACTCCATTAGCCTGATCCCAATGACGAACATCCATAAAAATAACCGGATCTCCTGTCAGCATTTTTAAAATTTGCATGGTCAGAGCAGCATCTGAATCCGCTTCACAGGCACAAACAAACGGTTCTTTTGATCCATCCCAATCGTATGGATCATTCAGAAAAGCTGCACTCAGGCACTGTGTGCAATAATGTGCACTCATTTCATAATGACATTTTACTCCAACAAAATCTAATTCGTTTTCTTCAATAATCTTTTTCGTTGCTTCGTAATGACGTATCTGAGTTTTTAACTTTTCTGGTGTAAATGATGTTCCATTATATTCAATTTTACCCACATTATCTGTAAGCCACTGAAATGCCTTTTCCACCTGTGCTTCGTCCACTTCATCAGCCTTTCGAACAATTTCAAGCTGATCAATGTGTTCCACGTCTATACCAAATTTTTCCATCCATTCCTGCATAGATACTGTAGAACTATACATTCCAAGGCTTCTTCCACCAATAAGACCATATTTCTGGCCATTTAATCGGCTGACTACCATCGCACATTTTGCAAAAGTTACTGTTTTTTCAAGTACTTCCGGATCATTAAAATCTCCGGCTACGCGGAAATGATCAATCCCTTCATGATCTAACCCTCCACCTGCTGCAAGCATGGAAACCATGCCAGGCCAGTCTGGATAAATCGGTGCTGCAAGCAGATATGGACCTTTTCCATTCTTCGCTGCAATCACACTAAATGCCGGAAATGCAAATACTGCGTTTACAAAAATTGTTCCATCCACACCTTTTGCTTTTAACTCTTCTGCTAAACCTTTTGCTGTTTTATCACTGTGAACAATATCACTTGCCACAATTACTTCTATACGTCCATCCTTTTTCAGTGCCTCAACAATAACATCAATCTGCTTCTGTACAATTGGTGCAAGCATCTTATGTGCTGTTGCATCTCCATCTGAAAATCCTAAAATTCCAACGATCGGTTTATTCATTTTTTTCACCTCTTTTTCTTATTTAATAACACCCATTCGTTTACGATCAACTGTCATACATACTGCAAAGATCAAAATAATGCCCTTTACTACTTTCTGAATGTTTGCATCCAGACCGATGATATTCATTCCATTACTTAGAATACACATTATTAATGCTCCCAGAACTGTTGTCATAACACTTCCAATACCACCGGACATTGGCGTTCCGCCCAGAACAACAGCTGCTATAACATCCATTTCCATACCATCTCCCATGGTCGGTGTTGCAGCATAGGATCTTGCCGCCTGAAACACTCCTGCTAATCCAGCCATGAATCCACAAAGAACAAATACGCCAACTTTTATTTTATTAATTTTAATACCTGCTAATGTTGCTACCTTTTCTGCTCCACCTACCGCTCTGACTTCCCGTGAAAATGCAAAATTTTTGTAAATATACCACATTACTACCGTAATCAAAATTACAAAAATGACATTGTTAGGAATACCAGCTATGTAAGAGCCATTATATAAATGCAGAAAAGATTTATTTCCGATCATGATCTGCGCTCCATCTGTCAGAATCAACACCAGTCCGCGAAATGCTGTCATTGTACCCATTGTTGTAATAAAAGTAGGAATTTTCAGGAAAGTAAAGCAACATCCGTTGATCAATCCACAAATAACGCCTACTCCTAACGCTGGAAATAAAGCAAATGCCCCCAATGTATCTACACTTTTTGCAACTGCTACTGCTGCCAATGCTACGATTCCTCCAACAGACAAATCTATACTGCCTTCAACAATAACAAATAGCATTCCGTAAGCTGCAATAAGGGTTACTACCATTTGCTGCGCAATTGTCAGGAAGTTTTTCACAGTAAGAAATCTGGAATTGCCTATTGTAAAAATTGCCACCAAAAGAAACAGTAAAATAAACGGAAAATATTTTCTGATCGGAATTGGCTTTTTCGCCACATTTTTTGTATTCATATTGCCCTCTTTTCTGTTATACAATATAACTAATTACATCTTCTTCGGTTAATCCATTGTTCTCATCAAAAATCTTGCTAATCTTATTATGGCGTGTGATCAAAATCCGATCACTCATTCCCAGCAATTCCAAAAGATCTTCTGTCAACATAATTATTGAAAGTCCTTCATTTGCCAGTTTTCTAATCAAAGAATAAATCTCCTGTCTTGCGCTGATATCAATTCCACGCGTTGGATTATTCAGAAGAAGTACTTTGGGTGATGTCGCCAGACATTTGCCAATGACTACCTTCTGCATATTACCGCCACTAAGAGATGACGCAGGATTATCAGGGTTGTCTGTTTTTATATGAACCCGATCAACATACTGCTCTACCAGTTCTTTTTCTTTCTTTTTATCACGCAGCAATCCCTTTCTCGGTCTGGCTGACATCACAATATTGTCTGCAATACTAAAATTTACGATCAGTCCTTCCAATGTTCTTTCCCCTGGAAGAAGTGAGATCTTTCTTTCCAGACTTTCCACTGGCTTAGTCTCTGTGTAAACATCCTCTCCCATTGTAATTGAACCGCCACTGATCGGAACTGCTCCGTAAATGGCATCAATAATCGCATCTCCTCCAGACTGCTTTAATCCTCCAATTCCAAGGATTTCTCCTTCATATAATTGGAATGATGCTGTTTCCAAATGTCCTTCCACTGAAAGATTTTCCACCTTTAATATCACATTTTCAGCAGGGGACTGTCGTTTCTGCGGATATAATTTATCTCCAATGTTACGACCAACCATTGCCGCTTCCAGTCTTTCCTGATTCAGTTCCTCGCGAACCATTTCTATAATGAACTTACCGTCTCGCATGACAGTTACTCGATCAGCCAGACTGTAAATCTCATTCATGTGATGAGAGACAAATCCTATCGCAAGTCCGCTTTCTCTCAGTTTTTTCACTGCATTGATAAAACTCACTGTCTCGTTATGATTCAAAAATGCTGTAGATTCATCCAACAGTAAAATTTTCGGATTATAAGACAATGCTCTGGCCACTTCAATTAGTTTCCACTGACCCAGATTTAAAGTATGAATATCTGATTTTACGTTAATTCCAGATTCCATAGAATCTAAAATCTTCTGTGCATCATCATTCAAACGTTTCCAGTCAATTCCTGTCATTTTCCGAGTATACTCATGTAAGCGATCGATAAAAATATTTTCTGCAATAGTAATAAACGGGTTAATGGTACTTTCCTGAAATACAATACTAATTCCATTTTCAAGTGCATCTTTGGTATTGGATATCGAAACCATTTTCCCATCAATTGTAATTGTTCCACTGTCCATTTGATGGACGCCTGCTACTGCTTTTAAAATAGTAGACTTTCCTGCACCATTTTCACCAACCAAGGCATTCACTTCACCAGATATGAGCTGTACGTATGCTCCATCCAGCGCTTTTGTCGGACCGAATGCTTTGTACACATCTCTTGCTTCAAGTATCATATTCTCCCCTCCTGTCAGGAGTAATATAGGGCTTTACCGAGATATAATCTCAGCAAAGCCCTATCACATCAATTATTCATCTCTAAGTGTATGCCCATATTATTCGCTGAATTTAAATTCAAATGAAGGATAAGTATCTTCTCCGCCATTTACCTGACAAGCTGCTTCTATATCGAAATTTGCCGGGATATTATCTGGGAAGTCTTTATAGAATTTATCAACAGTATCCTTAGTAATTGGGAGTAACTTCAGGATGGTTTTAGGATTTGCAATCTTATAACCGTTCAGATAATCATACATCTGGATCGCTGCATATCCACCTACCAGCCAATGTCCACCAATATCATACTGAAGTTCGCCATTTGCAACTGCCTCAATATTTGAAGAATTTAAGTCCATACCAACAACAGTGATGTCTTTTCCTGGCTCAAGACCGGCATTTTTAATTGCTGCCATAACACCAGTAGCTGTACCGCCATTTGCAGCCCAAATACCATTAATTGTTTCTGCTTTCTGAAGAAGATCTTCCGTTGCTGAAAGAGAAGTTTCTGCTGCAAAATCACCATTTACACGTCCAACAACTTCAATGTCATAACCTTTTTCTGTATACTCTTCCAATGCTTTGTCAAAACCAACTTCACGATTTGTTGCAACAGCTGTTCCAGGTGTTCCCTGAACTACACCAACATAAATTTTACCATCTTCTGCCGGCTCTGTATTTTCAAACAAATTACATGCCATGTTATAACCTGCGTCTGCGTCATCCGGTCCGATAAAAGAAATATACATTTCATAATCTTCCTGTGGTGCAAACTCTTCAATATCAGAGTCAAAAGCAATCATAGGAATACCTTCTGCCTCACACATCTCAGCACATTTTGTACCAGATGCATAATAAGGATCAATTAAGATACCATCCACGCCTGCTGCAATTGCATCTTCAACGTTTTTACTCATAGTATCTGCATTATTATCTGCACTGTATACGTTTATTGTACATCCAAGTTTATCAGCCACACTATTTGCAAACTCTACACAGTTTTCAAAATATTCATGATTCATTGTTGGAATTAACATTGCAAATGTATATCCATCTTCCGCTGATACTGCAAAACTCATTGTTGATAAAGCCATTCCTGCTACTAACAGAGCACCTGCTACTTTTTTAAACATAAGAATCCTCCTTTATTATATAGTTGTTTTCCCCCATCAAAAACCGGCGCCTGGTTTTTTGAAATTTGCACAAAAATACAGAATTATTTTCGCATTAACCATGCATTATAACGTTTTCTCCATGTTCTTCTTTCGTTATTCTGTATATTTTTCTTGTGCTTTTTGTGATTTTATTGTATCAATAGTCCTTCTTCGTGTCAACGGTTTTTTCATATTTTGTATTCTGTTTTTCATATTTGAAAATTACGCCATTGTTTACAAGTTTTATGATTCCTAATAAAATACTTGTTGTTGAAATAAGAAATTCATGATAAATTAAACATGGTGTTATAAAAGATAATGTATTCTGCAGTTTTTACAATCTTTTTGGAACAAATACTTACTATTAATATAAGGAAAAATCATATGAGTTCTACAATCAAAAATCTGCCTCCCGCATCTATGCGTACACTTGAAGTTCTTGACCTGTTTTTAAAAGACCCTTCTTCCAAAACCATGAAAGATATCGCGGAGCAACTTAATATCCCTTTTACATCCCTATACCGGATTATTCTCTGTATGCAAGAATATCGATATATTGTGGAAGATCCTCAAAAGCCTAATCATTTTCAGCTCGGTTATAAATTATCTCTTTTATCAGGCCTTGCTTTTACTGAAAAGAAACTGATTAAGGCTGCCAGACCTGTAATGGACAGTTTAGTCATTGAACTAAATCAAGCCATTCAGCTCTGTGTTCTTACATCCAACGGTGTATGCACGATTGATCAGCGCCTTCCTCGTCAAGCTATGACATACATTACCGAATTGAACGAAACAATTCCAATAAATGTCAGTGCATCAGGTAAAATATTAACCGCCATGCTGCCCGAAAAAGAAAGGGAAGATTTTCTTAAAAAAGCTTTTCCGCGTTTTTCACAATATACTCGCTATACTGTTTCTGAAGAAATCCGTTTTCGTGATATACTGAACGAATGCAAAGAGAAAAAATATGGTATAGATAACGAAGAATATGCCCTTGGTATAGGATGTGTCGCAGTTCCGATCTACAACCATTCTGGTGCAGCAATCGCTGCAATCGGAACTACTGGTGCCATCTCCTTTTATCAAAACGAAGCATCCAGACTCCATATACTTAACACTCTACGTTTAAATGCAGACAAAATCTGTGATAATCTAAATTAATAATGACGAACTCTATACCGTCGAGATATACAATTTTTATTTCTTCCAAAAATAAGGAGCTGTTGCAAAAGTAGATTATCCATCTACTTTTGCAACAGCTCCCATAATAAATTCATCATTTCCTGTGGCACCATATCTGGTTTGAAATTATGAATACTTCTTCTTGTTCCCATTGCTATTAATACACCATTCATTTCATCACTTTCATATTTATGTGATATGTATAGTATGTGAGAAACAAGAGGAACTATATGCATTCTACAGACTTCTTTTTTTCTTCCAAACTGATACTATCTCTTCCGCCGACAACGGCTTTGCATAATAATATCCCTGTATCATATCTACCTTCCAGTCTATCAGCAATTTTGCTTCCCGCTCTGTTTCAACACCTTCTGAAACGATCTGATACCCAATATCATGAAGTGTATTCACCATACTATGATAAAATGTAGCCCTCTTCTCATTTTCACAGATTCCCTGCAAAAGGGAACGATCCATCTTGATCACTGAAAATGGCAACTGAAAAATATTGTTCAGGTTCGCATACCCGGAGCCAAAATCATCCAGGCATAATTGAATCCTGTTCTGCTGAAGAATCCGAATACATTGTTCCAGTTCTTTTGTATATTCCGTCGCATCTGTTTCCGTCACCTCGAACAGAAACTGCCGCATTGGGAGGCCATAAGAGCGGATGATCTCTATTAGCTGTTCACAATAGCCGTCCTTGACCAGTTCTGCCGGAGAAAGATTTATTTTTACCGTTTCCATATCTGAAAGTTCCAACGCATGTGCCTGTAGGAACTGACAGATTTTATGAAGCTGCATTGGCATAAGTGTATAAATATCTCCACTTTTGACTGCCAGACGTATAAACAATTCCGGACTGATCCAGCCAAGCTCCGGATCATATAAACGGCTCAGTGCTTCCACTCCCACAAATCGCTGTTTCTGTACAGAGTAGATGGGCTGATACCAGACCTCAAAGGAATCATTTTCTATGGCATCATGCAGATGTTGCTCGACCACCTGTTCATACAAAAAGCGTTTCTGCTGTTGCGAGCTTCCCTCAATCAGTTGAACTGTGTCCTGTTGTTTTGTCTGTCGCTGAAGAAAACGGACGTAGTTCATCATTTCTGAAATACTGCCGTGACAAACTGCATCCCCATGAGGAAGGCTGATCAGTATAACTGGACATTTCATTGTATATCTGGAAAGTTCCATCTCTTTTGAAAGCATGGACTGAACCTGTATAAGTGTTCTTTCATGTTCTTCTCTGGAATTGCTGAGGATCACATATTTATCAAATTGAACATGAAACACACGGTGTCCCGGTGCGATACCCCAAAGCTTTTCTGCTACCTTCCGGCTGACTTTTGCGTCTGTTCCATATAATCTACGAATCCGCTCCAATCCGCTTAATTTTATCATCAGTAAAAATACTTCTTTTTCGCAGGAAAAGCATTCCCAAATATAATATTCAAAATACTCTGCACGAAATACACCTGTCGTCACCTCCATGTAAGCATAAGGATTCTGCATACTCAGATAAATCACCTCCGTGGCGAGAGCAGAAAAAAATCCCACCATAAGATGTACCTGAAAAATATTTTGCAGCAACATACCAGCTACCATGATAAGACACGTCTCCGCAAGCGCAGATGCCTGTTGATGTTTCATATTTTTTTTCTGATAAAGTACAATACAAAAATCCAGCAGATAGAGCACAAAAATCCCCCATCCAAAGACTGAATACCCTGTTCCTATGTGCCAGAGTCTGTCTGTCTCTGGATATGCGATCACATGCGACCACGGATTACTGAGAATCACAAGACTTCCACAGACAAAAATTACTGCTCCAATTTTCAGCAGCCGATGTCGCGGCTTTCGAGCGGTCAGGCAACTCATGTACAGCACAAAATACGGCATAGCAAATTGTGCAAGGTACATGGCATCTGCAAGCAATATGTTTAAAGCTGATGCTGCTCTTCCAGTTCTGATATGTATTGTCAGACTGATGCTGCCAAGACAAATCAGTAAAGCAGCCACAAACATGGCAAGGAACAATTTCGTTCGTTTGTCATACAGTTTACGCTGTCTACAGAAATGAAAAAACTCCAGCAGCAAAAGTGCTGCGCCTGCATAGGCAAAATAAGCTGGAAATGACATTTTAATGCCTCCTTATCTATGAATTCACATTTCTGGATCTGTATGCTATAATAGATATATTTCAAACAGTAAAAAGGGGGATTTTATGCGCGTTGCCATCATAGAAGATAGGGATGAAAACATCGCAATTCTTCAAACATATCTGAACCGCTACGGGAAAGAACATGCCATACAGATCCAGACCAGCAGTTACAAAGACGGCATGCACTTTATTACAGACTATCATCCGGTATGGGATCTGATCCTTCTGGATATCGAGATGCCACTTTTAAACGGCATGGACACAGCCAGACAAATTCGAAAGGCAGACCCGGATGTCCTGATCATTTTTATCACCTGCCTGACTCAGTACGCCATCGAAGGCTACTCTGTCCGTGCCCTTGACTATGTGCTGAAACCTGTACAGTATTACGCATTTTCTGCAAAACTGAATCAGGTATGTGAAATCCTGGCCTCACGCCAGCAGAATCCGATTCTTGTCAATTGTCGGGACGGTCAGATTAAATTACTGCCAGAACAGATTTTGTATGTAGAGGTACAGAATCATACTCTTTGTTATCACACCAACCAGTTGCTGTTCCACACCACTGGCACACAGTCTCTCGGTAAACTGGCAGTGGAACTGAAAGACTCCGGATTTGCACGCTGTCATCAAGCCTATCTGATCAACCTACACTATGTCACACGCTATGACCGCAGCACGGTTTTTCTTGGCGAGGAAACACTTCCCATAAGCCGCACCTATTACCGGGACTTTGTGCAGTCTCTGTTGGATTATTGTGCCGGGGAGGGAAACCTATGAGTCTTTCAAAAATCTTTGCTCCTGAATTGCTGCAATGCTATCTCTGTGTAGCTGCTTTATTTATGAAACCGCTGTCAAAACGCAGCCATTTCCCGGCACGTTTTCTGTTCAGTGCCCTGGTCTGCCTTTGCTGTACTGTACCGCTATCCATGTTTCATGTATGGGTGTCCGTTACAGCAAGAGCCTCTTCCCTTCCCATCAAATGGGTGATTTCCATTGCCTCCGGTACGGAGATGTTTCTGTATCTTCTGACAGTTACTGTCTTTTTTTTCTTCTGCTGTGATATCCGACCTCTGCATGCAGTCTATTGTTCTGCCTGCGCTTATCTGACACAGGATCTTGCCTATACGATTTTTGTATTTCTATGTCCGGACGCCGCGCACCGCGGCCGGCAGCCCCTGAAACCAGAGACTCTCTGGCTGGAACTTTTAATCCTTATCATTTACAGTGGCTTATTTTACCAGCTGATTGCCTCCCGTATCCTGCCAAAGCTAAAACAACTGACAAACCTCCTCCCTGCACTGAGTTATATGCTGATAACCCTGTTCATTGGACGGATTCTTGGCACCCTGGCCAGTATCGGATCCAGTCGTGCAGAAACAGATCTGTTCCGCATTATCCTGTTATACGATATGCTTCTTGCAATGTCGCTTTTGTTTGCGCAGATATTGATTTTCCATCAGAAACAGTATCAGCAAAGGCTGACCCTGGAAAGTCAGCTACGACAGCAGCAGTACCAACAGTTTACCCTGTTTCAGGAATCTGTAGATACTATTCGCCACAGATGCCACGATCTGAAACACATGATTGCCGCCCTGCAGCAGGAAGGAAACACCGGACGGAGCCAGCAGCTTTTACAGGAAATGCAGACAGCCGTGATCCGATACGACACCACCATCAATACAGGAAATACCACTCTGGACGCTCTGCTTGGTAAGACCTGGAACAGTTGCGAACAGCGCAACATCCAGTGGACCTGTATGGCTGATGGAAAGGCATTGGAATTTATGGATCCCTTTGATCTCTATATCATGCTTGGCAATGCGCTGGACAATGCTGTAGAATGTCTGAGTGCCATTCCGGAAACAGAAAAACGCTTTCTATCCGTCAATATCCGCCGCAAAAACGAACTTGTCTTACTATGTCTGCGCAATTACTGCGACCATCCCCTTTTCTTTGACCAGGGGCTTCCGCTGACAACCAAAGCAGACAAAGCTGAACACGGTTATGGCACCAGAAGTATCCGTGAAATCGCCGAAAAATATAATGGGCAGATCTCAGGCAAACTGGAGCAACAGATCTTTACTCTGAATATTTTGATTCCGCTTCCTCAATAACACCGATCAGAAGGTATCGGCTATTTGCACCCCCAGATGCGTGGCAGGTAGATAACGTAATAAATCTTGTGTTTATTGATACTGCTACCTCTTCGAAATGTTCTGCGTAATTGCGCAAATGGGAATAGAACGCAGCCGTGCCCCCACACTGTGTCAGATTTACATCATATAGTACCCTGTCATAGGCATCTGCCTCCAGAAACGCAAAAAACATGAGCGGATGCCATGCGCTTTCATAGTAAAGCGAACCTGTACGATGACTCTGAAAGAAATCATACTCCTGATATTCATCCAGCTGTCCAAACATTGTGTCTTTGGCCATATGATGTCCATAGAGAATGCTGTTCGGACTGGAAAAATCCACCGCATCCCGATAATCCAGAAAAATACTTCCAGACAGAGAATATTTTCCGAACACATCCGTACTGACATATCGTAGATTGTCTTCACCTCGGACTACAGGATAGTCAATCTGCGTATCATCGATCTGAAGCCAGGCAATTACATCCGGATTCCTGGCACGTAGTCCGGCCAGTTCGTCTGCTCTGTTGCTGTCCTGCGCATCAGGATGATAAATTTCGTAAACAGAAGCATCAGCACTCTGATAGATGTTCTGTTCATCCCACAGGACGTAGATTCCAAATCCCATCATAGCCAGTATCAGCAACAACCCCAGAATATCTGTAATGGTATCCACCAACCAGATCAGCCATGACATCAGTGCTTACCAGAATGCTTTCGGCAACCCTTCACTGCCATCATCAGAAAAAGAGTCAGCATCGGAAGCACAATCAAAAGCAGGAAAGGCAGATGTTTCATAATCACACCGGTGACCGGGGTCTCTGGATATGTGTTGATAAATGTAACACTGTTTTCGTTCTCTCCTACCAGATTACCAGAACTGTTTTCTGCTGTTGACAGTGCATTCTTCTCTGTTCCGTTCTTACTCTTTACTGTCTGAACACCATTTTCAATCACATTCACGCTGGGTGTATATCCGTCTTCTGCGCCCGCTTCCGTAACAACATAACGCGTCCCCACCGGCAAATCTTCAAACACGATGCTCTCTCCGTCATGTAGTTCGAACGAGGTTTCTTTGTTGATGGCGCATTCTATCTCTTCATTTTCGATTTTACCTGTGTAAGATGTAATGCCACTACTTTCCGTACCAGATTTTATAAAGGTAATGGTAAATGTAAAATCTTTTGTTTTATCTGCCAGATCACCCACA
>CAKRRF010000040.1 GCA_934394985.1 uncultured Marvinbryantia sp.
GAAACCACAAATACCTGAAACAGATGAACTTGAGGAACGTCTGAGCACGGCAAGAGCAAAGCTGTCTGCATTGCAGATGCAGATAAAGGAACATGGATTGCCGGTACTGGTACTGTTTGAAGGCTGGGGAACCGCCGGAAAAGGCAGTGTACTTGGTAAAGTAATAAAAAACATTGACCCACGTTTCTTTAAGGTTGCGACCATGGATGCACCGACCGAGGAAGAAAGACGTAAGCCGTTCTTTTACCGTTATTTTATTAAAATTCCGGAGAAAGGAAAGTTTGAGTTTCTTGATTCCGGCTGGATGGACGAGATTGTAAATGACTGCCTGCACGAACGTATGGGAGAAAAAGAATACAAGAAAAAAATAGAGAGTGTGAAGCGCTTTGAACGCCAGCTCACAGATAATGGGTATCTTGTTCTGAAATTTTTCTTTCAGATAAGTCAGAAGGAGCAGAAAAAACGAATTGAGCATCTTAAGGTTGATAAGAATACCGAATGGCGGGTCAGCCGCAATGATGACTGGCAGAATAAGCATTATGATAAATGCCTTCATGTATTTGACAGATATCTGAATGACACCAATGCTGCGGCAGATCCATGGTATATCATAGATGCAAAAAACAGAAAGTGGGCAGAGCTTCAGGTCCTGGAAACGCTAGTCAGTGGCATAGAGACAGCGTTAAAAAACAGCGATCTTGCAGTACCTCTTTTACAGAATGTTTTTCCATTGGAAAAAATACCAAAGTTAAGTGAAATTTCCCTGGATAAGAAGATTTCCG
Source organism: uncultured Marvinbryantia sp. (assembly GCA_934394985.1). Classification (GTDB taxonomy): domain Bacteria; phylum Bacillota; class Clostridia; order Lachnospirales; family Lachnospiraceae; genus Marvinbryantia. Next base: position 783 of record CAKRRF010000040.1, read on the forward strand.
AAGAAGAATACAAAAAGGAGCTAAAAAAACTTCAGACTAGGCTCAGTGAGCTGCATAACAGGCTGTACAGAGAAAAGATTCCGGTGATTATTGCATATGAGGGCTGGGATGCAGCCGGTAAAGGCGGAAATATAAAAAGAATCACGGAGGCACTTGATCCGAGAGGGTTTGAAGTGCATCCGATAGCAAGTCCGGAGCCACATGAAAAGGCCAGACATTATTTGTGGAGATTTTGCAATCGACTTCCAAAAACAGGTCATATCGCTATTTTTGACCGTACCTGGTACGGCAGGGTAATGGTTGAGAGACTCGAAGGATTCTGTAATGAAAACGAGTGGCAGCGTGCCTACAATGAAATGAATGAGTTTGAAAAAGAATTAGCAGACTGGGGAGCCGTTATTATCAAATTCTGGGTTCAGATCGACAAGGATACGCAGCTTGCGCGCTTTGAGGATCGGCAGAATACACCTGAGAAACAGTGGAAGATTACGGATGAGGACTGGCGTAACAGAGAAAAATGGGATTTGTATGAGAGCGCAGTTAATGAAATGCTGAAAAAGACGAACACAACCTATGCGCCATGGCATGTACTTGAGTCAAATGACAAGAAGTATGCACGAATAAAGGCATTAAAGATTGTAATTGAAGCGATTGAGAAAGCATTGAAATAAAGGAATGCTAAAAATATTTATAGATTAATTTACGGGGGAAAAATCATGAGAAAAATCAGATGGGGCGTTATGGGAACAGCCAATATTGGTGCAGGATGCACCATTCCGGGAATGCAGCAGGCAGACAATTGTGAGTTGTATGCAATTGCCGGAAGAAATATGGAAAAAGCAGAGCAGTTTAAAGAAAAGTATCATTTTCAAAAAGCTTACGGAAGTTATGAGGAACTGCTTGCGGATCCGGAAGTGGAAGCAGTGTACATTCCGCTTCCAAATACATTGCATTGTGAGTGGACAAGTAAAGCACTGAAAAGTGGAAAACATGTGCTTTGTGAAAAGCCATTGGCACCGACAGAGGCACAGGCGAAAGAACTGTTTGCCACAGCAGAAGAAAACCATGTGTATTTGATGGAGGCGTTTGCGTATCTGCACAGCCCATACATTGCTGCAATCAGAGAAGAAATACAGAAGGGAACAATTGGAGAAATCCGTTATATGGAATCTGAATTTATTACCTCCGATTATGACAAGAGCAATATCAGGATGCGAAGAGAAACACTGGGGGGATGTACCTATGATCTTGGTGTATATGATATCAGTCTGTCTTTAGCATTGTTGGAGGAAGAACCGGTTAAGATACAGGCAAGTGCTATTTTTTCAGAAGATAACATCGATAAGCTTACCTCGGTTGTTATGGAGTATGAGGATGGTAAAAAGGCAGCATTTACCTGTGGAATGGTATTAGCTACTGATCAGGACAAGCGAATTGACCATTTGGAAGTTCATGGGACAAAAGGAAGTATAAAGGGAATAGAATTTGCGTTTAACCGAGATGGAGAATTAAGCTATATCGTGACAGATGCTGACGGAAAAGAAGAGATCAAAAAAGTATCGATACCACAAAATTACCGTCTGGAAGTGGAACAGATGGGAAGATGTGTAGCAGGTGAGGAAAGTCCGCTGATCACGAAGAAATTCTCTCTGGCCAATGCGCGTATAACCGATCAGATTCTTGAGAAAATAGGATATTAAGAAGAATATGGTATGACAGAGAAAAAGTGTGAATGGAAAACTGACAAACAGCTGGAAGAATACAGAAATCTGTGATAAGATAAGACAAATATATTTTTGGAAACCAACAAACTGCAGAAGATTATGAGACAAGGGGGATTTCGTTGGCGGGAAAAGAATTTGTCAGAGAATTACGGACACACAGAAAAACATTAAAAGATAAGATAAGAGAGAAGGCGCAGGAATCCGTAAAGGCAGTACTTCCGGTGATGGTGATAGTACTGATATTGAGTTTTCTGATAGCGCCTCTTTCCCCTGACATTATGGTGGAATTTATGACAGGCGCTGTGCTGGTTATTATCGGCATGGCGTTTTTTTCTCTTGGAGCAGAAGTATCCATGACTCCAATGGGAGAACGGGTAGGCGGTAATCTGGTAAAAACCAAAAAGCTGTGGTTTATTATCGGAACCGGTTTCGTGCTGGGAATGATGATTACCATATCAGAGCCGGATCTTCAGGTGCTTGCACGGCAGGTACCCTCTGTACCGAATATGGTATTGATCTTATCGGTGGCATTGGGGGTAGGCTTATTTCTTGCAGTTGCGTTGATTCGTATCCTGGTGGGCTTTGCGCTTGCGCCTCTGCTGATTTTATTTTATCTGCTTATTTTTCTGCTTGCAATGCTAGCACCGGCAGATTTCCTTGCAGTCGCCTTTGATTCGGGCGGTGTAACGACAGGCCCGATGACGGTACCGTTTATTATGGCCCTGGGTGTGGGTATTTCTGCAATTCGAAATGACCGTCATGCAGAAGATGACAGCTTTGGTCTGGTAGCATTGTGTTCGATTGGACCGATTCTTGCGGTTCTGATCTTAAGTCTGGTGTATCAGACGGAAGGAAGCTTTTCACCGGAAATCGGCAGGAATATTGCTACTTCAGTGGAAGTGGGACAGCTCTTTTTTGAGGCAGTTCCGGATTATATGAAAGAGATTGCGGTATCCCTTCTTCCGATTACGGTTTTCTTTGGACTTTTCCAGATGTTTTCTCTGAAGCTGGAGAAAAAAACGTTGAGCAAAATATTGATTGGACTGGTATATACCTATATTGGCCTGGTATTGTTTTTGACAGGTGCAAATGTGGGATTTATCCCTGCCGGAAATGCACTGGGGACAGTGCTGGCAGCACTTCCGTATTCATGGATTCTGATACCGCTCGGTATGCTGATCGGATATTTTATTGTAAAAGCAGAACCGGCTGTATATGTGCTGATGAAGCAGGTAGAAGAACTGACCGATGGCGCTATATCAGGAAAAGCCATGCAGATCAGCTTATCTATTGGTGTTGCGGTATCAGTAGGACTTTCCATGATTCGTGTACTGACAGGAATATCTGTTTTGTGGTTTTTGATACCAGGGTATGTCATTGCACTGGGACTGACATTTCTGGTGCCAAAGATCTTCACCGCAATTGCCTTTGACTCGGGTGGTGTGGCATCCGGGCCTATGACTGCGACATTTTTGCTTCCACTGGCACAGGGAGCCTGTATCGCCATGGGGGGAGATGTAGTACGTGATGCTTTTGGTGTAGTAGCGATGGTAGCTATGACACCGCTGATTACGATACAGATTCTGGGTGTATTGTATGTAAGAAGAGAAACACAGTCTGCCGACAGAAGCACCGGTGTGGAATACCAGGTGGATATTGCCGAACTGTTTGCAGAGTATGAAGATGATGAAATCATTGAGTTCTGAGAAAGGAAAGCGCAGATATGAACAGAGTATCGATGCTGGTTACGATCAGCAGCCGGAAAAAAATATCAGAATTTGTAAAATTTTATAAAACGCATCAGGTAGAAACCGGGACGATTTCTCTTGGAAGAGGAACTGCGTCCAGTGAGGTGTTGGATTGCCTGGGGATGGAAGACGAAGAAAAAGGTATTTTTTTCTCAGTAATAACAGAACCGACCTGGCAGAAGCTGCAAAAGGGGTTGCAGAAAGAACTGAAGATTGATATTCCGGGAACGGGCATTGCCTTTACAGTTCCGCTCTCCAGTATTGGTGGAAAGCGGTCACTGGCATTTTTTCTGGATGGACAGGAATTTGAAAAAGAGGAGGAAACGGAATTGAAGGATGCAAAGCACGAACTGATTATTGCAATTGCCAATTACGGATATACCACAAAAGTCATGGAAGCTGCCAGAACCGGAGGCGCAACAGGCGGAACGGTACTTCATGGAAAAGGGGTAGGAATGAAGCGGGCGGAACAGTTTTTGGGTGTATCACTTGTCTCAGAAAAAGAAGTGATCTTTATCGTCTCAAAAAAAGAAGAAAAAAATGCTATCATGAATGCCATTATGGAAAAAAACGGAATTGGAACAAAGGCAGGAGCCATTGTATTTTCACTTCCGGTCACGGAAACAGCAGGACTGAGACTTTTAGAAGAATAACAGATATCATTTAGAATGGAAAGGTAACAAGTAGAGGTACAAGCATGGAGTTATATGAAAAATATGAGCTGTTAAAACAGGAACTGAAATCCTATGGCAGTGTGGCCATTGCATTTTCCGGAGGTGTGGATTCCACCTTTCTTTTGAAAGCTGCAAAAGAAGTACTGGGAGATCAGGTGCTGGCAGTGACAGCTTGTCCGCGCTCATTTACAGAAAGAGAAAGAAAAGAAACAGAAAACTTCTGCCGGGATCAGGGAATCAGGCAGGTATTTTGTCCAATTAACGAACTGGAGATCGAAGGCTTCAGTCAGAATCCACCGGATCGGTGCTATATCTGTAAAAAGGGGATTTTTGGAAAGCTTCTGGAAGAGGCAAAAAAACATCACATGAATATGGTAGCGGAAGGATCCAATATGGATGATACAGGGGATTACCGACCGGGACATAAAGCCATCGTTGAACTGGGAGTGGCCAGCCCACTGCAGAAATGTGGACTCTATAAAAGTGAAATTCGACAATTATCCAAAGAACTGGATTTACCAACCTGGGATAAGCCATCTTTTGCCTGTCTGGCTTCTCGATTTGCTTATGGAGAGACGATTACAGAAGAAAAACTGCGCATGGTAGATGGTGCGGAGCAGATGCTTCTGGATATGGGATTTCCACAATTCCGGGTGAGAATGCATGGAAAGATCGCAAGAATCGAAGTGTTGCCAGAACAGATGGAGAAGATCTTCCAGGGAGATAACAGGAAAAAGATAGTGAATCGTTTGAAAGAACTGGGATTTCAGTATGTGACATTGGATCTTCAGGGATTTCGGAGCGGAAGTATGAATGAAGTATTGCCAAAAGTATAGACGAAGAAACAAAAAAATGATACCCTAAAGAGTAGTATATACGACAAAAAAACTATCTGAAGGAGAGTCAGTATGAAGGAATCGATCAGCCGGCAGGCATATGATACTATAAAGAAAAGATTGAATCAGGTAGAAGATATTCTGAGACAGCTTGCGGTAATCGATAAAGAACTGGATCAGCAGACACTGCATGAGGCAATTCAGACGATACTGGAAATCATTGGAGCCTATACACACGCAGACAGGGTATTTATTTTTGACAGGGTCGGTGAGACGATAAAAGAATATACCAATTCTTATGAATGGTGTGCAGAAGGGGTACAGCCGCAGATGGATCATTTGTTGCATGTGCCATCTGTTATGATGCCTTGCTGGGATGAGAATTTTGAAAAAGGAAAAAGTATTGTGATTTCAGATCTGGAAGAAATCGCTGATCAGATGCCTTCTGAATACAATTTGATGAAGTTCCAGGATATACATTCGGAGATTGCCGTACCGATTTTCTATAAGGAGAGACTGACCGGATTTATAGGACTGGACAATCCTGATCTGGAAGAACAGGAACTGCTGCTTCAGTTGTTGAATCTGGTAGGAACCCATCTTGGCAGTAATCGGGAAAATATCCGTATGGTAGAGCTGCTACAAAACAAACAGAGAAAACTGGAAAAAAGCATTCAGCAGCAGGAAGAGGAAAAGAGCATTCTGAATGTGCTCTGCTATGATTATACATCGGTTTATGTTGTAGACCTTCAGGCAGATCAGGCAGATATTATCAAGTTGGAAAAAAGTTCCAATATTTCAGAACTGATTAAAAAACCAGAACACAGGATTCTTGGCTATTCCAGACTGCTAAAAGAATACTACGAGCATTTTGTGATAAAAGAAGAACATCCGGATTTTCTGGAAATGTTAAGTGCGGACAGGATGAGGAAGGCTCTGAAGAAGCAGGAAAGGCTTTCTTATCGTTATCATACCTATCCGAATGCAGACGGAAAAGAATACTTTGAGATACAGATTACCAGGATAGATGAAGAAAATAAGGATCGTAAGATTATTGTGGGATTCCGACATATAGATGATATTATCAAAGAAGAGCGGAAGCACCAGAACTCCCTGAGAAAGGCGCTGGATGAAACACGTCTGAACAATGAGATTATTTCTGCTATCAGCAAAATTTATTTTGTGATTTACCGCATTGATCTGAAACAGGATTTTTATGAAGAAGTATCCAGTGACAGCGAAGTACTTTCACTGACCGGAACAGATGGAAAAGCATCAGAACAAATGCAGATGATATGTGGAAAATTTGTGGCACCTGAATATTGTGAACGTGTCATGAGATTTTTGGATATTTCCACACTGAGGGAACGGATGAAGGAAGAGGAGACGATTGCCATAGAGTACCTGGCCAGAGATGGCAACTGGCATCTGGCCCGATTTATTGTCAAGAAGCGAGGCGAGAATGGAGAGGTAGAAAATGTGCTGTATGTCACCCGTCTGATTAGTGACGAGAAGCGCCGGGAGCAGTACTGGATTATGATTGCAGATGCGGCGAATAAAACAAATGAAGCAAAATCAGAATTTCTTTCCCGTATGTCTCATGATATTCGAATTCCGCTTAATGTTATTACCGGGCTGGCAGATGTGGCAAAAGCGCATCAGGAAGAACCGGAAAAAGTAAGAGATTGCCTGGAAAAGATTGGCATGACAGGCAGAGGGCTTCAGAAGCTGGTCAATGATATACTGGATATCAAGCAGATCGAAAGCGGAAAATTAGAGATACACCCGAAGGAAATGAAAGTGGCGGATCTGTTTGATAGTATGCAGAAAATGCTGGATAAAGATATATTGAAGAGAAAACTGGAATTTTCCTGTGTGCAGCATGATATCCGGTATCCATACTTGTTGGCTGATCAGCTCAGACTGGAGCAGATCTACACCAATCTTTTATCGAATGCGGTAAAGTACACTCCGGATGGAGGAAAGATATCCTTTGAATTATACGAAAAAGAGATCGAAGAGGATGAAAAAATTCAACTGACAGCGGTAATCAGTGATACGGGAATTGGCATGACTGAGGAATTTATGAAGGAGATGTACTCAGAATTTGCAAGAGCCGTGGACACCAGAGTAAACAAAGTGCGGGGAAGCGGGCTGGGACTAGCGATTGTAAAAAAGATCACTGACCTGATGAAGGGAGATATGGAAGTACAGAGCAAACCGGATCAGGGCACCAGATTCTGTATCAGCTTTTGTTTTCCGTGGATTGAAAAAGAAGAGAATGAGACAAAAGAGCAGAAAAACATGGCTCTGGCTGATTTCTCTGTTCTGGTGGCAGAAGACAATGATCTGAATTATGAAGTAGAAGAAGAATTGTTGTCTATGAGAGGAATGCATTGTACCAGAGCAGAAAATGGTCAGGTCTGTGTGGAAAAATTTCAGAATTCGAAGCCTGGCTGCTATGATGCCATTCTTATGGATATGCAGATGCCGGTGATGGATGGCCCGACTGCCGCGAGAACTATACGACAGCTGAATCACCCACAGGCGGGTGAAATACCGATTATTGCAGTAACGGCAAATGCATACAAAGAAGATATTCAAAAATGCCTGGAAGCAGGCATGAATGCCCACCTGGCAAAGCCGGTGGACTATCAGAAATTAACAGAAGTACTGATGAGGTTCTGCCATTAAGGATGGAAAAAGAGCGAACGATTCAGTAACTGCAAAAGGGGATTTATGTTAGGAAAAACACATGCGGTAATCGGAGTGACAGCAGGACTACTGGTGATGCAGCCGAAGAATATGACAGAATTAGTAGTAGGGGCAGCCGGAGCTCTGATTGGTGCAGTGATCAGTGATATTGATGTGGGGACTTCTGGATCGCACCGGGATGCCAATAAAATGATTGCGCTTATGGTATCTGCCGTAGTGGCAGTGGGAGTGGCAGATCATATCTGGCAGATCGGTATTTACCGCCGCATGATACAGCATGTGAGTCTTGTGCGGATCTGGCTGTCTGTTCAGGCATTTCTGACTATCTGTGCCTTTGGTATGAAAAGCCGGCATCGCACATTCATGCATTCTTTTCTGGCACTGATCTTACTGACAGGATGTCTGTGGCTTTTTCTTCCGGTGGCAGCAGGTTATTTTGCAACAGGATTTGCCACGCATCTGGTGCTGGATTTTTTTAATAAAAAAGGAGAACGAATATTTTTTCCGGCCAAAAAGTTTTTCGGAATACGAATGCTGTCCTCTTCGGGACTGATCAATGACGTCATGTTTGGAACAGGATTTGTGGCAGCCGTCAGGGTGATCTGGATGTTTGTGAAAAGAATCTGTCTGTGAATTAAAATGTAAAAAAAATATAAACACCGTTTATTTATTTGACAGGATAAATGAACGGTGTTATTATTTGTCTCATGCTATTCATCGCTGCAGCGAAAGCGGCAAGAGCGATTCTTACAGATAATAAAATACTGATTCTGGTGATGAGGGATGGAGATATTGTAGAACATGGAAATCACGAAGAACTGTTAAAGGCGAATGGTTTTTATGCCAATCTGTATAACTCACAGTTTGAAGATGTGGTTGCATAAGAGAAAATAAAAAGGATACTGCGTTTGGCGGTATCTTTTTTATTTGCAGACAGATGATTGAAAGAAATGATATTTAAAGTTAAAATGAAAATTAGAAGAGAAGAAAGGAACACTGTGAAAATGAAATTTTTTCATCTGTCAGATTTACATATAGGTATAAAATTATACAACAGAGATCTTTTAGAGGATCAGAAATATGTTTTGCAACAGATCGTGGAGTATGCAAAAGCAGAAAAGCCGGATGCCGTGATCATTGCCGGAGATATTTATGACAAAGCCATTCCTTCTGTGGAAGCAGTAGGAGTTTTTGACTGGTTTGTGCGATCCCTGCGAAATGAGGTGCCGGATACAGCGCTTATGATGATCAGTGGAAATCATGACAGTGCGCCAAGAGTAAATCTTTACCGGAGCGTTCTGGAGGAACAGCATATGTATATGGTGGGAATGCCACCGCAGAAGCCGGATGAATACATGGAAAAAGTAACACTGGAAGATGGATGGGGAAAGGTGAATTTTTATTTACTGCCTTTCGTAAAACCGTCGATGGTAAAGCAGATTGTGGGAACAGACGAAAACGGAAATCTGCTGTCGTATCAGGAGACGTTGAAGCGTATGACGGAACGGGAACAGATAAATGGACAGGAAAGAAATGTCTGTGTCAGTCATCAGTTTTATCTGCCGGCAGGGGCAGATGCGGATCAGATACAGCGGATGGATTCGGAGATCTGTACAGTTGGAAATATTGATCAGGTGAGTGCGGGAGTACTGAAACAATTTGATTACAGTGCACTGGGACATATTCATAAACCGATGAAGGTCGGTGAGGAATATATACGGTATTGCGGTACACCAATGCAATATTCTGTCAGCGAGGCCGGTCAGGCAAAGAGTGTTCTGATGGTAGAACTGAAGGAAAAAGGAGACTGTTGTATGACATCACTTCCACTAAATGCGCTTCACGAAGTGCGGATAATCAAAGGAGAGTTGCAGGAAGTTTTGCAGCAGGGCTGCAGTGACTATGTATCTGTCATACTGACCGATCAGAAAGATCTGGATGTCTGTGATATGCAGGATCGCCTGTATGCGCTATTTCCAAATCTACTAGAGATACGCAGAGAAGTGGCAGGCAGACCGGATTATGAAATGGCAGCTTCGCGGATGGATATAACTATGGATCCGTTTCAGCTGTGCTGCTCTTTCCTCAGAGATCTGGATGAAGAAGAACAGCAATTATTGAAAAAAGTGATTGGAGAAGTACAGGAGGAACAGATATGAGACCGGTAAAACTTACCATGCAGGCTTTTGGTTCCTATGGAAAAAAAACAGAGATCGATTTTTCCGGGCTGCATCAGAATCTGTTTCTGATTACCGGAGATACAGGAGCCGGAAAAACCACAATTTTTGATGCGATTGTTTTTGCGCTGTACGGTGAAGCAAGTTCCGGAAACAATAAGAAGGATGGCATGGAATTGCAGAGCCAGTATGGCAGTGAAAGTCTGGAGCCTTATGTGGAACTGGAATTTGAAGAAGCAGGAGAAACAGAAAAGGAGATTTATACAGTAAGACGAAGTCCGAGACATGTGAGACCGAAAAAAAGAGGAAACGGTACGATCGAAGTATCAGGAAGTGTGTCTCTGCTGATGCCTGACGGAAGCGAGTATCCTCAGAAAGAAGCAGATCATAAGCTGGAAGAACTGCTGGGACTGACAAAGGGGCAGTTTATGCAGGTAGCCATGATTGCCCAGGGGGAATTTATGGAACTGCTTCGAGCAAAATCAGACGAAAAGAAGATGATTTTCCGGAAATTGTTTCAGACAGAGTTTTATCAGAGACTGACAGAGAATCTGACCGGAAAAAGAAAAGAAAAGCAGGGAGAGATGGCAAGAATCCGAACCGTCTGTCAGACGGAGGCGGCACATATCAGTTTTCCGAAGGAATATGGACGCAGCGCAGAACTGGAACAAAAAAAACACAAACTTTTGTCCGCAGAGCGTCTGGCGGTGACAGATCTGGAAAGTCTGTTGGAGGAACTGGAAAAGCTATGTATGACGCTGGGAGAACAACAGGAAGAATTGGAAAAGCTTCATGGTGAAATCGCAAAGAAGCGAGAGGCTGACAGTGAGGCTGTGATTCATGGAAAAAATCAGATACGATATTTTCAGCAGAAAGAAGCAGCGGAGAAAAAGCTGGAAGAATATCGGGCGGAAGAAATAAAACGGCAGAATATGGAAGGACTGATCCGACAGATCCGGCAGGCCGGAGAAATCAGGGAGGTGTATCTGCAGTGGCAGGAGGCTGTGAAACGAAGAAGTGACACAGAACAGGCATTGCAGCGGCAAAAAGAACAGCTTCCTAAGGCGGAGACGGAGTGCAGACTGGCGCAGCATGAGGAAAAACGGGACGAAGCGGCATATCAGCAGGCGGTGGAGCAGGATACCAGAATAGCGCAAGAAGTGGAAAAAGCACTGAATACATTAAAAAGACGTCGTCAGGAGATGGAACACGTAGAAGAAACAGAAAGGGAGATACAGCAGCTGGAAAAATGCCAGCAGGAAATATTGCTGAAGCTGGAAGAACTGGATAAACAGTATCAGGCATGGAAAAAAGAAGAGGAATCCTTTCAGAATTTGGAGATGCAGGCAGCATTGTGGAGTGTGCAGTCAGAAGAGGCAGCATCGCTGACGGAAGAACTGAAAAAAAACAGTCTGCTTGAGAAGCAATGGGAAAAAACTCTGAAGGATATGGAGAAAACCAGAAAGATTTATGAAAAGAATAAACAGGAGTTTTTATCTCGAAACAGTGAGTATCTGGAACAGCAGACGGCATTTCTGGATGCACAGGCCGGGCTTCTGGCCAGGGAAAAGCTAAAGCCGGGACAGCCCTGTCCGGTGTGTGGCTCTTTATCGCATCCGATGCCATGTACAGATCAGGACAGTCAAGATGTGCTCACCAGAGAAGAATTAAATCTGCTGCGGGAAGAAGTGCAGCAGCTGCAGAAGAAACAGGAAGAAAGTGCCAGCAGGGCAGAGGTATTAAAACATCTGTCAGAAGAAAAAGAGCAGGTACTGATGCAGGAACGAAGAAACCTGTGGAATCGGATAAGAAAAAATGCAGATCATCTGCCGGAGGAGCCGGATTGGGAAAACGCAGAAGCAGCAGTGAGAGACTGGAAGGAAGAACTAAAAAAACAGGGTATGGTGTTACAGAAACAGCAGGAGATGTGGAAGAAACAAAAGCTGGCTTCTGAAGAAAATCAGAAACAGAAGCAGGAAACGGAAGAAAAACTGGTGCAGATAAAGGAAAGTCTGGCAGGCAAAAGTATACAGCTGGAAGGGTGTCGTGTAAGACTGGAAGAATGGAAGCCAGATGGCAGCTATCAGACAGAGGAAGAGGCACAAAAAGCACGGGAATGTTCGGCAATACTGAGAAAAGAAAAGGAGGAAGTATTCCGAAAGGCCGGCAAAAGAGCAAGGGAAGCAGAAAGCAGACAAAAGCAGATGCAGATTCTTGTAGAGCAATATGAACAGGAATTGCCTAAAAACAGGAGTGATGAGCAGAAAAAAACAGAAAGGTATGAAAAACTGCTGACTGCATATCAGACTGACGAGGCGAAATGGAAACAGATCACGGAACAGTACACTGACGCAGAAGCTGAGGAAATGCAAAAACAGCTGAACAATGTAAGAGAAGCAATAGCAGCGGCAAAGCAGATGAAAGAAGCAGCGGAAAGAGAGATTGGTCAGATGAAAATGCCGGATTTGGAATGGCTGGAAGAACAGAAGAGAGCTTCAGAAGAACAGCTGAGCAGAATCCAGGAAAAGCTGATGGCATGCAGTACGCTGTATCAGACGAATCAGAAGGCTCTGGAAAAACTCAGAGAGAATCTGGAAAGCAGAAGCAGGGTGATGGAGGAATTTGAAAGGATAGATCATTTGTATCAGTTGCTTTCTGGAAATGTGACAGGTGCAAGAATGGACATAGAAACATTTGTCCAAAGGTATTATCTGGAGCATATATTGATTGCTGCCAACCAGCGTTTTGCCGAAATGTCAGGTGGACAGTATGAATTGCGTATGTATCGGTTGGATAAGGCAGGAGAAGGAAAAAATCGCGGACTAGATCTGATGGTGTATTCTACGATTACCGGAAAAGAACGGGAAATAAGAACACTTTCCGGAGGAGAATCCTTTATGGCTGCACTGGCACTTGCACTTGGCATGGCTGATCAGATTCAGCAAAGCTGTGCAGCTATTCACCTGGATATGATGTTTATCGATGAGGGGTTTGGCTCTCTGGATGAACACTCCAGAAATCAGGCGGTGAAAGTATTAAAGCGAATGGCAGGCGGATCGAAAATGATTGGTATGATCTCTCATGTGACAGAGCTGAAACAGGAAATAGAAGAACAACTGGTAATAAGTAAAGATCAAAACGGAAGCTGTGCAGTCTGGACCGGGCGATAAACCTGAAAATATATTGTAGTAGAAAAAAGAATGGTGCATGTCCCTGGATTTTTCAGAGACATGCATCTCAATTTACGCAAGCAACGAGCCAAAGTCCGTGCTTGCACGAGACCTTGGCGACTGCTGCGATAACTTGAGAAACTCGCGGGTGTGTTTCTTGTAGTCAACAGAATAGTCTGAATATTTTAAAATAATAAATAAAAAAGTTGACAACTATATAGATATGTGTTATTATACAGATAACAAAACAAGAGAGAGAAAATAAAGACTCTAACATAGAAAATAAAAAGAAAGAGGTGTTACCATTGGGAAAGTAGAATAAAAAGATTGATAATCTCTTAGGAGTTCATATAGATGATACTATAAAAAGAAGATGATCAGAATGAAAGAAAGAGCTCCATAGTAAAAGAAAAAGAGAGATATAGTCCAATGGCTTAAGAACATTCCAGATTCCAAAGGAAAAAGAAAAGAAAGAGGTACACTCCAATGAGATGAGAAGTTTATCCCAGAAGAATAAAAAATAAGAGGTACAGTCCAATGGAATAGGAAATGTATAGAGTTACAAAATAAAAACAGGAGGTACGGTCCGAAGAAAACAGAACGCAGTACCGCATAATCCGAGAAAGTGAAGGTGTAGATAATGAAGTTACTGGAATTTCATTAGAAGCCAGGTCGCAGAAATAAAAAATTGCGATCTGGCTTATTTTATGTCAGAAAAATTTTGGGGTAGCATAGAAAGAGAATAAGCGTTATAATGAAATGACACATTGATTGTTTGTTGCCTGAAGTGAAAAGTGAGGCGTAAAAAATGGCATTATATCTGACAAGCAGCCCGACAGGAAGTTATCGGGGAGAAAAGAGTACATTTGAAGGGCTGGATCCATCTAATGGATTACTGGAAGAACTGCATAAGGACTGGAAGAAGAGTTCCAGATGTCTTCTGATCTGTGCAGATCCGAGAACATATGAACAGAATGATCAGATGGGGGAATTTCTGGAAGACAGACTGATGAAGTCAGATCTGGATATCAGTTCTTTTACAGTGTGTGATTACCGTAATGTAGAAGCGGTGATGCATAATCTGTCAGAATATGATTTTATTATTTTGGGCGGTGGCCATGTGCCTACGCAGAATCAGTTTTTTGAATTTATTCATTTGCGTCATCTGCTGCATCAGTTTAAGGGATCGCTGATGGGGATCAGTGCAGGAACTATGAACTGTGCGGAGGAGGTATATGCACAGCCAGAGTTAGAGGGTGAGACAAAGGATCCGGGGTATCGCAGATTTATGGAAGGACTGGGACTTACCAATATACGTGTGATACCGCATTATCAGGTTATTCGAGAGGAACATCTGGATGGTAAAAGGATGATAGAAGATATTGCCTGCGCAGACTGTGTGGGGAGAAGATTTTATGCATTGCCAGATGGAAGTTATATTTTGAAAAGAAATGGGGAAGAAGTATTACATGGAGAAGGATATCTGATCGAAAATAGCAGGATTAAAAAGATCTGTGAGAAAGATCAGATAAGAAAGCTCTTATAGGGGAAAGAGAACAGCATAAAAATGAAACGCAATATAAAATGGAACAGACAGAGATGATGAAATCCTGATCTGTTCCATTTTGTATATTGGTCAATTTTGTGAGGCAGATTTATTCGTCATAACCTTCAAACAGACGAATATTTGCAGCAATATTGCGGATGATTTCGCCTTCCTTCAGCTCAAGATCTGCCGGATCAGAAACCGGTGGAAGGTGACCGTCTTCCTCCAGTTCAACGGAAAGCCAGTTACAGGCAGCTTCATTGGCATTCTCGATGGCTTCGTCCAGAGTCTCACCTGTGGAAATGCAATCTTCCAGATCTGGAAAATGTCCGTGAAAAATGCCGTCTGCATCTTTCGAAAAAATAGCCGGATAAATAAATTTCATAAAAAACTCCTCCTGTAATTAAGAACGGGAAGCAATAAAGGCAAGAACTTCTTCTTTTTCAGGCATAACCTTTAATGCACCTTTTTTGGTAGTGATCAGTGATGCTGCGGCATTGGCAAAGGTAAGAAGCTCTTTCAGGTTTTCTTCCGTAAGGTTGTCCAGCCCATGTTCCAGTACATAGTTCAGAGAGCTGGCACAGAATGTGTCGCCGGCACCGGTGGTTTCGATGGTATGTTCCTGTAAGAACGGAGCAACTTCCACACGAAGATCTTTATAATAAGCACGGCTGCCATTTGGTCCCAGAGTAATAAGGATCAGTGGGATATGATACTTTTCTTTTAACAGCCGGGCACCAAGATCGTAATCATCTGTACCGAAAAGGAATTCCACTTCATTGTCGGAAATCTTCAGAATATCACATTTCCCAAGACCGTATTCGATCTCGCGTTTTGCATCATCCAGAGAATCCCAGAGTGGTGGACGTAAATTCGGATCAAAACTGATCAGGTCACCTGCGTCCTTTGCTATATCTAGCGCATATCTGGTAGCTTCCCGTACACCTTCATGTGTGGAAGAAAGTGTTCCAAAGTGGAAAATTCTGGAAGAACGGATCAGATCTTCATCTACTTCATCCCTGGTCAGCATCATATCAGCTCCGGGATTGCGATAGAATGAAAAATCACGGTCGCCGTCAGGATAGGTGTGAACAAAAGCCAGTGTGGTATGGACTTCTTTGTCTACAAGAAGGGCACGGGTATCAACACCTACAGAAGAAACAGCCTCTGTCAGCTGACGGCCGAACATGTCATCGCCCACTTTCCCGATGAATGCAGTCTGTTTGCCAAGTTTTTGCAGCATTGCAAGAACATTGCACGGAGCACCGCCCGGATTTACTTCCAGAATAGGGTTGCCCTGAGCACTCATTCCATTTTCGGTAAAATCAATTAATAATTCCCCAAGTGCAGTTACGTCTATAGTTTTTTCTGCCATGATAGAACCTCCCGAATTCATTTCTATGTGTTTCAGTATAGCATATTTAAACAGGAATTTCAGCAGAAAAACTTCTTTTTCTGTCTTGCGGTTGAAAAAGGCAGAAAGACAGGATATAATTTTTTCAGACAGACCAGATGATGTGGATGTGAAACGAAATATTACAGACTGTTTAAAAGAGGGGGCATTGGCATGGGAAAAGAAGGAATGGAGCTTTACCAGAAAGCAGTAAAATCGGGAAAACGGGCAATGATGGGGCAGTATGCCAAAAAGGGAAATCCTTATCTGAAGATATTAGATGAGATCCCGGAAGCAGCCAATTCTGTGATGGAATATCCGCTTGGGCTGGTACAGATTCCGGCAGACAGAATTGTCGGAACCAAGACAGCTGGCAGAGCACAGGCTTTTGCATGTAACTTCATGCCAATTCTGGATGAACATACGGAGTTTGCCATGAAATGGTCCACACTTTGTGAGTCACATCTGAAGGAAGGAATTCATGATGCCATCACGGCATATGAGTATATGAACGAATTTTATGTTCTGGAAGGAAATAAAAGGGTTAGTGTGCTGAAGTTCTTTGATGCGGTATCTGTGACCGGAACAGTGACCAGAATTGTGCCATACCGTACAAATGAGAAGAAAAACAGGATATATTATGAGTTCATGGATTTTTATGAACTGTCATCCATAAATTATCTTTATTTTTCGGAAGAAGGCCGTTTTGCCAGACTGCAGAGTCTGGTAGGAAAGAAAACGGATGAGAAATGGACGGATGATGACCGAATGAATTTCAGTTCTGTGTATTCTTGCTTTGAGAATATATTCCGTACACTGGCAAAAGATAACGAGGAACGGACTACAGGTGATGCCCTGCTGGCTTTTCTGGAGATATATGGTTATGAGTCAGTAAAAGAAATGACAGCATCTGAGATGCAGATGAAGATTGCACGAAGTGTCAAGGTTTTTGAAACACAGGGGAATGAAGAGAGTCTGGATATTCGTATGAATCCGGAAGTAGTGAAAAAACCACTTTTACAGCGTTTGATTCCGACCAGTGCTCCAGTACAGCATATAGCGTTTGTTCATGAAGTGGATCCGCACAAGTCTGGCTGGACCTATATCCATGATCTGGGAAGAATGCATCTGGAACAGGCTTTCCCTGATCAAATAAAGGTAAGTGTTTATATAGCGGAACAATACCCGACGCTGGAGGATGGCGTACGTCAGGCTGTGCAGGACGGAAATACGATTATTTTTACGACTTCACCGGTTCTTTATAATGCGAGTCTGAAGGTGGCACTGGACTATAAAGATGTGAAGATTCTGAACTGTTCACTTATGTCGGACAAAGGGGTTATCCGTAATTATAATGCACGTATTTATGAAGCGAAGTTTTTGCTTGGTGCCATTGCAGGCGCTATGACCACCAATGACAGGCTGGGATATCTGGCAGACTATCCGATCTATGGAACCGTGTCCAATATTAATGCATTTGCACTGGGGGCGCAGATGATTAATCCACGGGCAAAGGTTTATGTGGAATGGGAATCGGAAAAGAATATTGATTATATAGAACGCTTTCAGGAACATGGAGTGTCTTATGTATGCGGGCGCAATATTATTATCCCGAATAAGAATATAGGATCCAGACATTTCGGATTGTTTGAAATGGGGGATGAGAGTCATCATAATATCGCAATGCCGATTCTTCACTGGGGTAAATTCTATGAACAGATGATCCAGAATATTATGCAGGGAGACTGGAAGAATACAGAGAGCAGCGGACAGAAATCATTGAATTACTGGTGGGGTATGTCAGCAGGAATAGTAGATGTTATCTGTTCCAACAGCCTGCCGACTGGCACGGAGCGGTTGATCGAATTGCTTCGAAAGACAATCTGTATGGGAGAATTCAATCCGTTTTCAGGTGTACTGTATTCTCAGAACGGTGTTGTACAGGATGATAAAGAGGAAACGTTGACACCGGAAAAGATTATCACAATGGACTGGCTTTGCGAAAATGTAATCGGAAGAATCCCGAAGATGGCAGATCTGACAGAACATGCGATACCGGTTGTGATGGAACAGGGCATCAGCGGTGAGATAGAATAAGAGTGCTGGAAGGACAACAAGATGAAGATACTTGCTATAGCAGATGAAGAGTCCCGGTATCTGTGGGATTTTTACGAGAAAGGAAAGCTGGATGGTATCGATCTGATACTTTCGGCAGGTGATCTGTCACCGGATTATCTTTCTTTTCTGGTTACAATGTGCTCGGCGCCGGTTCTGTATGTGCATGGAAATCATGATGATAAATATCAATATAAACCACCGGAAGGTTGTATTTGTATAGAGGATGATATTTATGTTTATCAGGGAATTCGAATTATGGGATTGGGTGGTTCTATGCGATATCACGCAGGGGAGCATCAATATACGGATGTTCAGATGAAAAAACGGGTGCTGAAAATGAGATGGAAGTTGTTCAGACACCGGGGATTTGATATTTTGCTGACTCATGCGCCGGCATATGAGATCAATGACGGAAGAGATCTGCCGCATCAGGGCTTTCGTGTATTTGTAGAATTGATGGAAAAATATAAGCCAAAGTTTTTTATACATGGACATGTACATATGAGTTACGGGCGGCAGCATAAGAGATATGATAAATATCGGGAAACAAATATTATCAATGCCTATGAGAGATGTGTATTTGAATACGAAGCGGATGAAAAAACACTGAAGGAGTGTCTGAGATAGACACTCCTTCAGTGTTTCTTCCTATATAAATATGGAATTTGCAGTCAGGCTTCCCAGCGGCCGGAAGCACCACATGGCAGCACCAGACCGTTAGAGGATACCGGAAGACCGATCTCCTGAGAATCTACCTGCCCGTGAAAACGTTTCAACTCAGTAGCCAGCATGTAAGTAAGTACAGCCGGTGCAAGGCCGGTGGTATAAGAATTGATCAGGAAAAAGAGAGGTTGTTCGCTGAGCAGCTTTGCACATAACTGAATCAGTGGGTGAATCGCATCTTCTATTTTCCAGATTTCGCCTTTTGGTCCACGCCCATAGGACGGCGGATCCATAATAATGGCATCATAGTGATTGCCACGGCGGATTTCACGTTCTACGAATTTGACACAATCATCAACAATCCAGCGTATTGGAGCATTTTCCAGACCGGAGGAGCGGGCATTTTCTTTTGCCCAGGTTACCATGCCTTTCGAAGCATCTACATGAGTGACAGATGCACCGGCAGCGGCAGCAGCCAGAGTAGCTCCGCCGGTATAGGCAAACAGATTCAGGACTTTTATCGGTCTTCCGGCATTCATAATTTTTCTGGAAAACCAGTCCCAGTTAGTGGCCTGTTCCGGAAACAGACCAGTGTGCTTGAAACTGAATGGTTTTAAATTAAAGGTAAGAGAGTGATAGTGAATGGTCCATTGCTCCGGAAGATCAAAAAACTCCCATTCGCCACCGCCTTTTTTACTGCGATGATAATGACCATTCATATGTTTCCATTCAGGACAGGTTCTTGGAGTGTCCCAGATAACCTGAGGGTCTGGACGTACCAGGATGAAGTTCCCCCAGCGCTCAAGTTTTTCCCCTTTTGAAGTGTCCAGTACTTCGTAATCTTTCCAATGATCAGCAATCCACATAAATAATCCTTTCGTAATTCAACTTGTGTTTCTTCCTATTATAATATCAGATTCTGCCAGAATATCCTTCCAGCTTCTGCGAACAGACTCAGATGGGGCTGGAAAATCTGATTCCGGTATCATTATTATATGGGATTGTAATATTCATTTCAAGAATACAAAAGTGTGTACGGAAAAAAAAACAAAAAAATTAAAAAAACCCTTGCAAAATAAGAAAATATCATTTATAATTCAATCGTTGTGACCTTGATAGCGTTGAAGCGAGAGGTTGCTGCAGAAATTTCTGCAGGTTTTCCGTGGAGCGAATGTCAAGTTAGAAAACTGGCGACAAGTCACTGTACAAATTAACTGTCCGGCTATGAC
>CAKRRF010000041.1 GCA_934394985.1 uncultured Marvinbryantia sp.
ACAATTCCGTGCTGATAGCCTGCCGAAGGAGACATGTTATATATTACACCATTTATCTTTTCTTCTTTTTTGTAGTCATCTTTTAAAAGTGGCATACAATTCCTCCCTTCTCTATATCTTATTCGCCATTTTATAGATCTTGTAGATATCCTCTTCATCGCACACATGGAAGGATCCTATTGTCCTGACGCCGCCATAGGTGCAGCTATGTGCCATGGCATGAAGGGTCTCGTCGCTCTGTACTCCGACTCCTTCTGCCTCACCGAAACTGGCTGGCATATCCAGTGATCTGAAGTAATCTACGGTCTGCCGTATTCCTTCTAATGCAGCTTTTTCTGTGTCATCTTCTTTTACATTCCATACCTTTCTGGCATACTGGGCGAATCGCTCCGGTTTTTCCTGGTATACATACAAAGCCCAGGATTCCCACACTGCGGAGAGGCTGGCTCCATGTGCCAGGTCGAATCTGGAGCTTAATTCATGACCCAGCTGATGCACTGCGAAGTCTTTCTGTGCGCCCAGCCCTGTCAGGCCATTATGAGAGAGGCTTCCTGCCCACATCAGTTCACTCATGGCATCATAATTATGAGCATCTTTTATGGCTGTCTTTCCATTACGGATCACCGTGCGAAGCAATCCTTCTGCAATCTCATCCGTCAGTTCATTGTGTTCTGATTTTGTAAAATAGCGATCCAGTGTGTGCATACAGATGTCCACAATTCCGCATCCCACCTGATACTTTGGCAGGGTGAATGTCAGTTCCGGGTTCATAATCGCAAATGCCGGACGGTTAAAATCTGTGGATAATCCACGTTTTATATGGATTTCTTCATTCGTCAGCACAGCTGAATCACTGGTCTCACTTCCTGCAGCTGATAAAGTCAGCACCACTCCCACCGGCAGAGATCTGGTCACATTTTCCTTTCTGCTCCAGAAATTCCAGATATCTGTATTCGGATTGGCTGTTCCAATAGCGATTGCCTTTCCTGTGTCAATGACACTGCCTCCACCGACAGCCAGAACAAAATCTGTACCAAATATTTTTGATTCTTCCACACATTCTCTTGCAAATGAAAGACGTGGATTTGGTTTTACACCACCTTTCGTCATCCATGCAAGTCCTGCTTCTGTCAGAGCAGCAGTCACACGTTCCAGCAATCCGCTGCTGACTACACTTCCTCCGCCATATACCACAAAAACCTTTGTGGCACCTTGCTTCCTTGCCAGATCTCCCGCCTGCTTCTCGGTATCCTTTCCAAATACAATTCTGGTCGGCGTATATTGTGTAAATGCCTGCATATCTCTATTCTCTCCTTATCCTGCAATCTCTGCGATCTTCACCGGTCTGTGCTCGATCAGTGATCGTTTCGCTGCCAGTCCCATACGCACTGCTTCCAGACCGTCTGTGATACCAAGCGGTGTATCTGTATCCTGTTCGATTGCCTGCACAAATGCTCTGATCTCTCTGGAATAAGACTGCATATAGCGTTCCAGGAAAAAGTACAGTGGTTTTTCCCCTGTTACGCCTTCTGCATTACTGATCACTGCTGAAGATGTGGTGTCATTGGCTACCGATACCATACCCTGAGAACCAAATACTTCCACTCTCTGGTCATATCCATAGACTGCTTTTCTGGAATTATCTATTGTGACGAGACTGCCATTTTTCATCTTCATCGTAATAACCGCTGTGTCTACATCACCTGCTGTCCCTATCGCCGGATCCACCAGCACTGCTGCCTGCACATAGATCTCTTCTGCATCGCAGCCTGCCAGAAAACGTGCCATGTCAAAATCATGAATCGTCATATCCAGGAACATCCCCCCGGATACTCTTACATACTCAGCAGCCGGTGGCTCCGGATCTCTGGATGTGATACGGATGATATGTGGATCTCCGATTTTTCCAGCCGCCACTGCATGCTGTACCGCTTCAAAATTATGATCAAATCTGCGGTTAAAGCCCACCTGATATTTTACCGGGTGCTTCTTCAGTGTTTCCTGCACCTGCTTAATTTTTTCTATCTCATGATCCACCGGTTTCTCACAAAATACATGCTTTCCTGCCTCAATAGCTTCCAGAGAAATCGATGCATGGGTATCAGTAGAAGAACAGATCAATACTGCATCTATTTCCGGATCGTCCAGAATATCATGATAATCTCTGGTCACCCGTTCCACACCTTTCTTTTTCGCCCAGTTTTCTCTTTCCTCATCCATAAACGGATCTGCCAATACCTTCACCCTGGCATTCGGTACCTGCGTACAAATACTTTCCACATGTACTTTTCCGATTCTTCCTGCTCCGATAATTCCCAAATGAATCACCACGATCCCCTCCATTCATCATGTTTTATAAATCTTATTCCAGTATAGCAAACTCAGCAACAGAATACCAGTCTGGTCAGAGCCGTTCTCACTTAAAAAAACGTCCGTTTCAGACTTTCCTGAACACAGACGTTTTCTGTTATCTCCACAGGCCTCTCCGCTTGCGGATCGTATAATACATGCTGTTTTCCATGGCCATAACTTTCTGAATTGGCACGCTTTTGAATACCGGCATCTTCATCTTGATACGAATCCAGAAGAAGGAATATATACCAAGCACCAGAAAGGTGATGCCGGTGACCAGCCAGATCATCATGCGTTCGGTCGGATCGGTAGAGATGTTCAGAATCATATATACGGTTCCTGCAATACCGACACACGGAAACAATGGTCCACATGGCACTTTGAAGGATCGCGGTGCCTTTGGCAGGCGGTGACGCAGAATCAATACATCCAGATGTGCAAAGATATAAGAGATCATCCAGAACACCGAGCCTACAAGAATCAGGAAGGAAATGGCTTCGGAGGATCCATCACTGAGTGCCGCAAATACAAATATAAACACGCTGACGAAAATCACACCGAAGAATGGCACACCGTGTTTATTGGTTTTCGCAAAGATTCTTGGCATCATATTCATTTTCGCCATGCCCTGACAGATTCCTGCCAGTCCGTTGACGGTGGAATTCTGAGTACTGACTACAGCCAGTGCCGCTACAAAAGTCATCCAGACCTTGCCGGAAGATCCCAGCAAATTTTCACCATACAGCAGATGCGGTGCTGCGGAAGCTTCCAGTTCGCCCCATGGTGTATAATTGTGAAAACCAAGCACCATGACAGACTGTACCAGACAGATCAGAGCCAGCCCAATCATCATACCAAGTGGTACGTTTCGTTTTGCATTTTTCACGTTTTTAGATACCGGGATGACATATTCTGCTCCGATGAAAAGCCAGAATGCTACGGCCACCATAGATACCACTTCTTTCCAGCTGCTAACCATGCTGTATGGCTGTTGTACCATTTCTCCAGTTCCCAGCCCCAGCATACCGATGGTTCCCATAATCAGCATGGAGCCTACCAGCAGAAACGCTACCAGATCCTGTATTTTTGCGAACATATCTACACCATAGAGATTAGCAATCATCACCACAATGGTCATGACCAATGTATACAGAAGACTTGGTATCGGCAAATGGATCGTAGATGCCATCGCATAAGAAAAAATAGAGGCTTCCACACCGGAGGACATGATGTTACAGATCAGATATCCACCTACCATGGAAATCAGTGTAGGAAACGGTCCGAGACAGGCCAGTGTATACTGAGCAAGTCCCCCTGTGGTATTTGGCATCAGTGCATTAAGTTCGGAAAGAGATGCTACCGTGGTCATATTCAGGAGACAGGCAATTGCCATAGCTCCGATAAACACTACCCCAATGCTTCCGGCACCCTGTCCAAGTGATACTAGGCAACTGGTCGCTATAACCAGACCTACGGAAATAGAGACAACGCTTCTCAATCCCAGAGTTCTGTCTTTTTCTTCCATATGTACTCACTCCTCGTTATAAAGCATCAATTCCCTCATCACCTGTACGCACCCGAATCACATTGGTGATATCGTATACAAAAATCTTTCCGTCACCAATATGTCCGGTATAAAGTTCCTGCTTGATCAGTTCTACAATAGCCGGTACTTTTGACTTTTCCACCACCACTGCAATCTGCTGTTTCGGAAGGAGCTCCATCTCATAGTTTTCTTCCACTTCATATTCCTTGGTACCTTTTTCAATACCACATCCCAGTACCTGTGTTACCGTCATACCACGAACCCCAGCCTTACTTAAAGCTGATTTCAGTCCATTAAACTTTGACATACCTGTAATGATTTCTATTCTCGATAATTCCATATTACCTCACCTTCCTTTTCTCACAAATCTGTTTTTTATACTTCTCCGGTGTGGTTCCTGCAAACGCACGAAAATCCTTCAGCATATGTGACTGATCGTAATAGCCACAGTTCAGTGCAATTTCTTCGCTGTCTGCTGCCTTTGGTGCTGCCGTAATTTCACTTAGAAATACCTGAAACCGAATGAAGCGTTCAAATTCCTTGGGTGAAATCCCATGAATCTGTTTGAAAATTCTTCGAATATAACATTCTGAATAACCGGTTTCCCTGCTTAGCATTCCGATGGTGATATTTCCTTTTGTAGCATAAATACGCTGTCTCATATATTCCTCCAGTGTATAGGAGCTGTCCCTGACACTGCTTTTTTGTTTCTCAGACAGATAGGTCATCAATATCTGCGCTCTCTGATTTACATCAGAGGCTTCTGCTATTTTTTCCGTCAGGCCTGCTCCATAATCATTCTGACTGATCTCTACATCCGCATTGACCACATCCTGAATGGACAAGTTGTCTGGAAGAATACATCTTCCAGGTAAAAATCTGGCTCCAAAATAATATCTGCCATCTTCAAAATCCCAATCCTTTGCTTTCAGAACCGTTCCACCAATCAATATTTTTACATCTTCTTCCCCGATCCCAAAGACAAGATCCGTGCTTCCATCTGGCACCGCTTTAAAACAACTCTGTGTCTGATCTTTCACCTGAAATTCATAAAAGCTGGAAATTCCCATCCGTCTGTTCAGAATTTCTTTATAATCTTTTGCATCCAGTCTAAGGTACGGCTGAACCGGATTAACAACCTTCTTTTCGTTCATAATCCCTTCTCCTGTGCATGTTTTGCAGCATAATCCGGGATTGGTCTCTCCTATGCCATTTCTGGTTTCTCCCATAATGGAAGCTTGATTCCGATTCCCATTTTTACTGCATTACGGTATACCGTACCGCCCCATGCAATATCTTCTACCGGCATACCTCCTACGGAGTAAACAATGATCTCATCATCACTTTCCCGTCCCGGGTGTCGTTTTTCAATGATATCTGTGATATCTATCATATCTTCTGCCTTGATTTTTCCGTCATGTTTTAAATCTGTGAATTTCGTTCCGATGATCTGTACCTGTGGATATGTCGGATATGGATACTCTTCTTCCCATGCTTCGTACAGCTTGGAATTATCTACCACCAGCTTACAGCCTGCCAGAAAATCATCATCAAATCTGGCTGCAGATGGCATACTGATCAACGCTCCTTTTTTTATCCAATCCCCACTGATATATGGGAAGGAAGATACATCATCTTTTACTGTTGTGGTAAAACTGATAATATCACTGTCTCTGACTGCTGCTTCTACCGTATCGCAGACTTCTATCTGCTTAATCTGTGGAAATTCTTCTTTTACAAACTTTACAAACGCATCCAGAGATCTCTGGCTTCTTCCTTTGATCTTTACCGTATCCACCTGCGGGCAGACACTGACAAATGCAGCCAGCGATGTCTTACCCATGACACCCGGGCCAATAACAGATACTACTTTTGCATCCTTGCGTGCCAGGTATTTTGCACCCACACCAGGAATTCCTCCGGTACGATATGCACTTACCAGATTGGCTGACATCAGTGCCAGTGGTGCACCAGTATCTTTGTCATTTAACATCATCATCAAAATGGATCTCGGCAGGCCTTTTTTCTTATTTTCGACGTTCGATCCATACCACTTCATACCCGCCATCTGATATCTTCCGCCGAGGTAGGCAGGCATGGCCATGAATCTGCGGTCATCTGCATTCTTCGGCATGCCTTCAAACTGCG
Organism: uncultured Marvinbryantia sp.; assembly: GCA_934394985.1. Taxonomy (GTDB): domain Bacteria; phylum Bacillota; class Clostridia; order Lachnospirales; family Lachnospiraceae; genus Marvinbryantia. The sequence goes on from CAKRRF010000041.1 coordinate 6,047, forward strand.
GATCATCCGGAAACATAATCATGCAGCCATGAGAATTATGATTTGCCCCACCCATCACGTAATCACCTTTATACAAGGTGATGAGCAGATCCTCCATCACTTCTACACAGGAGGTCATGTCTTTGACACCCGCTTTGATCATATCTTCTTCACTTAAATATAAAAAATCAATTTTTGTATTCATTTAAATGTCTCCTTTGCTGAATCTATCATTTTCTGAAGCATACTCAGCAATCGAAAACCTTCAACTTTATGCTGAGTATAGCACGCAGAATATTATGTGTCACACTGAAATAAGTGGAGTTCTTTATGCATTTTCCGAATTATTTTTATTTCCTAGATCACTGCCTTGAACCGATCGTAGCGAAATGCTGACAGATCCAGAGTCGTCTTTTCTTCTCTGGCTGTTTCAGCTAACAGAGTTCCCACAATTGGGGAAATTCCAAAGCCATGTCCAGTGAAAGCGCAGGCTGCAATCAATCCTGGCACTTCCGCGATCTCACCAAGTATCGGAACGCCATCTGCAGACACATCCTCATATCCTGCCCAGGTACGGACAATCTTGGCATCTGCCAGCTTCGGAATATACTTCATGATTCCCCGGCAAATACATGGTGCCGTAATGCTGGAAGTCATATGATGTCCATTGTCTTTGTTCACGGACTCAAATCCAGAAGCACCGCCAAATACAAAGGAGCCATGATCGGTCTGGTGTCCGTAAAAGTCTGCGTCGGCTGTTCCCAGCATCTGTGGAAACATTGGAGCTTCTGCCTCTGTCACCAGTGCCTCTATCAGTTCTTTTGACATCGGAATGTCAATTCCCACACTTTCCAGAATCCAGCGGCTTTCATAACCTGCTGCCACAATGATTTTTTCCCCTTCAAATATATTCTTTCTGGTAACGACTCTCCTTGCTTTTCCTCTTATAGTCTGAAGTTCTGTCACTTCTTCGCCAGTATGAAATTGCACACCGAGTTTTCTTGCCGCCCGGTAATATCCAAGGGTGGTCAGCAGAGGATTGGCATGTCCGTCTGTTGCACACCAGCTGGCTCCGATCACTTCATCACTTAAGTAAGGATTGATGTCACGAACCTCTTCACCATTGATCATTCTTACATCCAGGCCACAGGCTGTGGCGCGATCTGTCAGCCCCTGTAAAATCTCCAAATGATGCTCAGTCTTACCAAGTCTTAAATTTCCTTCTTTGTGATATTCTACGTTAATGCCCAATTCTTCCGACAGAAATGGCCACAGATTGGTTACTGCATACATGGCAAGAGGCAGTTCTCTTGGATCTCTTCCTGACTGACGAACACCACCGCCATTTCTGGCAGATCCTCCGTTTCCTATATTCTCATCTTTATCAAGGACAATGACAGAAGTTCCTTTTTTTGCAAGATAATAGGCAGCTGCACAACCGATGACACCGCTTCCTATAATGATAACATCCGCTGTTCTACTCATCTTCTTCACCTTCCTTTGCAAAAATCTTCATTTCCAGAGGACGCATCGGTGCTCTGGACGTGGCCGGTGTCAGGACTTCCGGTGAAACACCAAGCTCTCTTGCCACAATTCCTTTCACCAGCTTTGCACAGGTCTGCCCCTGGCAAAGCCCCATACCACTGCGTAAATATCTTCGGATCTCGGTAATGGTATACATACCGTCATGTACCGCTCTGCGAATCTCTCCCTTGGTGACTTCTTCACATCTGCAGATGATCCGTTCATCGTCCGGTTCCGGTTTATATTCTCCTATATCTATGGTTCTGTCATATATGTTCTCCATCTTTTACCTCCCATCGATAAGACAATTCTGTCATTACCGTTTCAAGCTGTCTGTTTCATGCGCCATGTAGAACCTTGCCTTCATGGCATACTCTGCCGGAACTTTGATGGTCAGCAGGTTTGTATGATCGAAGGCTTTTGTGCTCCTGACGGATACCACTTCTGCCTCGCAGATCTTCTGACCATTTCTGCCAAGTCCATATCCCTTATCTCCCGGTTCCGGAAGTGGAAGGAATTCATACGGAATGGTGACCGTAGCAAATCCCGGTTCATAAGTCTCATCCACCAGGAAAATAGCCTGTCCTGAGCAGGATGCCACACACATACCACACCCGATACAATCCACCGCTTCATCTACTGCCGGAAGGGAAGTGATATGCTCACCGATCTTGATGCAATGTTTTGGACATGCATCCTGACACGGATTGCACGGAATATTCTGTGTACATTCCATCACCGGATGTACACCTGCTCTGTGTGTAACGCCAGGGAAGCGTTCTATTTCTTCATCTGTTATAAACCCATGCTTCAGAAGATTCATGGAGATCTCAATCCCCTCTTCTGTCTTCTCGATAAGTTTTCCCCTGTTCTTCGGTGCAAACATACCCTGACGCAATTCTTCCAGCGCAGCTTCGTTTTTCTGTACCTCTTCTTCCAGTTCTGCTGTTTCAATATATCCAAGATAGTTTGCAGCTGCAATTCCGGCAATGCGGCCTTCTATCATAGCGGAACTTGCCTCTTCTATTCCGGATACATCTCCTGCTACAAAAATTCCTTTTATCGAAGTTTCACCATACTCGTCTACGATTGGTACCTGTCCACCTCGTTTTGGATTATCTTCCATCTCGCAACCAGCCATTTTCAAAAGCTGTGACATCGGGGAAAGTCCTACTGCCAGACAAATGGTATCCACATCAAAATGTTTTTCTGTTCCCGCCAGGAACTGAAAGTGACTATCCACCTCCGCAATGGTAACTCCAGTTACGTAATCCGTTCCTTCGGCTTTTACAATTGTATGGGATAGATAAAATGGTACACCTGTTCTGGCTACTTTTGCCGCATGCACACCGTATCCTCCGATTCTCGGTGCCGCATCTACCAGTGCCACCACATCACAACCGCACTGTTTTAACTGAAAACTAACCACCAGCCCTACATTTCCGCTTCCCAGCATAAGGATCTTATTTCCTGGTTTTACTCCGTGCAGATTCATCATAGTCTGTGCTGCACCGGCTCCAATCACACCCGGAAGTGTCCAGCCATCGAAGGTAACCATATTTTCTGCAGCACCTGTCGCAATGATGATGGCATTTCCTTTGTAATGAAATACTTCTTCTCCCTTACGGACTACCAGTTCTTTGTCCTGATACATACCGACCACGGCAGCATTTAATTCCACCTTCACTCCGACTTTATCAGCCTCTTTCAGAAGTTCCTCGCCAATCACGAATCCTCTTATCCTGGCTTTATGTTCTTTTGATCCAAAAAACTTATGAATCTGCTTAAATAACTGTCCACCTGGTTTTTCATTTTCATCAAATACCACTACCTTCAGACCTCTTTTAGCCGCCTCAATAGCAGCTGATAATCCGGACGGTCCGGCTCCTACAACGATCAAATCATATCTCTTCATTTTTTCATCTCCTGCTACTGTTTTTCGAAAGGTTCTGCGGCTACACCATACTGAGTCTGAACCTTCATGCCAGCTTTCAATGGAGTGACACAGGTTCGCACATTTGGCACCCCATTCACTACCATAACACAATCCGTGCAACGCCCGATCGCACAGAAGATACCTCTTGGCTTATGTTCTTTTTTTGTATATCGATGAATCTGAATACCGGCAGCTTTCAATGCTGCTGCAATCGGTTCTCCTTCATAGCCCTGAATCTTTTTGCCATCATAAGTAAAGCTGACCAGATTGCCTTTTTGCGGTATTCCCAAAATCGGATGTTCTGTAATACGTGTTCCCATATCCTGTCTCCCTTCTGCCAATGGCCTCATTGACTAAAAACAGCCGGGGACATCTGCGATTGTATGCAGACATCCTCGGCTGACTTATCAATTTTTTTAATTTATATCTGTTTTAATTTTGATTTGTTCATATGATAATTGTTTTTTACAATGTTGTATTGTAAAAAACGATACTCTGGTAACTTTCTCTCCTGACATTCACTGGATATATTCTTCGCTCAGATTTTATTTTACTGTGATTTTGCATTTTACAGTTTTTTGACCTTTTTTCAGACTGGATTTCTTTGCCACCTTTGCATTAGAAGATTTCCATTTCACCTCCACCCATTTATCACCATAAACGCAAAATTCAAATTATATTTCCACCAACTGCTTCTCCTCTTCTATCATTTTAATCTGCTCTGCAGTATTCAGAACAATAATCTCTGACATTGTTTTTTTTGCTAACTCAGGATTAGCTTCTCTCCACGCTTTTGCTGTAAATCCAAACAATGCCACATTTAATATATCCGCTTCTTCTGCATATGCCAGCCATTGTAGATTCTCTCTATAATTCATCCGCGGAATCAAATATTTTTTTACTGCGTCCGTCTGAATCAAATAATTATTTTTAGTCAAAAATCGTTTAGCATTCCATTCACTTTGCTCTAAATTATTTTCTTCTTCCTTCAACCGCTGGAATTCTTTTATCAAATACAATTTAAAAACCGGACTGATTGCAGATGCGAATTCAAAGGCAATGTCTTTATGAGCATACGTACCGCCATATTTTCCACGCTTTACATATAATCCTATCGCATTCGTTTTATTAATCCATTCTGCAACGCTTAATACAAATGTATGTAAACCTGCTTCAGATTTAAAGTGGTCGAATTCGACCACTTTAAAATCAGGATTATAAATCATTTCCCACGTTCCTAAAAATTCTAATGTATTTCTATTTCGCAGCCAGTTTTTCACAACATCGGCACTACGTGATTCGCCTGTTTTAGCTTTTGCAATATCCGTAATACAAATATAATCATCCAATTTTTGTTCTGAAATCGAAATTGGTACATCTTGTACATTAATTATCCTATTCTTCATCCACTTTTTCCTTTCCATCAAAACCTTCCATTTTTATCCTGTATGCCAATAATCTTAAAACATAATCCGGCATTTTCCTTGTTCCTCTTTCCCATTCCGTTACGGTTCTGTAAGGAATTCCGAATAGTTTAATCTGGCAAGCTACTTTTCAAACACAATCGTCCCGAGGATGTCAAGTCATTGCTACAAACTTTTTGATCTTTTTTCCTTCGATTTTTCCCATAAAACCGTTGTTTTGGAACGGAGGACGTTATATTGTTGTCACAAAATCAGTGGGGAGGATGTAACGTCATTGCTACAAGTCATATAGTAGAGGACGTTACATTATTGCTACAAAATCAGGCAAGTGCTTTCCACTCCACCTCCACCCGTCCATCATCATACACATATATCCCATCCACATACTTTTCAAGCATCTCCTCTGTCAGTTTCTCATACCCCAGATACTCCATCATCTGTTCCATCGGAATATTCTTCTTCAGCAAGATTTCTTTCTCGCCGCAGATCAGTTCTTCCAGATCTAAAAAAACATTATTTACCGACAAACTTCTTAAACCTTATCACAAAGATAAGCCCGTTCCTTTTTGTATTTTAAAAGCTCTCCTCCCGCTTTTCTGGAAGCTTCTGCAAGAAAAACGATTTTATGTCCTACCATAGAATCATTTAAAGTGGTACAACAGTCCGATGGTTGTTTGCCACGCAGTACCGCAATAAAATCCTCCACAATAGCCTGATCTCCATTTCCATGAGCATTTCCTTTTTGCGTTTCCGATACGTCCACTACCATACTGACCCGCCCTCCTTTTTCTTCTGGCGCAATCACGTGTACAGTAAAACGTTCTTCTTCAAATCTTCCAACCAATTCCCCTTTTGTTCCAGTAATATGGATATTTCTTCCCGATGCTGACGCTCCTCCATTCATAGAAAATGTACCTGTAGCTCCATCTGCAAACTGTATCAAAACAGATTGATGATCAACGATTTCCAAGTTGCAGCGATATACACATCTACCAAACGAATTGTATATGTCCTTTAGTAATTGCTCTTTTTCTTTATCTGTTGGATTTTCCTTTCCAATATCATGCCAAATGTTATTACTCCAGCGTTGTGGATTTTCTATGTACAATCGTTTTGCAGAATAAATGCATTCACGCTCAACCGGGCAATTTACCATGCAGTGTGTGCCAGCTCTTTCCGGCGCCATTTCCGGAATAAACTGAATAACAGAACCAACGCTCGAAACTGCATACGGCAAATTTCCATTCATTAACCATGCCATAATATCAAGATCATGACTGCATTTCGACAAAAGCATTCCAGATCCACACATTATTGGTGAAGCATATTTTCCACGCACATACGATACAGACTCATGAAAATAGCTAACCTGTTCATTCATTTGAATATTGATAATTTTACCAATCATACCCTTTCTAAGCACTTTTTTTATTTCTTTGTAAAAAGGCGCATAACGAAGCACGTGGCAAACCATAACTGTCCTCCCAGTTTCATTCACACACTGAAGTAGTCTGTCTGCTTCTTCCTGATTTATAGCAAAAGGTTTTTCAAGCAGGACATCATACCCCCGCTTCAACAGAGGAATCGTTGTTTCCACGTGCAACGCATCCATTGTACCGTTTATTACTGCATCTGCAAATTTCGGAACAGAGAGCAATTCTTCTACCGAATGAAAACAATTATTATCTGGTATATAGAATACCTCTTGGGCATCGCGAATCCTGTCTTCATTTATATCTACCACACCAACTACCTTAAACCGCTTTGGATGCTTTAAGGATTCTTTCGCATAAATCATCGCTCTTGCTCCCATTCCCACCACAACTACTTTTACTGGTTTTTCCATAAAATCTATCCTCTCATAATCCATAGTTTCTGTTTTCTGTAAATTACAGTAAAATAATTATATTTTTATATGTGGATTTATGAAATAGATTATATTATACTAAAATTATATTATTGTTCACAGGATGGAGATACACAATGAAAGAATATATAAAATATCCGATTTCACTCGATATAGCAATAACAGAGCTTATTTCTATACACTATTTTGAATATACAAAAGACTATAAGTATCCAGGCGAATCTCATGATTTTTGGGAAATTATGTACGTTGACCGTGGAAAAGTATTTGTTACCTGCAATCAAAACGAATATCTACTGTCTCAAGGAACACTCATCTTCCTTCCGCCTGATTTTTTTCATACAATAAAGGCTGATGAAATAGCCCCATCAAACGTATTTATCATATCCTTTACAGAAGAAACTTCTGTACTGTCATATATAAAAGAGCAGGTCATCCATTTATCTTCAGATATGAAAAAACTCATCTCCTCTATTATGCAGGAAGGAGCATTCTCATTTGAACTCCCGATGTCAGATCGATATCAGTTGTCTCCAAAAAAGAATGCTCCATTTGGTAGCCAGCAACTTATAAAGCTTCGTCTCGAGGAACTCATCATTCAAATTATTCGAAAAAAATTTCCAGCAGAGCAATACATTGATCTGCATGTTCCATCATCAAAATCTCAGTTTGACGACCAAATTGCCGGGCAAATATTGCAACTGCTAAAAAAACATATCTACGGCAACTTATCTCTAGATACAATTACTGACAGTCTTGGCTACGGAAAAACATATCTTTCAATCATTTTTAGAAAAGTATACGGGGAAAGTATTATGTCGTATTATACAAAATTGAAAATCGAGGAAGCCAAATACCTCATTCGTAGTAATACCATGTCAATTTCTGAAATTTCAGCTTTGCTTGGATTCAGTTCACCACAGTACTTTTCAAAACGTTTTCGTCAATTCGTGCATATGGCACCTAAACAATACACATCCTCCGTAAAAGAGACATTTGTTTCATCCGCAAAGGAATCATCCTCGTAAGCGCCGCAAATAAGCTTTTTATTATTCTTTGTTGTTTTCCACTGGAACATGCAGTATAATTCACTTGGGAATGCTCTGTGCTGTACACAAGCTTCCCGAGGATGTCAAGTCATTGCTACAAAAAATATGCGGCTTTTTTGCCACGAAAATGGCTTAAAACCGCATATTTCTGTATAGAGGACGTTATATAATTGTCACAAAATTGGTGGAGAGGATGTAACGTTATTGTCACAAAACTTAATATTATCCATTCTATGCAAGCAACAGTACAGAGAATTCTCAAATCAGCAAATACGCAAATTTCCTATTAGCTTATCTCCCTCTTCTGTTCTCTGCATCTTAACTGCAACATGTTGAAACTTCATCACAGCTCCAACATCTACGCTAATAATATTATTTTCCCATTCTTTCTCTGGTGCTGGTGGCATTGGTTTTCCTAAAGGTGCAACCATTATTTTAGGATCTTCACTTCTATCTGTATTCCAAAATCCAGTACTCTCATACGTTGTATATGTCCTAATCTCATCAATATGTATTCCCAATACCCCTTCCAATGCACGAACATTAAAATAACTAGCACGTATTTTTTGTTTTATTTCATGCCATTTTTTGTTATCAACCTTACTCTTCATTTCAATAAGATGCAATATCCATTTCTCTTCCTTTTTTTGAAGCAAAACATGATCAACACTTCTTCTTAATTTAAATGGACTTTCTTTCTTAAGAAAATTGCACTTTCCTTTATGGTCATAATCCTCACTACATAAATTATCCCCTTGTACATCTACGTGCAATTTGCTTCTTCCTGTCTCACTTTTTTCCTCTAAACAATAGGAATTGCTAAAGGGCAGGAAAAAATTATCTTCTAAAAAATTATCAATTCCATACTGTATCCGTTCTTCAATCATTTATCAGTCCTCCTGAAATGCGTATACTTCCTCAACTATTTTTTCAAGAGCATTATTAAATGTTGGAACAACAAATCCATATTTTGTTGCCTCCAATGGTATCAATCTTGTTTTCCCACTATTTTCCGTAACAAACTGATACATTTGAATATCTTCTCTAGAAAGAAGATCTTCCTTTTTATATCCATATTCCTGCTGCAACTCATTGCTTCGTACATGATTTTTTAATTTCATCATATTATTTATATGTTGCAAAATAGTATCGCTATGAGTAGTAATCCATACCGGTATACCCAAATTCATCATATTAATAATCAGTCTAGCCATTTTTTGTTGTAACTCTGGATGTAAATGTGCTTCTGGTTCTTCAATAATCATTGCTTTAAAATTAATGCCGGATTTCAGTACCAAAAGTAATGGTGAAATTTCCGAAACAATAGATGATGCAACATACAATGGAATTTCTTTATCACTTCCCTCCGGCTGATATTGGATAACTGGTAACATATCTTTTTTTACTGACAAATTTCCTTTTGTCATATTTTTTTCAATATATTCAATTATGCCTGAATACTTTCTGCTATCTTTTTTATTAATTTCAAACTTCGTTATCAGCTGTAAGAAATCTACATATGGAAGTGTAAGAGTACTTGTATTTTCATGTAATTCTGCCGAAAAACTAATTTGTAACGAATTTTCAATCAGCTGCGAGTATGTAAGCATAAAGCCTGTTCTCGAAGCCGGAAGATAAATTGGCTCGCCAATTCTTCTTCCCTTTACAATTGGTGTATATAGTGGAGCAGCAATACCCTCCATTAATAAATTCCAACAAATATACGCATTCATCCGAAGCAACTCATCCCTATTAGGTAAATCTACTTCCGGAAATTTAATATAATTGTTTGTTACAGAATATCTAGATCCTGATTTTTCCCAGACAATTTTAATAGGTTTAGTTCTTTCATAATTAGTAATCTTTAATTTTTCAACCTCAACATCGTAATTAAAAATCTTTCTAACTAAAGACTTTTTTTGAGTATTTAACAATTCATTAAACCAATTTATATATAGTTCCATATCATTCTCAGATAATTCAATCTCTGTATTGATATGTGCTTTTAACCAATCTTCACACTGTTTATATACTCTGGCTTCTGAAGGCTTCTTGGGAAAAATATCTTTTCCTAATGTTAAAATCCCCCATAATATACTCATTAAATAACTTTTTCCACTATTATTATCACCCACAAAACACATCAACGGTGCAATAGTAACATCCGCACTTTTTATTTTTGCAAAATTTTCAACATGGAGTGTCCATTTTTTATTCATTCCAGTCTCCCTTCTCGTACATATTGCTCTTATATATTTCCCCAAATATACGCTTTTTATACTTTAATTATTCTTTTGTTTCTCATGAATTATATCCATTTTAATAGTAACATATGCACTTTTCTTTTTCAACAACTCCACTTATCACATTCTCTTCAAGTAGCGTATGGTATGCTCTCAACAATACTTAATTGTCTCTAGGATGTCATGTCATTGTCATACAGTATAAGAGCTCAACAATAATATTTACTCATCTCCTGTAGTATCAAAAACAACATTTCTTATTTCTATAAATTCATTTTTATTCTCACTAATTCTTTTCCACCCATCTACAATATCAGATTTTATTCCTCTTACATACAGTTCTTTCGCAATCTTGCAAGATATTATTCGACATCTTAATTTATACAAAGCTTCTTGTTCAGAATCTGTTTGTTTTATTACCGTCTCATCTTGAAGCTTTAGCAAACATACAAGTAAAGTCTGTATTTCTGTTTTTAAAACAATTTCATTTTTTATTATTGCATAACACAATTTCAATGCAGCCATATTGTGAAGTATTTCACTACTTATCACTCTATATATCGAAATCCTAAAAAGCATATTTGAACACTTCAACAACATGTCATTGTTTTGTAACTTAAAATCATTTATATAAAGTACATCATAAAAATCTTTAATCAACCCCAACTCTTGCTCATTACTTAACCAAATTTTATTTTGAAAATCTTCAAAATAAAATTTGCTATCATCAACAAAACATGCTTCTATCATGTCAATTGCAATGGAATTTTTATACAGCTCGCTTAAAGCTTCAAAATATGCATACACCTTTTCTTTTTCTGTCTCGGATAAATCAATATTTTTACTCTCACGTAAAATAATCAATCCCATAACAATTAAAAAGCTCTGACGAATTCTTTCACTAGCATTTGGTTGATTTCTCTCAACCCATGATTGGTTAGTTTTCACTAAATTCGTCAGCACTTCCAACGCTTCTTCCAAATTAATTTTACTAATATCTATATCATTAAGAATTCCTATTAAGTCTCTATAATTATTTCCTCCAGCCGAAAACATTTGCGTATTTGAATCTGATTTCATTCTTTTTAATGTATCTTCAAATATTTCTTTTTTATTTTTCTCATACTTTTGTTTATCCAACACATATAATATAGACTTATTTTCTAGTGTTTCTTCTTTTTCTAATACCTTACATAAATATCTCAAATCCTCCTCATTTAGTATAATAACTTGTGCAAGTATAACCAAACGATTCACTGCAGCTTGTCTTTTTTCATTTTCTGCTTCTTTTATTGTTTGTTTAATTTGGAAAAGTATCCTGTTATATATTTCAATATCAAGCACATATTTTTCTCTCGGTTTTGATATAAATACTATTGGATCGCAATAATCACTCATTCGATCTACATCCACCGGAAATTGTAGTATTTTCTCGATTCGATTTTCTTGATCTTGAAGTGAAAATGCTTCAAACAATCCTTTAAATATTTTTCGAATACCCTTAAAATTTGTTCGAACATTACTTAAGCACAAATCAAGAATTGAATCGAAAATTTCATCCAATATATTAATTGAACATTTATAACATAATCTCGCTATAATATCTGGAAGAACTACTGCTGACTGCTCATATATAGACTTTGCAAAAAAGAAATTCTCTGGCTTAACATTTTTCATCACAATCTGAAATATTCTTAAATATTCTTTCGCAATATCATCAACTTCTTCTTGTGATAACTCATACAACTTAACTCGTCCAAACATTAAATCTATATGTTTATTATCCTGTGCTATTAAAATTTGCATAAGGCACCAGTGTGGATAATATGGTGCTAATAGTTTTACTGTGCTGTGTAATCCTTTAGTATTAGTAACATTCTGCAACCGAAATGGATGACCTGTTTGTTCTAGAAACCTCAAATATTCCAGTGCATAAAACACATTTGAATTATCCCTTCCCATATGCATTGTATATGTAGAGGACAAATCGAAATTATCTTTTGTTTCAAAACTCTTATTACCTTTTTCTTCTGTATTTAAATATAAACAATACTTATCATTTTCATTCCACCAAGATACATCACTTTCATGTATACATTCTTCTGTCTCATCTACAATATTTCCTTGTCTGATAAAATTAATTAATGATACAATACTTTCTTCTATCGAAGACAAATATTCGTTTCCACTTGCTTTGACCAACTGTTTCCTCACCAATGTAAGTACATCCGATAGGATTGCATCCGCTTTTGATATTTCTCCAATAAGTGCATACATATTGGCTTTAACCAAAGGCCAGTACATATCACCGTTTACCAAATTCCACGAATCCAGCATTCCCGCTAATTTTTCAGCTTGAAATCTAAATAGCTGTTTCCGACAATCGCACGCATATAAAAATTGCTTATTATCATAGTCTAAATATGCATCTTTTATTTTTTCATGACATGCTTCATACTTTTCCCATTCTGCCAACTCTCTATAAGAACGTAAGAGATGCAAATATATTACTTGTTCTTTGTATTCTAATTCTGTTCCAAAACTGTCAACTAGTTCATCCCCTTCTTTTTTCTCCAATACATTCAAAAACTGATCCACTACCTGAGAAAGAATCGGTCTTCCTGCGATATCCATAAACTTTACATATTCATACATATAGTTTACTTGATCTGTGAATGAAATATGTTCAAATTCATTCATATTATCGAGTTCATTTAATACATAACTTACCTTATTTTTCATTTTCCACGGTAAAAAAATCCAACCCGGATATGATTCATTTAATTTTTTCATTATTTCTGTTTTTTTCACAAAATCAGTATCATACTGTAAATGCAACTGTCTTAAATCAAACCAATTATCTTTTCTCCGCTTTTCTTCCACTCTTAATTTTAATTCTTCTAAAAAAGAATTCAATCTATCACCAATATTTTTGTCTGGCCATAGTTCTTGTAAATCAATAACAATAATATTACGTTCAAAAAGTAATTTACGTTTTGCCTCAGCAATATGAGTAACTGATACCATATATATCTTTTGCGAGCTACTCTTTCCAAGATTATCATGTATCCATCCAATCCACTTTATGAAATTAGGATCCTCACAAGAAAAACCTAACATGCAAAATACATTCTCTAATAATGCTTGCTGAACTGTATTAACCATTGCAGCAAACTTCACTGGATATGTTCTATAATCTTCTTCGGTAATTATAAATGGACGGTATGATGGAAACGAACCATGTAATTTTAAAATTCTGGGAGCATTGTTACTATTGACTAAATCTTCTTGGCAAATGACAACATTATATCGACGGTTTGTTACCTTATCTGCTGCACGCTCTAATAAAGTATCATAATTTGTAGTGAATACATCCTTCCATGGCATTTCCATTAACTTCACATACACTTCAGAAGGAGCGTATTCCAAATCCGGTACTGCATCTTTAATTATTTTTTCCAATTTGGGACGTCCTACCGTAATCTCTACCTCCTGAGCAAGCCTCAGAGAACTATTATATTGCTTCCCTGGCCCTTCTTTCCCATAAACTGTTTCATAAAACAAATCAGAAAGCTCATTCCAATTTAAGAATTTTTTATCTGTAATAGAAACCTTTTCAGCATTTTTTGAAAATCCAGCCCCTACCATCAATGCAGCATGATTCTCAGACAAAGCTTCTGCAATTTCTCTAATATAATTCATATTCATGTTCTCACCTTTCTTTCAACATAAAAACATTATCTAAATCTATATTTATTCTACCATAACACATTAAATATTGTCATCGTGCTAATTTAAGTGCCCTCCATTCCACCTCCACTCTCCCGTCATCATACACATATATTCCCTGCACATATTCTTCCAGCATTTCTCGTGTCAACTTCTCATAGCCTAAATACTTCAACATCTGCTCCACCGGAACATTTTTTTTCATCAGAATTTCTTTCTCTCCGTTTATCAGTTCATCCAGTTCCTGTACACGTTTCTGCAGTCGTTCTCTTTCTTCTTCCAACTGCTTCTTGGCTTCCATAAACTGGT
>CAKRRF010000042.1 GCA_934394985.1 uncultured Marvinbryantia sp.
GAATGACCGCGAGTAAGCGAGTATAGTCTGGGAAACACGGAGAAATGTATTTACCGTATGCGGTTTTGAAGGTACAAAACCTTTTCATAAGATTCAGGATTTTCCTGGGTCTTTTTTGCTTATAAATGAAAAAACAATATCATATTTTTATCAAGATTTCAATATATGATGTTGTAGGAAATCAAAATCATACAGGAAGAGGGGATTATCATAAATATCAATAAGATAAAAAAAAGTATATTATTATGTATACTTTTGTTAATGTCTGTCATATTAGTAATGAACAAGGATGCATTTTATATAGAAAAGGAATACGACAGTTCCTATGGTGCGAAAAACTATGATAATGTGTCGGACAGGGAAAAGAGAGAAATTAGTTTAGACGGAACACAGACCGTATGCCAGAAGTTTATAGCGCAGGAGAATGAAATAACGAAAGTAATGATAGACTTTAAGGCATGGGAGCAGAGAAACGGATCAGGAACGATTATAGTAGAATTACAGGATCAGGATGGAACCGTTCTGGCATCTGCCAAAAAAGATGTTCGAAAACTAAAACAGTCTAAGACATCTGTAACAACTACGTTCGCAATACCGGCAGAAATTACAAAAAACGAGACATATAGTCTGGTTATTCGAAGTGAAGATGTTGAGAGCAAAAATGGTGTTTATCTGTATGAACTGGAAGAAAGCAGCGCGCTGTGTAATGGATTGAAGGTATATGGAACAGAAACAGAGGGACACATTAAGCTAAAAATTGGCATGATGCATATGGCTTATAACAGTATGATTCTGATGTTTGTGATAATTGGTCTGACTGCAATATTGATATGCTTGCCATTGGATAGACTTTATATAAAATTACCTGGGAAAACAGAGAAAAAACTAGATGTGAATAAATTAATATCAAGAATTCTTTTTGTAGCATCTGTACCAATGGCGTTTTTTATTGTACAGCGATATTCCGGGTATAGTATAGGCAGTTTTGTTCGTCTATCCTTTAAATTGAAAGGACTGGCCAATTATTTACTGTATGGTCTGATCTGGTGGCTGTTGTATTTAATCTGTAATCGCACCAAATATACTGCTGTGTTGCTGACATTATTGGCTTCTATTGCAGGACTGGCTAATTATTTTGTATGGGAATTCAGAGGAATTCCTGTCATGGTGGCGGATATTGCTTCAATGGGAACCGCTATGGATGTGGCAGAGCATTATTCATATACATTGAATTTATCTGCTCTGTGGGCACTTGTTTATACAACAGCTTTTATTTGTTTTACATTAAGTCTGAGTAGTTATAAAGGATTAAAATGGAAACAAAGAATCTGTGTACTTCTGGGATTTTGTATTCCATACGGAGTCTTTTATACACAGATGCTCCATGGGGATCTGATGAAGAAACATGGTATTACAGTGAGCGTATGGGAACCATCCAGAAATTATGCAACAAATGGATCCCTGTTATCTTTCTTCCTCAGTTATACATATTATGTAGTAGATGAACCGAAAAATTATTCGGTAAAAAATGTGGAAAAACTGACAGAAGAATATACATCAGATTCTGTTTCAAAAGATTCGGAAGAGGTACGACCAAACATTATTGCGATTATGAATGAGGCATACTCTGATCTGACTGTGGATGGGGAATTGAATATTTCAGAAGATTATATGCCATTTGTGCATAATCTTACAGAAGATACTGTAAAAGGAAAGCTGTATGTATCTGTGTTCGCCGGAAATACCGCAAATACAGAATTTGAATTTCTTACAGGTTGTTCCATGGCATTTTTACCATACAGGTCAATTCCTTATGACAGTTATATTAAGGACAGCTTTCCGTCTCTTACCTATAATCTAATCGCGGATGGCTATACTGGAAATAAAGCAGTTCATCTTTCAAATAAAAGTGCATGGAGCAGAAATAAAGTGTATCCATTATTGGGCTTTCAGGACTTTATTGGATCTTCAGATGTAGACCAGATAGAATATATACGAAATTTTGCTTCCGATCAGACAGACTTTAATTTGCTGATTTCTGAATATGAGGCAGCAAGAAAAGAAACCCAGGATCCATTTTATATTTTTACGGTAACGATACAAAATCATGGTGGCTATTCTGCATCACAGGGACTGGTTGATACACCGATCCAGATTACAGGTAATGATCAGAAAAATAAAGAGGCAGAACAGTATATTAATCTGATGAAAACGACGGATGAGGCGTTTCAAAATTTGATAACGTATTTTAAAAATGTGGATGAACCGACAGTCATCGTAATGTTTGGAGATCACCAGCCTTCTTTGCCAACCACTTTTTATGAAAAGCTGATTGGAAAAGAAATAAAAGATTTTACTTTAGAGGATACGAAAAACAGATATACAGTACCATACATTATATGGGCCAATTATGATATCCAGGAAGAAGAAGTGGACATGAGCGCAAATTATCTTTCTGCGTATCTTATGAAAGTAGCTGGTGGAAAAATGACTGGTTACCAGAAATATCTGTTAAATCTCTATGAACAGTTGCCGATGATTACAGCAAATGCCTATCAGGGAAAAGATGGAGTACTTCATAAGCTGGAGGAAAAATCGGAGTACAGTGAAGTGATCAGTCAATATCAGATGATACAGTATAATAATCTGTTTGATTCGGCCAATCGTGTATCAGAGTTTTATCAACTTGCACAGTAACAGGTATATTTTGCACACTTTCAGGAATACTGATAAAAAGGAGGTGGCAAAATGGAAAATCGGGGATTCGATTGTGCGGCTTTGATTATTTCCATGATCGGAGCGTTAAACTGGGGCTTAATCGGATTATTTAGATTTAATCTTGTATCCTGGATTTTTGGAGATATGTCCTGGATTACCAGAATTATTTATGTTATTGTAGGAATTTGTGGCCTGTATCTTCTGTCATTTATCGGGAGATGTGATGGAAATTCTAAAAATGTATAAGATAAACAGAAAGCAGCAGTCAGAAAAAGAATCTGGCTGCTGTTTTCCTTTTGGTAAAAAGAAAAAGATCTGAGAGAGAATGTGATTTGACGGAATAAAAGTGATCGTGTACAATTAGGAAAAGGATGGAAAAAAGAATGACAGAAAATAAAGAACAATTGATTTTAGGTATATTAGCGCATGTGGATGCGGGAAAAACCACTATGGCAGAGAGTATGCTTTATCATAGTGGAACCATAAAAAAACCGGGAAGAGTAGATCACAAAGATGCATTCCTTGATACGTTCGAGATGGAAAGGGCAAGAGGAATTACTATTTTTTCCAAACAGGCGAGACTGAACTGGCGAGGACGGCAATATACATTGTTGGATACGCCCGGACATGTAGATTTTTCAGCCGAGATGGAGAGGACACTGAAGGTACTGGACTATGCTATATTGGTGATTAGTGCACCCGATGGTGTGCATGGTCATGATATGACTTTATGGAAGCTTCTGCGGCAGTATCAGATCCCGGTATTTTTGTTTATTAATAAAATGGATATGCCTGGTATGGACAGAAAAAGCATTTTAAAGGAATTGCAGAAATATCTGGACAGTGGCTGTGTAGATTTTTCAGATTTTCAGAAACGGAAAGAAGAAGTTTCTGAAGAACTTGCCATGTGCAGTGAAGAGCTACTGCAGGAATATCTGGAATATCAGGAAATCAGTCAGGCAACAGTGAAAAATGCAATAAAGAAACGAAAAGTATTTCCATGTTATTTTGGCGCTGCGTTAAAGCAGCAGGGCGTAGAAGAATTCCTGAATGGAATACACAGTATGACAGAGCCACCGACATATTCCCGGGATTTTGGAGCACGAGTTTATAAAATCTCCAGAGATCCACAGGGAAACCGACTGACACATATGAAGATTACAGGAGGAAGTCTTCGGGTAAAGAATCTTCTGGAGAGCAGCAGCCTGAAGGAGAAAGAAAAAGCAGACCAGATTCGTTTATATTCTGGTGAGACTTATCAGATGACGGATGAAGTGCGGGCAGGTGAAGTATGCGCAGTTACCGGTTTGCAAAGAAGTTATGCAGGCGTCGGGTATGGTTTTGAAACGGATGCAGAAGCACCGGTACTGGAACCGGTATTGTCTTATCAGATTTGTCTTCCAGAGGGTAGTGATGTTCATGGTACTTTTTTAAAGCTGAGCCAACTTGAAGAAGAAGAACCTCAGCTCCATATGGTATGGGATGAGCGCATGCAGGAGATTTCAGCACGAGTTATGGGGGAAGTACAGATTGAAATATTAAAAAATCTGATTCATGACCGTTATCAGATGGAAGTAGAGTTTGGTGCCGGAAGTATTACTTATAAAGAAACAATTGCAGCGCCGGTGGAAGGTGTGGGACATTTTGAACCGCTTCGTCATTATGCAGAAGTTCATTTGCTTATGGAGCCATTGGAACAAGGAAGTGGCTTGCAGTTTGCCACAGACTGTAGCGAGGATCTGCTGGACAAGAACTGGCAGAGACTAATTCTGACACATCTGGAGGAAAAAAAGCATCCAGGTGTACTTACAGGGGCTGAGATTACGGATATGAGGATTACCCTGATTGCAGGAAAGGCGCATCTTAAGCATACCGAAGGCGGAGATTTTAGACAGGCTACTTACCGGGCAGTGCGCCAGGGATTGAAAATGGCAGAAAGTCTGTTACTGGAACCGGTATATCAGTTTCGGTTGGAGATACCGGCGGAGAATGTGGGAAGAGCCATGACAGATTTGAATAAAATGAATGGAATATTTCAGCCGCCGGAAATGGACAGTGAGACGGCAGTGCTGACAGGAAGTGCACCAGTAGCCTGTATGAGAGATTATCAGAAAGAGGTAACTGCGTATACACGAGGAAAAGGACATCTGTTCTGTACATTGAAAGGATATGAAAGATGTCATAATCAGGAAGAGATCATAAAGCAGATCGGCTATGATGCAGAAGCAGATTTGGAGAATCCGACAGGTTCCGTATTTTGTGCTCATGGAGCCGGATTTACAGTTCCATGGAATCAGGTATATGAGTATATGCATCTGGAAGGCAGACTCTGTAGAAAAGAAGAACAGGATGTACCGCCGGTCCGACAGGTTTCTGCTGTGTATGCTGCTTCCCGTGGATGGGGAGAGGAAAGTGAATTGGAGGAGATTTTTAATCGGACTTATGGCGGCAGTGGAGAAAGAAGCGGTTGGAGAAAGCGCAAAACAATGGATACCGGTGCAAGAACGGTTTCTGCATCCTACCTATCTCAGGAAAAAAAGCAACCGGAAAAAGAATATCTCCTGGTAGATGGGTATAATATTATTTTTGCAATTCCGCAGCTGAAAGAACTGGCAGAATTGAATATTGACAGTGCCAGAGGAAAACTGATGGATCTTCTCTGCAACTATCAGGGATACAAAAAAAATACACTAATTTTGGTGTACGATGCCTATAAAGTAGAAGGCGGAGCAGGATCAGTCGAAAAATATCATAATATCTATGTGGTATATACAAAAGAGGCAGAGACAGCAGATCAATATATCGAAAAAACGGTACATGAGATTGGAAAAAAATATCATGTTACCGTAGCTACATCTGATGCACTGGAGCAGAAAATTATCTGGGGAGCTGGAGCAGACCGTATGTCAGCCAGAGGACTTTGGGAAGAGATGCAGCAGGTACGTGAAGAGATAAAGGAACAATATCTGGAACAGACAGGAAAAGGTGGGCAGAAGCTGTTTCACAATCTGGATGAAGAACTGGCAGAATATCTGGAAGATATCAGGCTGGGAAGAAGAAAGACAAAAGGAGATTGACAGATGAAAAAAATGAAATTTAACAGTGATTATATGGAAGGCGTACATCCGAAGATACTGGAACGTCTGATTGAAACAAATCTGGAGCAGACAGCAGGCTATGGGAGTGATCCATATTGTATATCTGCTAAGAAAAAGATTCTGGAAGCATGCCAGTGCCCGGATGGTGAAGTACATTTTCTTGTGGGAGGAACACAGACGAATAAAACGGTGATAGCAGCATTATTGCATGGCTATGATGGAATTTTGTCAGCCGAGACCGGACATATTAATGTACATGAAGCAGGAGCAGTGGAATACACTGGCCATAAGGTATTGACATTGCCTCAGAAAGATGGGAAAATTAGCGTAGAATCAGTCGAAAACTATTTGAAATGGTTTTATGCAGATGAAAATCATGAACATATGGTACAGCCAGGAATGGTATATCTGACTCATCCAACAGAGTACGGTGCACTGTACACAGCCGCAGAGTTAAAAGCTATTCATGAAATTTGCCAGAGATATGAGATCCCATTGTATGTAGATGGAGCGAGACTGGGATATGCTCTGGCAGCGAATGGAACCGATGTGACACTTCCTGTATTGGCACAGAACTGTGACGTATTCTATATTGGAGGAACCAAGGTAGGCGCTTTCTGCGGAGAAGCAGTAGTGATACCGAAAAAAGGTCTGATACCTAAGTTTTTCACAACGATCAAGCAACATGGTGCATTACTGGCAAAAGGAAGATTGATTGGTATACAGTTTGATACTCTGTTTACAGATGGCTTATATCATGAGATTTCCGCACATGCGATTCGCATGGCAGAAAAACTGAAAAAAGCGCTGATCGAAAAAGGATATACGATGTATCTGGATTCACCGACCAATCAGCAATTTGTATTGATGGAAAATAAAAAGAAAAAGGACCTGCTGGAAAAAGTAGATTTTGAATTTTTTGAGAATTATGATGAAACTCACACAGTAATGCGTTTTGTGACAAGTTGGGCAACCAGAGAAGAGGATGTGGAGCGGCTGATCGAGATACTGTAAACATGTACAGGAGGAACGAACATGATTGAAGATATTCTTAAGTACAATAAAAAATTTGTAGAGAATAAAGAGTATGAGCGCTATCAGGCAGGTAAATATCCAGAGAAAAAACTGGCTATTTTATCCTGTATGGATACCCGTCTGACAGAATTGCTTCCGGCAGCACTGGGGATCAAAGACGGAGATGCAAAGATCATCAAAAATGCCGGTGCTGTGATTACCCATCCATTTGGAAGTGTGGTCAGAAGTCTTTTGGTGGCTATTGTGGAATTGGGAGTAGAAGATGTCATGGTAATCGGTCATACAGACTGTGGTGTACAGCATATAGATGCAGATCTGATTTTAAATCATCTGAGAGAACGCGGTGTCAGTATGGACAGCGTAGAGATGCTGAAGTATGCAGGAGTTGATTTTGAAAAGTGGCTTTGTGGATTTAATACTATCCGGGAATCCGTAGAGAATACAGTAAAGACATTAAAAGAACACCCATTGATTCCAAAGGATGTGGGAATTAGCGGCTATATTATGGATACAAAGACGGGAGAACTGTATCCGGTATGTTAAAGGAATGCAATTGATAAAGAAGACTGTGCTGTTAAAAATGATGGCATAGTCTTTTTTGTGTCGAATTTTGTCGAATAAATACGATGGAAATTTCTTGCTATCTCTGCAGCAGGCTGTCTATAATAAAAACATGGCGAGAAAAATGATATATTTGGAGGGATAGATCTGTGGGAAAATTAAATGTGGCAATTGCAGACGATAATGAAAGAATTGTACAGTTATTAGAAAATATAGTAAAGAGTGATAAAGATTTGGAAGTGGTGGGGAAAGCAGGAAACGGAGAAGAGATTGTCAGCATCATTAAACAGAAAGAACCGGATGTGGTTTTGCTGGATATTGTCATGCCGAAGATGGACGGCCTCAGTGTAATGGAAAAAGTGAATGAAGATATGGAGATGAAAAAACGTCCGGCATTTATCGTGATCACAGCTATCGGACAGGAAAAAATAACTGAAAATGCCTTTGAGCTTGGTGCAGATTATTACATACTGAAGCCATTTGATAATGATATGGTTATTAACAGAATCAAACACGTAAAAGAGAATGGGGAAAAGAATTTTGCAGAATCCAGAAGGGTAAAGGCATACGAGAGTAAGCGGGAATATATGGAACGCAATCTGGAGACCGATGTGACAAATATTATTCATGAAATTGGCGTACCTGCACATATTAAAGGGTATCAGTATCTGAGAGATTCGATTATGATGTCAGTAAATGATATGGAAATGCTGAATTCTATTACAAAGCTTCTTTATCCGACTATTGCAAAAATGCATCAGACTACGCCAAGCAGGGTAGAAAGGGCAATTCGCCATGCCATAGAAGTAGCCTGGAGCAGAGGAAAAATGGACACGATAGATGAATTATTTGGATATACAGTGAATGGCGGAAAGGGAAAACCGACTAACTCAGAATTTATTGCACTGATAGCAGACAAAGTACGACTGGAATATAAGAATCGATGACGGATGCTATGATAACTTTTCTGGCACTCTGAAAAGATTGCTCTTTTAACGGAAAAGAGGTATACTGGACTGGAGAAAAAACCAGGAGGTTCATAAATGAAGAAGATTTTATTTGTAGCTTCAGAAGGAGTGCCTTTTATCAAGACCGGTGGACTGGCTGATGTGGTTGGATCACTTCCAAAATATCTGGACAAAAATCAGTTTGATGTAAGAGTAATTCTTCCTAAATATATGTGTATGAAGGAAGAATACAGAAAACAACTAACTTATATTACCCATTTCTATATGGATCTTGGTTGGAGAAGCCAGTATGTAGGTGTGCTGGAAACCATATATGACGGAATACATTTTTATTTTATTGATAATGAATATTATTTTGCAGGATTTAAGCCATATGGGAATATATATGAGGATGTGGAGAAGTTTGCATTCTTTTCCAAAGCAGCGCTTTCTGTATTGCCTGTGATACAGTTTCAGCCGGATATTATTCACTGCCATGACTGGCAGACTGGTCTGGTACCTGTATTTCTGAAAGGGATATTTCATGAAAATGAGTTTTATGCGAATATGAAATGTATTATGACCATACATAATCTGAAGTTCCAGGGAGTATGGGAAATGCAGTCCATAAAGAACATTACCGGACTTCCGGATTATTATTTTACCCCGGATAAGATGGAACTTTATGGAGATGCCAATTATCTGAAAGGAGGACTAGTTTACGCAGATGCACTGACAACAGTCAGTCCGACCTATGCAGAAGAGATCAAGACCCCATTTTATGGAGAAAATCTGGATGGTTTGATTTGTGCCAGAAGAAATGACCTGAGAGGTATTGTAAATGGGCTGGATTACAATGAATGGAATCCAGAAACAGACGGACGTATTTATCAGACTTTTCATGCAGATAATTTCCGTATTGAAAAAGCCAAAAATAAGGCATTACTTCAGAAAGAACTGGGACTGCCACAGAAAAAAGATGCATTTATGATTGGAATTGTTTCACGACTTACGGATCAGAAAGGAATGGATCTGATCGATTACATGATGGATGAGATGTGTCAGCAGGATTACCAGATCGTAATACTTGGAACCGGTGAAGAGCGGTATGAGAATATGTTCCGACATTTTGCATGGAAGTATCCAGAAAAGGTGTCTGCAAATATCTATTATTCAGAAGATATTTCACATAAAATTTACGCAGCCTGTGATGCATTTCTAATGCCGTCGCTGTTTGAACCATGTGGGTTAAGTCAGTTAATGAGTCTGAGATATGGAACAGTGCCGATTGTAAGAGAAACCGGAGGGCTGAAAGATACAGTACAGCCATATAATCAGTATGAGGGCACCGGCACCGGTTTCAGTTTTGCAAATTACAATGCACATGAGATGTTTGATACCATTCGTTTTGCGCATTCTGTATATGTGAACCAGAGAGAAGCATGGGATCAGATCGCAGAGCGGGGAATGAGAGTAGATTTTTCATGGCACTCATCTGCGCAGAAGTATGCAGAATTGTATAACTGGCTGTAAAAAGAGGAAGAGCAATGATAGGAAGAAAAAGAGCAATTACAATGGTTTGTCTGTTGACGATCATGCTTCTGGCATTTGGAATCACTGTCAGCGCAGGATTTCAGAAAATGCCAAATGGCAGATATCGTTATTACGTGACGAAAAACAGTTATCTCAAAGGGCAGAAAAATGGTGAAATCCGCACACCGGCACTGAAAAATCTGGCACATAAAGGAAAAAAATACACCTATGCCTTTGATGAAAATGGTTATATGCTGACCGGCTGGCAGGTGCTTTATACCAGAGATCAGAATGGGGAGAGCCAACCAGGTTGTTATTATTTCAATAAAAATGGTCAGATGCTGAAAAATACCAGTAAAAATGGGCATTATTTTCTGGGAAATGGACGTATGGTAAATGACTGGGACAAATACGGAAATTATTACGGAATGGACGGTCATCGAACCAGTGAACCAAAGTCAGCAGCAGGTTGGGTGAAAAGTAAAAAAGGAATTCGCTATCAGATTTCCAAAGGAAACTATGCCGTAAAAACCTGGATGTGCATACGAGATAAAAAAACAAAAAAAGCATACTGGTATTATTTCAAAAGTAATGGATATATGGCGAAAAATACCTGGGCAGGAAACTATTATGTAGATAAAAAAGGCAGATGGGTTCCAGGAAAAAAGAAAATAAAATAAGGTGATGAAAAAGGATGCTCCTGTATGAGAAAAGTGGCTCATACAGGAGAATTTTTTGTTCCTGCAATACTTCAGAATAGTGTATGTTCCAGTGCACGCAACGACAGCAGGCAGCAGAACAGCTGACTCAGAAAGAGTCCTGCAAAGTAGCCACTGATTCCATAATATGGTACAGCGAAAAGCAGAAACATGAGGCGCAGAATGAGATTTGTCATATTGTAAAAAAATACAGCAGAACTTTTGCCAAGTCCGTTCAAAATGGAAAAAAGAACAGGATTCAGATAGAGAAGCGGACAGATAAAAGAAAACGTTTGAACATAACATCCGGCAAGCTCATTTTGAAACAAAAGGGACGTCATTGATTTTCCAAAAAACAAAAAAGAGAGAGAAAATATAATTCCAACAGCCAGACAGGAAAGAATACTTTTTTTGATCAGATTTCGTACATGGGAAAAAGAACAGGCTGTCCATGCTGCTGATACGGAAGGAAGAAGCATGGCACAAAGAGACGTGGTAACGGCAGTTGGAAATAAAATCATAGGAAGGGACATACCGGTCAGAATACCGTAAATACGCAGGGCCTGTACGGAAGTGTAACCGTAACGGCACAGACAGGCCGGAAGCAGACTGGCTTCCAGACTTTGCAGCACGCAGACTGCGGTACGATTTCCAGTGACAGGAAGAGCAATGGAGAGCAGCTGCCTGGAGTCAGAACGAAGCACAGATGCGTAAAAATGTCGTGATGTTTGTAAAATGTGTGTAGTGTGAAAAATTCCGGAAGAAATCAAAAGAGCAATAAATGAAAACAGGGCAGCAAACAGTTCTTCCAGAACAAGAATCAGGACGGCAGTATGTGGAGTAAGAGGAATCGAATTAGGCAAAATATGATAATACAGAGGAAGCAGTAACAGAAAGCGGATGGATTGCTCCAGAAGCTGACGAATAGCAGGAATAATGGTATTACGGGTTCCCAGATAATAGCCATCTGCACAGGTATGAAAAGCGCTGAAAGGAAGAGCAAGGGCAATCAGACGCAGAAGATCAGCGGTAGCCGAATTTTTCAGATAGCAGACCGCGATTGGAGAGGCACAGAAAAAAAGCAGTATAGTAACCGGGACAGACAGTCCGACAGAGAAGAGTATTCCAGTCAGGAGAATACTGTGGATACTGCCAGAAGCAGGAGCTGCAATTCTGGAAGAAACCAGCCGGGAAACAGCAGTTTGAATACCGGAAACAGTAAGGCTGCAGGCAAGTATGTAAACAGGGAAAACAAGCTGATAAAGACCGACGCCTTCTGCACCAATTGTTCTGGAAAGGAATACTCTATAGAAGAACCCCATGAAACGACTGAGAAGACCGGAAAGTGTTAAAATGATAGTTCCTTTAAAAATAGGATGATTCCATAACATAAGTATACCTGCGAAAAAAGATTTCTACTAATATATTCCCGGCATATGCTTGACAGAACAGAAAAGAGGTGTTATATTCATGAATGAAAAACCCGAGTAATTTAGTGGGAATTAAAAGAAGCAAAAGAGGTGGCAGCATGAGACTATCCACAAAAGGAAGATATGGGCTGCGCGCATTGATTGATCTGGCTATGAATTGTGAAACAGAGGCAGTATCGATCAGCTGCATAGCCATGCGTCAGGGAATTTCCGAGAGTTACCTGGAGCAACTTATGGGAAAGCTTCGAAAAGCAGGGCTGATTGTAAGTGTGAGGGGAGCTCAGGGAGGATATCGACTGGCAAAGGATGCAGCCGAGATTTCTGTGGGAGATATCCTGCGGGCGCTAGAAGGCAATCTGAATGCGGTGGAATGTCCGGGATTACAGGAAGATAAAGGCTGCGAAGGTGCAGAATTGTGTGTGACCAAGTATGTCTGGCAGAGAGTAAATGAAAGCATTACACAGGCTGTAGATGAGATCAGACTGGATCAGTTGGTAAAAGAAAGCAAAAAAGCGCAGAAGCTGAATGGCAATGCTACCATAAAATGTGAGAATTGAGGTAAGAATCATGAAGAAGATAATTTATCTGGATAATGCGGCAACGACAAAGACTGCTCCGGAAGTTGTAGAAGCGATGCTTCCGTATTTTACAGAATTTTACGGAAATGCATCTACAATTTACGGTTTGGGCAGTCACTCTAAAAATGCCATGAATGAGGCAAGAGATATTATCGCGGATGCGCTCGGCGCAAAAAGTGAGGAGATCTATTTTACCGCAGGCGGTTCCGAATCAGATAACTGGGCACTGAAAGCAACAGCAGAAGCTTACAGAAGCAAGGGAAATCATATCATTACATCCAGAATCGAACACCATGCTATTCTTCATACCTGCGAATGGCTGGAAAAGCATGGATTTGAGGTTACTTATGTGGATGTGGATGAGAATGGAGTAATTAAGCTGGATGAACTGAAAAAAGCAATCCGTCCTACAACGATCTTGATTTCTGTGATGTTTGCAAATAATGAGATCGGAACAATTCAGCCAATTAAAGAGATCGGTGAAATTGCAAAGGAACATGATATTTTATTCCATACAGATGCAGTGCAGGCGTTTGGACAGCTGCCGATCAATGTAGATGAATGTCATATTGATATGCTCAGTGCCAGCGGACATAAGTTAAACGGACCAAAAGGAATCGGTTTCTTATATATTCGCAAAGGTGTAAAGATTCGTTCTTTTGTACATGGAGGTGCACAGGAAAGAAAACGCCGTGCCGGAACGGAAAACATTCCTGGTATTGTAGGTCTGGGCGTAGCCACAAAAAGAGCGGTTGCGACTATGAAGGAGAGAACAGAAAAAGAGATCGAGCTTCGTGACTATTTAATTGATCGTGTTTTGAAAGAAATTCCGTATACCAGACTGAATGGGCATCGTACCAATCGTTTGCCGAATAATGCAAATTTCAGCTTCCAGTTTATTGAGGGAGAGTCTATGCTGATTATGCTGGATATGGACGGTATCTGCGGATCCAGTGGCTCTGCATGTACATCCGGTTCTCTGGATCCATCTCATGTATTGCTTGCGATTGGCCTGCCTCATGAGATTGCACATGGTTCTTTAAGACTGACATTAAGTGAAGAGATTACAAAAGAAGATATCGATTTTGTTGTTGAGAAGTTAAAAGGCATCATAGAAAGACTGAGAAGTATGTCGCCGTTGTATGAAGATTTTGTAAAAAAATCAAAGGGCTGAGAAAGCTGCCGGATTGGCAATGATAAATACCTGAGAAATATTGGAGGAATATAAGATGTACAGTGAAAAAGTTATGGATCATTTTCAGCATCCAAGAAATGTAGGAGAAATTGAAAATGCCAGCGGTGTAGGTACTGTTGGTAATGCAAAGTGTGGAGATATCATGAGAATGTATCTGGATATTGATGACAATGGTATTATTCAGGACTGCAAATTTAAGACCTTTGGTTGTGGTGCAGCAGTAGCAACAAGCAGTATGGCTACAGAACTGGTAAAGGGTAAGACTATTCAGCAGGCACTGGAGGTTACGAATAAAGCAGTTATGGAAGCTTTGGACGGACTCCCGGCAGTAAAAGTACACTGCTCTCTGTTGGCAGAAGAAGCAATTCATGCAGCACTCTGGGATTATGCAGAAAAGCATCATATTAAGATCGAAGGTCTCGCCAAGCCTAAAAATGATATCAGCGAAGGCGAAGAAGAGGATGAATACTAGGAACGTGATATGAAAAAAGTAGTAGTAGGGATGTCCGGAGGGGTGGATTCGTCGGTAGCTGCCTATCTCCTTAAAGAGCAGGGATACGATGTGGTGGGAGTGACCATGCAGATCTGGCAGGATGAAGAGGAAACCGTACAGCAGGAAAACGGCGGATGTTGTGGACTGAGTGCGGTTGAGGATGCTAGAAGAGTGGCGTATGAACTTGGTATTCCATATTATGTCATGAATTTCAAGGCAGAATTTAAAGATAAGGTGATGGATTACTTTGCCAGAGAATATCTGTGTGGCAGGACGCCGAATCCATGCATTGCCTGTAATCGATACGTAAAATGGGAGTCATTGCTGAAAAGAAGTATGGATATCGGGGCAGATTATATTGCCACCGGTCATTATGCCAGAATCCGGCAGTTGGAGAATGGTAGATATACCATCTGCAATTCTGTGACGGCAGTAAAAGATCAGACCTATGCATTATACAATCTGACGCAGGAACAGTTGAAGAGAACCCTGATGCCGGTAGGGGAATACTCAAAGGATGAGATTCGAAAAATTGCATCAGATATCGGACTGCGTGTGGCTCATAAACCGGACAGCCAGGATATCTGCTTTGTAAAAGATGGAGATTATGCGTCATTTTTGGAAGAATATACCGGAAAAAAAATACCGGAGGGTAATTTTATTACAAAAGAGGGCAAGATTATTGGTACGCATAAGGGTATTACTCACTACACCATCGGACAGAGGCGCGGACTGGAACTGCCTATGGGGCATCGGGTATTTGTCACAGATCTGAAGACAGATACAAATGAAGTAGTCGTAGGAGAGAATCAGGATCTGATGCATACGGTTCTTTATGCAGATCATGTGAATTTTATGTCAGTAGAAGGCATAGAAGGAGAGAAGAGAGTGATAGCGAAGATCCGTTATAATCATAAAGGTGCTCCGGCTTTGCTCCGCATGGTGGACAAAGATCTGGCAGAATGTGTCTTTGACGAACCACAGAGAGCTATGACACCGGGACAGGCTGTAGTGTTCTATGACGGAGAAAATGTTCTGGGTGGCGGAACAATAAAAAGTTCAAAGTAAATGAAGTGGCAGCAGGGCGATGATCCTGCTGCCTGTTTTTATATTATAGGAAAGTGCGTTCTATGAAATGAAAAATTGTGGTTTACTCGCTAAGTTTACGAAATTCTGGTTTGCGTTTGTGAAAGGTACAGTAATAGCGAAAACCGATGTCGGTGAGCAGATTCTGAAGTGCGACGAAATCATAAGCCAAATGCTCAGGTTTGTGGCTATCAGAACCGATGGTGATGGATTCACCGCCAAGCTGGCGATAGCGTCGTAGAACGCTTTCACATGGATTTGGATGACCAAGTCCGTATTTAAATCCTGCAGAATTGACTTCCAGACATTTACCCTGCTCAATCAGATAATGCAGAATAGGATCGATCACATCGGAATATTCTTCATAGGAATAAGAAGTATATCCGGTACCTGCGTAACGGATGATATAATCCAGATGAGCGAGTGTGTCATATTCCCGCATGAGTTTCAAATTACACAGAGTTTCCTGAAAATAGTGACGAATCACATCGGAAGGTTCTTTATCTTTCCAGAAAATGGGATAATATGGATCAGCATGATCCAGTACATGCTGAGATACAATAATAAAATCAAATGGATAGGATTGAATGTATTTTGTATACATATCTTCAAGGCGAGACTGCATTCCAAGCTCAACACCGAAGCGTATATCTATTTGAGAACAATATTGTTTTTTTAAAGAACAAAGCGTTTTGTAATAGGTATCCGTATCAAGGGAAAAATCCTCTTCACCGTCAGGGTAATCTTCGTCGTAATGTTCTGTAAAACAGATAGTATCCAGACCCAGATCTATGGCTCTCAGGATCATGGAGACCATGGAAGCATCAGAATCGCCTGAAAAGGCAGAATGCATATGAAAATCACATTTCATAACAGTAACTCCTTTTTATTTAAATTGACAGAACCGTCATTTTTTATAATAGAAGAAAAAATATAGGATGTCAAATATACATATTTCCAAATCAAGCCAAAAACATGAAAAAGACCTTGAATTTTCTGCCTAAATTGAGTAGAATAACAAGTGGGTTGATGTTCCTAAATAGGAACAGAAACGATCTGCTTTGTCAGATAAAATTTTTTAATTAAATTCTCAGGAGGAATTACGATTATGGCAGTAAAAGTAGCGATCAATGGATTCGGCCGTATCGGTCGTCTTGCATTCAGACAGATGTTTGGTGCAGAAGGTTATGAAGTAGTAGCAATCAACGATTTAACAAGCCCTAAAATGCTTGCACATCTGTTAAAGTATGATTCATCTCAGGGTAAATATGCTCTGGCTGATACAGTAACAGCAGGTGAAGATTCTATCACAGTTGATGGAAAAGAAATCAAGATCTACAAAGAAGCAGACGCTGCTAACCTTCCATGGGGAGAAATCGGTGTAGACGTAGTTCTGGAGTGTACAGGATTCTATACATCCAAAGCAAAAGCAGAAGCACACATCAAAGCAGGTGCTCGTAAAGTTGTTATCTCTGCTCCAGCAGGAAATGACCTTCCTACCATTGTTTACAATGTAAACCATGAAACACTGAAAGCAGAAGATACAGTTATTTCTGCAGCTTCTTGTACAACAAACTGCCTGGCTCCTATGGCTAAAGCTCTTAATGACTATATGCCAATTCAGTCCGGTATCATGTGCACAATTCACGCTTACACAGGTGACCAGATGATCCTTGACGGACCACAGAGAAAAGGTGACCTTAGAAGATCTCGTGCAGGTGCAGTTAACATCGTTCCTAACAGCACAGGTGCTGCAAAAGCAATCGGTCTGGTTATCCCAGAACTGAACGGCAAACTGATCGGTGCTGCTCAGCGTGTACCGACCCCTACAGGATCAACAACAATCCTGAACGCAGTAGTAAAAGGAAAAGCTACTGTAGAAGAAATCAATGCAGCTATGAAAGCAGCAGCTACAGAATCTTTCGGTTACAACACAGATGAGATCGTATCCAGCGATATCGTTGGTATGAGATTCGGTTCTCTGTTCGATGCTACACAGACAATGGTAGTTAACCTTGAAGATGGAACATCTCAGGTACAGGTTGTTTCTTGGTATGACAATGAAAACAGCTATGTAAGCCAGATGGTTCGTACAATCAAATACTTCAGCGAATTAGCATAAGTATTATCAAGACCTATCAGAGGTCCGGTCTTATATGGACCGGGCCTCATTTTATTATCATGATCTTTCAGACATACTCAGTCTGAAGATATAACGGAGGTTACGACAATGGGATTAAGTAAAAAAACAGTAGATGATATCAACGCAAAGGGAAAACGCGTTCTTGTAAGATGTGATTTTAACGTACCATTAAAGAACGGTGAAATCACAGATGAGACACGTATTGTGGCAGCACTGCCAACAATCAACAAATTGATTAACGATGGTGCTAAGGTAATCCTTTGCTCCCACCTTGGAAAAGTAAAAAATGGTCCGAATGAAGGAGAATCTCTTGCACCGGTAGCTAAGAGACTTTCTGAAAAGCTTGGCAAAGAAGTAGTATTCGTTTCTGATTATCATGTAACAGGCGAAGCAGCTACCAAAGCAGTGGAAGAAATGAAAGAAGGCGATGTAGTTCTTCTTCAGAATACTCGTTTCCGTGGTGCAGAAGAGACAAAGAATGGTGAAGAATTCAGTAAAGAACTGGCTGATCTGGCAGATATCTATGTTTGTGATGCATTTGGATCTTCTCACAGAGCACATGCTTCTGTAGCTGGAGTTACAAAGTTTATCAAAGAAAAAGGTGGAGAAAATGCAGTTGGATATCTGATGGAAAAAGAGATTGCATTCCTTGGTAATGCAGTTGAAAATCCGGTAAGACCTTTCGTGGCAATTCTTGGTGGTGCGAAAGTAGCTGACAAACTGAATGTTATTTCTAACCTTCTGGAAAAATGCGATACCCTGATCATTGGTGGTGGTATGGCATATACATTCCTGAAAGCAAAAGGATATGAAATCGGAACATCTCTTTGCGATGAAACCAAACTGGATTATTGTAAAGAAATGATGGAAAAAGCAGAAAAGCTTGGTAAAAAACTTCTTCTGCCAATTGATACTGTGTGTACAAGTGAGTTCCCTAACCCAATCGATGCTGAGATTGCTACTCTTGAAGTAGATTCTGACAAGATCCCAGCAGATAAGATGGGTATGGATATTGGACCAAAGACACAGGCTCTGTATGCAGAAGCTGTTAAAACAGCTAAGACTGTTGTATGGAACGGACCGATGGGTGTATTTGAGAACCCTGTTCTTGCAAAAGGTACGATCGCAGTTGCAAAAGCACTGGCTGAAACAGATGCTACGACCATTATCGGTGGTGGTGATTCTGCAGCAGCAGTAAACCAGCTGGGATTTGGTGACAAGATGAGCCATATTTCTACAGGTGGTGGAGCATCTCTGGAATTCCTGGAAGGAAAAGCACTCCCGGGTGTTATGGCGGCTGACGATAAATAAAAAGTATGTTTCTTCTCCTGCCAGATACATTTTTGTGTCTGACAGGAAAAAATAAAAACGAATCGAGGAAAAGACAATGGCAAGAAAGAAAATTATCGCTGGAAACTGGAAAATGAACATGACTCCAAGTCAGGCAGTAGAATTGGTAAACACACTGAAAGATCTTGTTGTAAACCCAGATGTAGATGTTGTATATTGCGTACCTGCAATCGATATCGTGCCAGTAGTAGAAGCTGTGAAAGGTTCTGATGTAGCAGTTGGCGCTGAAAACTTCTATATCGAAGATAAGGGAGCATTCACAGGAGAAATTTCTGCTCCAATGCTTCTGGATGCTGGTGTAAAATATGTAATCATTGGTCATTCAGAACGTCGTGATTACTTTAAAGAAGATGATGCACTGTTAAATAAAAAAGTACTTAAAGCATTTGCTTCTGGTCTGACACCAATCCTTTGCTGTGGAGAGTCTCTGGAACTTCGTGAAAGAAATGCATACAAAGACTGGATCAATCTTCAGATCAAAGCTGATCTGGAAGGTGTAACAGCAGAGCAGGTTAAGACAATGGTTATCGCATACGAACCAATCTGGGCAATTGGAACAGGAAAGACTGCAACAGCAGACCAGGCTCAGGAAGTTTGTGCAATGATTCGTCATACAATCGCTGAAATGTACGATGAAGCTACCGCAGAAGCAGTTCGTATTCAGTACGGCGGATCCATGAATGCAGGAAATGCAGCTGAACTTCTGTCCAAACCAGATATTGATGGTGGTCTGATTGGTGGAGCAGCTCTGAAACCAGACTTCGGAAAGATCGTAAACTACAACAAATAAGCAGAATTTATTGAAAATTAACAAATAAACCACATCAAAACACCCCTAAGCGCTTTAAAAATTAGTTATCTCTACTAAGTGAAAAGCGTTTGGGGGTGTTTTATAATTTTATTAATATCACTTTTTTGCTCCTTTCTCGATAAAAATAAAAAAGTGATAATTGACGAGAAGGAGGAACATTACATGGCAGC
>CAKRRF010000043.1 GCA_934394985.1 uncultured Marvinbryantia sp.
CCTGCCGTCGGAGACTCTACCGGTCTGAGTTTTGCATGTGCTTCTGTCAGGAAATTATTCGTATCAATACTTGCTGTCAGCATGGTCGCAATCTTACGCACATCCGGATTTGGTTCAATTGCAGTGGCAAGAACTACCATATCTGCTTCTTTCAGAATCTGCTTATTATCCAGAAGGTCTACCCCCTGCACCAGAAGCTTTCCATCTGGCTGTGGAAGGACTTTTCCCACCTGACCTTTGATATAATTCACACCATACTGCTCTACCGCTCTTCTGTAGAACTCATCAAAGTTCTTTCCTGGTGTACGTACATCTATATAAAATACGGTTACGTTGACATCCGGATATTTATCACGGATCAGCATGGCATGTTTTGCAGTATACATACAGCAGATTTTAGAGCAGTAGCTCTTTCCTCTGTCATCTGCGCAGCGGCTTCCCACACACTGAATAAATACCATCTCTTTTGGTGCTTTTCCGTCAGAAAGACGTTCCAGATGTCCTTTGGTAGGTCCCGCAGCGTTCATGACACGTTCCAGTTCCAGAGAGGTAATGACATCTTTACTCTGATTGTATGCATATTCATCGTACTGATCCAGCTTAATGGTATCAAATCCTGTTGCCACTACAATTGCACCATATTTTTCTGTTACCATTTCATCCTTCTGGTCGTAGTCAATGGCACCTGCCTGACATACTTTTGCACATACTCCACATTTTCCTGTTTTAAATTTGATACATGCTTCACGGTCGATTACCGGTACATTTGGAATCGCCTGTGCAAATGGTGTGTATATCGCACTTCTGTTATTTAAGCCACGGTTGAATTCACTCGGTGTCTTTTTCGAAGGGCATTTTTCCTGACAGACTCCACATCCGGTACATTTATCCATATCTACACTTCTGGCTTTTTTACGAATATCTACGGTAAAATCACCTACGAAACCAGATACTTTTTCCACTTCACTATAGGTGTAGATCGTAATTTTCTCATGGGCTGCCGCTTCTACCATCTTTGGTGTCAGAATACATGCGGAGCAGTCCAGTGTCGGGAATGTTTTATCCAGCTGTGACATTCTTCCACCAATACTTGGTGTTTTTTCCACAATATCCACTTCATATCCTGCATCTGCAATATCCAGTGCTGTCTGAATTCCTGCGATGCCTCCGCCGATGACCAGCGCACGTTTGGTCACACGGCTTTCTCCCGGATGAAGCGGTGTATTTAAGTTTACTTTTGCTACGGCAGCTCTCATAAGAATCACTGCTTTTTGGGTAGCCTCTTCCATATCTTTATGAATCCAGGAAACATGTTCACGAATATTTGCGATTTCCACCATGTATGGATTCAGTCCCGCCCGTTCTGCTGCTTTACGGAAAGTGCTCTCATGCATACGCGGGGAACAGGAACATACTACCATTCCTGTAAGATTTTTTTCTTTGATGGCCTTTGCAATCAGTGCCTGTCCTGCTTCTGAACACATATACTGATAATCTTCCGCATGAACAACGCCTGGCTCCATCATTGCCATTTCTACTATTTTTTTCACATCGACTGTCGCGGCAATATTACTTCCGCAATGACAGACAAATACTCCTATTCTCTGCATCTATCTTATCTCCTGTATCTTCTGAATGCACTGACTAACAACTGCTGCGGCAGATCCGGATCCAGAAGCTCCGGTATCTCATCCGGTGAAAGATAGCTCTGGTCTCTCTGACGTACTACAAGCTGTCTTGCAGCATCGATCAGTTTTCCTGGTTTTACATCTCTTGGACAACGCTCTACACAGGCAAAACAGGAAAGGCATTTCCAGAGAGATCTGGAATTTACCAGTGACTCGATATCCTCATTTACCACATAAGCCACAAACTGATGTGGTTTGATATCCATTTCATTAAACGCCGGACAGGATGCAGAACATTTTCCGCATTTCATACATTTCAGTGGATTCACTCCGCTGATTTCTCTGATCTGTTCTGCCTGTTTTTTCTCATTGATCACGGTCTTTCCACCTCCCTGTCTGTTTCTTCTTTCACGCCAAGAGCTTCTGCCAGAAGCTCTGTAAAATAGTAGATCGGAAGCTTTCCGTTTCCATTCTTTTTCAGGTTGTACAGACACAGTGGACAGGCGGTAATCAGCATATCCGCACCGAAGCCTGCTGCACTGTCACAGATTTTATGGCACATATTCTTTGCCATATCTTTTTCTTTCAGAGAAATATATCCTCCGCAGCATTCATTTCGATATGGATATATAACCGGTTCTGCACCGATGGCTCGAATAAAATCTTCTATCACAGATGGATTTTCCGGATTGTCAAATCCCATGATCTTTCCGGGTCTGAGAAGCAGACATCCGTAATAGGCACCTATTTTCTTACCTGTCAGTGGATTTACCACTTTTTCTTTTATTTTATCAAACCCTATGCGGTCGCGGAGCACTTCCAGATAGTGAAGCACGGTCGTCTCTCCCTCATAAGGAGTTTCCAGCTGCATATAGTTATTGGCTCTGGTACGAATGTCTTCCACATTTTTCATATCGTCATTCACACGTTTGATGACGTGATGACAGGCAGAACATAATGTGACGAGATCCTGTCCTTTTTCTTTTGCTTCATTCAGTGCTCTGACGGATGACAGCTTTGTTGCAATCTCATCTGTCCCTAATGGATATACTCCTCCGCAGCACTGCCAGTTTTCAATTTCTTCCAGTTCAAAACCAAGTGACAATGCAGAAGCTCTGCCATATGCATCCAGCATCTTTGCGTTTGTTCTTAATGTACATCCTGGAAAATAGCTGTACTTCATAAGATTTTCTTCCTTTCTACCACTCAATCTGTGCAATCACTGCCTTCAGTGTATCTGCACTGGCTTTCAGTTTTTCGATCTCTTCTTTTTTCATTCTCATCGGAAGTTTTCCCTGAATTCCATTTGGTCCAAGGATCGTAAGAGTGCTTAGACACACATCTTCGATTCCATACTCGCCGTGCATCATAGAGGATACCGTTGCGATGGAATCGGAAGACGCAGCTACTCTGGCACAGATCTGACAGACTGATCTGGATACTGCATAAAAAGTTGCTCCCTTATTTGCAATAATTTTACCGCCTGACTTCTGTACATACGCCAGCATTGCTTCTTTATCTACTTCCTTTATATCTTTTCCATGAGCTTTCATAAGTTCATAAAACTCATCTACACTGACCCCGGAAATATATGCTCCTGACCATGGGATGAAGGAACTGTCACCATGCTCTCCAAATACATAGGCATGTATATTTTTCTGCGCAACTCCAAAATGGTCTGACAATGCAAATTTCAGTCTTGCAGTGTCCAGAATGGTACCTGAACCGATGATCTGTCTTTCCGGAAGTCCTGATATTTTTGTAAACACATAAGTCATAATATCTACCGGATTGCTTACCATAATGTAGATGGCATTCGGTGCTGCTTTTACAATATCCGGTGTAATACTCTTTAAGATGTTTACATTTGTCTGAGTCAGTTCGATTCTTGTCTGACCTGGCTTTCTGGCAATTCCGGAAGTAATGATCACGATATCGGAATCTTTTGCATCTTCGTAATCTCCACATACAATAGAAATCGGATCTCTGAAACAGGTTCCCTGTTCGATATCCATTACCTCTCCCTGAACCTTTTCTTTGTTGATGTCAATCATAACGATCTCTGATGCAATGTTCTCCCCTGACAGTGTATATGCGATGGTTGCTCCTACACTGCCTGCTCCAATAATCGTAACTTTACATCCCATATTCCTTCCTCCTTTTAATCATTCTACTATTTCTTTTAGGTAATCTCATATATAGAATAAAAAAAGCCTGTGTTCCCACACAAGCATACTGAACTGAACCATAAATGTGATCGAACTCTCTTATGGTTTTTTGATGCTTATGCTGTGTCTGGAGCACATCTCACATCAGGCAGGTTTCCTGACTTACAGATCAGCACGTACCTTTTCCTTCTCACACAGTTCGATCCTATGCAATGGTTATAAAAGGCATATTCCCTGTTTACAGTGACCAGTTCGCTCAGGTTTTTCACCTGATTCCCTCTTTTTCGCAAAAGTAAAAATGTTTACCCTTCACCTGACATGCAACTATGAAATTACTCATGGTTAATATAATAACACTGTTGTTATTTTTTTGTCAATAATAATTCTTAAAACTACATTCGACGCAATGTTGCATTATTTTCATATTTTGTTATACTGTAAAAAAGATCAGATTTTTCAACTTTTCTTTATTATTTTGAATTCAGGAGGATTTTTATGAGCAGCTTTTTTAATATGGACAGCCCTCTCTGGCGTTTTCTTGGCAGAGTAGCCGATGTCATGATTCTGAATATTGTATTTCTGATTACCTGCGTTCCGATCGTAACCATTGGAGCTGCATGGACCTCTCTCAGCTATGTCACTCTGAAAATGTCACGGGACGAAGAATCCTATATTGTAAAGAGTTATCTCAAAGCTTTCCGTCAGAACTTCCGTCAGGCAACTGTGATCTGGGTAATTGCACTTGCAGCCATGTTGATCTTCTACATGGATTTTCATATTATCCGCAATATGGATCAGTCTATGGCACAGGCTATGTTCATTCTGCTTTCTGCCATTGCACTGCTGTTTGGCATAACACTGATCTATGTATTCCCGATCCTTGCCAAATTCGATAACACGATTATAAATACCATCAAAAATGCTTTTCTGATGTCTGTTGGTAATCTGCCACGCACACTTTTGATGATTGCAATAATCGCCGGATCCATTATCCTGACCTTTCTGTCACAACAGACGATTGCCATCGGCCTGCTGTTCTGGATTATGTTTGGATTTGCACTGATCGCTTTTCTGAATGCACATATTCTTGTAAAAATATTTGACCGGTATATTCCAGATGACAGTAAAGCAGAAAATGCTTCTGAAGATTCCATCGATACGTCAGTATTTCAGAATCTGCATCCGACGGATGCTGATGAGGAAAATGATACTACCTTATAAAATAAATTTAAAATTTTATAAAAATGTCTCACTTAAATCCGGTTTATTCGCCAGATACAAGTGAGACATTTTTTACTGGTGGCTAGTATATTACCACGAAATCAGCAAGCTTCTTCATTTCCGGGGTAGATTTGCTCCGATTGCACGATATGTTACCACGAGATCAGCAAGCTTCTTTCTTTCCGGGGTAGATACACTCCGATCACACGATATATTACCACGAGATCAACAAGTCTCTTCATTTCCGTGGCAATTCGTTCTTCTATCTCCAATGATCCATCCATCGGAAGATATCCCGATACACGTCTTCTCTGTCGACTTCATTCAAAATCTCGTGTCGATCCTGCGGATACAGCTTCATCGTCACATTCTTCATTCCCAGCTCCTGAAATTGCTCGTATACTTTTATCACACTCTTTCCTGCATTTCCCACCGGATCATCTTCACCGGCCACCAGAAATAACGGCAGATTCTCCGGCATTTTCTTAAGTATTTCTTTTTCACTGAGCATATGAATGCTGTAAAAAAGATTATAATAGCCATTTAAGGTAAAACGATAGGTACAGAGTGGATCTTTCAGGTAGGCAGCTACATTCTCCTCATTTCGGCTCAGCCACTCTCTGCCCTTCAGCGAACCAAACTTCCGATTGTAACCGCCGAATGCCATGGTATCTACCAGAAGACTGCGATATCTCCATCCTGTTATTCGCGCCATCATCTTACACAGTGCCATTCCGAATGCAGTGGCAATCCGTGGCTGATGTCCGGTGCCCATAATCACCGCTCCTGCCAGTCCGGATCCGTGAAGGCAAAGATACTGTCGAACCAGAAATGAACCCATACTGTGTCCCAGAATAAAATAAGGCACATCTGGAAAACGTCTTTCCGTCATAAGCCGAAGCTGGTGGATATCCTGCAGCACTATTTTATTTCCATCTTTTTCTGCAAAATAGCCCAGACAGGAATCATCCTGCACAGACTGTCCATGGCCCAGATGATCATTTCCTACTACCACATAGCCTTGCTTCACCAGAAATGCTGCAAACTCATCGTAACGCGCTATGTACTCCACCATTCCATGAGAAATCTGAAGAACCGCTGTCGGTTTATTCTCCGGTTCCCAGCAAATCGCATGAATCTGTGTTTTTCCATCATGAGAAGGATAAGTAAATTCGATCTTTTTCA
Organism: uncultured Marvinbryantia sp.; assembly: GCA_934394985.1. Lineage (GTDB taxonomy): Bacteria > Bacillota > Clostridia > Lachnospirales > Lachnospiraceae > Marvinbryantia. The sequence goes on from CAKRRF010000043.1 coordinate 6,203, forward strand.
TTGCGACACCCCCATTTTAAAAATGCCTCTGCCAGAAATGCAGAGGCTGTGTTTGATTTTTATTCTTCCGCTAATATGTCAGCCAGCTTCGCAAACTGTTCCAGTGTCAGAGCTTCCCCCCGGATGCTTGCTGACACACCCAGTTTTTCAATTGCCTGGGCTATCTGCTCTTTACTATAATGCAGATCTGGTGCATTGTTCAGACCATTTGCCAGCGTCTTTCTTCTCTGGTTAAATGATGCCCGGATCAAACGGAACATCAGCTGTTCATGTTCTGTAGATACCGGTGGCTCACTGTATCTGGTCAGGCGAATGACTGTACTTCCCACCTTTGGTCTTGGCATGAAGCAGTTTGGCGGCACATTGGCGGCAATATACGGCTCGCAGTAATACTGCACTGCCAGAGACAATGCACCATAATCCTTGGTACCAGGTCCGGCCTGCATACGCATAGCCACTTCTTTCTGAACCATAACCGTAATGCTTTCCACCGGAACATGAGATTCCAGAAGTCCCATAATAATCGGTGTCGTAATATAGTATGGAAGATTTGCCACCACTTTCACCGGTTTCCCGCCATTCTTTTCTTCCACAATTTTACAGATATCCAGCTTCAGCACATCCTCATTGATCACTTCCACATTATCATACGCAGCCAGTGTTTCATGAAGAATCGGAATCAGCGTTTTATCAATCTCCACTGCCAGGACACGTCCTGCTGCTTCTGCCAGATACTGGGTCATGGTTCCGATACCAGGACCAATCTCCAGTACAAAATCATCTCTGGTAATATCCGCAGACGCAATAATCTTATTCAGTACATGACTGTCAATCAAAAAGTTCTGACCGAACTTTTTCTGAAAGGTAAATTCATATTTCTGAATCATCTCTATGGTTTTCTGCGGATTTGATAATTTATCGTTTAATTCCATATATATATTCCTTTTTCGTGTTCTAATGACTTCATCCGAAATGATTCAGTCTGTCTACAATATCTGTTTTCTTATTTTTCCAGCTGGTATACCCTGCAGGCATTTTCCCAGGTTGCCTGCTCCACCTCTTCCGGTGTCAGGCTCTTTATTTCTGCAATTGTCTGAATGACAAATGGCAGATTCAGAGAAGAATTCCGCTTGCCACGGTTCGGCACAGGTGCCAGATATGGGCAGTCCGTCTCGACCACTATACATTCCATCGGAGTATCTGCCACTACTTCTTTTAATACTCTGGCATTTTTAAATGTCACTACTCCGCCGACTCCAATCTCATACCCCAGCTTCCGATATTCTCTTGCCATCTCCACCGAACCGGAATAACAGTGAATAATTCCCCCTGCAAATCCGGTTCTTCCGGCATGCTCTGCCTTCAGGATATCAAACGTATCCTGCGCAGCCTCCCTGCTGTGAATATTCACAGGCAGTCCACATTCCAGTGCCAGATGAATCTGCTCTCGGAACCATTTTTTCTGAATCTCATGAGACTCTTTATCCCAGTAATAATCCAGACCGATTTCCCCGACAGCCACCGCCTTTTCATGAGATAACAGAGTTTTCATCCACTGCATCTTCTCTTCATCCAATTCACCGACTTCATCCGGGTGCACACCTAGTGCACCATAGATAAAGTCATATTTCTCCATCAGATCACAGGTGGCACGCACGCCACGAAGACTGGCTCCCACATTCACAATGCGGCCAACTCCATTTTCCTGCACACTCTCCAGAAGCGTATCTCTGTCTTTGTCAAATGTCTCATCATCATAATGAGCATGAGTATCAAATATCATATCTTACTCCCTAACAGATTTCTGCTCCTGCAGGCATTTTCTTCTCCGGTACCATCAGTGCCAGTTCCCCGTTTTCATCTTCTGCACAGAGAATCATACCTTCTGATAATACACCTGCCAGCTTGGCCGGTTTTAAGTTCACGAGAACCATTACTTTCTTTCCAACCATTTCTTCGGCACTGTAATGTGCTTTGATGCCGGAAACAATCTGTTTTACCTGACTTCCGATCTTCACCTGGCTGCAAAGAAGCTTTTTAGACTTTTTCACCGGTTCACAGGCAATAATCTCACCAACCTGGAACTGCATTTTTTCAAAATCTTCAAATGTGATCTCAGCCTTTGGTTCGATGTCAATCACTGGCTCTTCCGGTTCTTCTTTCTGTCCGGAAGCCGCTTTCTGAGCAGCCTGAAGTACTTCTACCTTTTCCATCACTTCCTTCAGATCCAGTCTTGCAAACAAGATCTCCGGTTTTTCTGTGACTTTATTTCCACTTTCATAGAGACCGAACTGATTCATCTGTTCAAGCCCTCTCTTCTGCGCATTGAGCTGTGTCAGAATTTTTGCAGAAGTACCAGGCATGAAGGATTCCAGAAGTTCTGCGCCAATGGCAATGCTCTCTACCAGGTTATACAAAACAGTGGCCAGACGATCCTGCTTACTTTCCTCTTTTGCCAGAGCCCATGGCATCGTCTCATCAATATATTTATTGCATCGTTTAAATAATACAAAGATCTCACTGATGGCATCGGCCACACGAAGCTGTTCCATCTTTTCTGTTACTTTTCCAGGTGCAGCCAGTGCTACTGCTTTCAGTTCCTCATCCACCGGCTCTGCCACTCCCTTATTCGTTACCACACCGCCAAAGTATTTATTGGACATGGAGATGGTTCTGTTTACCAGGTTGCCCAATGTATTGGCAAGATCAGAATTCAGACGTTCTACCATCAGTTCCCATGTGATAACACCATCATTTTCAAACGGCATTTCGTGAAGTACAAAATAACGTACTGCATCTACGCCAAAGAAATCTACCAGATCATCTGCATAAAGCACATTTCCTTTAGACTTACTCATCTTACCGTCGCCCTGCAGCAGCCATGGATGACCAAATACCTGCTTTGGTAATGGCAGATCCAGAGACATCAGGAAAATCGGCCAGTAAATCGTATGGAAACGAATAATATCTTTGCCGATCAGATGCAGGTCTGCCGGCCAGTTCTTTTTAAACTGCTCTGTACTGTTGCCATCACAGTCATATCCAATACCTGTGATATAGTTGGTCAGTGCATCCAGCCATACATAAGTAACATGTTTTGGATCAAAGTCTACCGGAATTCCCCACTTAAAAGAAGTTCTGGATACACACAGATCCTGCAGACCAGGAAGAAGGAAGTTGTTCATCATCTCATTCTTTCTGGATACCGGCTGAATAAACTCCGGATGGGTATTGATATGTTCAATCAGTCTGTCTGCATATTTGCTCATTTTGAAGAAATATGCCTCTTCCTTTGCAGGAGTAACTTCACGGCCACAGTCCGGACATTTTCCATCTACCAGCTGAGATTCCGTAAAGAAGGATTCACATGGTGTACAGTACATTCCTTCATAATGTCCTTTGTAGATATCGCCTTTATCATACATTTTCTTAAAAATCTTCTGAACCTGTTTCTCATGATCTTCATCGGTAGTACGAATAAACTTGTCATAAGAAGTATCTACCAGATCCCAGATTCTCTTGATCTCTCCTGCTACTTTATCTACATATTCCTTTGGTGTCAGACCTGCTTCTTCTGCTTTCAGTTCGATCTTCTGTCCATGCTCATCTGTACCGGTCTGCAAAAACACATCATAACCCTCTGCTCTTTTGTAACGGGCAATTGCATCTGCCAGAATAATCTCATAGGTATTGCCGATATGTGGTTTGCCCGATGCATATGCAATGGCTGTGGTCATATAAAATTTTTTCTTTTCCATCTTTCTTTCTCCTTCCATCATAAACAAAAATACCTGCCTCCTCAATCTGAGAAGACAGGTTAATCCCGTGTTACCACTTCACTTTATCCATACCTCACAGTATGAACCTCTATGGGTGCACATACACCCTTTCGCTATAACAGGCGATCCTGTCGCAGCCTATAAGAATCTCATCCTTCCTGGTCGGTGCGCCGCTCCAAAGCCATCTTCCATTTACTGATGCACATCCCTCTCAGCCACCGGGAATTCTCTGTAATGCCTCATATAAATCTACTCTCTTCTTCTGTGCGTTTTCATTGATTTTATTATGTCCATTTGTTCTTAGGCTATCACAGGAATCTTTTTCTGTCAAGGCTAGTCTTTTCCAGATCTTCCTTTAATGTTTCCTGAATATCCTCCAGACATTCCAGAAGTAACGGGTTAAATTGTCCGCACTCGCCCGCCAGTATCATCTGCATCGTCTTTTCATGTGAAAATGCTTTCTTATATACCCGCTCACTGCTCAGTGCATCATACACATCTGCCAGGGATACCACCTGGGCTGCGATCGGGATCTCTTCGCCCTTCAGTCCGTCCGGATATCCTTTTCCATCATATCGTTCATGATGCCAGCGACAGATCTGATACGCAATCTGAATCAGTTCTTCACTCTGATAGGTTCCCATATCTTTCAGCATCCGTGCACCAATCAGTGTGTGCGTCTTCATGATTTCAAATTCTTCTTTTGTCAGCTTTCCGGGCTTATTCAGAATCTTATCATCTATGCCGATCTTTCCTATATCATGCAGGGAAGATGCGGTAGTAATCAGACTTCTGTCGGCCTGCGTCAGATTGTATCTGTCAGTTTTTTCCAGCAACCGTCTCAACAGCCGCTCAGTCAGCATATTGATATGAAGAACATGCTGCCCGCTCTCACCATTTCGGAATTCTACAATATGACTGAGAATGCTGACCATCATTTTATTATTTTTTTCTTTCTCATAGATCTGATCACCGATCAGACTGGTAAGACGTCTCTGTTTTGCATACAGCTTAATTGTGTTAAATACACGACGGTATACTATTCTGGAGTCAAACGGACGGTTAATATAATCTGCCACTCCAAGCTCATAAGCTCTGCGAATAGTATTGATACCACCCTCACTGGATATCATAATAACCGGGATATCATTCAGCCAGTGCTTTCTTTTCATTGCAGACAATACTTCAAATCCATCCATTCCCGGCATGATAATATCCAGAAGCACCACAGATATACCGGTTCCATATTGTGTAAGCAATTCCAGACACTGTTCCCCGTTTTCTGCCTCAAGTATATGAAATTCATCCTCCAGCATCGCGATAAGCAACTCCCGGTTCATCTTTGAATCATCCACAATCAGAATCTGTGGTCGCAATTTGGTACGAAAACCTTTTCCATTTTCTTCGTCCAGCAGCGAAGAGGCTTCTGTAACAACCATATTCTTGCTGTATTTTGCCTGATACATCAGACGATCTGCCCGGTCTACTGCCCGTTCCAGAGACTCACCGGAAGAAACCAGACCTCCGACACTGACTGACAGTCTCAGCCGAGGATATTCCGGCACTATCGCTTCCCGAATCTGCTTCTGAATCTGATGCAGCTTTTTGCTAAAGATATCTTCCGATACATCCGGTATCAGCAGAAGAAATTCATCGCCTCCATAGCGCACCAAGATATCTGTCCGACGGGTTAATCTGCGGATTACATTCACCATCGTTGTAAGCGCTGCATCACCGGCATTATGGCCAAACGTATCATTACACAGCTTAAAATCATCCATATCTATCATGGCTACACCGGTCACACCTGTTCCGGACTTCAGCTCATCCTCAAAATAGCGACGGTTATAAGCACCGGTCAATGCATCTTTATACAATTCCTCATTATATTCCAAAAGCTTACCTGCCAGTTTTTTTCTGCCATCTGCATCCAGCAGTGTCTCTTCATTTAATTGTTTTACCAGCTCCATAATATAGGGCTTTCCGTCAATCTCCACATATCTGGAAGTCACCTGATAAATGTCATCTCTGCGAAACTCCAGCTTGGTATGCTCTGTCTTTTCCTTCCATGCCCTCAACGAGATACAGTTCTCACAAAAGCTGCTTTTCTCCCAGAATCTGTAACACTGACACTGTTCCGACATCATACCGGTTTTTCGTTCCAGATCCAGCTTTTCCATTTCATCTGCACCAAGCAGTCTTACTTCGGAAAATATTTTTCGGTAACACGCTATTTCTTTTTCTGCCTCCTGCCCCGTCATCCTACACTCTTCCCTCGTTTTTATTTATCTGTATCTGTATTTATTATACGAACCTATTTCACATTTGTCTACCAGAATCCCTTTTCCGGTATCAGCACGCCTGCCTATATTCCATCAGCTTCTGTCTTGCTTCACGGCTCAGATGCTTTGGCACATCAATCTGTACCGTCACATACTGATCACCATGAACTGACGGATTCTTCATGGATACAATGCCCTTTCCTTTTAGACGGATCTTTGTTCCGGACTGAGTTCCCTCTTTAATCTTACAGATCACATCACCATACAGTGTCTGTACACGGGCCTCTCCTCCAAAAACAGCTGTGGTATATGGAATATTCACCGTTGTATACAGATCCTGACCCTTTCGCTCATATCCCGGTCTGCTCTGTACATTTACCTTCAGAAGAAGATCTCCTGCCTCACCCCCTGCACCTGGCATACCTTTTCCACGCAGCCGAATCGTCTTGCCTGTATCGATTCCCGCCGGAATGTGTACCTGCAGAGAATGCTGGCTGCCATCCGGATTTCTCAGCGAAATCACTTTGTCACAACCAAAAGCTGCTTCTTCAAATCCAATCGTTACTTCAGCATTCAGATCTGCACCTTTCTGTGGTCCATAGCTTCCTTCAAACCCGGCTCCATTCCAACTGTTTCCACCGCCAAAGTTCATATGATCACTCCAGTCAAAGTCTCCGAAATGCATACCTCCGCTTCTTGTGGAACGCTTCTGGCCTGAGCTTTTTCCATGAAAAGCATTTCGGAACATATCTCCAAACAAATCATCCATATTGCCTTCATAGTGATATTCGCGATAGCCACCATTACCGCCTGTGAAGTCCTGATAAGTTCCGCCTCCACCACCTGGTGCACCATTCTGATCAAAGGCTGCATGGCCAAACTGATCATACAACTTTTTCTTTTCCGGATCGCTTAAAACATCGTACGCCTCTGCAACCTCTTTAAATTTCTCTTCTGCCGCCGGATTGCCTGCATTGTTATCCGGGTGATACTTCTTTGCCAGTTTTCTATATGCTTTTTTTATCGCAGCATCATCCGCACTGCGACTGATTCCAAGTACCTCATAATAATCTCTCTTTTCGCTCATGCAACTCACCTCCTGCATGCTATAAAGGACTGCCACCGGCAATCCGAACCATCTTTTCTCTTCGCTCTGTTCTATTTGTAATATAACACGCATTTTTCTTGTTGTCAACGAATGTGAAAAACATATTTTTGAAATTTATGTGAACTTTTCTTCCCGTTCCAGAATATAGAAGGATAATCTCAGGAACAAATTCATCTGCGGATCACGTATCTTATCATGATCCAATGCCGTCAGCTTCATTATATTTTTCATACGGTAAAATAATGTACTTCGTCCTATGTACAATTGCTTTGCGGCTTCTACCGCCTTCTGTTCCTGTTCAATATATACCCGAAGCGTATGAAAATATTCTGTTCCATTTTCTTTATCGTACTGTATCAATGTTCGCAGCCTGTCTGAGCAGGCATAAACCACCGGCATTTCAGATTGATAAGAAGCCAGAATAAAATCCAGTGCTGCTTCATCAAAATGATATGACCAGCGCATACCGCCACTTTTTCTGCAATGTCCAAGTGCAATCACTGCCTGAAAATAATAAGTAGGCAACTCCATTAGATGGTTCATGACATTGCTGATTCCGGCTTTAAACAGACCTTCTCTTACCACAACACCAAGCTCTGAGGTATAATTTTGATTTATTTTCAAATTAATTAGAATACCAATATGTCCCTGATGTACAAAGGCCTTGCTTCCATGAATATTGCTTTCTATCTCATTACACAGACTGACAGAGGTATGCAGTGTATCCACTCGTTCTTCCAGAGACAAACATGCCACTACATATGCGTCTGTCAGTGTCCATCCCATCAATGCAATTCTTTCGCTGATCTCCTCCTGACTGTGTATCTTTTTATTTACCAGATCTTCCAGCAGATTCACCATAATCTGATCATAAGTGCTGTTATTCTGAGGCTTGTAATTCATTGCACGAACGATAAACTCTGCCAGATACTCTGCTGCCTTCAGCTGTCCCGGCTTGATTGCTGTGTCCAGTTCACAGATCACCAGACGACCCATATAACGTCCGCTGGTATTCCACAGGTTTACGTAAATATCCCGATATCCCCTCAGTTGATCCGAAAAAATCTGAGCTCCTCTGGTTTCCATCGTATGACGATATTCCTGAGATGTTCGAAACTCATTAATTGTATTCATCGGGGTTATATTATTGCCCGTATATTTATCCTTTGTCCACTGTATCATTTCGGGCCGCAGATCTGGGCAGGCTATTTCAAAAAACTGATCATCATGTACAAACAACGGATTGTGAAAATACTGCAGACTGGCTTCACACAGCTTCTGAATATTTCCACTGCGAATCATGATATCGCACAATTCATCATTCCATTTTTCGCACTGATCAAATACGTTTTCACAGATCTCTTCGATTTCATCCAGTTCTTTGTCTGTATTTACTTCCAAAACAGAAAATTTCCGGTTTTTCAATATTTCCGGACAGGTTCCACGAATCACAAAAGCGCCACAATTGCTATTTTCTGATACAAAAAACTCTTCCTGGCTGTCTGCCAGATAAACATAATTTTCTTTTAATACTTTCTGTCCTGTATAAAACCTTGTCCTTCGAAATTTTTCCCGGCTGGCTCCCGCATAATATTTTACTGGTATTCCATGTTCTTCAAATTCGTCTACAAGACTCTGCATTCCGGGAAAATAACGATACTGATCCATCTGTCTATTCTCTCCTTTATCCTTTGCTGCCTTTTACTGTTCCTCCTTTTGCATCATAGCAAATTTTCAAATGAAAAAGAACCCCGCAGATCTTTTTATTTTCTGCGGAGTCCTGTTTTATTTTTCACATCTGCTTTCGATTAGCAAATACCAACACCATATTTTTCTATATTGTATTTGTTGATTTCATCAATCACAATATTTTCGACTTCAGGATAAATGGTACCCGGTCCTCCATAAGTCATTCCAGGCCAGAATCCTTTCAGATCCCCATACTCTTCGCATGCTCTTCTGGTTTCTTTACGAATCTCTTCCTCCGTTACATCTTCTCGGTCAATGACAGAATCGATACCACCCATCAGCAGCATACGGTCTCCCACTTTTTCAGAGATTGCTTTGATATTGTTGGTCGGAAGTACTCCCTGCCAGATATCTACGCCGATCTCTGCCATATCTTCGACGATTGGCTCCATATAGGAATCACCGTGATGCATCACAATGACATTCTGTGAATGAAGATAATCATACAGTCTGCGATATGGCTCTTTGAAAAATTCTCTCCAGGTATCCGGATTCATAAACAGGCTGGTCTTGGATCCCCAGTCATCATGAGAGATAATGCAATCCGGATGAAGATGTTCACAGATCAGTTTCATATAGGTCAGACGATATTCACAGATCACATCGATCAACTCGTGCATAGCTTCCGGCTCAAGCAGGAAATTCATCAGGGTATCCTCAAAAGTCATCAGCATATGAAGCTGTTCAAAAATACCGGTTCCCATAACTACCATCGTCAGGTATTTGTCATGGTCAATCTCTTTTTCCGCTGCAATAGACGCTTCCCATCCATCCTTGCATTTTCCCATCAGATCCGGTACTTTCACATATTTCTGCCATTCTGCCACATCTTTAATAACCTGATTTTCTGCTGTAACATATGGCACAGCCGCCGGTGCATCTTCCGGGAAAAGAATCAGGGTTCCCCACTGGTCATAAGATTCTGTTCCACGAATACGGTTTCCTCTGATTAATTTGAAACATGGATCTCCAGGAATTCCACGGAACATAGTAAAAGAGTTATTCAGACATTCCGGTTTTCCATCTTTTTTTAATGACTCTAATAAATTCTGCTTTGGTGTTAACATAGATATATCCCTTCCTTCATAATAAATAATAGTCAATTCAAGAATGCCTCGGCATTCTTGCTGCGAGATGCGCGTCATGCAAAGCATGACATATTTCTTTTGCGCATCTCTGCAATCCTGCCGGAGGCTATATCAGATGGGGGATTGACTCCCACCACTGATACTAATTTGCTCCTCGCCACCTGAAGAGGTGGGAGTCATCTCACATCTGATATTTACATCAAAATCATACTTAGAATACGATCACTGCATTTGCCAGTGGCCACATCAATGCCATGATAATCACATACGTAATCGCCAGAAAGATAATGCAATACTTTGCTGAATTCTGCATGGTAATATGCTCCGGTCCAAAGAACAGTGGTGCCGGAACGGCTGCCGCCGGTGTCAGAAGACCCATAATCGATGCCAGACCGATCATGATCACAAATGCCGGCATGTTAATGCCACTGTTGCTAAGCAATGCGATGGCTACTGCATAAATCAGATACATTGTAACTGTGTCGGACATAAACTGTGAAATTGCCAGAGCTGCAAATACCAGGATACACATCATTACCATAGTTGGCAGTCCCTGAAGTACCGGTGATAATAAGTTATACATCCAGGTACTGATTCCGCAGCTTTCCAGATTTACTGCTGCACCAAGTGCTGTTACACAGGCGGTAAACAGAAGCATTCCCATTGGAATAGATTTTACCGTATCACTGAATTTTGCAATTGGTTTGCCATCAATATGTATGATACAGCATAATGCCAATGCCAGTACCGGTGGTACGCAGGCACCGATATTATTTAAATAAGTAACAATGCCCGGTGCAAAACTCTTACCAAACTGTGGGAAGAGCCATGCTATCACGACAATAATAAATAAAACTGTTGATACTTTTCCCTGTTTATTAAGTGGTGCAGAATTCTTTTTCATTTCTTCGATGTCGTAATTCTGGAATAAGGTCGTATCCGGTTTCCAGATAAAACGTACAATCAGCATCATGGCGATGTAACAGATAATTTCAAATGGAATACCTACCATCAGCCACTGACCAAAGGAAATCGTTACACCGAGTGCCGGTGCTGCTGCTGCGATCAGAAGAATCGGCAGGACATGAGAAATCGGTGATCCTGCACTGACTACTGCATCGCCCCAGTAAATACCACACATCATAATTGTGTAGAACTCATCACCTTTTTTGTAACCCAGTTTTTTACAGATCGTAGCTGCCAGATCAATAAACATAATCGATACTGCTGTTGCTTCCATAAATGTTCCGACTACAAAATATGCTAATGTGAACATAGCCAAAAATGCATATGGCCGTCCCTGTACAAATTTTCGTGTAATAAACCATGTCGCAATTTTTTCGATCACACCGGTTGAACTGAGTACTGCGCTCAGTGCCATGCAGGCAATTACTGTAATAATAATAAAATTACCCATGGAATTAGCATATACAGTTGCATAAAAATTGGAACCATTGGTCATAACACCTGTCATAACCAGTGCAATAATTGCAAGTAAACTTACCCAGTCTGTACCTACTGTAATCCAGAGATAAATAACCGGTACAAGAATGCCCAGCATATGAACTCCATCTGTCGTCAATCCGTTCGTGGCAGGTAACGCAATCATGATGAGAATTCCAATTACAAGTGCTATAAGGCAATGCGTGTACATCTTTTTTTGTGTCATGATGTAATTTTCCTCCTTACTATTTAAAACCTTTCCCTTATCACATAACAGATCTGTTGATAATTTGAAATTTAGCACTTCTGCACACTATAGTCAATGTTTTCCAGGTTTATTTATCCTTTTCGCACAATACGTCGCAAATTTTTCATTTTTTATTTTTCAAATTGAACCATCTGTTCAATCTTAATTTTCCCTTCTTGTCATGAAAAAGAATGCATGCTACTGTTGCCATAACAGGCTAAGTTATACATTATTTATTTTCAATTTTCAGGATTATACCAGAGCAATTGAAGCAAATGTAAACTTCTACAGGAAATTTCAGATGTTGGATGCGGACCAACATGCTGCTTTTACCAATGGGCTTGGAAATGAACTGTCCGGTACTACCATCCTGGACTGGCCTGGACGTCCAGGCACAAAAGTACCTGATCATTCCACGAGCCTTTCCAAAACTTGCCGGACTGTCTTCTATCAAGTTCAATCCTGCTAATCTGCTGAGCATCTCATATATGAACGGTTTATTCAGTGATGAAGCTCTGGACGCTTACGAATTGTTAGGTAAAATTGCAATTTCCCAAAAAGAAACTAACAAAGCCAATGCGGAATGTTCCAGACAGATCGCTGAGATGGGATTTCCACCATTTTATACCGGAGGCGGGGAAGTACCATTTGATGTCATTGGTGACTATTATCGTGGTACTATCCCTACTCTTCTTGATCAGTTGGAACATGAAGAAGAAATGATCGAATTCTGCGATCGCATCGCAGATATCGAAATTGCCAGTTTCCAGCGTTTCAGGAACTCTGATGCACCTGTGAAACGTGTCTTCTTCCCAATGCATAA
>CAKRRF010000044.1 GCA_934394985.1 uncultured Marvinbryantia sp.
ATAGTAACAAGTTTATTCTATCATGTATAGGATGGTTTGTCTAATGCAATCATCTTGTCTTTGCATTCTTTATAACGGATTACCGTTTGTTTCATTTACAGAAGAAGCATAATATATTATGGTGCATAAATAAAGGTGTATTCCTACGCAATTTTTCCGCTTTGCTTCAAAATTGCGCAGGATCACAAGTATATATAAATATATCATAAATGTGGTGTGTTAACGAGGTTTTTCCACTGCGTTTCAAAACCTCGTGGACATTTTAGGAAACTTGACTGGATTGCCTTTAATTAAATTGGGGTCCGGTCACATACCTTTCTATAAAAATATTTTTGAGGAGCGGTCAATTTTGACCGTCCCCCAATTTAATTACATGCATTCCACTCAAGTTTCTCAATCCGAATTATTATGAATAATAATTTTACATGCTCCGACACGCCTTAGCTAGAAAAGCATTTGTAATACAAATTGCTTTTCCAAATCCATTTATTGTTTTACATTAATGTATAGCCCTTATTTTTTTATTAAAATGGACTCCCAGGTACCTTACTCAAGAATTAATAGATTCCCCAATTCCCATACCAATTACTTCCTTAAAGGTAATACCTCGTACCGATCATTGGTTGATATAAGTCAATTCCAGTTTCATCTATACTCTCCCTTAATTTCCACCTTTCATCGTAATAGCTTACCCCTTCCAGTGCTATGTGGAAATAGCTTAATATGTCAAAGGCTAATCTGTTTTTCATCCACTGCATATTATTTCTGAATTTATGATAATTATAAAAGCTAACAGGGTCTACAATAATATGTACATGATAATGCGTCTTTTTATTTGTATGCAGGCATAATACTGCCTGATGTTTTTGTAAAAAATCATGTGCAAAAAAAGCCATAATGGCTTTTATATCATCTACACTGACAAAATTTTCATACTTTTGGGTAGCAAAGCTCAAAATATAATGGTACGCTTTTGTATCTAGTTGTTTTCCAGAACACCTCTGTATATAAAGGAACTGACTTGCAACCGCCTCAGGGCTATATAAATCAACGTTTACTGGAAGTATATCACTTGCCTTTCTCATACAATAAGACATCAGGTTATCCAGATCTTCTGCTGTCCTGTATTTACAGATTACCTCTTTTACAGATTCACAATCGTATCCATTCCATGTGTTGCTTCGTACATCGTCTACGCTCTTTCTTGCTACCTTAAAGATTGCCATAACTCCCCCATCTCCTTTTCAATTAAACTAATCCGATCAATTGCCTTCTGTAAATCTTTTTCCCCATGACAAGACCTGCAACGTTCATAATCATATCTGAGTTCTCTGCATTTGCTGCTTATAGCTTTTAGATGAGCAACTGTTTTTTGAGTCATTAATGGATCAACTGTTTTTTCCTTAACAACAGCATTAACAATTACTGTTGATATTGAAACACCCTGCTCCTCCGCTTTTTTCTTCACTATACTATAATCCTTTTCCGTCATTCTTACTGACACGGATATGCTTTTATTTTCTTTTGGCATAATCTTCTCCTCTCTTTCCTGCCTTCAGCGGCATACAGCCTGAAAAGCATTTGTAATACAAAGTGCTTTTCTATTGATATTTTTACAGAAATGTCTGGCTGATATTAATTTTTAATCTGGGTCGTTACCATATAAAATCAGCTCGGCTTTATTCACCGCCAAGCTTACCTTTCATGCTCTATATACCTATTTACTGTACCCTTTTATCCTTTTATAGAGTTATCCGCAATGACATATAGGTAAAAATTTATATTGAACGGGAGGTATTCTTATGTCAACTAATTCTTACACAATGTCTGTAGGGAAGGAAGATTCTATTCTGACAGTTTTAAGTGTCTCAGAAGTCGCTGAGTACCTTGGAGTGGGGAAAAACAAGATTTACGAACTGCTCAATGAAGGAAAACTTAAGGGATTCCGCATGGGATCTACATGGAAGATCAGCCGAATGGCTTTGGAGAATTACATTTTGGATGCTTCACAGCTATGACAGCAGTCAAAAAAAACAGGTATGTCACTCTCAATGGCATACCCATGTCAACAGCAGGCGGGTAATCCGCCTGTTTTTCTGCTTTTTTATTACTCTGGTAAGCGACCTTCATACATGATACTCAGCTCTCCATAAACCTGAGCCCAGTTCCGGATTGTTGTAGTCCATTTTTTCGTGGCTTCAAAGGTAGCCAGATAAAGGGCTTTTAAAAGGGCTGTGTCACTTGGAAAGACGCTTCTCTGACGATTCAGCTTCCGATAAGTGGAATTCAGCGATTCAATGGCATTTGTTGTATAAATGACCTTTCTAACCGTTGCTGAAAACTTGAAGATTGGGGAAATAGCATCCCAGTTATCCTTCCAGCGTTTCATGGAATTCGGATATTTTGGAGTCCATTTTTCCGTTACCCGATCCAAAGCTGCCAAAGCTTTCTTTTCATCCGCTGCCTGATATATCGTTTTTAAATCTGTAGCAAATGCTTTTCTGTCTTTATCCGGAACATATTTCAAGGTATTTCTCACTTGATGAACGATACATCTTTGATATTCTGTCTTAGGAAATGCTGCCGCAATCGCTTCTTTGATACCTGTGAGTCCATCTGCGCAGATGATCAGGATATCTTTTACACCACGATTTTTTAATTCGTTTAAGACGGAAAGCCAATACTTGGAACTTTCATTTTCTCCAATACGGATGGTAAGCACTTCTTTCTTACCTTCCGCATTAATCCCAAGAATGACATAGGCAGCAAGCTTCCGGATCACTCCATTATCACGGACGGAATAATGAATCGCATCAATATATAGGATTGGATAAACTTCATCTAATGGCCGATTCTGCCAGTCTTCAATCTGTGGAAGAATCTTGTCTGTAACATCTGATATAAAACCTTCTGATGTTTCAAAACCATAAATATCTTCGATGGTTTCTGAAATCTGCCGGGTTGTCATACCTTTTGCATACATAGAAATAATCTTCTGATCGATATCTGAAATGTCTTTCTGACGTTTCTTTACTACTTGAGGTTCAAAAGTTGATTTTCTGTCTTGTGGAACTTCAATCTCCATAGAACCATAACGACTATTCACTCTTTTTCGCTTATAACCATTGCGATAATCATCGCTATCAGAACGTTCTGATTTTTCATATCCCAAATGGTCATCCATTTCCGCTTTCATCATCTCTTTGATGGTTCCACCAAGAAGATCTTTCAGTGCATCCTGGATATCTTCTGCTGATTGGATATCGTATTCTTCCAAGAGCTGGTGAATGATGTTACGTTTTCCTTCTGTCATTTGTACTCTGTGTACAGGTTTCTTTTCTCTTGCCATAATAAAAGGCCTCCTTATGATAAAATATTTTACCATAGAAGACCTTCTAAAACATTATTTACAGAAAAAGTTTCACATTCTCCATTGAATAAGGATTTGCGTTGTCAAATATTTTGTTTTGCTTTATAGTAATATCTGTTGTATATTTACTTTTTCGAAATTTCTGTTATTATAATGTAAAAACCATTTCAAAGCCTGTATCTTGGCTACAATCACATATTACTATATATTAAAACATGGTCACAAAATGCTGTAACCCTTATAAATTGCAGGGTTTAGCATTTTTTTATTTTTCCAACTGTCAAAGACGGGATTATACAACAGGTGGTGATAGAATGGAATAGGAAAATCAACTAAATATCCACAAAAATAAATGAAGCGGAATATCATACCCATATGGATGTGGATAACTCATCTAACGCTTAATATTTGCCGCAGAGCGATTGTCAGAAAGCGAAATGGCGATGATCATCAGCAGCTTGAACCGATGGGTAACGAAAAAGGACATCTCCGTAAATCGTTCTTATGGAGTCGGTAAGATTGTCCAAAAGATCATGTCAAAAGCCCGCATTATCTCTGTATCAGGAACGACCATTTCTGGAAACTTAAGTGATTATAACAATGTATTCCGTGAAGTGCGTAAAACAATGATTCAAAACTTCTTCTCAAAAGAATGGGTTGAACACCGGAAACTTGTGCAAGCCTTTGAGAAAGTTGTGGGTGCCTTTTACATTTTTTTCCTTTTATAAACTTCTCACATACCTACGCTTTTATAAAACGGCTGTCTGATTCCAGTATCCCACCCTCATCTAACAGATACTGCTCTCCTTCAAACTATCCATTGCTATATCTTTAATCCGGCTGCTGTCTATCCTGTGCCTTCCACTGACATTCTTAAATTTTGGTCGACTAAGCACTTCTCTGTACTCTTCCAACTGGAAATTATGACGGGAGGTAAGAAAACAGATGGGAACTATCTGTCTCCAAATAATTCCCATCTGTAAATCGCCACTCTTATTTTCCAAACAAAATTTAGTTCTGCATCATGCTCCCATCTTCCAGAGGCAAACCTTGTCTTTTCTTTTATTATACATACAATGCAAAATTCTCTCCGTCAAACAACTGCTTGCCCCTGTAACAGAGCCGGTCATCTTCCGTATAAGCCATACTGGTGATTAAAAGCAGCGGTTCCTCTTCCATGACATGGAGCAATTTTGCCTCTTCCTTATTGGCACGGCATATTTCTATCTTCTTCTTCGTATAGGCGATCCGGATATGATATTCTTTGTCCAGAAAATCATACAAAGAGTTATTGTCAAAATTCTGCTCCAGAAGTTTGGCATAGGACAAACTGAAATAACTCTCTTCAATGGCAATGGGCCTGTCATTGGCGAACCGGAGCCGCTTGATATAGATAACCCGGTCCTGCTGGGAAATTCCCATTTTCGCAGCCAGTTTTTTATCCGGAAATATCAGCGTATTCTCCAACATTTTACCGCCGGGAGTAACACCCGCCAAATGGCACATTTGTGTAAAATTCAATGTCTGTGAAAGATTCTTGCTGAATTTCTTCTTTGCAACAAAGGTTCCCTTTCCCTGCTGCCTCTCCACAAGCCCCTTTTCCACCAATTCTTTCAGAGCTTTCCGCACCGTAATAATACTGACGCCAAACGCCTTTGACATTTCGATCTCTGTCATCAGTTGTTCCCCCGGACGATACACACCCTGCCTGATTTTCTCTTCGATCTGCTCCATTAACTGTCTATATAATGGTATCACATTCTGTTCTTCCAACATCTTACGTTTCCTCATTTTTCATTTTTTATAAAACTTATTTAACCTAATTATATAATATTAATTTCCAGAAACGCAACCAGTTATTGGCAAAAAAGGACTCTCCCCCACAAAGTATGGACAAAACTGCCCTAAACTATCTGGCCATTGTATAAATTTTCCTGATGTCCTCCTTCCCAAGCCTGCAAAACGCTCCTATATTTTTGCTTCCGCCATCCGTACATTTCTCTGCCAAACACTCTATTTGTTCATCTGAAAGTATAATTCCCATCTGAGAAATAGAGGTAGGCATATGAATAGAAGTGAAAAAGCGCTCCATGGCACAGATTCCTTCCAAAGCTGTTTTCTCAGGATTCTGATAATCCATCACACAGCCCATGACGTTCACAGCAAACTGTGCAAACCGCATCACATCCGCGAAGTATACATAACGCGCCCAGCTTCCCCATACGGCAGCCAGACCTGCACCATGTGCAACATCAAACATTCCTCCCAGCTCATGCTCAATGGCATGGGAAGCCCAATCCCCTTTCCGTCCGCAGGTCAGAAGACCGTTGTGGCAAAAACTGCCGGCCAGCATCAGCTCTGCGCGGGCATTGTAATCACAGGGATTCTCCAAAACAATCCTGACATTGTGCATCACCGTCTTCATCAACGATTCCAGAAACCCGTCAATCAGCTCTACATTCTTCACCGTGGTAAAATACCGCTCCATGGCGTGCATCAATATATCCGTACTTCCGCTGGCCGTCTGATACTCCGGCAGGCTATAGGTCAATTCCGGATTCATAATGGCAAATTTCGGCCGTGCATAATCGCTTCCCACATCACGCTTCAAATTCCCGTTTTCATTTGTTACCACAGAACCATCGCTTGTCTCGCTTCCGGAAGCCGCAATGGTGAGGATCACCCCCACAGGAACACAAGCCTTTGGCGCTTTCTTTCTGATATAGAAATCCCAGACATCACCCTCATTTGCCACACCATATCCGATCCCTTTTGCAGAATCAATGACGCTTCCGCCTCCCACTGCCAAAATAAAATCTACATTTTCCTTCTTTGCCAGGGCAATACCCTCGTATATTTTGCTTAACCGCGGATTGGGCTTTACACCGCCCAGGAGGACATAGGGAAGCTGTGACTCTTCCAAAATACGGCAGACTTTCGCCAGCAAACCGGTTTTCTCTGCACTGTGTCCGCCATAATGAACCAGAACCTTCGTCCCTCCGCTTTTCTTAATCTCCTCCCCTGCCTGTTCTTCCATTCCTTTTCCAAACACAATCCTTGTGGGAAGCCTATATTCAAAATTAAGCATATCTTTTCCTTTCTATCCTTTCACAGCACCCTCTGACATACCAGCTACCATATATTTTCCCAGGAAAAAGTAGATGATGATCATGGGCAAAATCGTTACCGTCACTGCCGCAAATGTTCTTCCCCAATCCGTATATCCGTAAGCTCCTACAAAATCCCGCAGTC
Organism: uncultured Marvinbryantia sp.; assembly: GCA_934394985.1. Taxonomy (GTDB): domain Bacteria; phylum Bacillota; class Clostridia; order Lachnospirales; family Lachnospiraceae; genus Marvinbryantia. Next base: position 6,623 of record CAKRRF010000044.1, read on the forward strand.
CAAGGGTAATCGTCTGTAAATCTTTACTTCTGGTAAACGTATAGGGAAACAAAAAATCATTCCACGAATACACAGCCCTCATCATTGCCAGCGTCAGGATAATATTCCTGGACATCGGCAATACGATCTGGCTAAAGAGCCGGAAAATGCCGCATCCTTCTATGACACTGGCTTCTATAATATCATCCGGAAAGAAACGGAAAAAATTCACAAACAAATACACGGACAATGGAATTCCAAACGCCACCTGCGGAATAATCACTCCAATATATTTATCCGTAATGTGCAGCTTCGCAAAGGTTTGATACAGCGGAAGGAGACATACCTGCATGGGAATCATCAGTCCCAGCAGGAAATACATTTTCAGATGATGCCGTCCCCTTACTCTCATCTTTGCCAACGCAAAAGCAGCCATGGAAGTGACCACCAGTACTACAACAACCACAGTCCCTGTGATGATGACGCTGTTCACAAAATATCTGGGAAACTCAGATTCCTTCAAAATATACAGGTAATTTTCCCAATACAGCTTCTCAGGGAAAGCATATGCCGGAGAAACCCGGGCTTCCTCAGGACTTTTCAGACCAAACACAGCGGTATAAATAATGGGATATATCGTAATAGTTGCAGTCAAAATACCGAATATGTATAATATTGCTGTTTGCATGCGTTTCTTATAATTGGTCATGCGATTCCCCTCCTCTGTCAAACTGTTTCATACAGAAACTGGCCAGAATAAAGCATATGACAACAATAAAGACCGCCAGCGTACTTCCATATCCGTACTGCATGCTGCTAAATGCCTTTTTGTACATATAGGACGCCAGCAATTCCGATGTAGTTCCCGGTCCCCCTGCCGTAAGCATAAACGAGAAATCAAAGGAACGGATGGAATTATTCAAAACCAGCACCATATTCGCCACAATGATAGGCCGAATATATGGAAGCCTGATGTGCCATACCGTTCTTAGCCAGCTTGCTCCGTCCACTTTCGCAGCCTCAGACAGTTCCCCCGGAACGCCTATCAGAGCCGCAAAAAAAGTAACCATGTAGACTCCCATTGTTTTGTAGCCTTCTGCAAATGCAGTAATGACAAGGGAAAGCCCTGGAGTCGTCAGCCATTCCGTCATGGCCAGATTCTCGTTCACCAGGGAAAGAAGATGATTCACAAGTCCCGTAGGTGTCACTGAGAAGATTTTGTCAAATATCTGGCAGATCGCAACAGAGGAAATCACCACAGGAATATAATAGACCGTCTGAAATATTGCTCTTTTCTTCACGAGGAGAGTCAATAAAAGAGCCAGAATCAGTCCGCCGCCAACCTGGAATAGTATCTGCAGCAATGTATATTCTATTGTCTGAACTAATATCGGCCATATTACCCTGTCCTTTGTAAACAAAGTAATATAATTGTCAAGACCGATGAATTTCATTTCACTGAGCCCGTCCCATTTAAACAGGCTGTAATACCCGGAATATATTATCGGAACAAACACAATGGCAGAATAAATCAGCATAGCTGGTGTCAAAAAGACTGCAAAGGCTCTTTTATTTTTTAAGACAGAATTCATACTCTCACCTGCTTTCCGGCAGACTATTTTACGCTAAAATAATCTGCTCCATTTGTTGCCGCAGACTCATCCAGCTGTGTCAGAAAATCTTCCGGCGTAATCATTCCTGCTGCTAACTGTTTTACCAGATCATCCATCAACTGCCCGGTCACCGGATCACAATTATCATCCCAGTTGCTCCAGCTAATGGTCTGCTGCTTCATGATCTCATAGTAATCTTTCATAATCTGGGACTTGTCTGCCGGAGGATCTACATTGAACTGAGGAAATGTATCATACTTATAACAAGTGTCTGCATAATGGGTCAGCAGGAACTGATAGAATCTCTCCATTTCTTCATCAAATTTCTCCTGATTCAAAGCCCAGGAAATTCCTGCCTGGATCGCCATGGTAGCCTTCTGCTCATAAGATTCCTCTTTATCATTTACAGGAATGGTGAAAAATCCCAGTTTTCCTTCATCATAAGCATCTGAGAACTGTCCCAGATATACGCTCTGGCACCAAACCATTGCATACTGTCCCTCAATAAATCCATTCATAATATCTGTGTACTCAATATTAGAGAAACCAGCCGGAAAATACTCATTCTGTGCTAAAGTATTCAAAAATTCTGCACAATCCTGCACTACCGGAATCTCGGAAAACTTGACTTCTCCTCTTTTTGCCTGATTCAGCCAATCATTTCCCGTTACTGTCCAGCTAGGCAGATACATAATATGCAGGGGATTCCAGCTTGCCTTGCCTGTAATTCCCAAAGGAATGGAGCCATTGTCTTTCAGCTTCTGGCACACATCCAAAAATTCCGTAAAGGTAGCAGGTGTTTCCGTAATTCCGGCTGCCTCGAACTGATCCTTCCAATAGAAGAACGTATTGCCATACCGTGCTTCCGGCTGAATATAGAGACTTCCGTCATCATTTTGCACATATCCTCTGCATCCTTCATCAAGGCTGTCTGCAAGTCCTGCTTTCTCCAACTGCTCGTCCATATTTACCAGTTTTCCCTGGCTTGTCAGTTCTTCAGCAATGGGACCCCTGTCGATCTGAAACAAATCCGGAAGTTCGTCTCCGGCAATATATAACTTCAGCTTATTTTTGTACTGATCAAGATTCGGTTCGCACTCAAATTCCGCCTTAAAATTAGGATTCACTTCCTCCTGATACTGTCCAATAATGTCCTGCAGAATCTGATACGCAACATGAGATTCCGTACGATTGCTGTATATTCTGATGGTTTTCTCCGGCTGCTCCTCCGATGAAGCGCTTACAGAGAGAGCACCTGCCCCCATACTAAGCACCAGCGCCGCCCCAACAAGCATCCTTTGTAATTTGCTCTTTCCCATTTTGTTACCTCCTACTACAATAATAATCTCTCGGAATCTTTAATCCAGTAAACATAAGGCTTAAAGATTCCTTTTTTATTAAAATCCCCCACTTTTTTGTCAAAAAAGGCTTGACAAATCGCTCAAAATTTGAGGCGAAGCCGATTGAATATATTTTATTTTCATCGACTGGAGGGCGATTTTTATGTTACCTGTTAATTCCGGCGGTCATACCGCCTATCAAACTTTTGTACTTGAAAATCTTCGTAAATATTATCCGGATCCCTCTGTTTTTGCAAAATCTACATGGGATATCATTGAACGTTTCTGGAATCTTGACCTTTCTTATACCGATGAACTGCTCCGCAGCAAATATTCCGTCTTTGGCCCAAAACCAAGGACTCCTTCCTGTATGCAGCGTTCCTATCTGCTTTCCATTGATTTTAAAGTCCATTCCCTTACCGATTGGGCTGCTCAATTGAAAATAAATCCACTCTACGCAATCCTTAGCGGCTTTTCGTTTGGTGATACGCCCGGCGTCGGCACCTTCTACGACTTCCTTGGACAGGCTTTGGGATTCCGATTCTGATAATCTGTCTCCTCATATACATCCTGTAAAAAAGAAGAAAGTCAAAAAACCAAAACAAAAAGGGGAAAAAGCGGAATCAATTGAGAAGATTACTGTAGAACAACTTTTTAAATCTTTGGAATCTTCTTCTTTTTCCTAATTTTTATTTTAATTTATAAAGCTCTTTCGCATTTTCAGACAGAATCCATCCTGCTGCCTGCCGCGCATAAGACACACCCAGCACATCCCTCTCTACCAGACTGTCAAAAACTCTGCCCAGCACCTTTTTGAAATTCACTGCCGCAAACCAGATAGGATCCACATCCCCCGCACCATCAGATCCATACATCAAACGCTTCAGCGGAACTTTTTCTAAAAGCATTGGCAATGCCCTTTCCACTGCAATACTGTCGTCTGCAGTCATGCTGGAAACATCTGTCCAGACATTTGCATAACCGTTTACCATAAAAGCCATTTCTTCCACAAAAGGATACCCTCCATGAAGAAGCACAATGGGAATCTTTCCCGTATCTTCCCGGTTCATAAACTCATAAAGCAAACTGGGCCGCATCAGCCTCAGATCACAGGAAGGCGGATCTCCTGCCCCTGTATGAATCTGAAGGGGAAGATGGTATTCCTGGCAGATCTTTACGAATTCAAATACCATATAATCCCGGAACGGCTTCTGAATCCATCGCTCTTTCTCCTTCCCATAATAGAAGGATAAAAAAGATCTCTCTGCCTCTTCCCAGGTTGGATTCAAAATCTCCAGCCCGGTAAAATAACCGATGACCGTTTTTAGCGCGGCTACCCGGCCATGCGCAATCCGATTTCTCATCTGTTTGTGAAAAGCATCCAAAAATTCTTGAAATGTGAGCATTTCCTGACTATCTTCTACCAGGTGATTGCAAGTCATTTCCAGCCGGATAATCTCTCGTACGTCAATATTCTCCGTTGCCTGGCAAAAAGCATTGACCTCTTCTTCCCGCAGGCGCGCCCCCTGAACCGGAAATCCTGTTTCATTGAGAAATGTCTCAATTCCTGCGTCCCGAAACAGCAGCTCCACAAATGCCTTGTAATCTTTTCGTGCCATTGCATTTCTGGCAGCTATAATTTCTTCATCAGGCGCATCCTTCGACAGGCCTGATATCCTGGCCATTTCTCTCAGAATCATGCGGTATGCCAAGGTGCTGCTCACTGTCTCCTGCTCCACCTTACTATAACGGTCAGAAGACAAAATATATCTTCTGCCATATACTTTTTTTTCTCTACTGGGCATAAATGGATGCGCATGCGCATCTACTACCGGCAGTTCTGTAAAATCCAGCTTCATCTCATCTCTCCCTCCTGTTAGTAATTCACCTTCCACATATATCTGCGGGTAGATAATGGGTGCTGTCTGGCTTCAGCCAATGCCTGGTTATACACAACATACACATTGTTGTACAGGGAATGATTGAAGTAGTCCACCACGGAAGCATCGATAGTGGATAAGCCCAATTCTTTTGCATCCAAAACCTCTATCCGCCTGGCATATCTCTCCAGAAAATTCAGGGCACGCTCATCCAGTGCTCTTGTCTTTCCCTCTGATAGCTGCAGGATAAATGGCAATTCTTTGTCCGTAATCTCAAAGGGTCCATGGAAATATTCTCCTGAATGTATCGCATTGGAATTGATCCACTGCATTTCCATAAAAATACAGATACATTCCATATAAGCAGCTCCAAATCCTGCACCGCTTCCGATGGTATAAATGACTTTGTCATCCTTATAATTCCGGGCAAATTCCCTGGCACGGCGCTGTACAAGCCTGCAGGCGTTCCTGACAATCTGGTTAATCTTGGATACTCCATCCATAAATTTCTCATAATTCGGATAACCTTCTGTCTGGTTCAGAATCTCCACTGCAAGCAGGAGTCCTTTTATCGTTTTCTCTCCCGCAATGTCTTTGTTGTCACCAAAGGTATACGGGATTACATAATCTGCGTACTGTGTAATTGGCGAATCAGGAATCCAGGTTAACACAATTACCGGAATTCCTCTCTCCTTTCCTATCCTGGCAGCTTCTACTGTCTCCGGAGTATTTCCCTTATGAGAAGCAACGATCAGTACGGAATTCTCTCCCATACTTTTGGGCAAGTTATGTATAAATTCATTGCTGTTATACCAGCCTGTCTTAATTCCTACCGCCTCTGTCTCCAAAAAAATTTTTGCCGGATAAAATGCGCCCAGTGATCCTCCACAAGCCACATAAAATACTTGCTTGATTCCACCTGCTTCTTTTTTCTCTTCAAGAATTTTGTTTATAATCTCTTTGATGCTCTCCATACTTCCTCCTCTTTATTCATTATATAACGTTATATACGTTTATATTATATTATATTCTTTTTGACAAATTGTCAAGGTTTTTTCTGAAATTTATTCAAAAAAAGATTGCCTTCCCAAAATGAGAGACAACCTTTCTTTTCCTTTATATACGATTATTCATAATTCTTCCTGCAATTGGCATACTATACCCAAACGCACCTTCCACACCCACAATTTTAGCGGCAAACTGCGCTCCGCGCTTCATTCCTTCCAAAAGTATGGGAAGCATTGCTTTCCCATCATCCCAGCTCACTTCTCCGGAAGATTTCAAAATATGGCATAAAAAAGCCGCAAAATAAGCGTCCCCTGCGCCAACCGTATCCAAAACCACTTCCGCTTTCTCTGCCGGAGTATCATAAAACCTTCCATGATACAGCAGATGCGAACCATCCTCACCAGAAGTTGCAAGTACAATTTTTACCCCCAAAGCCTCCGCCTTTCGCATCTCTTCCTCCCGCCGCCTTCTGTCTAAATGTGCACAGGAGAATATCGCAATTCTTATATAGGGACAAACCTGCTTCAGATACTCATCTGTCCACCGGTTAGAAAAATCGAAGGCAACAGGCACCCCCAGCGCAGCCAGCGATGGCAGATCTTCTTCAATATAACAATTCAAATCCGTATAAATCAAATCGAACCCGCGGATATACATAAAATCTTCTTCATTAAAATTATAATCATATTCACGGGCAACGCCCCCTCGGTTAGAGCCTACAAAGACACGCTCATTCTCTACGATCTTTACACAGGCAAAGCCATTTTCTCCTTCAAAATGCCTGCACCTGTCCATAGCAATATGCAGCTTTGAAAGAGCATTCTGCACACATTCTGCCACCTGGTCTGTTCCGAATTTTCCAAGATAGGCTGCTTCTGCTCCATTCATAGAAGAATATACGCAGGTATTCACACATTGCCCTCCCGGATACATTTTTCCTCTGGTCAGAATTTTATCGCAGACATTATCCCCAATGGCTATAATTCTGGGTTTTCCTGTTCTCCCCATGGTAAATTCCCCCTTTTTCTGTCTCTCATATAAAGTTCTTTTGCATTATTATGTATCATTATATTAGTTTATATTATAATATATATGTTTTCAAAAAAAGTCAATAGTTTGATGTGAACTTCCAGAAATTTTCCGCCTAAAACTCGCACCACAGCCGCAGCTGTGGTGCATTCCTTGTCTATTCCTCTGTTTTTCCCTCTATTTCTCCAACATTTAGGAAGTTCATTATCTCCTCATAAGACCGTCCACTCTTTACAATTGCTGACAGGATTTCATCCTTTCTTATCGCATCCCGTTTGTCCAAAAGCTCTTTCAAAACTGCTGTTGCATGGTCATATCTTTTCTTCGCTGCGATCACATCAGCCTCTGCTTTTTCGATTTTTTCATCCAGAGCTTCCCTGCTCGTTTTTCTTGTTCGTGCCATCTTTTTCTCCTCTCTATTCCGCCTTTTTCAATTCTTTACTCAACTCGGATGCATAGTATTTTATGTGATTCGCATCCAGACCAAACGCATTTAATATTGTTTTCTGATTAGCTGTTACTGCATGATCCAGCCTGTATACATTATCCAGTTGACGCACCATTTCTATCTTTTCAAGTTCCTTTAAGGCTGCCGGAACTGTCATATAGTTCGGCTTCTTTTCCAGGTTTTTCATCTCTTCTTTCAGCTTTATATACATCTTACAGCGCAGTATCATCGCCACAAATTCAACAAATATCTTAGCCCGTGCTGACTCTTCCGAATACACCCGGATGCTCTTATTTCCAAGATAGGATTTATCCCCACGGAATAGTTTCTCTGATGTATCACGGCTCTTATACAGCTCGATTGCTTCCTTTGCACTCATCTTTTCTGATGTGATTATACAGAAATATCCTGCCAGATCCAGTTCCCTTTCCACTACACTGCAGCGCTCTTCCGGCAGTACAAACGCCTGTGTTTTTTCATCATAATGAAGATTAAAATACTTCTCAAACCCTGGCCCGAATTCCTTTACTTTATTCTGATATTTCTTAAGGTACAATGTCATCTGGTTGAGCCTGTTTTCAATCCCAGCACGCTCTGCACTTTCTTTGGAAATGCTGTGGTACAGATGAAAATACCGTTCTTTTTTATCACCCGCATAAAGCCTGTGCTTCACGGTCTTCCCATATACTCCATACTCATAGATGTTATTCACGCGCTTACTTTCAAAAGTTCCCTTGTGTTCCAGAACCAGTTCATTCACCAGTGAAGCCATTCCCTTCACCATGATCACGAAGCTGTACCCGCATTTATCCATATATTGTATGTTTTCACAGCTGAAATAACCCCTGTCCAAAATAAAGCCAATCTTCTTATAGCCATATCCAAAAGCTTTGTCCAACATGAACTGAAGCTGTGAGATATCGTTCAGACTTCCGGGATATTTCTCGTAAAATAATGGTTCCTGGTTATGTGTATCATATGCAACCGCATAGTTAAATACAGGCTGTCCCACATCTACTTTCGGATGTCCGAATTCCACCATTTCAATGTCTCCAGCCTGGCAGTTTTTGTTCGTGGAATCGTAGGAAATATATATTTTTTCGCGATGGTTTCTGGTCTCATTCCAGGAGTTTAAGAACCCAATACTCTGGTCATCCGTTACGGAATTCAGGAAATCTGAGACAGTAGAATCGCTGTATTGTTTCATTCCATTTGTAAAAAGAGGATGGTTGTATGTATAATCCGGATAGTACTGGGCAGCATTGTTTTCTGCAATGATCGAGTATACCGCCAGATCAAGAAAAAGTCCCAGATCACGCTGTTCAAAATACCCACCAAGGAGTTCGACCAGGTTGTATTCTTCTATAATTTTACGCAATACAAAATATGCTCCCACGCGCAGGCAGCTGCTCCTGGATGTCCTGTTTTTTGTCTCTGGAAGCTCTGCATCAGGAAAATATTTTAGGAAATTTTGATTTGGCTGCATCAGTTCTGGGTCTGTTTCAGACAGCTTTCCTATCGTTACTCTTTTGGGAAAAGTATACTGCCTTACCGGATCATAGATCCGGTCATATTCATACTCAATATATACAACATCTTTCTTTTTTCTACGTGTAATCTTCCCCTGTACGAATGGTATTTTTACTAAAAAATCCAGATACATTAGGCCCCTCCTTTTTAGGCGGTAATCCTCCTAAAATAATTATATCATACATCCCGGTCTCCTGCAAGCAGAACCCGCAGAAAATCGGGATTTTTTCAATTTTTTATTCTCTTAATTTTATTTAGGTGGAACTTTTTCTGGAAGTTCACATTTGACAAATCAAAAATAATTCTATATTTTGCCGCATTGATCTCACAGTCATTCTTTGCCACATCCTCGCTCTCATTTTCTATAAATTCCGTATCCAGGCAGTTATATACCCAAAATAAGACCCGGAAACATTTGTCCGTGCATAAAAAAAATCTGCAGGATATACTCCTACAGATTTTCGAAAACGTCAATATTTCTGATTATAGTTCTGTGTCAATTGGCAACGTTACCGTAACCTCACCGCCTTTTTTATTGGATGCCGAATTACTGTCTTTCGTTTCTCCGGTGCAACTCTTCTCGCATCACTTAGGTAAATCTCATGATGATACCTCTGATCGGTGATATCCAGCACATATCCCTGCTCTTTTCCAAATATTTCAACATCTAAGCATTCTTCCATTCATTTCTCCCTCCTCGTAAATGTGCTGGTAATTTAATATTGCGCCACGTGTTGTTTCGTTAAAATTATACGACAATACATATTATTTTGCAACGAATTATCGTCTAAAATTAACGATATATTACACAGAAAGTTGGTGATACCGTGGTTCCTGTATTGACTCGTATTACACAGTACCGACAGCAAAAAGGCTGGTCAGAATATCAGCTGGCTACTAACTCTGGATTAACACAATCTACAATTTCATCTTGGTATCGGAAAAATATAGTGCCATCTATTCCTTCCTTAGAAAAAATATGCAACGCACTTGGGATTACACTTTCTCAGTTTTTTTCCGAAGCCGAAACTACACTTACCCTTACTGATACCCAGAAGCAGTTATTAGAAGCTTCGGTTACTCTTTCGGAAGAACAACAGCTTGCATTAATTGAATTTATCAAAAAGCTTTAAAAGGCTATGCGTCTTCCATACGCATAGCCTTAGTTTTAATCCCGTTTACATTCCATAAAAAGTTGAAAAGCACACTTAAATCCATGTGTAAATCCAATTTCCTGCCCCAGTTCTGCAATCGCAAACGCCAGATCAACTCCATCCCGTCCATTTTCGTTCTCTACGCAGATAGAAGCCTTATTTTTTTCCAATATCTTTGCAACTTCTAATCGTAATTTTTCATCCTGCAGACCGTCCCGACCTTGTTCTTCCAATTCCATATTGTATAATTTCGTTATTATCCTCTCCATAATATTCTGAACCTGCTCAAGTTCCTTTTCTCCCTTCTATGAGCATACTTAAACTTTTACAACTGGTTTCATATTTGAAGATATAGAAAAAGAGACTGGATTTCAAATTTCCAGTCTCTTCCATTCTTATAACCAATTATAAGCTTTAGTCAATCATTACTTCTGACTAATAGCCTCTCGCACCTGCTCTGCGGACAGCAATGTAGTTTCTGCAATCTTATCCAAATCATGCTCACCATTTTTCCACATAATACATGCGATTTTCTTACTTCTTGTAATTTCAGCATCATCACGTTCCTTATCTACAATTTCCTGCATCAAATCACACATAGTTGCCACTCCTTCCGGCTCTTCTTTAAAAAACTTAACTCGTGCTGCAATTTTAGGATTGCGTATTTCACGATAATCTTTACAGTTAAAGTCATGCATCAGCCAACCAATTTCATCGTTTCCCCTATAAGAACCATTTACATACACGATATGTGCCTTGTCTTCAAATAACTTCCCTGTCTCCTGAATAGTTCTTTCTATGGTATAAATCGGTAGACCACCTTTTAAAATATCGTTAGAGGTTATAAATATAACATATGTTTCCGGTATTTCTGTATACTTCTCGCCTGAAGTTGTAAGCCTGGCATCAAATAATGAGCTGTTAAGTCTAGCTCGCTCTGGAGCTGCCCCACTATTTTTTTGCTGCACTTCAATATCATACTGCTTTCCGTCAGAATCATTGGCATAAATATCTAAACGTACAGATCTTCCGAACAAATTTCCAATAGTTAATTGCGTAACAGATTTAGTTACTGTCAAATCATCTCTTTTTAAAATTATTCTCAAAAGTTCCTTTGTGCATTCTAAATCTCCTGAAAAGACCTGTGTCATAAACGTATCATTCATTAACGTAAATTTATTAATGGTTTCCATACGTTTAGCATTTTTGTCGTCTAAATTTAACACCTGCACTCTCTCACCTTCTTTTTTTTTAGTATATCATACATGTATATGAAATTTCTACTTAATTTTTAATAACCCAAAATAGGTCAAGCCATAGGTCAATTTTATCTGGACACCTCCGCCAGCCCTTATTTTATGGGCGTTTCAGCCCAAAAGTATAGCGGACTCTGACTCCGTCATTTCAAGGTTCGAATCCTTGTAGCCCTGCTAAATGGAGCACCTCAGATGAGGTGCTCTTTTGTTTTTGTAATATTTATACTATGCCTTATCAATTTGCCATCCAAGCCATAATCCACTAAGCAAAAAGCCCCTGCAAACCATTGAAAACACTGAATTTATCGCAGGTCAGCTTTCCCTGGCTATATCAAAATAACGTATCACCCTGCATGGATTCCCTACTGCAACACAATTAGGAGGGATAGGGCGGGTAACTACGCTT
>CAKRRF010000045.1 GCA_934394985.1 uncultured Marvinbryantia sp.
TTTCCTGAACATAAATAGCATCAATCAGTTCTGCTACCTTATCTGCTTTTGCCTGGTCATCATCTGCTGCCTCAGATTCTGCCTCTGTAGTTTCTTCTTCCGATGCTGCTTCTGTAGTCTCTTCCTCAGATGCTGCTTCTGTGGTCTCTTCTTCGGATGTTGCCTCTGTAGTTTCTTCTTCTGATGCTGCTTCTGTGGTTTCTTCTTCGGATGTTGCCTCTGTAGTTTCTTCTTCCGATGCTGCCTCTGTGGTTTCTTCTTCGCTGGCTGCGACTGCAAGTACCTTTTCTGTTGCTCCCTCGCTCTGAGCTTCCACTTTTTCTTCCGTTGCTGCTTCTGTCGTTTCTTCTTCAGATGCCGCTTCTGTTGTTTCTTCCTCCGATGCAGCTTCTGTGGTCTCTGCTTCAGATGCTGCTTCTGTCGTCTCTTCCTCAGATGCTGCTTCCGTCTTTGCCTCTGTTGTAGCTTCCGTTACAGTTTTTGTTTCTGCTTCTGTTGTCTTTGTAGTGCTGCCGCCACATCCTGTTAATAAAGATGCTACCATTGCTGCAGAAAGTACCACTGCCATTTTTCTTTTCATAAGAATTTTCCTCCTTGCGTATAGAACGCATAAATAATATCAGATGCCTTTCAGCATCAAAAAAGAGAGTGACCACCACGAGGTGACACTCTCTGAAAATACCGTCGCTTATTTTCATCCAGCCCGTAATGTACTGCCAATTCCTCGTGACATGGAACTCACCGTCCCGGTACAACAAAAGGCAGTTCTCCCGACTTATTGATCAAACGCTCCGGCCTCCTTCCCGGTTTCCCAGTGGACTATGGCCTTCGCTTTCAAAATACGGTGACGAGTTCGCACAGGAATCTCACCTGTTTCTCTTTTCAGCAGACAAATTTGTCTGACACCTTCTGTTTTCCTTATGTAATTGTATTGTTCTTCCAACACTTTATAAGTATAGCACACTCAACTCTGCTATGCAATAGTGATTTCCTGCGCAAAACTTCCAATAATATCAAAACCATGATCCATCGGGCCGCTTCCCTTGCCCAGATCCAGCATAGCTGCCAGTGCTCCTGAAATATACTCCTTTGCCCGTTCTACCGATGCATGCAAATCATACCCCTTAGCCAGATTGGACGCAATCGCAGATGACAATGTGCATCCGGTGCCATGTGTATTCGGATTATCTATCCGTTTTCCGTAAAACCACTGGCAGCTGCCCTCCGTATATAAAAGGTCATTGGCATCATGTATTTGATGACCGCCTTTACAGAGCACGGCACAGTGGTATTGTTCCGAAATCTGTTTTGCGGCAGCCATCATATCTTCTTCTGTTTCCACTTGCATACCGGTCAGTTCTTCTGCCTCCGGAATATTCGGCGTAAGAACTGTCGCCAGCGGAAACAATTCTTTCTTCAGCGTATCTATGGCATCTTCACTGATCAGTCTGGCTCCACTAGTGGCTACCATCACCGGATCTATCACTATATTTTTTGCATGATATTGCTTTAGCTTCTGTGCAATCACACAGATCAGTTCCTTTTCTGATACCATACCGATTTTTACTGCATCCGGAAAAATGTCCGTAAATACACTGTCCAGCTCCTGCCCCAAAAATTCTGGTGTGACATTTAAAATAGCGGACACACCGGTGGTATTCTGGGCGGTCAGCGCTGTGACAGCACTCATGGCATACACACCGTTAGCCATCATAGTCTTGATATCTGCCTGTATTCCGGCTCCTCCGCTGGAATCACTTCCGGCAATCGTCAATGCGGTTTTTTTCATGATCACTTACCATTCCTTTTGCATTCATTTTCTATTGTGCCAAAAAACACATTGGAAAATCCATCAGATTTTTCAGGTACACTTCCCCGGTTTCTTCGACGCCCTTCTGGTTTGGTTCTCCCTTACCATCATAGACTCCGACAGCTCTGAATCCTGCTTTTTTTGCAGTCTGAAGCGCATACAGAGAATCTTCAAACACCAGCGTCTCTTCCGGATCGGTTCCCATAAATTCTGCTGCCTGTTGATAAATCAGTGAGGAATGTTTGCTTTCTCCCACTTCGCTGGTGGTATCAATCTTCTGAAAGAAATCCAGCAGTCCGTTTCGCCAAAGAGCCTTCTTTGCATGTTCTCCCGGGCTGGAGGTCGCCACTGTCATCAAGATTCCCTTTTCCTGCAGAAAGGTCAGCAGCTCCTTTGCGCCATCCTTTGCCTTTACTTCATAAAAATAAAAATCCTGCAGCATTTCCTGAATCCCATCCAGCACTTCCTCCACCGTCTGCCTGAGCTGATACTGCTGCTTAAGATACTCTGCGCCCTGCTCCATGCTCATGGAAAAAAGGACCTCTCTTAATCCTGCTTCCGGCTGTACTCCCTGCTTCATCAGATATCTGGCTCCCAGATCATCCCAGATCTCCATAGAATCCAAAAGCACGCCATCCAGATCAAAGATTGCACCCCGAATCATGCTTCCACCATCCTCCTGGTCGCTTCTTTTAGATCTTCTGCTGCTTTTTGGATATTCTTCTGCGCATAAATGGCGCTGATTACAGCAATCCCACAGATGCCGCTTCCGGCAAGCTCTTTTACGTTTTCCTGTGTAATTCCTCCGATGGCAATCACCGGGATCGATACTGCTTCACAGATAGCTTTTACTCTTTCATGAGGAACCTCCACAGCATCCGCCTTCGATCCGGTTGGAAATACTGCTCCCACACCAAGGTAATCTGCACCGTGTTTTTCTGCCAGGAGGGCCTGCTCTACTGTCTGTGCAGACACGCCAATGATCTTATCCGGTCCCAGCTTGGCACGTACATCACCGGCCTCCATATCACTCTGTCCTACATGCACTCCGTCTGCATTCATGGCAATTGCAATATCCACATTATCATTAATAATAAACGGCACCTGATATTCTCTGCAAAGCTTTTGCATTTCTTTTGCTTCTTCCAGGAACTGTTCCTCACCCAGTTCTTTTTCTCTTAACTGTACAAATGTGACGCCCCCATCCAGACTTTCTTTTACCACAGAATACAGTGTCCGTCCATTCAGCCAGTGACGGTCTGTCACTGCATATAATAACAAGTCTTTCTTATCTACATTCATATCTGGCCTCCTCATTCAAAATTGCTTCATCCATCTGATAAATTGCATCTATGATACGATTGCGGTAAGTCGCATTTCCTTCCCAGTCCTGCATATGGCTCCAGCCGATCTCACCTGCCAGTCCCATAACACAGACTGCAGCGGCGGCTGCTTCCAGCTTCCGTTCCGGATTGGCTGTAATATAAGCAGTCATCATACCGGAAAGCTGACATCCCGTTCCTGTAATTTTTCCCATCTCCGGTCTGCCATTGCGAATCACATAGCAGATTTCCCCGTCACTGACCAGATCAATGGCTCCGGTAATCGCAATAACAGAGCCGCTTTTCCTGGCAAATTCCTTTACAAATGCAATGGATGCATCCAGATTTTCTTCTGTCACTGCATCTGCCACATCTGCATCCACGCCTTTGGTAGTTCCGCTTCCAAAAGCCAGAGTCTTGATCTCTGAAATATTTCCACGGATTACCGACGGCTGCAGCTCTTTCATCAGTTTCAGGGCTGTCTCCGTACGAAGCCCGGAAGCACCTGCTCCTACCGGATCCAGCAGAATCGGATGTCCCAGTTCTTTTGCCCGTCTTCCTGCCACAAACATACCTTCTATGCTATGTTCATTCAAAGTTCCAATATTGATATTCAGTCCTCCACAGATAGTGGTAATATCCTCCACATCCTTTGGTTCATCTGACATAATAGGACTGCCACCGCAGGCCAGTAACACATTAGCCACATCATTTACTGTCACATAATTTGTAATGTTATGCACCAACGGTGTCTGCTCTCTTACCTTTCGCAAACAATCTCCTAACATCTTTTTCCTCCTTTTCTGCATGGCGGTCAGGCGGATATTCGCAATCCGCTTCGCCGCTTGCCCCTAACCGAATAGCTGCTTGATTCAGTGAAAAAAACGGATATACCAAACAGGCATATCCGCTGAAACTGCATGTACGACAGACTTGCTTCGCAATCCGGTCCGACTATTGTACATTATATCTCTGTTTTTTTTGATTTGCAATCTTTATTTGTTAAGGTGTAAAGCGTTCATTCGCAATCCGCTTCGCTACTTGCTCATGAACGCAGTCGCTTCGCGATCTGTCAGTGGGAGCTGAAGGCTCCCACTAACATAAGCATCCCCCTCACCCGCCGCTTGGTGCTCCGCGCACTTGAAGCGGGGGAATGCTTATCTGCGTTCACATTTTATCTGGACTTTTAAAACAGATATTTCTATAATATAAGTAACTTTTTTATCACAGGAAGGGGCAATTCTATGAGTCCATCAGAAACCTTACATTCACAATCCATTCTGCGTGCTTCCAAAATAGGTCTGTGGCATGTGGAAATAACATCTGGCACACAGCCACGTTTTTTGGCTGATGACGTTATGGATGAACTGCTTGGCGTTCCAGGCAATCTGACACCGGAAGAGCGTTTTTCTTTTCATCGTACACGCATTCACCCGGATGATATGGCGCTGTTTCAGGAATATTCCGACAAACTGTCCAATTCCAGTATTCCCTCTGAAATTGTATATCGTTATCTTCATCCGGTTCAGGGGGAAATGTTGGTACGATGCAGTGGCTCACGGGATACTTCCCTCACGGATTGTATCAGTCTGATTGGAACCCATCAGGATATTTCCAACACAGCCCGGCTGGAAAAAGACAAATTTGCTGAAAAACGCCTGGCGGAGCTAAATCATACACTTCGTCAGAACCAGATGATACAGGAAAACTATTACCTCAACCTGCTTGATATTCAAAGCTGTGGTCTGATCTCTTATACTATTCCGGAACACAGACTGATCCATATCAATGCCGAAGCCTTGCGCATGTATCAGTTAACAGACATGGCCGACGCACAGCAGCGACTTGGAGGTATCCTGTCCAGGGTTTATTATCCGGATCCTGAGACCCTTGATGCGCTGATGCACCTTCGCATCCAGGACGGCACAGTCGATTATGAATGTATTTTGTATAAAAACAGTACCGATGAATGCCATATTATGGCCAAATCCAAAATTATTCAGATACCAAGCGGAGAACGTGCTATTGTCACCACATTTCTGGATGTCTCTGATATGATTGTTCTGCAAAAGGCTTTGCAAAAAGCTGAAGAGGGAAGTCAGGCCAAATCTGCTTTTCTGTTTGCCATGTCCCACGATCTGCGCACTCCAATGAATGCCATTATCGGTTATGCGGAATTAATGGAGGCGCACTGGGGAGAAAAAGAACTGACAACCAATTATCTGAAAAAGCTGAAACAGGCCAGTCATTTCCTCTTATCTCTGATTGGTAATATTCTGGAAATGGCCCGTGTGGAAAGCGGAAAAGAAACGCTCCATGAAGAACCATGGAATCTTCTTCAGCTTCAGGATACGGTTGATATCCTTCTTGATACGGAAATCACCAGAAAACATCTTACCATCAGCAAAATGTTTCATGTTCCGCATCCGTATGTCCTGTGCGATGCCATGAAAATGCGCGAAATTTTTATGAATCTTCTGAGCAATGCAGTAAAATATACGCCGGATAACGGTCATATTTCTCTGTCCGTTGAGGAACTGCCTTCCAGCTCATCGTCAGTTACTCAGATTCGTATGATCGTGGAAGACAGCGGGATCGGTATCAGTCCGGAATATCTTCCTCATCTGTTTGAGCCCTTTTCCAGAGAGCGCAATTCTTCTGAAAGTGGCATCATCGGAAGTGGTCTCGGTCTTAAGATCGTAAAATCCTTTGTTACTCTGATGAACGGAACAGTTCAGGTGGACAGTTCTCCCGGAAAGGGTACACGCTTTACCGTGACGGTTCCTCTTCAGATCGTACCGCAGGATGCTCCGGAATATGCGAAAGCATCCACCATCTGCGATCAGGAGATTCTGAAAAACACAAGGATTCTTCTTGCTGAAGATAATATCCTGAACGCCGAGATCACACAGACCATTCTGGAAGATGCCAACATCAGCGTTGATCTTGCCCCTGACGGTCTGAAGGCTCTTTCTATGCTGAAGGAAGCTCCAGCAGGATATTATGATCTGATACTTATGGATATCCAGATGCCAAATATGGATGGTTATCAGGCAACAAAAGCGATCCGCCATCTTCCTGATGAGCGTTCCCGTATACCGATTGTAGCAATGACAGCTAATGCTTTTAAAGAAAACAAAGATGCCGCCATTCGCGCCGGCATGAACAATTACATTGTAAAACCGGTCAACATCTCCGGTCTTTTAAGCACTATCGCTTCAACGTTATGTAGTGCAAAATGACGAAAGTATTTTCTCTTGCGCCTTCATTTTTTCGTTATATTTAATATTTTTCATGCTTTGTTTGAATTTCTTTTATGCAACTTTACTTTACTTTTCTAAGTATAAATGCTATAATACCCCGGTAAACAAGGTTTACAGTTTAATATACATTAGGAGGTTGTATTATGGCCGTATTACCAAAAACGATATTTTTATCCGAAGCTCAGCTGGAAAAGCTTCACAGAAGCGGTGTGGAAATCCTGCAGACCTTTGGTATGAGAATTGAAGATCCAGAAATTCGTAACTTACTCGCAGAACGCGGATGTACTGTAGAGGGGGATCGTGTCAAATTTACAGACGAACTGATCGATGCAACAATAAAAAATCTGAAACAGAATGTTACCATGACAACGCGGGCGGGATATTCTGTAAACTTTGAATTAGGAAAAACATTCTCTCACAGTACCGGTGGTGCACCTTTTATTACAGACGCTGCTACCGGCAAACGTCGTGAAGCAAAAATGTCAGACCTGATTGATGCCATTCGTGTCATGAACCAGTGTGATAACCTGACTATTCCATGTGCACTTTGCTATCCAAGCGAGATTCCATCTGCGGTGACTCAGCTGGAGCAGACTGCTGCCATGTTGAAATATTCCAGAAAACCGATCTATGGTCCTGGTTTATCTTCTCCAACAAATGCAAAATATATTGCAGAACTGTTTCAATTATACTGCAACGGTGATCTTCAGGAAAACCCAATCGGTATGGTTGGTATTTCTCCGGAATCTCCGCTGTTTTTACCAAAAGAAATTACAGACACTATGCGTCATATCATTGGTGCAGGTATCCCGACAAGTATCCTTGCCGCTCCTGTAGCCGGATATTCCTCACCTATCACAGTAATCGGCTGTGTTGCACAGTGTCACGCTGAGATCCTTGCTTCCGCAGTAGTGGCTTATCTGATTAACCCACGCTGTGTACTGTTCTATGGATCCAGAACCTTCTTCCCAAGTATGCGTTCCAGCCAGTGTGCAATGGGTCTTCCTGAAACAGGTATTTCCAGTGCAATCTGTGCTCAGTTAGCTACACATCTGGGATGGATGTCTGACGTATATGGTCTTACTACTTCCAGCTGTGCTCCGGATGAACAGACTGGTTATGAAAAGATGATCAATGGTATGCTTCCTGCACTGTCAGGCGCTACACTGATCACTGGTTTCGGTAGCTTCGCTTCCGTTATGTGCTGCTCACTTTCTCAGCTTGCTATGGATGATGACATCCTGGGCATGATCTATCGTGCAAAGAGAGCATGTGAAGTTGATGAAGACAGCCTTGGTCTGGATGCCATCGACGAAGTTATCACTGATGGCGAAATTTTCCTTGGAACAGAGCATACCGTAATGCACGCTCGTTCTGAAATCTGGCTGCCAAACGTTGGTTTTGATGGTTCCTGGGCTGACTGGACCAAGATGGGTGAAATACCTTTCACAGAACTGGCACAGAAGAAAGCAGAAGCTCTGCTTAAGAAAGATGAAGAGAATCCGGTGGATGATTCTCTGGATGCAGAAGCACAGAAGATTCTGGACGCTGCAAGAAAAGAACTGTTATAACTTGAGAAAAATGGCTGCCACACAAAGCAGATTTGTGTGGCAGCCATTCTATATTACTCTTATTTCTTATTTGATATTTCCAAGATCATTTACTGTGATGGTTGTCTCTGGCATAGCATCGATACTGTTGTCTACTGTTACTTTACCTGACTCAATATCTGCTACCAGTGCTTTGTAATCGTCTTCTGTGAAGCCGTCGTTCCACTGTGTGCTCTCTAATGGAAGCTGTACATAGTTCTCTTCCGGATTGTCAGATACCAGACCAAGATTGTCGATCTTTCCAACATAATCGCCCCATGTATCATCCAGAACGATAGCTGAAAGCAGTGTATTTACAGTAGGAGCAAGACCCTTCATAGCAGATGTTACGGTCATGCCTTCGCCATATGCATCGATGATTGGAGCCTGATCAGAGTCAACACCGATTACTTTTCCGTCAACCTTTGCTGCTGCTTCTGCTGCAGATGTGTAGATACCACCGCCACATGCGAAGACAACTTCTACACCATTGGTAGCATACCATGTATCCATAGCTGCTGTGATATCAGCATCGCCGTAGAACTGTCCGCCGTAAGCGTATTCTACTGTCACTTCATCTGTAATACCAAGTTCTTCTGCTGCTGCATTAGCACCCTGTACGTAACCAAATCCATAACGGATAACTGCAGGTACGGACATTCCGCCCAGGAATCCCAGATGCTTATATCCCATCTTTACTGCTGCATATCCTGCCATGTAGCCAGGGATCTCTTCCTGATAGATTGCACAGTAGGTATTCTCTGTGTTGTAAGCCTGTGTTACATCGTCTACACCTGCTGCTCCTGTCAGATCTGCTTCAGACATATCCAGTGCAATGAACTTCACATCAGGATATACCGGTGATTCTTCTACTACTGATGCTGCAAACAGATAGCCTGGCAGTACCAGAATGTTATATCCATCTGCGATCGCCTGGTCACAGCTGGCGATACGTGCTTCATCAGAATCTCCGTCTGGCTTGTAGTAGTTGAAATCAAGACCGTTTTCTTCACAGAATTTCTTACATGCTTCATAAGTGGTCTGGTTGAAAGACTGGTCTGTGATGTCTCCTGAGTCTGTAACCATTGCTACTTTGTAGTCTCCTTCTGCCATGGCAGGTGCTGCCATCGCAAGTGTTGCTGCACTTAATGCAGCTGCTGCAAGAATTGTTTTCTTCATGAAAATATCCTCCTTTTTTTCCTTCTTTCGGTTCTTTTAAAGCTACATCTATCTTAACATTTTTTCTATAACCAGACAAGTGTAAAGAACCGGAAATCCCCATTTCTATGCCTCTTTCAGCAGCTGATCAATCTTGGTTTTTACCAGGTCAAATGCCACTTCATTCTGCCCGCTGTTGATCACAATATCTGCCATTGCCTTTGTCGGCTCCACATAAATATAATGCATTGGTTTTACTGTCGTAAGGTACTGATCAATAATTCCTTCCAGATCACGCCCCCGTTCTTTTACATCACGAACCACCCTTCTCAGAATCCGTTCATCGGCATCCGCTTCCACAAAAATCTTAATATCAAACATATCTCTCAGTTCTTCATTCTGAAGTGCCAGAATGCCTTCCAGTAAAATGATCCTGTTCGGTCTGATCTCCAGAGTTTCGTCTTTTCGATTATGCAGAGAATAATCATAGGTCGGACACTGAATGGTCTTTCCTTCCTTCAGCTGCTTCAGATGCTCCACCAGCAGATCCGTCTCCAGTGCTGCCGGATCATCATAATTAATGTGTTTTCGTTCTTCCAGAGACAATTCATCATGTCTGCGATAATAATTATCATGATAAAGTACTGTAATTCTGTCACCGTACAACGCTTTTAATTTGTTGGTAAATGTCGATTTTCCGGAACCTGATCCTCCGGCAATTCCAATGATTACACATTCCATGGTATCTACCCCCTTCTCTTTTGTTTTCGATGGCACAGATGACGCAGCCACCTGCACTCCCGTCACTTCCGTCCGGTTATTCCATTGTTCTGAGTCCGATCTGCAGAAGATTTCTGACGCAATGCTGCAGATCTGCCAGCGTCATTATCCTCTTTTTCTGTAATCTTCGGTGCATCTGGGTCTTCATATGGGTAATCAAATGCTACATTGATCTCCCGGACTCTGCGGCCATTTTTCAGTTCCAGCTGTGTCATTTCAGAAGTTGCATTTGCTCTGTACTCTCTCATGTTTCCACCCTCTCCTTAAAAATATCACCGTCTTATCCTGCAAACTGACTTTCGTACAGATTCTTATAAAATCCGCCCTTATCCAGCAGTTCCTGATGGGTACCCTGCTCGATAATATTGCCATCTTTCATAACCAGAATCACATCTGCCTCACGTATCGTAGATAATCTGTGGGCTACGATAAAGCTGGTTCTTCCTTCCATCAATGATGCAAACGCTTTCTGGATCTTAATCTCGGTTCGGGTATCGATGGAAGATGTCGCTTCATCCAGAATCAGCATCGGTGGACGACACAACATAACTCGTGTGATACACAAAAGCTGCTTCTGCCCCTGAGAAAGATTGCCACCGTCCTCTGTGATCCAGGTGTCATAGCCCTTTGGCAGTCGCCGGATAAAGCTATGTGCATGGGATGCTTTTGCTGCTGCAATGATCTCTTCCTCTGTGGCATCCGGCTTACCCATCATGATATTATCACGGATGGTTCCGGTGCGCAGCCAGGTCTCCTGCAGCACCATACCAAATCCTGCCCGCAGACTGCTTCTGGTCAGTTCCCGCACATCCGTTCCTTCCACAGAAATAGCACCGCCTGTTACATCATAGAAACGCATCAGCAGATTGATCAATGTGGTTTTTCCACAGCCGGTCGGTCCGACGATCGCGATTCTCTGTCCCGGTTTAACCTGAAGATTCAGATCCTGAATCAGCTTCTGCTCAGGACTGTAAGAAAACTTCACATCCTGCAGACGGATATTGCCTTTTATATCTGTTAATGCCACTGCATGTTCAGATTCCGGAATCTGTGGTTCTTCTTCAATCAGATCAAAAATCCTTCCGGCACATGCAATTGCATTTTGCAGTTCTGTCACCACGCCGGAGATCTCATTAAAAGGCTTGGTATACTGATTTGCATAGCTCAGAAAGCAGGTCAGCTGTCCTACGCTCAAACGTCCCGAAATAGCAGAAAATGCACCGGTAATTCCGACTCCGGCATACACCAGACTGTTGACAAAACGGGTAGACGGATTCGTAATAGAGGAAAAGAAAATTGCCCGCAGAGAACATTTCTGCAGCCGTCCGTTGATTTCATCAAAACGTTCCAGCACCTGTCTTCCCTGGCCAAAAGCCTGTACCACCTTCTGATTTCCGATCATCTCATCAATCAGTCCCGTCTGTTCTGCTCTGGTTTCTGACTGAAGCCGAAACATCGTATAGGTTCTTTTTGCAATAAATCCTGCTACAAAAAAGGATACCGGTGTGATAACCACAACGACCAGTGTGATCTTCACATTGACCGACAGCATAAACACAAGTGTACCGATAATGGTGGCCACTCCGGTAAACAGCTGTGTAAAGCCCATCAGCAGACCATCTGCAAACTGGTCCACATCCGCTATAACACGGCTGACAATTTCACCATAAGGATGTCCGTCAATATATTTTAGTGGCAGGATCTCGATTTTCTGAAACGCTTCATTTCGCACATCCTGTACAATCTGAAATGTCATCTTATTGTTACAGATATTCATCAGCCACTGAGCAAAAGCGGTAATCGCTATGCTGACACCCATCTTCACAAGAATCTGTATAACGCCCGAAAAATTCACCTGTCCCGGTCCAACGATCTCATCCACAGCCGCTCCTGTCAACTTTGGTATATACAGGGTCAGTGCCACGGTAACTGCCGCCAGAAAAATGGTAAAGGCAAGATAAATACGGTATTTGCCAAGGTAACGGAACACTTTTTTCAAAGTTTCGCTTTGTCTGTTCTTATCTTTCATTGTCTGTGCCATGCTCCGTCACCTCCTTCTTTTCTTTCTCCTTTGTATCTTCACCGTTGCCCTGCGACTTGCGTTCAAACTGTGATTCATAAATCTCACGATAGATCTCACAGCTCTCCAGCAACTGGGCATGGGTTCCCATACCGGCCAGTTCTCCGTCATCCAACACCAGAATCTGATCCGCATACTGGATCGAAGATGCTCTCTGCGAAACGATAAATACTACCGGATGGCTGTCCATCTGGCGAATGGCCTTTCTCAGCCTGGCATCTGTCGCAAAGTCCAGTGCAGAAGCACTGTCATCCAAAATCAATATCTCCGGATTTCTCACCAGCGCTCTGGCAATGGTCAGACGCTGACGCTGACCTCCTGATAAATTCTTTCCACTTTGTTCAATCTGATAATTCAGACGATCCTCTTTTCCGTCAACAAACTCTTTTGCCTGAGAAATCTCAATGGCTTTTTCCAGCTCTGACTCAGTAGCCGTCTCCTTTCCCCAGCGCAGGTTCTCTGCGATGGTTCCCTGAAAAAGCACTGCTTTCTGCGGTACCACACCGATATGGCTGCGCAGCTCCTCCAGCTGATATTCCCTGGTATCTTTTCCGTTGATCCGTACACTTCCTCCGGTCACATCATAAAAACGGGGAATCAGATTGACCACCGATGACTTTCCGGAACCGGTACCTCCGATAATACCGATGGTCTGTCCCGGCATCGCCCGGAAGCTGATATCGGTCAGAGAATCTTCTCCGGCTCCTGCATACCGCAGGCTCACATGATCGAATTCCACTGCCGGAGTCTCCGCTGTCTGATAACTCATCCAGACAGCACTTCCCTCTTCCATACCGCACTCTTCTTCAAATACACTCTGAATACGATTGCCGCAGGCCACTGCCTTTGTAACGGTAATAATCAGATTGGCCAGCTTCACCAGCTCTACCAGAATCTGATTCATATAATTCACCAGAGCCACCACCTGCCCCTGGGTAATCACCCCGTTATCTACACGAAGCGCTCCGGTATAGATCAGTACTATCAGTGCTCCGTTTACAATCACATACGTAACCGGATTCATCAGGCCGGAAATCTTTCCTACAAACTTCTGCGCATCTGTCAGCATCTGGTTCTGCTGTTCAAAACGCTGTCTTTCATCGGCTTCTTTATTGAATGCGCGAATCACCCGCACACCAGTCAGATTTTCTCTGGTAATCCCCAGCACCGCATCCAGATTGGACTGTACCTTTCGGTATAGTGGCATGGTAATCAGCATAATCCCAAATACTACCACCGACAGCAGAGGTATCGTCACCACAAACACCAGCGCTGCCTTTATATCTACCGTAAATGCCATCACCATAGCACCAAAGACAATAAACGGAGAACGTAAAAACAGACGCAGCACCAGATTCACTCCGGACTGTACCTGATTGATGTCACTGGTCATTCTGGTAATCAGGGTAGACGTTCCAATGGTGTCCATTTTCGTATAAGACAGATTCTGGATATGTTCAAACAGCTCATGCCTCAGTTCTGTTGAAAATCCGGTCGCTGCCTTTGCGGCAAAATACTGCGCTGTGATGGAGCAGACCAGTCCAATCAACCCCAGTGCAATCAGCACTCCGCCCATTTTCAGCACATAATGTCCATCCGACCGGCTAATTCCCTGGTCGATGATCGCAGCCATGACCAGCGGCACGAACAATTCAAAAGACGCTTCCAGCAATTTGAACAGCGGTGCCAGAACCGTCTCTTTTTTGTAATTTCTCAAATACTTCAAAAGTGATTTCAAAACTTTTTCCCCTCATATCTGTTTTTCTTTTTATTATACTCTGTCACGGAATGATTTACAAACAAAAAACACCCTGCGGAACATTGACTGCAAACCGCAACACCTTTATACTGGTGATATGAAAAAATCAATTTTAACAAACTTTAAAAAAACTTTTATGATAGTAACCTTTGTGCTGAACGCAGGTATTTTCTTTTCTGTACAAACCGGTGCAGCAAATACAGACAGTGCATTCCCGGATCCTCAGCTTTTTATTTATTATGCACAGCTGACAGAGGAAGAACAGGCTGTCTATGTCCAGGCTCTGGATGCTTTTTCTACCGGTAATGCTTCTTTTTCGCCATGCCGGAACATTTCTCTGGATTCTGCCAACCGGATTATGCATGCGCTCTGCAAGGATCAGCCTCAGCTGTTCTGGCTGAATGAGAGCTTTCAGTACAGCTACCGCAACAGCTTTGACGGTTCCGAAAAAGTGACTGAAATTACCGCAGACTTTAATGCACTTGCAGATGATCTGGAAAATAATCGGGCTGCCGTAGAAACACAGCGTGATGTACTGATTGCAGATCTGTATGAGCTTCCTGCCTGGGAACAGGAAAAATATGTTCACGACCGGCTGGCTTCTATGATTACTTATTCCGGAGACAGCAGCTATAATCAGACACTTTACAGTGCGCTCTGCCAACAGGAAACCGTATGTGCCGGATATGCAAAGGCATTTCAGTATCTGATGACCAGCCTTGGCATTCCGTGCTATTATTGTGAGGGAACTGCTCAGGACAGTGCCGATACCAGTGCTGACTGGTCTGCTCATGCCTGGAATATCGTTGGTCTGGGCGGTCGGTATGTCAACGTGGATCTCACATGGGATGACACCAGCCTGGCAAGTGCCGGACTGATCAGCTACGCGCAGTACAATCGCACCGATTCCGACCTTTCCTTTGCCCAGACACATCAGCGCAGCGATGACTGCCTGTTTCTTCCGGTCTGTGACGGGGATCTTTATTCTTATGAACAGCTTTATGGTCTCCCGGCAGAACTGGGTGCACTGACACAGTTGGATGATTATGATGCTGTACGACATGTGACAGATATCTCTGAATATTACACTGCTATGCAGGATCTTATGATTCAATCCGGCACCGGCGAACATACTTTTCGGTTTGCCATCTATAATCAGGACTGTAATGATGCCATTCTTCATGATGAAGGATATCTGGACGGCTACCTGTCTGCGGTGGTAAATGCCCTGTATCTTGGCGGTTATACTTTTTCCATCGAAACCAGTTCTTTAAATCTTACCGGTGGATATTATCTGGTAACAGTAACCGTAAATCTTTCTTAAAAAGACATATTCGTTGTTTTTCGGTTGTTTTTTCCTGCTGAAAACGGTAAGATAATAGTAATACTGATTTAGGGAGGTTTTACATTATGGTTATTTATCGTACTTCAGATTATGCTTCTATGAGCCGCAAAGCGGCAAATATAATTGCAGCTCAGGTGATTATGAAGCCTGACTGTGTACTGGGTCTTGCCACCGGTTCCACACCAGTCGGCACCTACAAACAGCTGATCGAATGGTATAACAAAGGGGATCTGGACTTTTCCAGAGTAACTTCTGTGAACCTGGACGAATACAGAGGTCTTTCCGGGGACAACGATCAGAGCTATCGTTATTTTATGAATACAAATTTCTTCGATCACATCAATATCGACAAGTCCAGAACCTTCGTACCGGACGGTACGGATCCTGACAGCGAACATGCCTGCACCAGATATAACGAAATCATCCGTGAAGCAGGCGGTATCGATCTTCAGCTTCTCGGACTGGGACACAATGGTCACATCGGTTTTAATGAGCCAGGTTCTGTTTTTGAAAAAGAGACTCACTGCGTAGACCTGACCGAACGCACCATCGAAGCTAACAAACGTTTCTTTGAAAAAGAAGAGGATGTACCTCGCCAGGCTTACACCATGGGTATCAAAACGATTATGCAGGCGAAAAAAATTCTCCTGGTTGTCTCTGGCGAAGACAAGGCAGAGATCGTAAAGGCGGCTTTCCAGGGTCCTGTCACTCCTGCTGTTCCGGCATCTATCCTTCAGCTTCATAATGATGTAACTATCGTAGCTGATGAGGCAGCATTAAGTAAAATGAAATAATGAAAAAACATCAGGGACAGAGTTTTGTAATACAAAACTCCGTCCCTGATCATCTATATTCCAGTACAGCGTACAAAAATTTGCAGGACGATGTACTAAATCCTTACCCCGTCTTTCACCACTGCTTTCAGTTCGAGATCTGAATCTAATAATACAATATTTGCTTTTTTTCCTTTTTCGATGGAACCGTACTGCTCCTCCACACCCAGGCTTCTGGCCGGATTGATTGTCGCACAGGCCACTGCTGTTTCCAGTGGAATCTCCATCTGTTTTACGGCATATCTCATACAATCCATCAGGTTTGTTGCGGAACCTGCAATTGCACCATCTGATACAAGTGTGGCCAGTTTTCCAACCACTCTGACATCCAGTCCTCCCAGTGTGTACTGTCCATCTGGCATACCGGTAGCTCTCATGCTGTCACTGATCAGAATCATTCTGTCTGCTCCCAACATCTGGAATGTAGCACGGACAACAGCAGGATGTATATGTATTCCGTCACAGATAATTTCAGCCATTACATCTTTATTATCAAACACTGCGCCTACTACTCCCGGAGCTCGGTGCGTAAAGGCCGGCATTGCATTGTATAAATGTACTGCATGGTTGACTCCTGCTTTGCAGGCCGCCGATGCCGTATCATAATCTGCATTGGTGTGTGCAAGTGATACATTCACCCTGTCACTGACTTTTCTGACAAATTCTATTGCATTATTGCTTTCTTCCGGAGCTATTCCGATAAACTTTACCAGCCCCTCTGATGCTTTCAGAAATCGATCACAGATTTCCACATCGCATGGGATAATATTTTTTTCATCTTGAGCACCTTTCTTAACAGGACTGATAAACGGACCTTCCATATTGATTCCCAGCAGGTCAGCTTTGTGACAATCATGCGTTTCTTTTCGATATTCTGCTGCCACCTGCAGAATATGTTCCAATTCCTCCACCGGCAAAGTCATGGTAGCAGGAGCTATCGCAGTAACACCTACAGATGCTTCATATTCTGCGATTCTGCCAATGGCATCTTTCTGTCCGTCACAGAAATCATCTCCTTTACAGCCATGAAAATGAAGATCAATCAGGCCAGGAATGGCATAATTTCCCTGCCCGTCCAGTACCTGTCCGTCCAGTTTTGGAGTATCCTTTTCTTCGTAAATACTCTGGATACGATCTCCGTCAAAAACAATTCCACCTTTTACAAATTTTTTCTCTGGTGTATACACTAAGACATTATCAATAATCATATTTCCCTCCCAAAACAACTATTTTTATATCGTTCTTTGCTATCAGTAATGCTTCTTTCCTACCTGTAATTAATTATATATAATTCCAAATACATTCTCAAGCTCATTGCCACGGAACAATACTAATTTCTCGCTTCCGGGGTTCTTACT
>CAKRRF010000046.1 GCA_934394985.1 uncultured Marvinbryantia sp.
AGTTATACACATTATCCACATTTTTGTGAATAACAAAAGTGGTTTACATAGGTTTTTTTCAGAACGAATGTTTTGGAGGTGTTTCACAAAAATGGCTGTTTTTGAATGGGAAAAAAGAAGCCTGTGTATACAAAATAGTGCGCATCCTCGCGGAGCGTTTATCTCAGTCGGAGATTGGACTCCCACTGAGACGAACTTGCTGTTACTCACCACCTGAAAGAGGTGGGAGTCTTCTCGACTGAGATAAAACTGCTTGACTTTTTGAATGTTCTCAGATACCATGAACCGTAGAAAAAACAGGGAATGTGGCAGGATCGTTTCGGTGTGAAGTGTAATCTGCCGCGATAATGGAGAACAAACATGAGATTGAGAAATATACCAAGAGCAAATGACGTGATTGCATCCAGTCCGCTGGTGATTCAGGAGCCGAAGGCGCAGCGCGGACAGTGGCAGAAAGTGTTTGGCAATGATCATCCGATTCATATTGAAGTGGGGATGGGAAAGGGACGGTTCATTACGGAACTGGCGAGAAAGCATCCGGAGATCAATTATATAGGCATTGAGCGTTATACCAGTGTTTTGCTTCGTGCGGTAGAAAAACTGCAGGGAAAAGAGCAGGCGGATGGAACCGCAGAGATGAAGCAGGATATACCTGAGAATCTGTATTTTATCTGTATGGATGCCACAGAGCTTCCGGAAGTATTTGCACCGGAGGAAGTAGCGCAGATTTATCTGAACTTTTCAGATCCATGGCCAAAGGATCGTCATGCAAGACGCCGTCTGCCATCCAGACAGTTTCTGGCTCGTTATGATCAGATTTTGAAAAAGAATGGAACCATTGAATTTAAGACGGACAATCGTGCACTGTTTGATTTTGCATTGGAGGAGATCGAACCGGCAGGATGGAGACTGCTGATGCATACCTTTGATCTGCATGCAGATGCGGAACTGATGAAAGACAATATTATGACAGAATATGAAGAAAAGTTTGCATCCAAGGGTAATCCAATCTGCAAGATGGTCATTGACCGGGAGAAATAAAAGCGGAGTGCCGATTTCACGATATGCGAATGTGGGCAGGATTGTGGAAGTACGAAGTGCGGAACAATCTGTAAGGCATTTTTGAACCTTACATCATATGAATATAATAAGAAGAAATGCGTTGGGAATGACAGGATTGTGCGAAAACAGGGATGGAAAAATCAGATCATGTTCTTTTTCTATGACCGCCGGATTGGCGGAAAACGTATGATGCAAATGAGAAAGTCTTTTCAGGAGGTTTCTGGCATATTGCGAGGGGAACCACAGAAAAAGAAGAGATGATGAAATACCCAAAACAAATACCCCTTTCTGATGGACAGATAAAAATCTGTTCTCAGAAAGGGGTGTTTGTTTTTTCAGATATGTTCACGGTCGATATTTTTTTTCTGTAAAATCCGATCGATCAGAAGGTTCAGCAGGTAAACCAGAATGGCACCAATCGGCACACTGAGGAACATACCCAGTACACCGGCGATTTTGCCTCCCAGGGTGATGGATATGATGATCCAGAGCGGCTTCATGCCGACAGAATTTCCCATCAGCTTTGGCCCAAGATACAGGCCGTCAAACTGTTGAAGAATCAGAATCATGATCAGGAATCCGAGAGACTTCCATGGATTCACGATCAACAGGATCAGAAAACCGGGAATGGCACCGATGAATGGACCAAAGTAGGGAATCATGTTGGTGATACCTACCACGATACTAATCAATACTGCATAATCCAGACTGAAAATGGTCATAAAGACAAAACACAGACATCCGATAATCAGGGAATCCAGTGCTTTACTGACCATAAAATTTGTAAAGATATTGTTACATTCCCGCAGAACCTGAATAGAACCTTCGATATACTCTTCCGGTACAAAGCTGTACAGGATAATCTTAATCAGCTTTTTCAGACCTTTTTTATCGCCCAGTATATAAATAGAAACAATCAGTGCAACGATGGAATTTAATACCCACTGCACAATGGAGACAGAAGCATTGTAAATAGCCGGGACAATATCGCTGGCAAAATTCCGAATAGTGGAAATCAGGTTTGGCAGCATATCGTTGACAGCCTTCTGAATATCAGACATATCCGTATTTGGAAAATGCTTCTGCAGGTTATTGAAAAAGTCCGTGGTAAGACGGTAGATTTTCGGCAGAGAGTTGACCAGCTCGGTAATGCTGGAAAATACCTGCGGTACAATGAATATGATGCAGATCAGAATCAGACCGAGCACCAGGACATAGGCCAGAATGCAGGCCAGAATACGGCATACATTTTTCTTTTTTATTTTTAAATAGCGCTCCATGAGAAAACAAATTCGATTAATGATCGGATTCATAATCATGGCAATCAGGACACCCATCAGGAACGGCATCAGTACATTCAGGACACGTTTGATCCCATTTGTTACTGCGAAGGGCGTCATCACAACTCTGACAATCAGGGCACCCAGCAGAATAACGGTTACCGCATAAATGCAGATCGTAAAATAACGGTTATTGGGCAGGAACTTCTGTCGCTTCTCTGGTCTGGATGGATCCTCATGGGAAACATTCCGTTTTTCATTCATTTCACTACCTCACAAATCATTTTACACTCAGTATAACCGCTTTTTAGGAGACATACAAGCATCCATTTTCCTAAAAATCTTAAATGTTTGAAAGAATTGTAAAATTTTTTTGAAAAAAATAAAAAAAACACTTGCAAAATAGAAAAACATATCATATAATATCATTTGTTCGGAGCGAACAACAAATAAATAAGCGCGATTAGCTCAGTTGGTAGAGCACCTGACTCTTAATCAGGGTGTCCAGGGTTCGAGCCCCTGATCGCGCATCAAAGGTCTTAGTTATTGGACGTAGAACCAGTGGCTAGGGCTTTTTACTTTGCAGAAAAGGGGCTATGCATATAGCTGCTTTTTTTTTATGTTTGCTATGTAAATACAATAACATCGCAGATTGTATCTCATGTACAGAAAAAGATACGAAATTTTTTTAAAATTAGCATGGATATTTTTGGCACATGGTGTTACTCTATAAATTGTATGTTTTGGTAAGACCAATTACCGGGAGAATCAGACCACAGGAAATGTTCTGGATGTGAGAACACAGGGGACAATGAAAAGTCAGACCACACTGTCCCCAATGAAATGGAGGGAGATAATGGAAAATACTCAGCCACATAAGCGTCGTGTCCGATATAAGGGCACACATCCTCGAAAATATGAGGAGAAGTATAAGGAACTGAATCCTGAGAAGTATGCGGATACAGTTGCAAAGGTGATCCGTAAGGGAAGTACCCCTGCGGGAATGCATATTTCGATCTGCGTGAAGGAGATTCTGGATTTTCTGCAGATTCAGCCTGGACAGAAGGGACTGGATGCCACGCTGGGATATGGCGGGCACAGCCGCAAGATGATGGAATGCCTGAAAGGAGAAGGACATCTGTATGCTCTGGATGTGGATCCCATTGAGATCGTAAAGACGACAAAGCGTCTGGAAGAGGCCGGATACGGAGCGGATCTATTTACTTCGATTCAGGAAAACTTTGCCAATATAGACAGGATTGGCAGAGAGTACGGTCCGTTTGATTTTTGTATGGCGGATCTGGGCGTATCCTCCATGCAGATTGATAATCCGGAGCGAGGATTTTCTTATAAGCTGGACGGACCGCTGGATCTGCGGCTGAATCCGGAAAAAGGCGTTTCTGCTGCGCAGCGTCTGCGGGAAGTGACCAGAGAAGAACTGGAAGGTATGCTGGTAGAGAATTCAGATGAACCATATGCGGATAAGATTGCAACAGAAGTGGCAAAGACCTTCCGCAAAGGACAGAAAATCGAGACAACGACTGATCTTCGGGAAACGATTGAACGGGCGTTGGCATTTCTGCCGGATAATAAGGAAAAGAAAGATATCCTGAAAAAAACCTGTCAGAGAACGTTTCAGGCGCTTCGTATTGACGTAAACAGTGAATTTGAAGTACTGGAGGCGTTTCTGGAAAAACTGCCGGACATCATGGCGCCGGGAGGAAGAATTGCGATTCTTACTTTCCACTCCGGAGAGGACCGTCTGGTGAAGAAAGCATTTCAGACATATTATAAGGAAGGAATTTTTCAGGATATTGCAAAAGAAGTGATCCGGCCTTCTGCAGAAGAATGCAGAGCCAATGGGCGGGCACGATCTACAAAAATGCGTTGGGCGATCAAAGCCTGACAGAAAGAAAGGAAGTAATCACTTGAAGTATCTCAGACAATTTATGATTATTTTGCTGGTGTCCTTCGCAGGAGAATTGCTGAAATATGTCATTCCCCTTCCGGTACCGGCAAGCATTTACGGACTGGTAATATTATTTATCCTGCTGGAAACAGGTGTACTGAAACTGAGTGCGGTAAAAGACACATCGGTATTTTTGATTGAAATCATGCCGCTGATGTTTATTCCGGCCGGCGTAGGACTGATGGAATCCTGGGGAGACTTAAACAGTATGCTGGTGGAAGTCATTGTGATTATTCTCATATCTACCGTGCTGGTGATGGGAATATCAGGAAAAGTGACAGAACTGGTATTAAAACGCTGTGCGGGCAGAAAAGGAGATGCTAAGGATGAATAATGTTATGTTGGAATCCCTGTTTTTCGGGGTGTTGGTCAGCTGCGTAACTTACGAGCTGGGAGGCTGGCTGAAAAAAAAGACAAAGATCTCTCTGATCAATCCACTGTTGTTTTCGATTGTGGCAGTCATTGCCATCCTTCTGGCATGTCACATTGATTATACTACTTATTATGAAGGTGCAAAATATCTGAGCTATCTGCTGACACCGGCGACGGTCTGTCTGGCTGTGCCATTATATGAACAGGTAGAGCTGCTAAAGAAAAATGCGGTAGCGATCATTGCCGGTATCCTGTCAGGTGCCCTGACCAGTATGACCTGTGTGCTGGTACTGGCCATTCTGTTTCATTTTTCCCATGACCAGTATGTGACACTGCTTCCAAAGTCCATTACGACAGCCATTGGAATGGGAGTGTCAGAAGAACTGGGCGGATTTGTGACCATCACAGTAGCAGTGATCATTATTACCGGAATTGTGGGAAATGTGATCGCAGAGTATGTCTGCAAGCTGTTTCACATCACGGATCCGATTGCAAAAGGAATCGGAATCGGATCGGCATCTCATGCTATTGGAACATCAAAGGCGATGGAGATGGGAGAAGTTGAAGGCGCCATGAGCAGTTTGTCGATTGCGGTATCCGGAATCATCACTGTGGTGCTGGCGGCATTGTACGCCGGAATTTATTGATGCTTATTTAAAAAAAGAACACGATTTGTTTGCATTGTTTTCACAAATTAAACACATATTTCCATTAATATTAGTTTCAGAAACAAGGAAGAGAGATCCAGAAGGATCGATCTTATCAAATATGGTTTATAGAAGAAAGAAACCATAAGGAGGTATGGATGATGAATAAAGCAAAAAAATTAGGTATTGCTCTTGCAGTGATTACCATTACAGGAACAGCTGGTACAGCAATCGGAGTAAACACATATAATGACAGAATCGCAGGAGTGAAGGCAGAGGAGTCTACAGAGACTGAGACAGAAGCGGATGCAAGCGGTATCACACTTGGCGCAGATGCTTCTACAGAAACAGAAGCTGCATCCGATGATGCCAACTATCTGCCGAATGTAAAAGAAATTGCTCAGAACGCAATGCCATCGATTGTAGCGATCACGAATCAGAGTAAAGAAACGATTCAGTTCTGGGGACAGGAATATGAACAGGACAGCGAAAGCACAGGTTCAGGTATTATCGTTGGTAAAAGCGATACAGAGCTGCTGATTGCTACGAACAACCATGTAGTACAGGATGCAGATCAGCTGACAGTTCTCTTCAGCGCAGATACAGAAGATGAAGAGGATAAGATGGTTACCGCACAGGTAAAAGGTACAGATTCTTCCCTTGACCTGGCAGTCGTAGCAGTGAAACTGGAAGATATTCCAGATGATGTGATGGATCAGATCAAAGTAATTGAGATCGGTGATTCTGATCAGGTAAAGGTCGGTGACTGGTCAATAGCAATTGGTAATGCACTTGGTTATGGTCAGTCCGTAACATTTGGTATTGTCAGTGCACTGAATCGTGAAGTAACACTTGCAACAGATAATGGTGAACTGACACAGAACATGATTCAGACCGATGCAGCGATCAACTTTGGTAACAGCGGCGGTGCTCTTCTGGATGAGAATGGACGCCTGATCGGTATCAATTCTGCAAAGGCTTCCAGCACAGGTGTGGAAGGCATGGGATATGCGATCCCGATTAATACTGCAAAATCAGTAATCGAAGATCTGATGAATCAGACAACCAGAACAAAAGCAGATGCAGATAAAGCAGGTGCACTGGGCGTTCGTGTGACAAATGTATCGGAAGAAGCAAGACAGATGTACAACATTCCGGCAGGTGCTTATGTATATGAAGTAACAAAAGACGGTGCCGCAGATCAGGCAGGTATCAAACAGGGCGATATCATTACCAAACTGGATAAGACTACGATCAGCTCCATGAGTGAACTTCTTGACAGAATTCAGTATTATGAAGCAGGTGAAAGCGTAGATGTAACGGTTAAGAGATCTGGTGACAACGGATATGAAGAACAGGTAATCACCGTTACACTGCAGGCAAAAGAAAACACAGACAGTTCTTCTGACCCATCTTCTCAGGAGGAAGAAAGCACAGAAGAATATCAGGATGACCAGTCAGGCATAGAAGACTGGATGCAGAGCCCGGAACAGAGCGAGACACAGCCTGGCAGAAAGGCAACCGGATTTGGATTTTTCTTTTAAAATCCGTTCAATATAGATGTAACTGTTAATAAATTTTTTCAAGTTTCAAAACCCCCCTTTAAATGAATATGATATGATGAAGGAAAGCGGATTCACTGGAAATGTGGAGCCGCTTTTCTTTTTCTAAGGCTGTCTTCACAAATTCTTAAGAATCCACAAAAATTCTTTAAGGAACATAACATAACCTGTTCACATTTGTTCATTAAAATGTAATCTGTACATGACATTGGGGGCTGTTGGAAAATAGCTCATAGATATGACGATATGCAAAAGGAGGAAAAGTATGCATAAGAAGAAAATTTGGATTGCATCATGTATCCTGGCAGCAGGTTTTACGATGAATATGACGTATGCAGTTGGCGCAGCAGATGCAGAAAAAGGGGAGCTTATTTTTGCACAGTGCGAAGAATATATTAATGTTCGTTCAGAAGCAGATGAAAACAGTGAGGTAGTGGCCAAGCTGTATAATGATGGCGCGGCAACCGTAGAAGAGACAGAAGACAACGGCTGGTATAAGATTACATCCGGAAATGCCAGTGGATATGTGAAGGCGGAGTATTTTGCAACCGGAGAGCAGGCGCAGGAGATTGCCGATCAGGTGGCTTATAATGTAGCCGTAGTGAATGCAGAAGCATTGAACATTCGTACCGCACCGTCAGAGGAATCGGATGTGATCGACGTGGCTGCACAGTCTACGGAGCTGGAAGTAGTAGATAAAAGCGGAGACTGGGCAACCGTAGCGCTGGGAAATGATGTATACGGATTTATTCACCCGGATTATTGTGAGTACAAGACCTATTACCCTACCGCAGTGACACTGGAAGAGGAATCTGCAAGGGAAGAGGCTATGCGCCGGGCAGAAGAAGCGAAGAACCGTGCAGCAGAGGAAGATGCAGCAAATACAGATACAGAGAATGCAGACAGTACCGGCGTGGAAGATACTTCTTATATAGAAGATGTTGTTGCCGAAGATTCCTATACAGAAGAAACAGAGGCTTCCTATACAGAGCAGACGCCGGAGACAGAGCCACAGTATACCGAAAGCACACCGGAGACAGAGCCGCAGTAT
The DNA here is from genome assembly GCA_934394985.1 of uncultured Marvinbryantia sp. Classification (GTDB taxonomy): domain Bacteria; phylum Bacillota; class Clostridia; order Lachnospirales; family Lachnospiraceae; genus Marvinbryantia. The sequence goes on from CAKRRF010000046.1 coordinate 7,944, forward strand.
ACCGAAAGTGTACCGGAGACAGAGCCGCAGTACACCGAAAGTGTACCGGAGACAGAACCGCAGTATACCGAAAGTACGCCGGAGACAGAGCCACAGTACACGGAAAGCATTCCGGAGACAGAGTATACGGAAAGTACACCGGAGACTCAGGCGACAGAAAGTACCTCCAGTGACAGTTCACTGGGACAGCAGATCGCAGATTATGCGGTACAGTTTGTGGGTAATCCATATGTATACGGCGGAAGCAGTCTGACAAATGGAACAGACTGTTCCGGATTTACCATGTCGGTTATGGCAAACTTTGGTATCGGACTTGCCCGTACAGCAGCAGATCAGGCTTATGGCGGGACATCCATATCGGTCAGTGACATCCAGCCGGGAGATCTTCTGTTCTACTCGGATGGAAGCGGAATCAGCCACGTAGCATTGTATATCGGTGGTGGTCAGATCGTACATGCGGCAACCGAATCACAGGGAATCATTATTTCCAATTATAACTACGATACGCCGGTATGTGCAGCCAGATACTGGTAAAATAACAGAATTCATCAAGCAATGAAAACACTCCTGGGAGGTTATGCCTTCCGGGAGTGTTTTGTGATATACTGACAGGAGCGTATAAAACAGGATCAGAGAGTGAATTGAGACATCTCTGAAACGGACAAAAAGCGCAAAGACAGGATGACACGGAGGAAAAAGTATTGTATACTGGCAAAAGGTAAGCGTGTCCCGGAGACACAAAAACAGTGACAGATAAAAGTGTACATTTGTAAAAGAGCAGTGACAACGAAAGGTAGAAAAATGGACATTCGGGCAATTCGGTATTTTATAGAAGTGGCACATGAACTGAATATAACGAGAGCAGCAGAAAATCTGCATATTGCGCAGCCACCGCTGTCCAGGCAGATTCATCAGCTGGAAGAAGAACTGGGAGTGGAATTGTTTGAGCGGAAAAAGAAAAAACTTCAGCTTACAGAAGTGGGTCAGCTTTTGCTCCACAGAGGGGATCAGATTGTGACGCTGCTGGAAAAAACAGAGGATGAAATCCGTGTTTTTGGAAAAGAAGTAACCGGCACCTTATATCTTGGTACGGTGGAGGGAAGCGCTCCTAAGATGATATCCCGGTGGGTGTCTGAATTCTCCGGTCGTTATCCGGAAGTGCAGTATAATCTCTGGAACGGTAGCAGTGATGATGTGATTGACCGTCTGTCCAAGGGGCTTTGTGACCTGGCGGTGATCGCGGCACCATATGATACGGAGCGCTGGGCTGGGATCCCAGTGGGCTCAGAGCCATGGGCAGCGCTGATTCCGCATGATCATCCTCTGGCAAAGGCGCCTAGCGAAAATGTATCCATGAGAGATCTGGCAGAAGAATCCCTGATTATTCCTTCCAGAAAGTCCAGAGCAAAAGAGATCCGGGGATGGTTCAGGAAGATTGGGAAAGAACCGAAGATACTCTGTGAGATCAGCAACTATATGAATGCCTTTGCATTGGTAAAAGCGAAAATGGGGATTGCGATATTCCCGGCTACCATGGAGTTTGGTATGACACACACACAGGTAGTGACAAAAACCATTGTGGATCCAAGGCATCAGGCAGATTATATGCTGGTATGGGATAAAAATCGGTCGCTGGTAGGACTGGCAGAGAAATTCCTGGACTGTGTGCAGGAACTACAGGAAAGAGAACAGAATGAGGCAGAACGAAGGAGAGAATTATGATTAAATTAGTAGCATCAGATGTGGATGGAACTTTACTGCCAGAGGGAACTGCAGATATGAATCCGGAACTATACGACGTGATACGCAGGCTGAAGGAAAAAGGAATTGTATTTGCTGCGGCCAGCGGACGCCAGATGAACAGTGTCCGGGGAGTATTTCGACCGGTTCAGGATGAAGTATATTTTATTTCCAATAATGGCGGATATGTAAAATATCGGGATGAAGTGCTGGCATGTCGTTCTTTTTCAACGGAGGTCGCAGAGGAGATTATTTCTTATGTGCGAACCATGGAAGATACGTTTTACCTTGTGACTGCACCGGAGGGAGATTTTACAGACTGCAGAGATCAGGAAATGATCCGCTGGCTGAAAGAAGGCTATAAGCTTTCTATTGATGAAGTCGCAGATGTCCGTCAGAAGCAGGAGCTGTTGGTGAAGGTCTCTGCATTTGTGAAAAACAGGGATGCGGCAGTGGTGGCACAGCCGGCGATTGCGAAGTTTGCGGGAAGAGCACTGGTGACGGCAGCGGGGGATCACTGGATTGATTTTACGGCACCTGGTGCGGAAAAAGGCAATGCTTTAAAGGAACTACAGAAACGTCTGGGCGTAACATACGAAGAAACGATGGCATTTGGAGATAATAACAATGATATCAGTATGCTGAAATGTGCCGGGGAGAGCTATGCGGTGGCAGCAGCCAGGGAAGAGGTCAAAGCAGTCTGCAGACATGTGCTTCCGGCAGAAGAGGACAGCGTACTGAATGTGCTGAAGACATTACTCTGATGATGGAGAATGAGGTGGGGAAATGAGATATACCGTTCCGGATTATTATAAGAAGTTCCAGTGTCTGGCCGGTGACTGTCCGGCTACCTGCTGTGCAGGATGGCAGATCGTGATTGATCAGAAGTCACTGAAGAGATATCGAAAGGCCAAAGGAAGCTTTGGCAACCGCATTCGCAATTCTGTGGACTGGAGGGAAGAGACTTTTTTGCAATATGAAAACCGCAGATGTGCATTTTTGAATGAAGAAAATCTCTGTGACATGCATATTGAGGCGGGAGCGGAAATGATGTGTGCCACATGCCGGAAGTATCCGAGACATGTGGAAGAATTTGAAAATGAGAGAGAGATCACACTGTCCATGTCCTGTCCGGCTGTGGCAGAGATGATTCTCGGGAAAAAAGAGCCGGTCACGATGCGAACGGCAGAAGATGACCGGGAAGAGGAAGAAGACGGATTTGATTTTTTCCTGTATTCGGCATTGCAGGATATCAGAGAAGTGATGATCGGGATGCTGCAGGATCGCAGGATTCCAGTACATCTGCGTATGGCAGAAGTGCTGGCGCTGGGACATGATGTACAGAACCGGATCCGGGCGGGACAGATATTTGAGATAGAAACGGTACTGGAGCGATATCGAAGCCCGGAAGCGCAGAAGCGGCTGCAGAAAAAGATCCTGACAGAAGCACGGGATGCAAAAGGAAACACGGCAGGAAAACAGGAAGCAGATGCACTGCTGCGCGTATTGGATGCATTTGAAGTGCTGGATCCTGAGTGGAAAAAGGATGTGCAGATATGGAAGCGTTGTGCAGAAAGTCCATGTCCTGGTGAGATACCGGAGAATGAGATCGAACAGATGGTGGTATATTATCTGTATACGTATTTTTGCGGGGCGGTCTATGATGGTGATGCACAGGCGAAGGTCAAGATGGCGATCGTCAGTACGCTGATCTGGGAAGAATTGATTCGGGCATCCGAGGCACAAAAAGGAAAACCGCTTTCCTTTGAAGAGCGGGTGATACTGGCATATCGTTATTCCAGAGAACTGGAGCATTCAGATCCCAATCTGAACGCAATGGAAGAACAGATGAATCATTTTCCGGAAGCGGGATTTCCGGTGTTGCTTGGGCTGCTGGCTGACCGGGCGGAAGTTGACAGAAACAGGTGATTTGCTTATAATTAGAAATCAGGGGCAGAGCTGGGCCTGCGATATGGAAAGCGCAGCGTGAAGAATAAGGTATCTGCCAGATCAGAAAACTGGATTTTGCCGGAATGTAGGCAGCAAAGGCGGATCATGAAGGTTCGTTTTAACAGAAAGAAGGAATAAAAATGACAAAAGTAGATATTATTTCAGGATTTTTAGGAGCAGGAAAGACTACACTGATTAAAAAACTGCTGAAGGAAGTATATGCCAATCAGCAGGTAGTTCTGATTGAAAATGAATTTGGAGAAATCGGTATTGACGGCGGTTTTCTGAAAGAAGCCGGTATCAATATCACAGAAATGAACTCAGGCTGTATCTGCTGTTCCCTGGTGGGAGACTTTGGAAAAGCACTGAAAGAAGTGACAGAGAAATACCATCCGGACCGTATCATCATCGAGCCATCCGGAGTAGGCAAGCTGTCTGATGTCAGAAAGGCAGTCGAAGATGCGGCAGAAGATGCGCATCTGGAAGTAAACAGTCTGATTACGGTAGCGAATGCAGCAAAGATTAAGATGTATATGAGAACATTCGGTGAGTTTTACAACAATCAGGTGGAAAATGCCGGAGCGATTATTTTAAGCAGAACACAGAGCATGACAGAGGAAAAGCAGATGGAAGCGGCTGCGCTGGTACGCGAAAAGAATCCAAATGCGGTTATTATCACCACTCCATGGGATGAATTGACCGGACAGCAGATTCTGGATGCGATCGAAGGCACCCATTCTCTGGCAAAAGAGCTGATGGAAGAACACGAACATCATCACGATGGAGAATGCGGATGCGGCCATCATCATGACCATGAAGAGCACGAACATCATCACGATGGAGAATGCGGATGCGGCCACCATCATGACCACGAAGAGCACGAACATCATCACGATGGAGAATGCGGATGCGGTCACCATCATGACCATGATCACCACCATCATCATGCAGATGAGGTATTTACTTCCTGGGGTAAAGAGACTCCTCGTAAATACAGCAAAGAGGAACTGGAACATATTCTGAAGACATTGAACGAGTCTGAGGATCTGGGTATGATACTTCGTGCAAAAGGTATGCTGCCTTGTACAGATGGTACCTGGATGCATTTTGACCTGGTACCGGAAGAATACGAGATCCGTACCGGAGCAGCAGATTACACAGGCAGATTGTGTGTGATCGGTTCCAAATTAAAAGAAGATAAGCTGGAAGAGCTGTTTCTCCTGAAATAGAAGTGTGACTGCTCACAGTAACAGAAACGTGCAGAATACAGGATATACGAAATAGAAAAGAGAGGGAATTATGCAGAAAATTCCGGTATATATGATTACAGGATTCCTGGAAAGCGGAAAGACCAGCTTTCTTCAGGATATCGTAACAGACGAAGATTTTACAGAGGGACAGAGATGTCTGCTGATCGTGTGCGAAGAAGGCGAAGTAGAATATAATAAAGAAGAACTGTGTGGCAATAATATCACCATGATTACTGTGGATGAAGAAGAAAAAATGAACACAGATTTTCTGAAATACTGTATTCGTCAGTACACACCAAAAAAGATTTTTATCGAAATGAACGGTATGTGGGACTTTAAATGGGTATTTGAATGGGGAACCATGGATCGTCTGGTGCTGGCACAGATTATTACGCTGGTAGATGGAATCTCATTCCCGGTATACCTGAACAATATGAGAAGTCTGTTCAGCAACATGTTCCAGTATACAGAAATGGTGATTTTCAACCGCTGTGATGAAATAATGGATCTGCATTCTTATCGAAGAACCGTGCGCAGCCTGAATCCAAGAGCCATGGTATATTTCGAAGGAGAAGACGGCGAACCGATTGATCCGGGAGCGGAAGTACCGCCATTTGATTTTCATGCAGATGTGATCAATATCGAAGATATGGATTATGGTCTGTGGTTCCTGGATGCTTCCGACAATCCGGAGCGTTATGAAGGAAAGACGGTTCGATTCCTTGCAAAAGTCATGAAGTCCAGAAGAATGCCGGAAGGTATGATCGTTCCTGGACGCAATGCCATGACCTGCTGTGAAGATGATATCCGTTTCATCGGTTATCTGTGTAAGGCAGACTTTGTCAGTGAACTGAAGACCCGTCAGTGGATCTACCTGACCGCGAAGATACATTATGAATATCAGAAGGACTACGGAGAAGAAGGACCGGTACTGTATGGAATCAGTTATGAACCGGCAGAAGCACCGGAAGAGGATCTGGTATATTTCAATTAAATACTATGAGAATCGTCATTGCTGAGTTGGCAGTGGCGATTTTTTTCGACAAGGATTGTCAGATTTTTACAAAAATTTACCTAAAATTTACAAAGAAAACTATTTTCTTTTGTAGAATATGTGGTACAATTATTATATCCATGATATCTAGGGGGATTATGAAAAATGGCAAAAGAGATTATTGCAATGCTTCTTGCCGGTGGACAGGGCTCCAGATTATATGCTCTGACCCAGAACCTGGCAAAACCTGCAGTTCCTTTTGGTGGCAAATATCGTATCATCGATTTCCCACTGTCGAACTGTGTAAATTCCGGCATAGATACTGTCGGTGTGCTCACTCAGTATCAGCCACTTGTTCTGAATGAATATATTGGCAATGGCCAGCCATGGGATCTTGACCGTGTACACGGTGGAGTTCATGTGCTGCCGCCTTATCAGCAGGCGGCAGGATCTGACTGGTATAAGGGTACTGCGAATGCAATTTATCAGAATATTTCTTTCATCGAACGCTATGATCCGAAGTATGTCATCATTCTTTCCGGTGACCAGATCTGCAAGCAGGATTACAGTGATTTCCTTCGTTTCCATAAGGAAAAAGGTGCAGAGTTCTCTGTTGCAGTTATGGAAGTGCCGTGGGATGAAGCTTCCCGCTTCGGTCTGATGGTTGCCGATGAGAATGACAAGATTACAGAATTCCAGGAAAAACCTGCTCATCCGAAGTCCAATCTGGCTTCTATGGGTATCTACATATTTAACTGGGATATATTGAAAAAGTATCTGGAAGAGGATGAGGCAGATCCTGAGTCAGAGAATGACTTTGGAAATAATATTATCCCGAATCTGCTTCGTGACGGACGCCAGATGTATGCATATCATTTTAGCGGTTACTGGAAAGATGTAGGAACAATTTCCTCACTCTGGGAAGCAAATATGGAAGTTCTGGATCCGGAACACAGTGGTATTAACCTGTTTGATGATGACTGGAAGATCTACAGCCGTAACAGCGGTATGACCGGACACAAGATTGCAGCCGGTGCGATAGTAGAGAATTCTATGATCACAGATGGATGCCGTATTCAGGGTACAGTAAAACATTCCGTATTATACTCCGGTGTAAAAGTAGAGGACGGTGCAGTAGTAGAAGATGCCGTTGTAATGGGCGGATGCGAGATTAAATCAGGTGCTGTGGTTCGCCACTGTATCATTGCAGAGAAAGCTGTCATCGGTGAAAATGCAGTCGTAGGCGCTGCTCCGGAAGGAGACGAAAAAGGCGTTGCTACGGTCGGTCCTGGTGTATATGTGGGCGATGGTGCCAAAATTGGACCAAACGCAATGGTAAGAGAAAATGTAGAAGGTGGTGAAGAAGTATGTTAACATCCAGCGCAAGTGCACTTGGTATTATTTTTCCTAACAGTTATGATGCTCTGGTTCCGGAATTGTCCAATATACGTCTGATGGCTTCCATCCCTTTTGCAAGCCGTTACCGTATGATTGACTTTATTCTTTCCAGCATGGTAAACTGCGGAATCAGCAATGTAACTGTATTAGTTCGTAACAATTATTTCTCACTGATGGATCATCTGGGATCCGGACGTGAATGGGATCTGACCAGAAAGAATGGTGGTCTTCATATTATTCCTCCATTCGCAGAAAAACAGAATAAGCTGTTTACAGGTCATGTGGAAGCGCTTGCCAACGTGCTGGAGTTCCTGAGACATCAGAGTGAAAAATATGTATTTTTATCCGATGCCAATATTGCAGTGAACTTTGACTTTAAGGCTATGTTAAATACCCATATTGAAAGCGGAGCAGATGTGACTGCAGCTTATATTGCGGAAGAACTTCCTGCAAGTGCCTTAAAGCATACCGCTAATGACAGAGGACTGTATTATACATTTGCTCTGACCGGCACCAGAATCAGCAAGATTTATGTGAATCCGAGAGATACCGGTGTGCAGAATTTCTCTATGAATATTTACTGTATCGAGCGCAAGAAACTGATTGATCTGATCAATACCGCATTTGTACGCGGTCAGGTCTATTTTGAACGAGATGTACTTGCACCACATCTGGAAAGCCTGAATGTACAGGGATTCAAATATGAAGGTTACGCAGCTCGTATCAGTGATATGAAGAGCTACTTTGAAGAGAATATGAAGCTTCTGGATGACAAGAATCTGGATGCGCTGTTCTCTGGCAATCCAATCTATACCAAGATTCGTGATGACAACCCAACCAGATACATTCCAGGATCTAACGTATCCAATATAATGGCTGCTGATGGATGTGTCATCGAAGGTCATGTGGAAAACAGTATCTTATTCCGAGGAGTAAAAGTAGGAAAGGGAGCAATTGTCAGAAACTGTATTCTGATGCAGGATACTATAATAGAAGATGGTGCGGTCGTAGATTATACCATCACTGATAAAAAGGTAGTAATCAGTGCCGGAAAAGAAATGAAAGGTGCTGACACCTTCCCACTGTACATAGCAAAGGGACATAAGGTATAAAAATAAGTAAAAGTAAAAGTCTGAGAAGGAGCCGGAAGGCTCCTTCTTCATTTATATTAATGTAAGGGCTGTGAAGCCGGTAAACTACCCCGGAATCAAGAAGTATGCTAGAAATCCGTGGTAAAAAAGTGTTGTGAAGCCGGTAAACTACCCCGAAATCAAGAAGCATGCTGGAAATCCGTGGTAAGTAAGCGGACGTGAAGCCGATACATTACCCCGGAATCAAGAAGCATGCTGGAAATCCGTGGTAAGTAAGCGGACGTGAAGCCGATACATTACCCCGGAATCAAGAAGCATGCTGGAAATCCGTGGTAAAAAAGTGCTGTGAATGAAGTGGTAAACTAATTTTGGACACAGAGGGGTCAATTTCTAGACATAAATGAGTTATAATTCAAACAAGGAAT
>CAKRRF010000047.1 GCA_934394985.1 uncultured Marvinbryantia sp.
AAGGTCAGTTCCTTGAATCTTAAAACTTTTTAGAATCTTTCAAGGTTGTTTCACTGTTCAATTATCAAGGTTCTTTGCTGTTGTTCTTGTTCTCAGCAACAACTTTTATATCATATCACCGCTTTTGAAGTTTGTCAACAACTTTTTTTATTTTTTTCAATCTTTCGATTGAAATTCTGTATTTCTTGCCGTCTCTCTCAGACAGCTTCATTATATTATCATCTGGTTCTACATTTGTCAACAGCTTTTTTCATTTTTTTACAAAATTCTGTAACCCTTTTATATCCCCTTTTATATCATTTGTAAATTGTAATCTTTCAGTTTCTCAATAATTCTGACATTCTCGAAAAGATTTATAAATAATACTGCATAACACATGATTCTAAAATCCTCATCCAGAAAAAAAGGCGCAATATCATTACTGCGCCCCTTTTACTCTCATTTAATTACTGTTACAGTTATTGTAATTTTTTTCTTACCAGATTTGACTATGATCTTACTCTTACCTTTTTTCTTTGCAGTAAGCACGCCCTTTTTGTTTACTGTTACTATTTTTTTATTTGAAGACGAATATGTAGGATTCTGAGAGGATGTGATTGGAATCAGCAACGGCTTCAATACCAGTTTTTTTCCCTTTCTTAACGTTATCTTTTTAGGAAGCCCAACAATCTTACTGGTATTTATCGTTTTTCTGTTTACAACTATCGGAATCTTTTTTTGTAGTCCACTGGCCATGGTAACAGTCAGTATTGCCTTTCCCTTCTTTTTTCCAGCTTTAATTACTCCATTTTTTGACACAGTAAATATTTTTGTATTACTGGATTTCCATTCTTTTACATAATCTCCATCTGCCAGCCCGATCACTTTGAGTGCATTGGTTTTCTGATTGTTTTTCAGTGGTACCTCCGTTGCATTCATTTCAACAGTTGCTTCTAATTTACTTCCAACATCCCTGCTTTCTTCCTCCATACAAATATTGCAGGCTCGCACTTCTTTTTTGGGTGCAAATACAGTTGCAGATGATACTTCCCTCCAATCACCAAATTCATGTTTCAATACATCAACCACAATCTCTGTCACAAGTTCTTTATCCACATTCACATATAATGGCTGCTCAGGATTCTTTACTCTGATATTTTCATCGTTTCTCAGTATCTCTCCATTTTGATTTGTCTCCGCAACATAATAAACCCCTACAGGCACATTTTCAAATACAGTCTGAGCATATTCCTGGTTTTCAGATATACTCAGTTTTTTCACTCCTCCCTCTATGTATCTTTGATTCAATTCTTCATCTAAAAACAATGCGCAGAAAAGCCCATCATTCACTTTTATAGTTTTCCCTTGATGTACCGAGCTCAGTCTCACATTTATTGTACCGCTTTCTTTTGCAGTCTGCACATCTATCAAATCCAATCTTCCACTTTTATTAGTGCGAAATACAATCTCTTCCCATACGTCGAATAGTGTCCTGGCAATTTTTTCTGACAAATCTCATACGTTGCTCCACATCTCAAGTTTACTTTTTCTTTTATCTCCCCATTTGTATCCGTCATCATGATAATCTCTGACTGAACACTTTTGCCTGTCGGAGAAATCTTTACTTCTATTCCCTCAACCGGATGATTATCAATATCTAAAACTTTAATTGTAACATTCACCTGTTTTGATTCACCTATTATCTCCTCTGTTTCTTCTGTTGATGTCTCCGGTTCTGTTTCTTCTTCCGGCTCTGTTTCTATTAGCAGTGCGTCTGTTTCTGGCTCTGACTCTTGCGCTTCCAACTTATTTTCCTCTTCACTTCTTTCATCTGCCTGCAAATCAAATTCTATCATTTGTTCTGTCGTTGCTTCAGTTGAGGGTTCCGTAAGAATATCTGCCATATTCTGTATATCATTCCATTCCGTTTCTTCTTCATACAACGCGTTTTCCGATTCGGCAAGTCCTGTCATACCTGAATTAAATAGCATTGACACAGCCAATAATATAGCCATTTTTCTTTTTAATCTCATTTTTTTCACCTTTCTTCACAAATCTTTCTGATGAATTTGCCTATGTTTCCGTTTCTATAAAAACGCCGCCCTAATTTACTCATTTTCTGTCCTTCTTTCTCAATTTTCCCTGCTCTTTTATTTCTGAATTCAGTATACAAAAAAAACTTCCGTTCTGCAATCTCGAGCGGAAGTTTTATATCTATTCTTCTGAAAAACACTATTCTATTTTTCTAACAATGTCTTCAGATCTTCTTCTGGTGTGGTAATTGGCGCAATACCGTAGTTTTCTATCAGAATGTTCAGCACGTTTGGTGAGATGAATGCCGGCAGAGTCGGGCCAAGACGGATGTTCTTGATTCCCAGATGCAACAATGTCAGCAGGATGCAGACAGCCTTCTGTTCATACCAGGACAATACCATAGAAAGTGGCAGTTCATTTACACTGCAGCCAAATGCTTCTGCCAGCGCCACTGCGACTTTGATAGCGCTATAAGCATCGTTGCACTGTCCCATATCCATGATACGTGGCAGTCCCCCGATCGTTCCAAGATCCAGGTCGTTGAAACGGTATTTTCCACAGGCCAGCGTGAGGATCATGGTATCATCCGGTGTCAGTTTTACGAAGTCCGTATAATAGCTTCTGCCTTTGCGGATTCCATCACATCCTGCTACCAGGAAGAAATGGCGGATCGCCCCAGACTTTACAGCGTCAATCACCTGATCTGCCACCTTCAGCACTGCTCCATGGCTGAATCCGGTCATTACACTGGTGCCGCCATTGATTCCGGTAAATTCCCGGTCTTCTGCATAACCGCCCAGTTCCAGCGCTTTCTCGATCACTGGCGTAAAGTCTTTTTCTTCGCCAATGTGCATTACTTCCGGATAAGATACCAGTTCTGTAGAAAAGATACGATCCGCATAGCTGCTCTTTGGCGGCATCAGACAGTTGGTGGTATACAGTACAGGTGCCGGAATATCTGCAAATTCCTTCTGTTGATTCTGCCATGCTGTTCCAAAGTTTCCTTTTAAATGTGGATATTTTTTCAGTTCCGGATAAGCATGAGCCGGAAGCATCTCTCCATGGGTATAGATATTGATTCCTTTGCCTTCCGTCTGCTGCAAAAGCAGCTCCAGATCTTTCAGATCATGACCGGTGATGACAATAAACGGACCTTTTTCCACCTTCAGAGATACTTTGGTCGGTACCGGTGTGCCATAGGTGCCGGTATTCGCTTCATCCAGCATTTCCATACACAGGTAATTCTTTTCCCCAACTTCCAGTACCACCGGAAGCAACTGTTCCAGATCCCAGTCTTCTCCTACTGCAAATAACGCTTTGTGGATAAACTTCTCCACTTCCTCATTGCGGTGCCCCAGAACCATTGCGTGATATGCATAGGCCGCCATCCCCCTTACGCCAAACAGAATCAGAGATTTCAGAGAACGTATATCCTCCTGTGCCGTCCAGAGCTGCTCCATATCATAATTGACTGTACGGTTACATGAAGAAGCACAGCCTCCACATCCCGATGCCATTCTCGCTTTTTCTGTTTCTACACGGTCTATCAGTGTCTGAATGGTCTTATCGTTAAAGTTCACATTTGTGACAGTTGTAAATAATCCTTCTATTAACAATCTGCCGCTTGTTTCGGTTGCCTGCAGTCCACCTTCTGCTGCTCTGGCCAGACCAATCAGCGCTCCTGTCAGTTTATCCTGTAATGCGGCAGTCTGGGCGGTCTTTCCACACACTCCTGCTTTTCCGGTACATCCGCTGCATCCTGCCGTCTGTTCACACTGAAAACAAAACATATTCTGTTCCATTTCACTTCCTCCTGATTCATTCATAATTTGAAGATATCAGTGCACCTCCTCCCCCATGGAAAGAAGTTATATTTCTCTACACTCACATCTTGTGTCTGAATTATAAAATATTTTCTCCTCAAAATCTGTGGTTAATACCACAAACAAAATTTTTATATAAAAAGATGAGATGTCTCAAAATCAGACACCTCATCCTCTCAACATACTATTTATTTTTTCTGATCAACCGCACTTCTTATGACTGCTGTTTCTTTTCTCCACGGCGAAAAATCAAACGGAAAACCAGACGTACAAACGGACCGCAGTAAAACATCTGATAGCAGATTGCCATTGGAAAGTTCATAGCCCAGGTACGAATCCACTCTCCAAAGGATGGTTTCTTAAATAAGACCGTAGCAATCAGGCTCATGGTCGGACACATAATACAGCAAATGCAGATAGAAATCGCATAGGTAATAAACTGCGGCCGGTCTGTCGGACGCATAACAGTAAACGCCAGTTTTCCAGCCAGTTTGCTGACTATAAAGAACTCCAGTACAAAAGCAATAGGTGCCATGAATATCAGTTCATGTGTGGCTGCAAGGAATGTGAAACCGTTCACGGTTCCTCCTGTATTCAGAGCTACATTGTATACAATCATTCCGTATACCATGACTGTCGCCATAATGGCAGTAAAAATAACATCTTCAAATTTTGTTTTTGGCATAAAATATCCTCCTTATGATAATAATACACTGTGTCTTTGACTTCTGTGTTGTTCGTTATCATCCGGAGGATGTGCGTTTCCAATATAAACCTAAATCAAACTTTGTTATCCTATCACAGCTTTTTTGAAAATGCAAGTAATTTTATTTCTTTTTTCCAAGCTCCCAGAAAGCTACTGCACTGGCTGCCGCCACATTCAAGGAATCCACTCCATGAGACATGGGTATTTTCACCGTATAATCACATTCTGCCATAGTCGCTGATGCCAGTCCATCTCCTTCTGTCCCAAGCAGTATAGCCAGCTTCTCTTCTGATGCCAGTTTCGGATCATCTATAGCCACCGAATCATTGCGTAGTGCAAAAGCAGCTGTACGAAATCCTGCCGCTTTTAATGCCTGCATCCCCTCCTGTGGCCATGCCATATTTTTATCCAGTATGGTCCATGGAATCTGAAATACAGTCCCCATACTCACGCGAATCGCCCGGCGATACAATGGATTGCTACATCCAGCCGTAAGAATTACTGCATCCATATTCAAAGCCGCAGCTGAACGAAAAATTGCTCCCACGTTCGTAGGATTCACCACCTCTTCCAGCACAGCAATTCTTCTGGTATTCCTGCAAATTTCTCCCATTGTCGGCAACCCTGGACGATACATGGCACAAAGCATACCACGAGTCAGTGCAAATCCAGTCAGCTTCGTCAACACTTCGAATTCCGCTGTGTACACAGGTACCTGGCTGCATCTTTTCAGCACCTCCATCACTTCCTCTGTTTCATTTTCAATCTGTCGCTTTTCAACCAGGCAGGACGCAGGTACGCATCCGGCATTCAGGGCACGTTCTATCACTTTCGGACTTTCTGCAATAAACATTCCTTTTTTCGGATCTGCACGATTCAGCAATTGATTTTCTGTCAGTCTGGCATATATGTCCAGTTCCGGTGCATCAAAATCTGTAATCTCTGTGATATTTTCTGTCATTTTATCTGTAATCATCATAATCTGCCGCCTTTTCATTTTCCCCAGTCCGATAATCAATGTTGATTCCCGGCTGTACATTATATACAAAAACATGAAAGCAGACTCCCGCTCCCTGATCTTCTACTGATTCTGCCTCCATCTCTACACCAGATGCCACCAGATTCAAACCTTCAAAAATTGGTGTCACACGGTACAACACATGTCCATCAGTCTCATGTACATAATCCGCCACTTCATTTTCAAATGGCAGCATGCCATCTACATTCATGTAACGTGTTCCGGTAATCAGATTCTTCTCATTTGCGTTCTCTCCTGCCAGCTGAAATCCGATCAGATGACAGCGATTGTATAAAGAGCCCTGATCCACGATATCATACTGCTTGTTTTTCCAACCCGTCGGATGAACTTCCTGAATGCTCTGCCGCTTCTCTGTAGGCATCAGATCCTCGCAAATGTTCGCATAGGCCACGCCGCACCGCCCCAGCACATCCAGATCACTGTAGATCTCAAACGGTGTTGTGGTCAATTCATCATCGGTAAAATCCGGCACATTATCATTAAGCACCACATAAGGTTCTCCACTGTATTCCGGGACTTCATCCAGAGAAATGGTCGGTTCCCTGGTAATACTCTCATAAACTCCATCAGCAAACCGAATCAGCTTTTCTGCCTGCTCCGGAGCAAGTGCCAGCGCACTGCACAGTGCCAGAATCAGAATCTTCAGTAATGGATTTTTGATCTTCTTTTGCTTTTTCTTTCGATAGTTCTTTTTATAGTATTTTTTCCTGTGCATACCCCTGTTTCCTGTCTGTCCTGCTTATCAAAATCGGGTCATGTCTTCTATTTTCCAAAACACGGCCCGAAACATTTTTCCTGAAAATTTGTATCTATTCTATACCTTCATAAATGCAATGTGTTCTGAAGCATTGCAAAACTTCTTTCTAGTCCTCCCATGGACGGATGCGGTATGTCACTCCCAGATCTTCGCAGATTTTGCGACACTGAGCCTCTTCTTCTTTGGTCAGTGTGGTATCTACTGTTGTCAGCACCACATGTGGCACGTACTGTGTTGCTTCTTTCGCAAAGCTAAGCATAGCATCGAAGGACTGATCTCCAAACTTGCTGCGCACCAGTTCATGATAACGGTCTGCATTCGGTGTATTCAGGCTGATGGAGATGGTATCTACCAGACCTTTCAGTTCCGGTGTCACATCTCTTTTCCAGATCAGATTAGCCAGTCCATTGGTATTGATGCGAATTGGCTTCTGATAATTTTCTTTCACAAACTTTGCAATCTCCAGAAGTGCGTCCAGACGTTCTGTTGGTTCACCGTAACCGCAAAATACCACTTCTTCATATTCAGACAGATCAAATTTTGCAAATTCTGCCTTTACTTCTTCTACTGTCGGCTCATGCTCCAGCCACAGCGTCTGGTCATCATGAGTGACTGTATCCATATTCTGGCGCAGACAGAAAGTACAGGCGCATGGACAGCGGTTGGTCAGATTCACATACAGATTATTGTATACCTTGTATAAAATAGTCATTCCTTTTTTCATATTGCACTCCTCTTTTCTGATAATATAAATAATACCCTGCGGCTGCTTTATATCATGCATATTCGCCGGTATTTTTTACTTCAACGTATATAGTTCTTCTTCAAAACATACCCCATCTGTCAGCGGCAGATCCATTTCAATGGATCTCTGGATACATTTCTTGATAAACTTCGATGCTTTCCGGACGGACTGGGTGAATTCCACGCCATTTACCGCATCAGCTGCAATAATCGCAGAGAAAATATCCCCTGTTCCCGATCTGGAGCTCCCAATCTTATGGGTACGAATCAGTTCGTATCCTTTTCCCTTTTCCAGACAGAAATTGGATACATAAGTCTTCTGTGGAATTCCGGTAATCACAATCTTTTCCGGTCCGATCTCTCCGATCTTCTCTGCCAGCTCCAGCAACTCTCTGGCAGTCCATTTTTCTTTATATGGTGTTCCTGTCAGGATACAGGCCTCTGTCACATTTGGCACTACAATATCTGCATAGCGCACCAGTTCAATCATCTGGCTGCACATCTCTTCCGTATAAGTCGGATAGGCTTTTCCATAGTCACCCATCACCGGATCAATAATGATGATGGTATCTTCTTTCTTAAAATCACGGATAAACTGACTGACAATCTGGATCTGCTGCGCCGATCCCAGAAATCCAGTACAGATCCCCTTAAAATGTAGTTGCAGCTTCTTCCATTCTTCAATATAGGCCTGCATGTTGTCCGTATAGTCCGTGTAAAAAAAGCTTTCAAATCCGGTGTGATTGGAAAAAATGGATGTCGGCAATGCACAGCACTGCACCTTCAGCATCGAAATAATCGGCAGCTGCACCGCAACCGAACACCGTCCAAACCCGGTGTAATCATTAATTAATGCTATCTTTTTCTGATGGTTATGATTATCCATAACACGTTCCTTCCTATTTCCATTCGTTCTAAAGTCATATCCGTTCAGTCCCTTCCCGGATACGAAGTAACTATTCAGATATAATCACTTCGCATTATATTACAACACTTTTAACAAATAATCAAATGTCAGCCTGTAAAAAAAGTTTATGGTCAATCAGTGAAAATATACTCATTACTAAATTAACCATGATATCTTTTTCTTTTTGGATCCGACTTTGCAATCATCAATGTTATTGCTGTTACACTCGCTTTTCTGATCCCGGGATTTATTTCCCATCATCCCATTTCCCTCGCCTGATCTTTTACCCACATTCTCAGAAAATCCTTTTTTTCCAAAAATTATATCGTAACTACAACAAAAAACAGGGCATATGAAATTGTTTTCTTTTCACATACCCTGCCTTTTCCAGCTCTTTTTATAACGCCTCTGCCCTGGCATCCACCTTACATTTTATGTTTCTTCGCTGCAAAGAAATCTTTTGTTTCCTTGACTACCACGCCATTCAACGCAAACAGCGCAATCATATTCGGGATCGCCATCAGTCCATTGAAGATATCTGCAATGGTCCATACAGCGCTTACTGTCATGTACGGTCCAATAAATACTGCAAAGATATAGATCCAGCGGAACACTTTCACCGGTTTCATGTTTCCACCTGTCAGATATTCCAGGCAACGTTCACTGTAATAATCCCATCCCAGAATTGTGGTAAACGCAAAGAATACCAGACAGATCATCAGAATAAAAGATGAAAACTGTGGTGCAAATGGGAGTCCATGCTGGAATGCATAGGTGGTAACCTCCACACCCTGCAGCCCTTCTACCTGCCATGCTCCAGTCAGAACGATAGAAAGACCTGTTAGTGTACAGATGACGATAGTATCCAGAAAAGTACCTGTCATACTGACCAGGCCCTGACGAACCGGTTCATTGGTCTGAGCTGCTGCTGCCGCAATCGGAGCGCTACCAAGACCAGCTTCATTGGAGAAAATACCACGGGCAACACCTTTCTGCATCGCTACGATCATGCTTCCTACCACACCACCGGTGACTGCCTTTGGATTAAATGCCGCAGTTACAATTGTTACAACTGCTGCCGGTACATGTGAGATATTGCAGATAATCAGAATACCTACTACTACAAAATAGATCACCGCCATAAAAGGAACAATAACCTGACTGACCTTTGCGATACGCTTTACACCACCGATCAGTACAGCTGCCACACAGAAGGCTAATAACAGAGATGCTACCACAACAGACCAGGAATAGCTTCCAAGAGATGGCAGTGTCACACAATGCAGGTTCTGTGGATCAAAGAATCCATTGACTGCACTGGCAATACCATTTACCTGACTGAAAGTACCAATACCAAACAAACCTACACAGACTCCAAAGAATGCAAAAATCTTTGCCAGCCAGATCCATTTCTTTCCCATACCCTGTTCAATATAATAGAATGGTCCGCCAAGGCTGTGACCATCTTCTGCTACCACACGATACTTTACTGCCAGAAGACCTTCTGAATATTTGGTTGCCATTCCAAGGAATGCTGCCACAATCATCCAAAACAATGCTCCTGGACCTCCGGCGCAAACAGCCGTTGCCACACCAACGATATTACCGGTACCAATCGTTGCACTCAGTGCCGTACACAATGCTGAGAAACTGGAAATTTCTCCCACACCATCTTCTTCATTCTTAAACATCCATTTCAGTGCCAGCGGAAGTTTATGTACCTGCATCACACCCAGGCGTACTGTAAGCAGAAGACCACCTGCCATAATCAGAACCATCAAAGGCACTCCCCATACCAGATCGTCTACCTGTACCAGAAAACTATTGATTGCACTCCACATTGTAACTTTCTCCTATCCTTTTTCTTTTCCTGCATTGTTTTTATTTCTGTGACTGTTATCACATTTTTCCAAACATATGCATATATTTGAACTTTCACTTTTCGAAATAGGAAGTTACATAAATGGATATACTCTGATATGGACAAGACTTCTGACTGTAACCTGGTAAACGCTCATCTGAGCGCATCATGCTTTTATCCAGATATGCCAGTAGATACAATAGAATATATGCTCCGCAAACATTCTATTGTCATAAATAAAAATATCCCTTACACCAAATAAACTGGTACAGGGATAGAAGATATTCTTTAGAACGATATCTTCTCTGTCCTTTTACCTGAGAGATTCATATATCAAATGATATATGTTGCACCTTCGGCCCCCGGTCATTATCCGGGTGTCTCCAGAGAGTCGATCCATTTACAGTTGCACCGGTCACTACCGGCACCTGAGAGTTTTACTCCTTCGGTAGACTTTTGTCATTTTCCTGCAAACTTCATCTCGAAAAATAGCCCTTTCCAAATACTATATAACTTCTTTTACCATTTGGCAAGAGAATTTTTATTTTCTTTTCACATTTTCATATTTCTCTTCATAACATAGATGTAATATGGGATCAGCGGAATCAGTGCCGCAATCCATGCCGCAGGGTCCGCCAGGCACACTCCGCGGAAGCTGGCATGACCTGCCACCAGTAATACAATCGTAATTCTGGCCACCAGTTCAAAAATGCCTCCCATCATCGGAACTACTCCATATCCCATTCCCTGCAGAGTATTTCGGTACAGGAAAATACTTCCAAGAAACGGGTAACACCAGAATACCGTATGGAAATACAGCACCGCTACCTGTATTACCTCTGTCTGGGACGGACTTACAAACAGCCAGGTCATATATTTTCCAAAGAAAAACATCAGAATCATGGCCAGCACACTCCAGCCAAGTATCATATACTGAGTACATCTTACTCCCTGTTTTACGCGGTCAAGCCTGCCTGCTCCACGATTCTGTCCCACATAAGTTGCTATCGTTGCACCAAACGCAACAAATACCGTAGCCACTATATTTTGAAGTTTTCCGGCTGCTGAAAAACCTGCCATATAAGTTTCCCCGTAAACATTTACAGCCCCCTGCACAACAATGGTGCCGATTGCTGTAATAGAAAACTGCAATGCCATTGGTATTCCAAGTCCAAGAAGCTTTTTTACTGAATTCCATGAATAATGAAAGTCCTCTCTGTGCAGATGCAGAATCGGATATTTTTTCACTATATAGAAGAAGCATAACAGCGCTGAGACAGCCTGCGCAATCACGGTTGCATACGCACATCCTTCCACGCCCATTCCCACACAGACTATCAGCACAATATCCAGAACCACATTCATTCCTGCTGAAATCATCAGAAAATACAACGGTGACCTGGAATCTCCCAACGCACGTAAAAATGCTGATAATGCATTATACGCAATCGTTACAATAAGTCCAAGATAAATAATCTTCATATAAGACTTTACTGACGGAAGAATCTCCTCCGAATAGTTCATCATTCGAAGAATCGGTTCGTTCGCAAGCGCCAGCCCCACTGTCATGACCAGTGCAAATATTACACACAGATAAATCGACATAGCCACATAATGTCGCATCCTGTCTGTCTTTTTTGCTCCAAAACACTGAGCTACCATGATAGCAAATCCACTTGTCAGTCCGTTCAGCCATCCAATCACAAAGAACATCAGGGAGCCGGTGCTGCCGATTGCCGCCAGTGCCTGTACACCAAGGAACTGCCCTGCCACAATCGAGTCCACTACATTATAAAACTGCTGAAACAGATTTCCAAGAAACATGGGAATCATAAATTGCATAATCAGCTTCGCCGGACTTCCCACCGTCATGTCATTCATTTTCTGGTTTTTTTCCATTCTTTTTTCTCCTCATTTCTATACATGCAAAACAATAACTGCATTATTATATGCACATATATCTGAAATTTCAAGCAATTTTCGCATTCTTATTCTATAACATAAGGCATCCTGTCCGGATGCCTCATGTTTATGAAAATGCTTCTGTTCTTTTTCGAATGTAATCTTCCAGTATATCAATGGTGGTGTCGATTCCCAGCTTACTGCTATTAATACTCAGATCGTAATTTCTGGAATCTCCCCATTTTCCCTGACAAAAATGATTATGGTAAGTTTTTCTCTTACGGTCATGATGAGCAATACTTTCTTCCGCTCTCATTCTGTCTACCTGTTCCCGTTCCATAATTCGCTTTATTTTCTCTTCCATATCTCCCAGAACAAAAATGCTTACCAGCCCTTTGTACTCTTTCAGGATATGTTCGGAACATCTTCCTACAATTACAAAAGATTCTCCCGCTGCTGCTTTTTTCTTCAGGTATTCAAATTGCATATTTGCCAGATTTTCCTGAGGAGAATTGCTGAATCCATTGACAGTTCTGGAAAAAAATGGAATCTTTGGCAATTCATCAAATCTCTCCAGTGTCTTAACATCTACTTTTTTTCCGGCTGCAATCTCACCAATCAAATGATAATCATAAAATGGAAGTCCAAATCGTTTTGCCAGAGCCTCTGCAATTACATGACCACCACTGCCGTATTCACGCCCCACTGAAATAATCAGTTGTTTATTTTCATCCATCTTCTCATCCCCCTTTTTGACTTTATATGTTCTGCAAAACTATCAAACAGTTATGTATCAACAATATCTTACCCAGATTCCGATCGTTGCCACAATCATAACAATAACGGTTGCCGGAACTGCACTCTTGCAATATTTACCCCAGCCGATAATATGTCCTTCTTTTGCCACCACAGACATACCAACTACATTGGCTGATGCTCCAATCGGTGTGGCACTGCCACCAATATCTGTACCCATGGATAACCCCCATGCCAGTGTGGAAATATCAATGCCATTAACAGCTGCCAGGCTCTGGATTACCGGAACCATCGTCGCCGCAAATGGAATATTATCCACAAATGCACTGGCAAGTGCAGATACCCAAATGATAATTGCTACCATAATATACAGATTACCACCGCTGATCTTCTCTATCACTCCTGCAATCAGTTCCAGAATATGAGTCTGTTCCAGGCCGCCTACCACAACAAACAGACCAATAAAGAATAGCAGTGTTTTATAATCCACTCCTTTTATAACATTCCACATATTCTTGCCGGATGTCAAAAGGGTCACTGCTGCAATTCCCAATCCAATGGTCGCCACAGTCAGTCCGGTCTGTGCGTGTGTAATTAAAAGTGCTACTGCTGCCAGAAAAATAACTGTGCTGATAGCAAATCCTTTTTTATCTTTGATCGCTGATTTTGGATCGGGATAATCCTTTGCTGTAATGCTGTTTCCTGTCACAGACAGTTCTTTTTGGAAATAAAAATAATAATAAACGATAATCAGAATCAGGGAAATACCAGCCAGAACGCCGGTGTTGGTAATGAAATCTGCAAATGTAAGCTGCAGAGAAGTACCTACAATAATATTGGGCGGATCCCCACACATAGTTGCCGATCCTCCAAGATTGGCACAGAAAATCTCAGCCAGAACCATTGGTACCGGATCGAATTCCAGAAGCTGAGACAACTCTAATGTCACCGCTGCCAGAAATAAAATAACCGTAATACTGTCAATAAACATCGCAAGTACAGCTGACATAATCATAAATGTGATAAAAATCGGAATAACCTGATATTTTACGGCCTTTGCAATGGACATACACAGCCAGCGGAAAAATCCTGCTGCTGCCATTCCTTCCACCATAATCATCATACCTGCCACAAAAATTATCGTAGCCCAGTTGATTCCTCCTGTACTTTCTGATGCTTCGCCGGAAACAATCCAGAAATTTTTTGTAAAAATTCCTGTAACATTCAATGTCTCCAAGACTGCCGATGCGCTGTGCATACAGACTCCAAAGACCAGAACCAGGGTCAGTAATGCGCATCCGAGCGTAATCATGTGCCGTTCAAATTTTTCCATAATGATCAAAAGAAACATTACCAGAAAAATTGCGACCGCTGCAATTTGTGCTGCCATTTTTTCTCCTCCTCTGTTTTTTATAACTACGTATTATAAACCGTTCTTGTATTGTTTTCAATACAAATGTTCAGAAATTGTATTTATTTTATACATTCTGTAGGAGTAGTTTTATCTGGAACCTTTTCAGAAGGCAGCACTCAGTTTTTCTCTGAGTCTCCTGGATATTTCTGACTGTGCAAAAGTAACCGTACCCAGTCTTTTTACCGGCATAATTCCCATCAGGGAATTTGTCACAAAGCATTCTTCAAACTGTTCCAGTTCTTCTGGCCGAATCACGCCTTCTTTCACCTTTTCTGTATCCAGCAGATATCCCCGAATGATTCCCGGCAGCAAACCACAGGATTTCTTCGGCGTAATGAGTTCTCCCTGTCTGACAAAAAAGATGTTACTGACTGTACCTTCTGCAATCTCTCCCTTTGTATTCAAAAATATACTTTCCTGCATTCCTCTGGATGCTGCAGCACGTTTTTCCAGAATACAGTCACCATAATTCATGGTTTTGTGGTAAATCAGTGGTGACGTTTCATTACGTCTTACACTACTGAAATCCATAACAAATCCCTGTTCATACATTTCCGGCATATAATGATTGAGGCGCATCTGAAATACCACATTTTTCTCAGAAAGCATAATTTTCAAGCCTCCGTGTCTGAGTTCTGCTTTATTTTCTTTTTCCAGATTTTCAAGATACTCTGCCACTGTTTCTCTGGTAATTCCCCTCTTCTTTAATGTGCCAAGTCCAAAAAAATCTGCCGCTCTCTCCAGCCTCTTCAGATGCCGGTCCAAAAATATCGGTTTTCCCTGTTCTACCGCAATCGTCTCAAATGCTCCAAGTCCAAACTGAAATCCGTTGTCTAATTCGATTTCCATTATTTCAATGCCTCCAATATTGCTTTTGCTTTCTGCAGAGTCTCTTCATATTCAAATTCCAGATCTGATTCCGCTGTGATTCCGCCACCGACTCCGAGATAATACTTTCCATCTTTATGAACAGCTGTACGGATAACAATATTAAAATCACATGCACCGTCCAGTGTCAGGTAACCGATGGATCCTGTATACAGATTTCTTTTTCCATGTTCCAGTTCGTCAATAATCTCCATGGCGCGATATTTCGGTGCTCCGGTGATCGATCCTCCCGGGAAAGCAGCTTCCAGAAGATCCATCACATTTTTTCCCTCCTGAAGTTCTCCCTCAATATCTGATACCAGATGAAACACCGTAGCATACTCCTCTACCGTAAACAATTCTGTCACCTTCACACTTCCCGGCTTACATACCCTGTTCAGGTCATTTCGCTCCAGATCTACGATCATCAGCAGTTCACTTTGATCCTTTCCGGAATTCTGCAGTTCTTCCCGCATCTTGCGATCCTCTTTTGGTGTTTCACCTCTTTTTCTGGTGCCCTTAATTGGTCTGGTACGAACCTTGTGATTCTTCATTTTCAGAAACCGCTCCGGCGATGCGCACACGATCTGATACTCTCCATAATTCAGGTATCCGCCAAACGGAGACGGATTTGCCTCTCGCAGATCATAAAATACTTCTAAAGGATCTTTTTCACTTTCAATCGTCAACTGCTGTGTCATATTGGCGATATAGATATCACCTTCTATGATATATTGTATCATATCAGCCACTGCCTGCTTATATTCTTCCTTTTCAAAATTCGGGAAAACAGCAATTTGCTTTTCTTTGAAATGAACGGTTTCATGCCCCTCGATCTGTGTATCTGTGATACGGTTACAGATTTTTTCTGTCTCCTTCAATAGATTTTCTGCACTTTCTGTCATGCCATTTGCGACCAGATAAATCTCCTTTTTCTGACAATCTTCAATGATAAAACTGTCATAAAAAATCACCACTGCATCTGGAACAGCAACAATATCCTGGTTCGCAGATGCTATCCTCTGGCGTTTCCGCCCATAATCATAAGAAAAATAACTGATTGCTCCTGATACCATTGGCAGATCTGTTTCATTTTTATCCTCATGCTGCTCCAGATATGCTTTCAAATATTCTTCAAAAGTAATGCTTTCCTGAAGGACTCCATTTATTGTAAATTGATCTCCGTCCTTAACCAGTTTTTCATAGGGTTTTCTTCCTATGATCGAATATCTTCCCAACTGATTTACCAGGGAAGAATCCAGAAATACACAATCCGTTTCTTTCTGAAAATAACGGAATAAATCTGCAGCAGGAATATATTTTTCCAGCTTTTTCACCATTCGATTCGTACTGCAGTGATGTTTTTGCTCACTGTTCACGGTGCGTTTCTCTATATGTCCATATTCTTCTGCCGGACAATTTTGCCACTCTTCGGTCAGATGACAAAAGTTTTTCAGCAATTCGTGACCATATTCTGTCAGAACAGCTTCTGGATGAAACTGTACTCCATATAATGGTCTGGTTTTATGAGAGATTGCCATTACTGTCCCATCTTCTGCCATGGCATCGATCTGATATTCTTCCGGGATACTGTCTTTTTCTACAATCAGAGAATGATATCTGGTTACCCGAAAGTGTTCCGGAAGTCCTGCAAAAAGTCCGGTTCCGTTATGATGAATCTCAGTCACCTTTCCATGCATCGGTTTTTTGCCCTTTTTCACCGTCGCACCACAACTGTGTCCCAGTACCTGATGTCCCAGACAGACTCCCAGAATCGGTATTTCCCCCTGAAATCGTTCCACAATCTCCATACAAAGCTGTGCATCCCATGGTCTTTTCGGCCCCGGAGACAGCACAATTCCTTCCGGATGCATCCGTTCGATCTCATCAAGGGTAATCTCATCACACCTCTTTACCAG
>CAKRRF010000048.1 GCA_934394985.1 uncultured Marvinbryantia sp.
CCAATGACAATACTTCAGTCACAAAAAATACAGATACCGATCGTCTGGTGGATGACTGGCAGTCCTTCGATGATTACGTAAACCGCAACTCATCAAAACCAGTCGCTGATAATGGCAACGGTACCGGTAGTCCTGCTTCCGGTAAAAATGAAACTCCTGCTGCCAGACGTCGGGAAGAGAACAAAAAAAATCCAAACTCCGGTTCCGGCAGATCCAGAAATACTGCCACAAACCAGCATACGATTCATAAAACTACCACGCAGAAAACCAAAACCAGGCGAAAAAAGAAGAAAAAAGGAGGCGGACTCCTATCTGCAGCCACTTCTTTAACCACCGGAAGCGTAAAACTGGGAGGCACCCTGTTTTATCTTGTGATCCAGTGGATCTGCGTAGCCCTGATGGCTTTGTCCACCCTTCGTATGGCACAGAACTTCTGGGCCAACCGGGTGACCCTTGGCTCCATCGCCGGAGTAGTACAGGAAAAGAATTATGCCCAGGGAATCTATCTGATTGGGGCACTGATCTGTGTGGGCTTTGGTTGTATCCAGGCACTGTGGATCGCCAGCAGAAAACGAATGCCAGATCACGGCAAGATCCGCCAGGTTGACATGGGACGGGGACTGTTCGGTTTCGTTGTTCTGGTTCTTCTGGCCTTTGTATCCACCTATGCCTATCCCATCCTTCCTGCCAGCCCGACTCCGTTGGAAGGTGCCAAATTGTTTTTCCACATCGTGGATGATCTGGGCAAATCCTTTTTGTTCATGAATGTGATCGGAGCAGTTTTGTGTGTGGTGCGTAAGATGGGGACACGGTAACCAAAAAAACAGAGCAAATCGTTGCTTTTCGATTTGCTCTGTTTTTTTGCTATCTCTGATTCTTTTGCATTTCTTCCATTTTCTCACAAAATTCATCCTGAGATATTTGATCCATCACATATTGCTGAAATAATATGCCGGTCGCAGAGATATCCTTCATTGGATCAGAAGAAAACGGACGTTCCTTCAATTCAACATGATTCACATAATCCTGCAAGACCTGAAATCCCGGGATATCCAGTTTTTCTTCACGGATCACATCAAGTCTGGCCGGAAAACATTTCATGCATTCTGCATAGGCAATATTTCCTTCTCTGCTTGCGGCATATTTCAGGAATTTTATTGCCGCTTTCTCATGCTCAGATGCCTTGTTTAACACATACTGCCACGTAGCGATGTTGGTAGCATTCTTTCGAAATCCCGGTAATGGTGCTATCTGGATTTTTTCCATTCTGTAAGCTCCGGCACATTCAAAAGTGTTTATGGCTCCGCTGTACATAAAAATACTGCCGTATTTTCCATCCAAAAATTTCTGTTCCATTTGTTCATACTGGTCTGCCACTTGTGAAACAGGAACTTCTCCTTTTGCTGCCAGATCATGAAGAAAGCTAAGTGCTTCTCTCGTGTTTTTATTCTCCCAGTCGTAATAATCGCCTCCGAAGAGATTTACAAATTCCGAAAGTTCATTGTACGCATAGGACTGATCCCATGCTCCTCCATATCCGTAGACATCATTGCCCAAGTTTTCTTTCAAAAAAGAAACAAAATCTTCCTGCATCCGGAACTCCCGATCGCCTGTGATTTCCCGGTTTACCCAGAATACCATAATATCCATAAGGTAGGGGACAGAATAAACTTCACCATCTTTCATCGGTACATTCTGCATATAACTTTCCGGATAATTGGATAACAGTTCTTTTGTCATCACCGTATCATTCAGTGGTTTCAGATAATCCTTGTGCTTAAATTCACTGATCATCTCATCATTGACAGAAAAAATATCAACCGAAGAATCTCCGGCTTCCAGAATCGTAGAGATTTTAGCCTGCCGCACGTCTGCATCTGCAGGACAGGATATCGTCTCTATCTCAAGATTCAGTTCCTTTTCCGCATTTTCGATAAACTTCCTGAATCTTGGAGATTCCGCATCCATGTGCATGATGGTTATTTTCTCTTTCTGAGAATCCGCAGCCTCCATATGAACTTCATCCTCTTGCCCCTTACATCCGGACATCAGCAACAAACATCCGATAAAAACACCCAATACATACTTCTTCAAGTTCTGCTCCTATCTAGGCCAACGATCCTCTTTTCCAGGAAGTTCCGGGAAACTGTTATGTGGTTCTGCCTGATACCAGTATGCCACACTTGCCACATCATCCTGTCTCTCGAATAATCCTCTGTATCCCACACCGATCTGCTGGATCGTCACTTTCAGATCCTCGTCAAAACAGATCGGATCCTGGATATGCCAACGGTAAAAACCTCTCATCGGCATAACATCGTCATTGTGATAGAAATTGTGAATCAACTCATCGTGAGAAGAATAATATGGATATCCCAGATAAGGTGTGCAATAATTCTGTTCCACCGTCTTGCCATCTACCTGTTTCGCAAAGCTCCAGGAACCACCGAAATAATCTTCTGTTCCCGTTCCGCAAATAGTTGGATATTCCTCATCTCCGTCAATATAGAATTTAACTTCGCCTTCACCCCACCAATAACGTTCCAGTGTTGTCAGCGCCATATAAGTACCTACATAGTGACCCTTTCCTTTGACATTATCAAGGATTACATAATCTTTCTGCAGCTGGGTGATCTTTTCTCTTCTCCACTGTGCATGGAAGTAAGCGATATCCTCCGGCAGTCCTTCATCATACAGGCAGTAATCCACCTGATAGAAGAATGCAGGAATTGGATTGGCATGCTGATTTTCCAGAGTGATTCTTGCTTTTTTTCTGAAAGGCATCTGGAAATAACAATTCAATCCTCTGCTTGGCACTACTGCGATCGGCATAGAATTTACATTGCATTCTCTACCAAAACCACAGCAGAAAAAGTCTCCCAGCGGACTTTCTACAGACGGTTCCTCTTCATCATCCCAGTACATACGAAGAACCAGATCTCTCAATACAAAGCAATCTGCGTCTGTGGTTTTTGCATCCACTGTAATCCAGATATGGTTGATTGCACCAGGTCCTTCAATCTCTGCCAGTGTCACTGTCTGGCCACTTGCGATATCTCTAAGACACGGGCTTCCTTTTCTGGAAGGTCCGAGATCACTGGCTGCCATACCGCCTTTTCCTTTTTCTCCTCTTGGATTTTCCGCATTGATCGCGCGGCTTTTTCTATGTTTCGCTAATGCTAAATTACTTAAAGTTCCACCAAATTCGTTATACATTGTTACGTCCTCCTTCTAGTCTGCAAATAATATCAGGTTTAGTATTACCGTTCAGTACCTTCACAGTTACCCATTACGCTTTTACTCCTCCTGCCATTATACCATCCATAATCTGTTTTTCAAAGACTGCTACGAAAATAATAATCGGTAATAAGATGATCCAACCCATAGCACTTACCAGATCCCACGGAACACCATACATATTATCTCTAAGTGGCAACTGTACAATTGCAACGGACAGCACCTGAATGTCATTGGAATAATACAATGGAGTAAAGAAGTTGTTCAAACAGGTAATAAAGTTAATAATACAAACTGTAGCGATTGCAGGTTTCATCAGCGGTAAGATCACTTTGAATAGTCTCTGGATAAAATTCGCTCCGTCGATGGCTGCTGCTTCCTCCAGGGAAACCGGAATCTCCGATGCAAAGTTCTTTAAGATCAATACCGTAAATGGAACGACTGCACTGATATAAAGAATGATCAGACCCGGATAGGTGTCATACAGCCCAACAGCTCTCATAAATTCATACAGCGGTCTTGCTGTTACAACTTCCGGAATCAACATTGTCGCAATAATGAACGCAAAGGCAATGCTGACACCCTTGGTTCTGAATCTGGAAAATCCATATGCCGCCATAGCACAAAGAACAGTACTTAATATAATTGTGATACCTACGATCAGAACTGTGTTTCCGATTTTATCAAAAAGCCCTACGTTCTCTATCAGAAATTTGTAGCTTTCCAGTGTCGGATGATCCGGAATATAGTCGATCGGTGTCTTGAACAATTCACCCGGCGGTGTGATCGATGATACGAAAATCCACAGAACCGGAAATAAGATCAAAAAGGAAACGATTGCAAATAACAGCCATCTGCCTACTGCAGTAAGGGCTTTATATACTTTATATTTATTAGTATCCTGCATGTCAATACCTCCTAATCTGCCAGTTTATTCATGAATTTGATGTTGATAAAGCTAAAGACCGCCATTACAAAGAACAACATAACCGCCAGTGTAGATGCATAACCCACATTTAGATTGGTAAATGCTTCTGTGGTAATTCTGTATGCGATCAGGGATGTATCCTCACCAGGACCACCGGAAGTCATAGCATATACCAGGTCGAAAGTTGTCAGTCTCCAAAGTGTAAACGGAATACATAAAGTGATAACATTTTTCAGGATCAACGGTAATGTGATACGGAAGAAGCTCTGCACTCCGTTTGCCCCATCCACCTTTGCAGCTTCGTAGATATCACCGGAAATAAACTGAAGTCCGGACAATACCAGGATTGCAAAGAACGGAAGGTCTTTCCACAGGTCCATGGCGATAACCGCTGCTCTGGCGGAACCGGTGTTGATCAGCCAGTTATACTGAAAATCTGATACAAATCGTCTTATAAAATCGTTCACCAGACCGTAATCGTTGTTGAATCCCCATTTTGCTGCCATACCAATAACAACGGCCGGCATAGCCCACGGGATCAGTACGATGGTTCTTAAGAATCTTCTGCCCTTAAATTTCATATTCAGGATCAAAGCCAGAATCACACCTAAAACCACATGGAATACCATGGAAACAACCACAAATATCACAGTAAAGGATATGGATGTCTGCACTTTGGGATCTTTAAATACATTAACGTAGTTTGCCAGTCCGACAAATTCGTTGACTCCTGATAAAACCTTTATGTCAAATAAACTATTTTTCAAAGTTACTATAATCGGATATAAAGTAGTAAAACCACGGATAATCACAACCGGAAGAATCAAGATCCATGGAATCCATTTCATCGATTTTTTACTGATTGTCACTCTTTTCTCCTCCTGTCATCTTAGGAAAACGCACCGCAAATTGTGTTTGCTACGGTGCGTTCCCTTTTACTAAGCAGATGTTTTCAATCCGCATTCAATACCTGTTGCCAACTGTTTCGTTATTCACCAGTTATTTCAATCATTGTTCAGCTATATTACTTACTGTATTTTTCAACCAGACCCTGAGCTTTCTCGCAGAATTCATCTACAGAGATCTCATCTTTCATGCAGGACTGGAAAATAGTTCCCATGTCTGTAATAAATTCCATTGTCTGAGGAAGCATCGGACGTCCGGAAACGTTGCACTCGGAAGCATAGCGGGAATACATTTCTTTTGCAGGATCTGTATCCGGAACAACTTTTTCTGCTACATCTGCTCTTGCAGGATATCTGTCAAATGCTTTGTAGGATGCTTCCATTCCACCTTCGTCTGCCATGTATTTCAGGAATTTGATGGCTGCTTCTTTGTTCTTGGAAGCGGAATTCAGAACATAACTCCAGGAATCTGTAAAGATTGCTCTTTCTCCCTTGCCGCTGAAGTCAGGAACCATAGCCATATGGATCTTGTCCTCTCCCAGCATACCTGCTTTCTCGTAATCGGTTCCAAGTCCCCACATAAAGAAGCTTCCATACTTTCCATCATTGGCTTTCGGATTCATCTGCTCATATTTGTCTGCAATCTGATCGATCGGTGTCTGGTTATTATCTACCATATCTTTCAGGAACTGAATGGCTTCTTTGTTTTCAGCCTTTGTCCAGTCAAAATAATCTCCACCGAACATATTTACAAACTGTGCGATCTCATTGAATACATAGGTTTTTTCCCAGGATCCGCCGTATCCATATCTTCCGTCGCCGGAAGCTGCTTCCATATATTTCATGAAGTCTTCTTTTGTATCGATCTCTGTAATTCCTACTTCATCCATGATTTCCTGATTTACCCAGAAAGCCAGGTATCCGGCATAT
This sequence comes from uncultured Marvinbryantia sp., assembly GCA_934394985.1. Lineage (GTDB taxonomy): Bacteria > Bacillota > Clostridia > Lachnospirales > Lachnospiraceae > Marvinbryantia. The sequence goes on from CAKRRF010000048.1 coordinate 6,001, forward strand.
CCCGGAACTCCAACGATGTTGCCGTCTTTATCTGTGATCATATTCTCCAGATAACCCTGTGCAAACTGACTACGGATATCTTCTGTCATAACTGTGTCGTTCAGCCCTTCCAGCCAACCTGAGTTTTTGAATGCCGCACTCATCTCATCATTGATTTCAATAATGTCGACAGCATCATCTCCTGTAGATAAAATAGTTGTAACCTTCTGCTGACGGGTATCGGAATCTGTCGGAGCTGCAATCACATTGATCTTCAATCCTGTAGCATCCTCTACATTTTTCAGCCATTCATCAAAGTCAGGATCCGTTGTATTGATGCTGTACAAGGTCAGATCATAATCTCCGGATTTTCCTGTACTTTCTTCCCCTTCGCTTCCTTTGGAGCTACCGCATCCTGCCAGCATTCCCACTGCCATAACGCCTGCCAGTAACACGCTCACTAATTTCTTTTTCATTTCATTACCTCCTGTTTGTTTGTGGCCTCACGCCCATTTCTTTGATGAGTTAAGGATATCAAAAAGTCTGTTTTCTCAAAATACAATATTTTTCGATTCGTTTATATTATTTTTATCCTTATTGAAAGCATTTTTTTAATCTTTTATAATAAGAATAGAAATTGATCATATATAATAGTGTTCTGGCATGAGCATGCCGAAATCCAAACGATTACATGCAAGATTTCATTGACGAAAGCGTTTTTGATAGATTTTGCCCGGATACAATACAAGGAGATTTTATGAAACATTCAAAAAAAGGTTCCAGAGGTCCACGATTATACTTTTCCCATTTTCAAAACAGGCTTTTATGTGCGTTTTTGCTGTGCACATTGATTCCTATTTTCATCATAGGTGGAATTTCCTATGCTGTTTCTTATAACATTGCTGAAGATAAGATTCTGAATGCATCTATTTCCGCTGATGCACAGCTGCATACACAATTTGATAACCGCTTGCAGCAAGTGGAAAATATAGCCGATACGCTTCAATATAATATGTACAATCTGATGCAGACAGATGCACCCATGGACACTCTGGCTATGCTTTCCGAGATTCGAAGCAATCTGTCCATGTTTAAGACATCCTTTGATCTGGCCTATATCAATATATTTCTTCCGGACGAGCATATGGCATCCAGCGAAAGCTTATACTTTTTTCCTGTGTCCAGGCTTTCTGACTTTCAGATTTCAAAAGAAGCTCTGGAAAATCCGGGAACATCCTCTGTCTGGTTTTATCAGGATCTGCTGTCTGTTCCGTTTCTTTTGAATAACAGCTACCATATGACGAATTCGGTTTCCTGTTGCAGAGTTTTAAAACATCCGGGTACAGACAGCATAAAGTATGCTTATATAATTCATCTGGACGCATCTGAATTTTCCTCCATTCTACAGGAAAGTTTCCAGGATAATCAGATCACCAGCTATATCCTTACAGACAACGGAAAAATCGTTGCCAGTAACAATCCTTCTTTGCTTTCCGCCTCTCTTGACGGAGAAAAACGGGATTTCTTATACCACAAGGGAGATTCTCTAAAAAAGAGATCTCACACTAATTATCACACTACTACTTTACAAAACGGCTGGCTACAGGTGACAGAGATACCGGATTCTTATATCATGCAAAACACGCGTATACTGATCAAAAGTATCCTCCTGACAATCCTGATCTCTCTTCCGCTGACGATTCTGGTTGTGGTTCTGATCTCGAAGAATCTTACCAGACGAATCAAGACCCTATCCAGGGCTATGGAGACACTACAATTAGATGCATCCGACACCAACATGAAGGCACTGGTACCACAGGATCGCGCACCTGAAACCTTCGATGAGATTGATAAACTGGGGGTAACCTTTGAAAACATGCAGCATTCCCTGAATGACAATCTCCAGTCTATTCTGGAACTGTCACTGACGGAAGAACGGTTAAAATACCAGCTTCTCCAATCCCAGATCAATCCACATTTTCTTTATAATATTCTGGGATCCATCCAGACCTGTCAGTCCCTTGGAAAGCTGGATATTGCCAATCAGATGCTGACGAATCTTACACGTTTTTACCGCATGACACTCAGAAAGTCGAAAGACCTGATCTCCATCCGGGACGAACTGACCATCGCACAGCTTTATCTGGAAATGGAAAAGTTATGCCATAATGATAATCTTACCTGGAAGATCAATATGGAAGACGGCATTGATAACTTCCTGATCTGCAAATTCACACTGCAGCCATTTCTGGAAAACAGTATTTTGCATGGTCTCTCTCAGAAAACGCCGGAGGTTCATATCTCCATCGATCTTTCCTACGGAGACGATACGGTTATTATTGTGATCACGGATAACGGAATCGGAATGGCAAAAGAACAGCTTGGGGAATTGCAAAAGACACTGGATGAAAAAATCGTCAATTATGAGAAACACTTTGGCATTGGAAATGTAAACAAACGAATCTCCAATCCTTATTTTGGAAATGGTAGGATATCTGTAGAAAGTTGTCTGTATGAAGGCACTTCCATTACCATTGAATTTGATCAGATGGAGGAATATGATGAAGAATGTAATGATTGTAGATGACAACTCCCTCACCGCAGAAGGCATCGAAAAAAATATTGACTGGAGTGCTCTGGATGCCACTGTGATTGCCGTAGAATATAACAGTCTTTCCGCTCTGGACATCCTGAAAGACACCCATGTGGATCTGATCATCTCGGATATTGAGATGCCGGATCTGGATGGGATCTCCATGAGTCAGAAAGCTCTGGAGATCCAGCCTTTCATAAAAGTTATTCTTGTAAGTGCCTATGACAAGTTTGAATATGCCAAACGGGCGATCCGCCTTGGTGTATACGACTATATCGAGAAACCCTTGGATTATCATTATCTTACGGAAAAAATCAAAAATGCTTTTACGGATATCGACCGTACACAAAAAAATACGGAGTTGGTAAAGGCAAGCCGGCCTGTTATGACAGAAAAATTCTTTCATGATCTGCTCCATTATCCCGGTGAGGATCCGGCCACTCATCTGAGCCAGTATCTGAAATATCTGGATCTAAAATCAGACTATGACTATTTTCACGTTCTGATTCTGGAGACAGAACCCGACCCATCCAAATCCGAATTGGATTTTACGCAATACCAGATCCAGCTTCTGAATATCCTGGATCTGGTAAAAGAAGAAATGAAGATTTTTGACCATGTTTTTTATTTAAAAGAATTCAGCGGGATCGTCTGCATCATCGGCCAGAACACAAAACATCCCCAGCATTTTCTTCAATCCATGCACAAAGTAGCCTCCACTATTGTCGAGTCCTGCAAAAGCAATGTACTTTCTCTGAATATCGGAATCGGAAGTCTTGCTGACAGCATCTGGAAGCTCCCGGTGTCCTTTGCCAGTGCTTCCCACTCGCTGAAATACCGCTTTTTCTTCCCACACAAAAATATTTTCGATGCAAGAGAAGCACTCGGTAAAGAATTCAGTCTTCTATCCTTTTCGGAGAATACCGACGAGGAGCTGATACGTCTTATCTGTTCCAAAGATATGACTGCTATCGAAGAATGGCTTACCTGCTATTTTCAGAATCTGTTAGGACAGGTTCAGGACAAAAATCTGGTTTTCATCCGAATCTACTCCCTTTTGGGACGAATTCTGAAATTCTTATATGAGATGAACCTGGATACCGGAGATTTGGAGAGGGAAATCATCCAGGTCTATACCCGGTTTGATTCCTTCCGCACCTACGAACAGTTTGTAAAATGGCTGACGCAGTTATGTGCCTCCGTATGCGAAAAGATGGATTCGTCCTTACAGAACTATCACAATCAGATATATACCATGGCTCTTGGATATATCCGGGAAAACTTTGAAACCAACACCCTGTGCCTGAATGATATCGCACGACATGCCAACATCAGCCCTGCATACCTGAGTTCTCTGTTCAAAAAGGTATCCGGACAAAGCATCAGTGATACCATCACTGCGCTTCGCATCGAAAGTGCCTGTCATTATCTGGAATCCACCAGTCTTTCGTTAAAAGAGATCAGCACAAAGTGTGGTTATACGAATCAATATTATTTCAGCAACAGTTTTAAGAAGAAACTGGGGATGTCCCCTTCTGCTTATCGGGAAGCGAGAGGCACGCAGGGGCAGTGATTTCGTGCAGGCACGGACTTTGGCTCCTTGCTCGCGTAAAATACAATAGCCGGGCAGCTCCTGCCCGGCTATATTTTCTTACTTTATACAATCCTACCGGAAAATCATCTGCGCAAAGTCCGCAAAGCACGGTCTCCACACATTCCAGTCATGTTCGCCCGGATAGATCTTCCTGATTTCATGGACGCCTTTCTCCTGGATGATTGCATCCTCTTCCAGAAATCTGGAAAGGCGACAGTCATTATCTCCGATACAGCGGAAAAAGGTATGAAAATAATTGTTAAAGTCCGGATCGTCCATCGCCTTCAGATGGGTCTGTTCATAAGGTTTTCTTCCGACCGCATCACGGTCCGGATTGCCTTCGATGTTATCTCTTATAAAACCTGAGAAGATGCCGACTTCGCTGAACAGGTCAGGATGGTCGCATATCGTCCGGGTTGTCTGTACAGAACCCATGGACAAGCCTGCCATGCCTCTCTTTTCCTTACAACCGCCAAACTGATATTTTTTCTCTGCCATCGGAATAATTTCCTCCACCAGCATCCGTTCCAGCAAAACATGGTTTAATCTTTCTTCTGAACCAACCTTTTCTTTTACCATTCCATCACTCATCACAAGGGCAAAAGGTTTTATTCTTCCCATTTCGATCAGGTTATCCAGTATGATGTTGGCTTTTCCGGTTGTTGTCCAGGAAATCTCACTCTCACCGAATCCATGCTGCAGATACAGAACCGGAAGGCCTGCGGATGGTACGCATGGCGGAAGGTAAACGATGAATCGTTCCCAGTTATTGGAAATTTCAGACTTATAGAATTCATGGGTCAGCGTTCCATGCGGGATGTCACGAATCTCAGCCAGCTTCTTTTCATCCGGCAGTTCAATATAATTATATAAACGGCCATATCCATGTCCGATCGGCAGCTCAGGAAGCAGAACCTCCTGTCCGTCCACACAGATCTGCACATAATTCACAGCTGTGGAAAACGGAAGTTCCAGAATCCACTTTTCTCCGTCTTTTGCAAATGAATAGGTTTTGTCATCCCACTTTAAAGAAAGCTCTTTTGCATTTTCACAGTCCAGCTGTAAAAAATTTTTTCCGTCTTTCCGGAAAAGTATGCTATTTTGTTCCATAAGTGCCTCCTTGCTCTCCACTTTTCTTTACATCATCAGAATCTCATCTGTTTGCATGTTCTGACGCCATTGACATAAATATCGTTTGCCAGTTCTGTGACAAGCCGCATATCCTGCCAGGTTTCACACTTTTCTCCCATAAAGGTAATGTTATCAAAGTGAATATCATGGACACGCACTTCTTCTGTCGGTGTCTGGAATCCACGGATCGTAGAAACAGGGATATCTCCGTTTAATACCTGGATGTTGTCAAAATAGATATCATGGATCTCTCCTTTAGCCATCTGCTCTGTGTATCTGCAAAGCAGAACCTTAATATCAAACAGTTTCTGTTCCGCCTGTTCTACTCTGATATTTTTATAGTGGATATCATGAACGTGGCCTCCATCTGCCTGATGGATAGAAAGTGCGGCACCGCCCATATTTCCTTCGTACTGGCAGTGGATGATATCACAGTCTTCAAATACCAGATCATGGATCTCACTCTGGAGAGCATAACCAAGCTCTATGGCATTGCCAGGTTCTGCATTCCAGATCACGTTATTGTGAACGCGTACTTTTGTTACATCTCTTACTGTTGAAGGATCCTTGAACAGTCCCTGGGATTTGATGCAGATACTGTCATCTGTGGAACGGACAAAGCAGTTTTTCACCTCCACATCCTGGCTGCTGGTGATATCAATTCCATCTCCTGTTACGATTCTTGACATGATGTTCATATCATCAATGACAACATGATCACAGGCTGCCGGAACTACATGCCAGGATGGTCCGTCTACTGCAGTAAATCCTTTTAAAAGAACGTTCTTACACCATTTGATATAAATAAAGAAACGATGTGCATTGCTGTCCGGCAGATGCCAGCAGGCTCCGTTGACAATTCCATTTCCCACGATGGAAATATTTTCGCTGTGTTCTGCATAAATACATCCGGAAACAACAGCACCTTCCTCGATATAAACCGTATCATTTGATTTCAGGGTAAGAACTCCTACATTATATGCCTTACCTTTTTCAAAACAAATAGTGGTATTTTCCGGTTTTTCGATTCTGCGAGAACAGAATACAAACAGAGCATCATGAAGACCCCCGTCTGTCTCTACTGTGAATTTTCTCGGTTCATCCAGATGAATATGAACTGTCTCTCCTTTTACGGAAGGTTCTATTCCGAAACTGGTGGGCCGGATGGCCAGTTCTTTAAAAGGTGTATGGATAGAAATTTCCAGATCATATGCCTCATTGTCTACTACTACCACATAATCGAATGAGTCTGTATGGTATACCACACGCTCTGTTCCGTTGCAGATCACACTGTATTTTGTTGATTTTTCCAGTTCATCTACAGAATTTAAAACAAATCTCGGTTCCTCAATCGGATCCGGGTTGGGATAATAAATCAAATCCTTTTCAAAGTCTTTCATTGGTCTCTTCCTTCTCCTTATACTTAAATATATATCTCACTGCTTCCCCATTCATGGTCACTGCTGTTTCCTACACTGATTCGAAGCTTCATTCCGCTGCTGACGATTTCCATATTTTTATCATAATAAGAAAATTCTTCGAAATCAATAGAAAAATCTACATTTTTCTTTTCTCCCGGGTTCAGAAAGACTTTCTGAAAACGGACAAGTTCTTTCTGCGGACGCACCACAGATGCATGCAATGTTTCATAGTAGCACTGAACGACCTCTGCCCCCGCAACATTACCTGTGTTACTTACCTTACAATGTACATGCACTTTTTTATCCTGTCCCATCCGGACTTCAACATCCGAAATATCAAACTCTGTATAGGATAATCCATAACCAAAGGGATACAATGGTGTGTTGGGAATATCCATATATCTGCTGGTGAAACGGTTCTCCAGGTTATCCGCAGTAAGCACATGTCCGGTTTTTATATCCCAGTAACTTATCGGCACCTGTCCCACACACCAGGGAATACTTACAGCCAGTTTTCCCGAAGGATTGGTTATACCATATACAAGATCTGTGATCGCTTCCGCTCCCATGGTTCCCGGTCTCCATGCCATGATGACGGCTTTGGATCTTTCTGAGATTCTCCGCAGATCCAACGGTCTTCCTGAGATTATCACTGTCACGATATTATCCGTGCGTTTTGCTATTTTTTCAAAAAGCATCTGCTGCTCTTCCGGTAAAGTCAGAAATGCTCTGCTGGCAGCCTCTCCGGACTGAGATTCATGTTCCCCAAGTACACATACAACTGTATCTTCCCGGGTTATCGTTTCCAGCCACTGCTCGTCCATTTCTTCATCCAAAGCATCCTGTTCCACCTGCCAGATCTTGCATTCTTCCTCAGAAAGCATTCTACAGCCCGGAATGCATTCCGCATTCATCTTCTTATCTTGAAGAATAGCTTCGATGGTCTCGACAGGCTCGTGCTCACCAAAGATTGCCCAACGGCTCAGAAATTCCTTTGATGTCACATAAGGTCCTGCCCAGATGACTTTCTGTTTCTGGCACAAGGGCAGTATTTTTTCATTTTTCAAAAGGACGCAGCTTTCGCTGGCCATCTGATATGCTTTCGTCCGGTTATACAGCGTAAGTTTTCCACTTTTCCCAAGACCTGCAAAGGGATTTTCAAAAAGTCCCAGCTGATTCTTCATCATCAGCACCCGGAATGCGCTTTCGTCGATAAAAGCTTCCGGAATCTGTCCATTCTTCACCAGTTCTTCCAGCCGGAACATATAAGCAGGACTCATCATATCGATATCCACTCCGGCTTCTATAGCCTGAACCGCCGCTTCATCCATATCGGCTGCCACACCCTGTTCTTCCAGCTGCCCGATGGAACCCCAGTCTGAGATCACCGTACCATCAAATCCTTCTTTGTCCCGCAGAAGGTCTCTGAGAAGTTCCTTATTCCCACTGATCGGTTTTCGGTCTATGGCATTAAAAGCGGTCATGACCATGGCTGGCTTTGCCTTCAGGGCCATGCGGAAAGGTTTTACATACTGTTCCAGGAATGTCCTTTGGGATATTTCAACATCGTTATATTCCCGGCCTGCATTCACTGCTCCGTACCCTGCAAAATGTTTCAGACATGCTGCGATTCCTTCATCACTTTTCTGCTGATAGCCATCTACCATGGCCTCGCCCATGACTCCGTTCACATATGGGTCTTCACCAAAAGACTCCAGCATCCTGCCCCACCGGGGATCCCTTGAAACATCGATCATCGGAGAAAAGGTTGCCTTAAGTCCTTCGGAAGATGCCTCTGAGGCAGCTATCGATGCTGCCTCAGACACCAGTTCCGGGTGAAAGGAGCATGCCTGCCCCAGTGGAATCGGGAAAATCGTCCGGCATCCATGGATCACATCTGCCATAAAGAGTAGAGGGATATGATGGGGATGCTGTTCCATATATTTGCTCTGAATATCACATATTTTTTCTTTACCGATCACTCCCAGTACGGAGCCTGCATACTGAATGACCCATTCCGGCGGTAATTGTTCGCCGACAACTCCGGTAAGCACTGCCTCTTTGTCAAAATATACACCGGTAAGCTGTACCATCTGTCCTATTTTTTCCTGCAAAGACATTTCTGACAGCAATTGCTGCAATTTATGTATTTCCATGATTACTCCTTATGTTTGATCTGTTGTAACTGTAAAGGTACTGAACAGTTACCATCTTTTTTATTTCTTTCCACTACAGTGTTTCGTAAATAACTGTATTATTCACGCAGGATACGGATTCGAGTGCGCAGGTCCAAAACGCAGACGTAGCAGTCTACGTTTTGGATCTGCACGGTCAGATTACTTTTTAATCAAAATAAATTGTCTTACCACTCTTTGCTGACTCATAGATTGCTTCCAGTACACGGGTGACAACTGCAGCCTGTGCAGGTTTTACTACCTGTTCAGCTCCGTCAGCAACGATGTGGTAGAACAGTTCCTGTTCATAATCCCCTGCCGGTTTTTCTTCTCCTGAGAAGAATGCTACTCCTTCGCCGGATAATGCCGGTTTCTCTACTACCTGTTTATTGTGGTGGATGTAGTTGATCCGCAGGCCGTCTTTCATATCTGCTCCGGCTTTTGTTCCGCACAGACTTGTCTTGGC
>CAKRRF010000049.1 GCA_934394985.1 uncultured Marvinbryantia sp.
TCCAAAACATTCGTTCTGAAAAAAACCTATGTAAACCACTTTTGTTATTCACAAAAATGTGGATAATGTGTATAACTTGGTGTATAACTGTGTTTTTAGTGGGTTTGTGGATAGAATTCGTGTGGATATCGTGGTTTATAATGTTATGTGTATAAGTCGTAATTTTGTTAATTGTGTCATTTTTTTGTACAATTTGTCGAGTTACATAATTCCGATTATGACAACTGCTTATTTTTCCCCAAAAAAGATCACCGCTACCATTCCCGGACCGGTATGTGAACCAATCACCGGGCAAAGCATCATTTTGGTTATCTCGGCATTCGGATTTTCTTTTTTTACCATGTTTTCCACTTCAGTGGCATATTCCTCACAATCTCCGTGGACAATATAGACACGGTTGCCATAGGAATCCTTCCTCTGCTTCTTATATTTCTCTCCCAGCGCTTTTAATCCCATCTTTGGGCCACGTTTTTTCTCGATGGTAATCAGTTTTCCTTCAGCATCCACTTCCAGAATCGGCTTGATATTCAAAGCGGAACCAATGATCGCGGTAGTAGCCGGGATTCGTCCACCCCGTTTCAGATACATCAGATCATCCACCATAAACCAGAGCGTCATATTTCCTTTGTTGTCATTCAGCCATTTTGCATTTTCCTCCATGCTCATGCCATTTTTCTGATTCTGAATCGCATTCTCAATGAGTATCCCAATGCCGCCGGTGGCACACAGTGTATCCACCGGAAGCACCTTCACATCCGTATAGGTTTCTGCCAGCTCATTGGCTGCCATACAGACAGAATCAAAGGTCTTGGTCAGCCCGCTAGACAGGGAAAGATACAAGACTGATTTTCCCGCCTTTAAAACAGGTTCAAAGGTTTCCACGTAGGTATTTGGCGTAATCTGACTGGTCTTCGTCACTTTCCCCTGTCTCTGAGCATCGTAAAACGTTTTCAGAAATGTCTGCTCCTCCAGATTTTCGCAGAGTCGTTCCTCGTCCCCTACCATATATCTCATCGGCACAAAATGAATGCCTTCCTTCTTCACAAACTCCGGATCAATGTCCGCAGATGCATCTGTATAAATCAAATATTCTGTTGCCATATCGTCCTCCCACACTCTATAACGGACTATGTTCTCTTTCCGTTATATCGATCTTTATTTTGTAACATGTGTTGCTTTTGTAATATATGTGGATTATAATAGGCACATACTGCAGATACAATGGTCAATCTGTCTGCAACTGTTACTTTTGAAACAGATAGTGTGCAACTGTTACCAATTTTTATTCTTTCCTGAAAAACGGGACACCAAATGCAGACACACCAGAAAGGATCCTATGATGCCATCTCAGAACAAACTCCCAGACCGCCGGGTTTTACGCACGAAAAAAAATATTCGCCAGGCTTTTCTGCAGCTTTTAGCTGAAAAAAACATCACCCAGATCACAGTAAAGGAATTATCTGATCTGGCTGATATCAACCGCAAGACCTTTTATATGTACTACTCTAATATAGAAGAGATTCTTTTCGAACTGGAAGATGAACTGGTACAGAAGCTTGTTCTTGTATTTGAAAAAGAGCTGTTTAAAAATGAAGCTTTAAACTCCTACTCTTTTTTTAAAAATTTGAATCAAGCTATACAGGAAAATCTTCCACTTTATCGTATCCTGAATCATTCCGGTCTGCTGCCTCACCTGATCCAGCTGGCAAAAGATGCGCTGATCGATATTTTCTTTCGAAAATACCATATTCCAAAAGATTCCAACAATGAACGCTACATTCTTTACGCTGAATACGCTGCTTCCGGTATTCTCTCCATGTATACGAAATGGTTCAGTACCGATTCTGATATGTCGCTGGAGGAACTGACAAAGACTGCCGCAGATATCACACTGTACGGATTTCAGCATCTGATTTCGCAAACATAAAATCTGGAGAAACCAGGTCTTTCTGACCGGTTCCTCCAGATTATTTTACACTTCATTTTCCTAAATCAGAAAGCTCTTTCTTATGATCCACAGACAGCGAAAAAGCACCCTGGACGAGGTGCTTTTCCTGATTTAAGGATATATGAACATTGTGTTACAATGAAGTAACCATCATCCTGCTCTTATACTTCAAAGAGCAGATCTCCGTAGGATGGCATTGGCCATGCCTCTTTATCCACGATCATTTCCAGTTTATCAACAGGAGCACGAAGTGCTGCCATTGCCGGAACGATGCTGTCATGGAAGAATCTTGCCTGTTTCTCGACATCTTCGATACCGCCTGCTTCTGCAGTCAGATCTGTCAGACTAACCAGTGCTGCCTTGGTTTCTTCCAGAAGATCCGATGTCTCATTCAGCAGTCCCACCTGTACTGCAGCCTTTGCACCGGCTGCTGTCACTGCATTGATGGTATCTGCCAGGCTCTTGGTATAACCGATGACGGCCGGTACAATCTGTTTACTGGCCACATCAATCATAGTCTTTGCTTCTATATTAATTGCTTTTGCATAAGCTTCATACTGAATCTCTACGCGAGCTTCCAGTTCTACCTTGCTGTATACATGGAATTTCTCAAACATGGATACAGACTTTTCTGTTACCAGAGCAGGAATGGCATCTACCATAGATTTCAGGTTTGGCAGGCCTCTTCTCTCTGCTTCTGCTACCCATTCATCGGAGTAACCATTGCCGTTGAAGACGATTCTCTGATGCTCAGTTGCATATTTCTTGATCAGATCATGTGCGCAGGCTTCAAAATCATCTGCTTTTTCCAGTTCATCGCAGGCTTCGCAGAATGCTTCTGCCACAATGGTATTCAGCACGATATTCGGTGATGCGATAGAGTCCTTGGAACCTACCATACGGAACTCAAACTTATTTCCTGTAAATGCAAACGGTGAGGTTCTGTTACGGTCTGTGGCATCTTTAGAAAATACCGGAAGAGTCTTCACACCGGTATCCAGTTTGTCACCAGTGATACTATGTGTGGCACTTCCTGTATTGATTAACTGTGCAACCACATCATCCAGCTGATCTCCAAGGAAAATAGAAATAATAGCTGGCGGTGCTTCGTTTGCACCAAGTCTGTGGTCATTTCCCACGTCTGCAGCCGCTTCACGAAGCAGATCTGCGTGTTCATCGACTGCTTTTAAAATACAGGTCAGTACCAACAGGAACTGAATGTTCTCATGAGGTGTTTTGCCTGGATCCAGCAGGTTGATGCCGTCATCTGTGGTGATGGACCAGTTGTTGTGTTTACCGGAACCATTGACTCCGTCAAATGGTTTTTCATGAAGCAAACAGTGCAGGCCGTGCTCACAAGCTGTCTTTTTCAGAATCTTCATAACCAGCTGGTTCTGGTCTACCGCTACATTTGCCTCGGCATAAATCGGAGCCAGTTCATGCTGTGCAGGAGCTACTTCGTTGTGCTGAGTCTTGGCCGTAACCCCCAGCTTCCACAGCTGTTCGTTGACATCTTTCATATAAGCGGCAATTCTCTGACGGATGGTACCGAAATAATGATCATCCATTTCCTGTCCTTTTGGAGGCATGGCACCAAATAGGGTACGTCCGGTAAAGATCAGGTCTTTTCTCTGTAAATATTTCTTCTTATCAACCAGGAAGTATTCCTGTTCCGGTCCTACCGAAGGTGTCACTTTTCTGGATGTGGTATTTCCAAATAAACGAAGGAGTCTCAAAGACTGTTCGTTGATCGCCTGCATAGAACGAAGCAGCGGAGTCTTTTTATCCAGTGCTTCTCCTGTGTAGGAACAAAATGCTGTCGGAATGCACAGGATCGCTCCTGCAGCATCTTTTCTCACATAAGCCGGTGAGGTACAATCCCAGGCTGTATAGCCTCTTGCCATGAATGTGGCACGCAGTCCGCCTGACGGGAAAGAAGAAGCATCCGGTTCGCCCTGGATCAGTTCTTTTCCGGAAAGTTCCATCAGAATAGTTCCATCTTCTCTCGGAGCTGTGATAAAGGAATCATGCTTTTCTGCTGTGACACCTGTCAGCGGCTGGAAAATATGAGTATAATGAGTGGCACCTTTTTCTACAGCCCAGTTTTTCATTGCTTCTGCCACTACATCTGCAACGGAAAGATCCAACGGTGTGCCTTCATCAATGGTCTTTTTTAATTCTTTATACACCTTCTTCGGAAGACGTTCACGCATTACTTTGTCATTAAAGACGTCTTCTCCGAAGATCTCTGCTACGTTAAATGCATCGCTCATAATGTTCCTCCTCATCCTTAATCGAACAGAAAAGGCGCTCCGCAATCTTGCGGAACGCCTTCGTTCTCTAAAAATCTAATCTCTATTTAAGATATCAATACCTTACTACTCTTTTTTTCAAAATGCAAGAGATTTTTTGTGATTCTTTTATTGAAAATATTATGTCCTGTAATTTATTTCTTGCATAATATTATATTCAATCCTTCTTGCTACTTTACTTTTGCAGCCTGTTTCATATTGGAAATCGTGATCTTTGCGCCCTTTTTCCAACGTGTCTTCTTATTTGGTCTTACCCAGACCTGAATCTTGTTCACCGATCCTCTTCCGGACCATTTTGACAGATTCACACTGATCTGCTTCGTGGTATTCCCCTTTAGCTTCAGGGTACTTTCGTGCACCATCGGACCATGGAAGAAACGGATACGCACATGCGCATATTTTTCACGCATACCGACTACACGCAGCTTACAGGTAAAGTACTTTCTGGACTTGAAATTCAATGCCTTGGTGAAGCGCCATCCTGCTCCGCTGTACAGATTCGGATTGGCTGACGTGCTGACCTTTACCGTGGTGGTCGCACCTTTTTTCTTTACCGTTCCATTATAGCCATACTTCAGCGCATTGCTGATGGACTTCGCCTTGCTCACCTTGCGGATACTCTTTGCTTTTCCATTGGTATATCCGCCCATGGAAGAGAACCGGCTCCAGCTAAATCCCGGAATCACAGAGCTCCAGCTCGGAATACCGATGACATCCAGTGCAAACTTCGATACCTCTTCGGAACCGGAAGAATCAATATATTTGAATACATTCCAGATCTGTTTTTTCTTATCTGCATATTCCAGATTACCTTTTTTGTTGGTCCATACGCCCAGATACAGTCCCTGAGAAGTCTCTGCCACATGATCCACATGACGGTTCATAATAAAGGAATCTACTTTATCGTTAAACTCTGTAATATAATATGCATAAGCCCAGGCCGCTGCCTGTTTTGTCTCATTGGTAACTCCGTTCGTCTTTGATGTAAATCCCTGTTCTGACAAAATAATACGCACATCGCTGCGGAAATTCCTGGACACATAGCGGCTCAGATAGCTCAGATTCTTCATCGTCACCTGCTTCGTGCTGTCAGAATTTGTCACATTATCATTCCAGAAATTTGCATCGGTCAGTGGAGACGGATACGGATGGAATGCCAGATTCCAGTTGATATCCCCTTCTTTCTTCAGACAGGCTGCAAAAGCATCCAGGGTAGACTTGGAGGTATAGCATTTGCCATGTGGCTGAAGCATATTCCACAGATGATCCAGAGAGATATATACTCTGGCATTGCTGTATACACTGCGCAGCGCCATATCTGCAATACGGAAGCTTCTGGTGTAAGCTTCGATATACTCTTTAAAGGTCAGCTTACCCAGATAATTGTAATCGTTATAGTTGTTGACCTCATTCCCCACAATCCAGTTCACTACCGTACCATACTTGCCGTTGCTGTTCATGTAGCGGTCCCCCAGAAAATGCATCAGTGCTTCCAGGGTTTCTACGCCCTCCTGATCCATGGTGTTAAATCCATAGTAATTCTTTCCCGCCCCTCTGGCTCCCGGTGCAATCAGCACTTTTCCGCCAAAATGATTACGCAGCAGTAAAATACCGGATATAACCACATTGGTCTGAGACAGCTGCTTCGTCTGACGGTCTACCTCACTGCATCCGGATTTCAGGAACCAGTACTGTTTTCCCTGATAATAATAAGAATAACTGGAGGAAGCATTCTTCTGACTGCTACCCGGCAAAAATGTATCCAGACAGATATTGACAGCCGCATGCTTAATTCCCAGATCCTCTGCATCCGAAATCATAGTCGGCTTAATATGCAGCCCCTTCTTGGATGCCGCTTTCGGAAATGCCTTTGTCACCGGCGCCAGCACCTCCGGATTGGTCAGATACTGATAATTGCTGACGATCTGATACTGATTGTTCTTTTTTACTGCAATGGCAAACTTCCGGTACAACAGACTGGCCGTACTGTTCAGATTCAGATCTGCCCCAAATTTCACCACACTCTGCTGTGCCAGTGTCCCTGCCAGAATACTCTTCTGGCTCACAGATTTTTCATAAGGCAGAAGTGCCACCAGATAATAATTCCTGTCTGTGCCCAGTACAAACGGGCTTCCCTTTGCCGTCACTTCCACTCTTCCATGATTGGATGGGTCAATCCGGCAGCTCTCTATCGTCAGGATATTTGCTGCCTCTCCCTTCACGCTAAATACACACACCAACAGAAGCAGACAAATCCCAATCAAAGATCTTTTTCTGCCCTGCACTCTCTTTTCTCTCCCTCTCACAACGTTTCCCTCTCTTATGTATTCCCGCATTTCACAGAAAAACTGCTCAACACATGATCTCCTACACCAGCAATCTCAATGCCTGCTGGTCATTTTTTACATCTACCACAGTATGGTAACCGCCAAATTCACCGTCCAGCGTCCATGCCACCTGATCCTCCGAAGTAAACCGGATATGTCTGCTGCGGAACTGATAAAAATACTTGTTGTTTTCTGATTTTCCGGCTATGACAGCCTGCAGAATCTCATTCAACTCCAGTATGTTCTGTGGGGTCTTTATCAGCGTCACTTCAAAGACACCATCATCCAGATGCACATGCTTTCCGGTAATATTCCGGAAGCCGCCTACCGATGTGGAATTCGTCACCATGCCAAACAGAAAATTTCCCTCTACTGTCAGTTCCTCTGATTCTACCTTCATCGGATACGACTTGATCTCTGTCAGCTTTTTCATGCCCTCCATGATATACGCCAGATGTCCCAGCACGTTTTTCACATCCTGACTGGTCTCATAGGACACATCGGTAAACAGACCAAATGCTGCAATATAAACAAAATAATCATCCTGAAACCGGCCGATATCGCAGGGAAATTCATTCCATTCTGCAATATGTTCTGCCGCCTTCGTCATGCTGGTAGGTATCTTCAGACTATGTGCAAAATCATTGGTGCTGCCACATGGAATATAGCCTATTGCACTGCGCTGCTCACATTCCATCACTCCACTGATGACCTCGTCCAGTGTACCGTCGCCCCCGCTGCAGACAATCAGATCATATCTTCCCTCCACCTCTTTTGCCTTTGCTCTGGCATCCCCGGCAGACTGGGAAATATAAAGTGTCAGATCAAATTCTGCTTTTATAAAAATATCTGTAATATCCAACAGCTTACTGCGAATGGATCCTTTCCCCGACTTCGGATTCACTATAAATAATACCTTTTTTTTCATTCCCTATCGCTCCCATTTATCACATAATGCATCGATCTGGTCAGCAAACTTCGCCAGATCCTTATTGGCTCCGCCCTCGTTGCGGCGGATCACAGCCAGCAGCCGCTGTCCTGCTGCCAGCAGTCTGTCATAGACGGTATTTTTCCGGCTGCCCGGCGCATATTCCTTCTTCGGAATCGGGATACCTGTCGTTGCCTTGACATAACGGTTCTGTACAAGATCATAGATCGTACCGCTATATGGTGCATCCGCATCCAGGCCCAGTTCTGTACGGATTCTTGCGGTAAAGGCCGTGCAGGCATCATCATCCCCATGATTGACAAAGACCTTATCCGGCTTCTTTTCAAAAGAAGCGATCCATCTGTACAGTCCTTTGTCATCCGCATGTCCGCTGATACCGGACAGTATGTGAATCTCAGCCTGCACCTCGATTTCTTCGCCAAACAGCTTCACATGCTTTGCTCCTTCGACCAGCGCCCGGCCCAATGTGCCGTTGGACTGATATCCGACAAACAGAATGGTACATTCCTTTCTCCACAGATTGTGCTTCAGATGATGCTTGATACGACCTGCATCACACATACCGCTGGCCGAAATAATCACCTTTGGCTTTTCATTAAAATTGATCAGCTTGGATTCGTCTCCTGTGATCGCGGTCTTCAGTCCCGGAAAACCGATCGGATTGATGCCTTTATTCACCAGCTCCAGTGCCTCTTCATCAAAATCCTCCATCTGCTCCATGAAGATTCTGGTGGCCTCAATCGCCAGCGGGCTATCCACATAGACTTCAAAATGCTCATGTCCGTGGATCAGCTTATCTTCCTTGATCTTACGGATAAAATACAGCATTTCCTGCGTACGACCCACCGCAAATGCCGGAATGACTACATTGCCGCCCCGGTCAAAGGTTCTCTGTATCACATTCGTCAGATCCTTGATGTAGTCCGGTCTCGGTCCGTGGCTGCGATTGCCATACGTGGACTCCATCACCACATAATCCGCACTCTTCAGATACTGCGGATCCCGGATCAACGGCTGGTTTTCATTTCCGATATCACCGGAAAATACGATCTTTTTCTGTATCCCGTCTTCCTCTATCCATACTTCAATAGAAGAAGATCCCAGTAAATGTCCTGCATCCACAAACTGGATCGTGATCCCGTCTGCTATGATCTGCTTTTCCAGATACCGGCATCCCACAAAGCATTTCATGACTCCCTGTGCATCTTCTACGGTATACAATGGCACATAGGCTTCTTTTCCGGCTCGTTTTCCCTTACGGTTGCGCCATTCTGCCTCGAACATCTGAATATGCGCGCTGTCTCGAAGCATGATATCACACAGCTTTTCTGTGGCTTCCGTAGCAAAAATCTGTCCCCGAAATCCATTTTTGTATAACAGAGGAAGCTTTCCGGAATGATCAATGTGAGCGTGTGTCAACAGCACCATATCTACCTCACCGGGCGCAACCGGCAGCTCCTCATTTACAAAAGTATCTACTCCCTGCTCCATTCCACAGTCAATCAGGATCTTCTTTCCACATGCCTCCAGATACGTACAGCTTCCGGTCACCTCATGTGTGGCACCTAAAAATGTAAGCCTCATTGCTTCCTCCTCCCTCGTTTTTTCATCGCAAAAAACGGGATATACTTTACTTAAAGTATACCCCATTCTTTTCTGATTCGGTAGTTCTTTTTACCGTTTTATAAACTTTTAAGGATTGACGGTTCTGCCATACGTGGTACATAATATCCGGATATGCACAGTCCTGCATGTTCTCCTGTCGCAAAAAAATGCCGGTGTGGATCGCCCACTAAAATGGCTTTGATTGTCTCTGCCGGTGTATTTTCGGTTCCCACCAGATACCTGGCAAATCCCCTCTCTCCTGTTTCTTTCAAAGCGGTCAGTTCAAATGATGATAAGTCCTTATCTCCCAGTCCGACCAGGCGCAGCTGTTTTTGATGCTGCCTGATCAATTCCATAACCGTTCCACTGTTCTCGCTTCCCTCTTCCTCTTTTTCTGCTGAAGCGAACAGAAGATGACCGTCCATGAATTGCTTCTGCCCTCTGCGGTTCTGGCGTTTGCATAAAGTAAAATCATTGTAAAGAAGACAGCGCATCTCACAGGTCAGCTTATCATGATCTGCTTTGGCCATGCATTCCATGTCCTCTGCTTCCGGTTTGATACTGGTCAGGCATTCTTCCAGATCCGGTGTTCCTTTTGCATCTGCATGATAAAATGCCAGTGTACGATTCTCGCTGCTTCCGATCGGTACGATCTGGAGAAGTTCTCTGCAAAGCTGCAGCTTCGTCTCTTCTTTTATGACACGAACCTGTTCTGCACCTGCCTGCAGCAGCAAAGAGCTCACCTGTTCTTCCATGACGCCTTCCGGGAACATCACTTCTGCAACCCGACATGCCCGGGCTGTCCGACAGGCACGTTCCACAGCCGCCGGTGCATAATCTCCCAGAATCAGCAAGTGATATGCATTTGCCTCGGACGCATAAGAGTCGCCTTTTTCGGTACAGACAGAGCCGCCCGCCAGATATAAAAAGCACAAATCTTCCTTCTCCTCGTTCATCTGATTGCGGATGCTTCCGCTATAACACAGGCCTTCCGTCACTTTATGAAACAGATATCGATAATACTTTGCTCTCATTTTCTCTCCCTTATCCTTTTCGCAACAGGGAGCTTCCCTCAGGATCCTGCAGAATGAAAGGTAATGTATGGGGAAAACAGTCATTCTGCGGATCTGCAGCATGCTTTCTGTTATTTACTGCCAGACTCCTTTTCACCCTTCGAAAGCTCCGTGTGCGATTCTCTTTTCTCTATATTCTAAGATTATCAGTTACACTTTCTCTTTCCCTGGGTTACTTACTCATCGTGGCCATCGCCGAAATAGATGCCGTTGGTATAGCTCACATTGCTTTCCATAATCGTTCCAAAACGAGCAATGTGGCCGGCACGCATACGATAGTAATATCCTGGTTCTACAAAAATATTGATACTGTAAGATAAATTATAAGCATCATTCCCTCTTACTTCTTTAGACCAGATGGTGTGCCAACTGCCACTGTCTGTCAGCTGATCTACATATAAGCCAAGATATAGTTCATCACAAGTCCTGTACGCAGCTGTATATCCTCCTACGCTGGCAATATCCTTATCGGCCCTGGAAATAGAGCATCCACCCTCTGCCAGATAATCACCATGTGGTGCAATTCCGTAGTCAGGACTAAATGCACAATCTCCCAACGTTAATTTTGATCCATCAATGGTCATGCCTGGCAAAAAATTCGCCCCAGTATCTTCTGCTGATGCAGAGATCGTAAACAAACTCAGCATCATCAACACTCCCATCCATAACGATCTCCATCGTCTTCTTTTTTCTGTCATGTTCTTTTTCTCCTTCCCCTTTTGTTTTACATTACATAGATAAATACGGTTCCAGATTCATTTCATGACAGTTTTTTATAAAAAATTTAAAAAAAGATTGAAGCTATCAATTTTGTGAATTCTTCTTTCGGCAATTCACCTATAATATGATAATATGTATTATCATATACAAATTCTGTCATATATTTCTTTCCCAAATCACCACTTATTTCAACTGCTTTTATTGTCCCAATTCCAGATGAGATTTCAAATATATTTTTAACATTTCCATCCTTTATACTACCTTTGGCTGTTCCAATCTCCTCTTTATACATAACAATCGTCAATATCGCATCCTTGTATGTATAATAAAGATCTGCTCTATTTGTTTTTGTGTCGATTTCATATCCATCAAATTCTAGATCCTCCACTTCGTACATAAATCTCACTGGCTTGATTCCTAATTCTTCCTCTATCTCAGCATAAGCGGCATTTTGTGCCATATACACATTTGCGCGATCTGTTTCATTATCTACCTGCACCAGTGCCTCTTTCCCTATCCAGGTATTGATCACGTTCACGATCCTTGTCCGGTTTGCCTCTGTGCTGACTCCCACGAAGAACACGCAGGCCAGTACCGCTGCATTTGCCAGCAGGCGCATCGCCCACCGGTGCTTTCTCTGGTTCTTCATGCGTTTTCGACCGATTTCCAGTGCCTTACGGTCTTCTTCACTGAGGAATTCTTCCGGGCGGTATTCCGCAATCTTCTGATCCTCATATTTCACGCCCATTGCCTGTTCCAGTTCTTCCGGGTGTCTGAAATGCTCGGATGATTTCGGTGTCTCTTCCATCTCCTTTGTCCTGTCAGCTTCTGCATCCACAGTCTCTTTTTCTGTTTTCACGCCATCCAGTTCTGCTGCTTTTTGCAGAATGCGGTCAAACAGATCCGGAGACGGCTCTGCGTCTGCCAGTTCCGGATGAGCTGCCTGCAGCGCTTCTTCCCGCTTCACATCCTCATCCATCTCTTCTCGGAACATCTGATCCAGAAAACGGTCTTCTTCTGTCTCTTCCGGCCATTCCTTTCCCATCAGGAACTGCCTGTAAAATTCCTCATCTGACAACTGATCCTTCTGTTGTCCCAATGTTCCCCATCTGTCTTTCATCTTCTTAAGTCCCTTCTTGACTTTTACCCTCAGTAGTATAAGATAAATATATGTGCAGCCGGAATGTCATGTTCCGCCCTGCAAAATCTTCAATACGGAGGTTCGTCCATGAAACGAATTATCTTAACCGGCGGTGGTACTGCCGGCCATGTTACACCTAATATTGCATTGCTCCCTCGTCTCAAAGAGCTTGGTTATGATATTCAGTATATCGGTTCTTACGAGGGGATCGAGAAAAAATTAATTGAAGAAATGCAGATCCCCTATTATGGCATTTCTTCCGGTAAGCTTCGTCGTTACTTTGACCTGAAAAACTTCAGCGACCCGTTCAAGGTTCTGAAGGGCTATGCCGAAGCGCGCAAATTAATGAAAAAATTAAAGCCTGATATTGTCTTTTCCAAAGGCGGATTTGTTTCTGTTCCGGTGGTGATGGCCGCACACCGCGCCCATATTCCGGTTATTTGTCATGAATCCGATATGACACCAGGTCTTGCCAACAAGCTGACAGCTCCTTTTGCTACCAAAATCTGCTGCAACTTCCCGGAGACTGTCAAGTATCTTCCGGCCGGAAAAGCGGTTCTGACCGGTTCTCCGATCCGTCAGGAGCTTCGCAGCGGTGATCCGGAGGCAGCCCGCAGATTCTGCGGATTTACTTCAGACAAACCGGTACTTATGGTCATCGGTGGCAGCCTTGGCTCTGCCAATGTGAACAATGCCGTTCGTGAGATTCTGCCACAGCTCCTTCCTGATTTTCAGATCGTACATCTGTGCGGAAAAGGTAAGCTGGATTCCTCTCTCACCGGTACAAAGGGCTATGTACAGTTTGAATATATCAAAACAGAGCTGGCTGATTTATTTGCTTTCGCAGATGTCGTCGTATCCAGAGCCGGTGCCAATGCCATCTGTGAACTGCTGGATTTACGTAAACCGGCACTTCTGATCCCGCTTGGCTCCAATGCCAGCCGCGGTGACCAGATCCTGAATGCAGAGTCTTTCCGCAGCCAGGGCTTCTGTGAAGTGCTGACCGAGGATGATCTGACCTCCCAGCGTCTGCTGGACACCATCCATGATCTCTATGATCATCGCGATACATACATTCACGCTATGGAAAAAAGTCAGCTGAGCAATGCCATCGAGACCATCACCGGTCTCATTGAAAGCTGTGTGAACAGTTCACACTAACACTGCTTTTCCACTGATCTTTTTCAAAAAATGTCGGATCTGACCGGACGATATCAGCAGATATCCCAGCCAGTATCCGGCATTTCTTTTATCCATTCCCACTCTACTTCAGTTCCTTATATTCCTCCCCAAAGCGCTTCTTCAGGAACTGTCTGCCTCTGCAAAGTCTGGCTCGCAGTAAATCAATGGATATTCCCTTTTCGGCAGCTACTTTCGCCGGTGGAATATTCAACATACAGACTTCATATACCGCATCGTACCAGTCACGGTTCTTTTCCTTTAATTCCATCAGTACCTGTCTCAGGAACTCCTTCCTGCTTATTTCTTTTGCTACATCTACCTCATAACAGTAGACTGTTTCATTTTCTTCTATTTGCGCATGATCAACTAACTGTGATTTATTTTTGCGGAAATAATCTGACACCAGATGCTTTGCAACCTGCAGAAGCCATCCCCGCTCTGCACCTTCGATTACCGTTTCCCGGTATTCCAGATACTTCAGAAATGTCTGCTGACAAATATCTTCCGCCAACTCATGGTCGTTTGTACGAAGCAATACCGCGTGGAAAATCAGTCGATAATTGTCCTGAAAAACCTCGTGGAATGATTCGGCCGTCATAATCTTCCTTTCTCTACATAAGATGAGACCACAGTTTCTGTTTGCGGTCTCGTCTTATATGTATTTTCTATTTTTTTCCTGTCCGCAGATTATCTGCCGAACTTGTTCAATACTTCTTCTTTTACTTCCTCTGTCAGTGTACCAGGCTTCCAGGTAACACCCACTTTGTCATGCTTCATTCTCGGAATCAGATGTATATGGAAATGAAATACTGTCTGTCCTGCTGCCTCATGATTATTCTGCACCACGTTGATACCGTCACATCCCAGTACGGCTTCCATTTTTGTCGCCATTTTCTTTGCCAGAACAAATGCTTTTGCTACCAGATCATCCGGCATGGCAATGATGTCTGCATAATGCTCTTTTGGAAGAATCAGCATATGTCCCTTTGCCGCAGGTCCTACATCCAGGATCACCTTAAAATCATCATCTTCATAGACTACTGCAGATGGAATATCTCCTGCTAAAATTTTACAAAAAATACAGTTCTGATCTGTCATGTTTTTGTTCCTCCTACGTATATATTTATATAAGCGCTTTTATCTTATACCATATTATGCCTGTTCCTTTTGGAATGTCAACTGAAATATGAGGAGGTTGTAATGAATACAAACGAAAAATATGAACTGTTATTATCTGCTATTTCACATGAAATCCGCAATCCGGTCACTCTGATCAACAGCTATCTGCAGCTGATTTCTTCTGCCCACCCGGAAGTCGGCACCTATGAATACTGGGATACCGTAGGCGAAGAAATGCAGCATCTGAAGACTCTGCTGGGAGATCTGTCATTATTTAACAACAGCATGCGGATTCACCCTATTTCTCTGGATCTGAATAAATGGCTGCCTGCCTTTTGTCTCCACGGAGAAGCCTTCCTGCACACTCTGACAGAGGAAGTTCATACAAATATTCAATTTTCCACATGGATCGCCACAGATCTTCCCATCCTGCAGGCGGATTCGGACAAGCTTCAGCAGGTACTGGACAATCTGCTTCGCAACAGCGCAGAAGCAATCGTTGCCAAAGCAAAGACCTCTGCTGATCCTTTTTGCGGTCAGATCACATTCGAAGCCACTGTCAAAGACGCTTTTCTGCATCTAACCATTTCCGACAATGGATGTGGCATCCCGCCCGCACAGCTGCCACACCTGTTTGAGCCTTTCGTCACTTACAAACAGGAAGGCTCCGGCCTTGGTCTTGCAATTGTTCAGCGCATCATAAAAGCCCACCATGGAACCATTACGGTCCAGAGTGAGCCTTCTTCCAATACCAG
>CAKRRF010000050.1 GCA_934394985.1 uncultured Marvinbryantia sp.
CATTCATCTGTAGCTTCTGCCATAACGGATGAAGGTGTGATAGGGAAGATAGCCGCTACATCGCTGTATGCATAAGACGCATGAGCTGCTGCATGGTTACCATCCATGGTTTTCATTTTTCTTGCCATTGGTTTGTTCCTCCTTACTTTATGGATCCGGAAACCGGATCATGTACCATATGAGTATCATATGTGCAGAACTTCAGACCATCTTTGGGGAGTTACGTCTAAAATTCCTCATATGGATTTATATTAGCACATTTTTCGTAATTTGTCTATTTTGAGGGCCGGAAAATATGTATATTTTTTGATACAGAAAGACAGCAAAAAACGAAGTTTTGCGGTATGGAAATACCACAAAACTTCGTCCCCATGACTTAATATATTACTTTTATTTTTTCTTCTTCGATTGCCTTCACAAACACCGGAACCAGTTTCGGATCAAACTGTTTCCCGGCCTCTTCCTGTAAAATTGCAATCACTTTTTCCAGCGGCTGAGCCTGTTTATAACAACGTTTGGATATCATAGCATCAAATGCATCGGCAATTCCCAGGATTCTGGCTGAAAGCGGGATATCTTCACCTGCTATTCGTCTCGGATAGCCTTTTCCATCATATCGTTCATGATGGCCAATTACTGCCGGTATCACGTAGTCCAGTGACGGCAGATGTCGAATAATCTCTATGGATCCTTCCACATGTCCCTTCATCACCTCATACTCATCTTCTGTCAGTCTTCCAGGCTTGGAAAGAATCTGCTCCGGAATTCCGATTTTTCCTACATCATGCATCAGTGCTGCCTGACGGATAATTTCTACAAATTCATCATCCAGTCCCAGCTCACCGGCCAGAGTTGTCGCATAATACATCACATTATTCGAATGACTGAATGTGTAATGATCTTTGGCATCAATTGCTGCCGTCAGCGCAAATATCGTTGCATCATATTCTCGGTTTTTCTGTATGTTGCTTTCCGGTTTTTCCTTTTTCTGCAATTCTTTTTCCGCAATATCGTAAATGTAAATATTGTTTTTTCCCTGATGCTTTACATGATAAACGGCAAGATCCGCATTATCCAGCAGCTCTTTTTCTGTATGCGCCGCATATGGCGCTGCACTGATTCCGGCACTGATTGTCAGCTGCTTCAGATGGATCTCATCTTCCTCTTTATGCATCTGTCCAATCTGTGTACAGATGGATTCTACCAGACCTCGCGCCGCATATACATCATATTTCGGGAGCAGTACTGCAAATTCTTTTCCACC
This sequence comes from uncultured Marvinbryantia sp., assembly GCA_934394985.1. Taxonomy (GTDB): domain Bacteria; phylum Bacillota; class Clostridia; order Lachnospirales; family Lachnospiraceae; genus Marvinbryantia. The sequence goes on from CAKRRF010000050.1 coordinate 1,265, forward strand.
ATAACGCGCCACAACTCCGCTGCTCCCTACACTTGCACTGATGATCTCAGCGATTCTGCGAAGTGCTTTATCCCCGGCTTTCATTCCATACAGCTGATTATAAAGCTTAAAATCATCCACATTCAGCATAGCCAGCACCATTGTGCCTTCTTTATTCTCTTCAAAAATATCATGTAACTGTTCGTAAAAATACTTGCGGTTACATAAGCCGGTCAGTTCATCTGTTCTGGCTTCTTCTGAGATTTTTTCATACAGACTTGCATTTTTAATGGCAATCGATGACAGAGTCGCTACTGAATTCAAAAATGCGCGGTCCTGAAATCCTATTTTCTTATGCTTTTCTTTATCGGATAAGAAAACGATACCGATCAGTCCATCTTCATTTTTCAATCCGATACACCACTGGGCTTTCAGATCCTTCAGCTGCTGCTTTTCTGCTTCCCACATGGATTTATATTCCACTGTATGATAAAACTCTTCCAGACAGGTGCACTCTTCATTCTGAACAATCCATTCAATCAGCGGGTTATCTTTTTTCATCCGAAACGATCTGTCATGAAGCGGATTATTACTATACAGCATCTGGTATCCCCGCATCCCATCGGCAATACAGATATATACGGTTTCGATACGGCATCCTTTTCGGATCACTTCTACCAACTCCTGCAATACATTTTTCATGCTCAGGCTGCTGGCTACCGCTGTGTTAAATTCTCTGAGTACATCTGACTGATAAGCTTCATCTTTGACAATCGTATTGCTGATTACTTTTTTCCATACTACCATCAGCAGCCATACACAAATCATAAAAATGATTGCATAAAGCACCATATAACTGTTCTCTTTTCCTGGAAGAATCCGCTCCAGACCGTCTTTCATATATGGCGTCAGAAAGCAGAATAATAAAACGGAACTCACAAACCCGACAACCGAGCAGGCCGTTTCCGATACCAGAAGCGTAAGCTGAAATAAATTTCTCTGAGCCAGTGCATATACCAGAAAAAAGGCGTTGATCAGTCCCGCCAGCAAGTCAACCGGAAATCCGGAAAACACCGGAAACATCAGTGCAATATTTCCTGCCAGTACAATCAGCATGCCGGCTATGATGGTATTCATCTGTCTGGTATACTTCCTGTTATTTTTTCGACACTGAAACAGATTCCATAGCGTGTGCAGCAATACAATTCCTGCTGCTGCAAAAAAGATTACCGACCTCCAGTTGATCTCTTCATACACAAATCGGAACTTTTCTCCGCTCTCTACGATCACTGGCCAGCGAAACAATACACCTTCGGGAATATTGATCAGAAACAGTCCTCCCAGTAAGACCGGATAAATATACTTTTCCACCCCACCTCGTTTTTCTGCCATAGAATTTACCAGAAGGTAATAAGCGTAAGGCAGACACAGAAGTCCGAACAGAGATACATGATACCAGAAAATATAATTTGGCCACAACAGCGCTCTCATAAAGCAGGATCCGCCAGTCCAACAGGTCATGGAAAGAAGTACGAGAAGAAAACTGTTTACAATCTGGTTTCTCTTCGCTGCAAGAAAAATTAACATCATGGTAACGTAAATAAATAATGCAATTGCTGATATATATCCATAACTGTCCATTTTCTCACCTCTTTTCAATCGCACTTCTGCAGCTGCAGCAACTCTCTCAGATCCGTAAGTGCCGGGCGCATATGCCTGATTTTTCTGTTATTTTTTTTCTCAAATGCCTGAAATGTTCCGCAGCGCAAAATCGTCACGCACAGTGGATCCATACCCAGTATTTTCTTCAGATCACGATAATCCTGATCAATGTATTTGAAATACGTCGTCATCAGTTCTTTCAGAATATCTGTGGATACTGCGGAATGCTCCAGCGTTTCTCTTTCCATTTCCACATAAATATGAAGAAACGGTCTGGACTGTTCCGTCAGTTCCTTCATAGCCACCCAGTTTCGGACGGAAAGCCCGGACAACTGAATGACATTGTTGATACCAGTCTCTGAAATTCTGGTAAACCCAGCAATATCAATAATATCCGGCACCCGGTCAATATATTCAAATCGAGGAATACGTGTATCATCTTCCCTGCTGGTCAGTCCGACACAGCGGTACATATCTCCAACTCGATATCTTGCAAAAGCTCCGCCTTTCAGTACGGTCAGTACTATCTCGTAGTTTTCCCCTTCTTCTACTTCATCCATCAGACAGGTCTGAGGCTGATACGTTGGATCATCCAGCATGATTTCCATATCCCGTTCTCTGATAAATTCATAAAAACAGGTATCCGGGAAAAAGTACATTCCATTTCTGGTCCAGGTCTCAGTGCCGATAATCGACGGCTCTGTTCCCGCAAACAGCTCCATCGGACGAACTCCCCACATTTTTTCCAGATCGTCCTTATAATAGCGGTTGTCTGTTCCCGCTACCATAAAACCTTTTAAGCCAAACAGGTCCTTCGGCATAATCGGTCGATGCTCTTTTTCACATTTTATTTTGGCCTTCAACATACGAAAAATCATTTTCAGATGACATTTCAGCAGGCTTTTTATGCTGCCGCCAGATGAGGAACCGGAAAAACTCTGACTGACTGCATAAGCCACGCTTCCAAGTCCAAAGAAATATTCCACATCCTGTTCCAGTGCAAGCTTGAATCCCAGCTTGTTTCTTTCACTGAATGTCATATCCTGAGCTTTCTCCACATCCGGAAGAAACCGAATATCCACTTCCTCATTTAATGCCAGCGGAAACAGCCCGGTAGCAAATGGCAGAGGAGCCAGTGCATATAAAATCTTATCTGTATTTTTAACAGTTACTTCTCCCTTTTCTGTACTGGATGACAGAATCAGGCAGGCACATACATTCGTGCGATAGGTATCCAGCATTCCTCTGGTATACGGTGCCAGCTTAATCGGATGCTTTCCGCCTTCCCAGGTGGTCTGTATCCAAATGATTGGATTCCCCGGAAGCATGTCCGCTCTTTTCTGCAGAAGAATATCTGCATAATCATCATATGTCGTCAAGGGCACTGCCTTACGGAATTCTTCAATTGTTTTTGGATGTTTTCCTTTCAGAATGGATTGGCCCAGAGGGCTGTTGCCCCAGAGCTGAATCTGTTCTTCCATAAGCCTGCGCTGGATCTGCATATAGTGCTCCAGATCCAGATCCAGGAACCCACAATATTCGCTCCAAATTTCCCTGTATTTTTCTTTCTGTAATTTTTCTTTCAGATTCATTTTGTTATTCCTTTATGGTGAAAATCTTCCCTGCATTTTCTAATACTCTTCCAGTTTGGAATTAAAAACGGTGTTTTTTTCCGATAATCTCTGTAATCATAAAAAGTAGCCGGAAAAATAATGCGATCCTGATAGATCACATAGCAGATATTGCAGACGGTAACCAGCACACAATATGCTGTCGTCTGCTGATCCCATCTGTACCATGCCACCGCTGCCATCACACCGGCCAGCCACAGAACCCCCGGATGTCTGCAAAGTGCATACATTTTTTCCGTATAAGCCTTTCTTTTCTGACACTCCTGTAAATATGTCTCTTCAAATGGTAATGCAAAAAACAGCGTATATACAAGCAATGTCATACACAATAAAAAAAAGAGCAGTATCAACACCAGCTGCCATGTCTGCCATGAACGCTGAGTCTTTTGCTGAATCAGAACTCCGACAGTAGCAGATACCAGGAGCACACACCCGGCTGCAAACAACTTCTGTAAAGCTCTGTTATTCCAGCTGATACTGTTCCAGTCATAAATAAAAAATAAAATAAAGGCAATTACTGCAATTCCCATCCAAACCATTTTTTTCTCCGGTAACTATTTCCAATATTTCTATATATTTTCTATTTTGTTAATATTTCTTTTCGAATTCAAACAAACTTTAGACACATATTCTTTTTATACTGTAACCATCAAATGAAGCTACTGTGGTACATAGCTAGCATGCGTTGCGGTGGCTTCGACTAAATACAATCTTCCATCGCAGGTAAATCCTGCAGCATATTTTATGACTAAGCATATTTCTTATACAGCATAAAATCAGGAAGTTTACATATATTCATAATTTCTCTCTACGGCGGTCAGATAACTGGCCGCCATCCTTATGTCGTTTAGTACTCTTCCTCGTATCTTTCATATCCCAGCATTTCTCCGGCCCCCAGATGGACCATAGTGCACTGGGTAAATCCATTTTTCTCAAACAGGCGCTGCATACTTTTATTCTTCTGTCCGGTATCTCCCCGCATGCAATGACACTGTGCATAACACCACTGCATGCATTCCGAGGCAATCCCTTTTCCAAATCTTGCAACTGCAATCCTGTGCAGTACTCCATATGGCTCCGGACTGGTCCACACACCGCTGAGTGGCATCTCATAATCCGGATCGGTTCCTTTGAAAAAAACAAATACTGCTCCGATCTCGCCTTCTTCCTCATACACATACAACTGTTTTTTTTTCAGATCTTCCTCAATAAGCTCACGCTGTGGATATCCGTCTCCCCATTGCTCTTTATTGCCATTTTCTGCCATAAATATGCGGGCAGATGCATAGATTTTCATGATATTATCTAATTCTTCTGTTCGTGCATGACGAATTTTATTGTATTTTTCCATTTTTCACCTGTTTATTTTTTTTACTACCTTTCAGTATACACAAAAAACTCCCTCATCGCAACTGAATTTGGGAGTTTCTTTGCTTAATTGATAGATTCTATATCATATGGTGTACTCTGATATACATAAAAGTTCAGCCAGTTAGAATATAACAGCTGACCGGTGGCACGCCAGGTCATGGATGGAATCTTTGTCGGATCATCATCCGGATAGTAATTTACCGGGAGATCCACTGTGGTCAGTCCTTTTTTCATATCCCGCTCGTATTCCAGTGCCAGCGTATCTCTGTCATATTCTGCATGGCAGGTCACAAAGAACTGACGGCTGTCTGTCGTCTTTGCAATCGCCAGACTTCCTGTTTCTGTCACAGCCATCACTTCCAGTTCCGGAATCGCTTCTATATCTGACAGACGCACATCGGTTGCTCTGGAATGTGGTGCAAGAAAATGATCATTAAATCCACGGAACAACGGAGATGTACTCTTGCAGATCTCATGGGAATAAATACCAAACAATTTCTTTGGCATATCCAGCTTTTCAATTCCAAAATGATAATAAAGCCCTGCATAAGCACCCCAACACAGATGAAATGTACAATGCACATGTGTCTTGGTCCATTCCATGATTTTGCAGACCTCGTCCCAGTAAAGTGTTTCTTCGCATGGCACATAATCCAGAGGTGCACCGGTAATAATCATACCATCATAACGACGGTCTCTGATCTGATCAAAGGTATAATAAAACTGCTTCAGGTGGTTGGCATCGGTATGTGTAGACTTATAGCTTGCTGTCTGTAAAAAGTCTACCTGAATCTGCAGCGGAGTATTGGACAGCATACGCAGAAGCTGTGTCTCGGTTACAATCTTGGTCGGCATCAGATTCAGAATCAGTAAGTTCAAAGGTCTGATGTCCTGATGCATGGCACGGTACTCTGTCATGACAAATATATTTTCTGATTCTAATATATCATGTGCCGGCAGAGCATCTGGTATACGAATTGGCATAATCTGTTTTCCTCCTGAAAAAATAATAGAAGTGGTATATCGGCTGATTTTTCAGATACAACACTTCTATAGTTTTAACATTTTTTTTTATTTTTTGCAACTATTCTTGTTTCTTACTCCTGACTGTCTTCTTCCCAGAACAATTCATCTAATGTCTTTTCCAGTGTGCGGCATATGGCACGGCAAAGCTTAATCGTCGGATTGTAGTCTCCTTTTTCAATGGCATTGATCGTCTGCCTGGAGACATGTACCGCATCTGCCAGCTCCTGCTGAGACATATCTTTTGCTGCTCTTGCAGCCTTTAATCTCAGATTTTTCATCGCATCTCCCGCCTATTCTTCCTGTTTCTGATTGTTTTTTATCAATATAAGTATCAGCATCACTGCCAGTAATATGGCACATTCCAGATTTACACAAGTATAATTCAGCTTTCCGTTTGTAAACATGGTTCCTTTCCGGACATTCTGAACGGCCGGAATCAGATTGATCACCGTTACCACGATCAGAAATCTGATATACCGTCCTGCATTGGCATGCAGGCCAAAATATGCTTCCTTCCAGATACTGCATCCGGTAAACACGCCACAGCTCAGAAATAGTACCAGGAACATGGATGCCGCAGTATCTGCAAACAAATGAATCCCCATAATATCCAAGATGGCACACACCACTACTGCTGTAATTGCCGTAAAAAATCCATATTTATATGCCGTTCCCTGCGCTGCCTTCTGCATCTCATCATACTCCGGTTTTCTTCCCGACTTACTGTACATGATACGTTTTATCACCATTACTGCAAATAATGCTGCTATAAAACCTGCTGCAAATCCAATTGATTGTGTATTCATGATCTGTCCCTCCCTGTTTTTTTATTATGTCTACAGTTTACTCTCTCCTTTCTTTATTGTCAAGTATATATTACAAAATGTTTGTTATTTTTATCTATATGTATCTTTATATTGACGAAACCAATAATGTTAATCAGGCAAAAAAACATCAGCCGGACATAAAAACAGAGCGTGTAAACATGATTTTTCACATTTACACGCCCTGATATTTTGAACGTCAGGAAGCTTCTGTCTCACTTTCTGATTCTGTTTCTGATTCGCTTTCTGTCTCGATTTCTCCGTCGCCATAAAGAACAGAATTTAATTTTTCAATCGTCGCATCCATATCGGTCGGTACCAGAATCTCATCCTGAGAAGTATATTCGCCATCATAGGGAATATGCTGTTGCTGAATATCATAATCCATCCAGCTGCCAATCTGCATCATCAATCCGATCATTTCAAATTCCGGAATATCATGCGTAATATATGGCATGACCTCCTCAATCGTATCAGACAGCGATGCATAATCTCCTTCTTTTGCCTTTTCTGCAATGGCCGTCAGCACATTTCGCTGTCTCTGAGTTCGTCCAAAATCACTGCCCTTTCCGGTATAACGGTTTCTGGCATATCCTACTGCCTGATAGCCATTGAGATGAACTTTTCCTGCTTTTTTAATGTAAAACTTCTCAGGATCATCTCCGTTTTCTTCACACATACAGGTAATATAATCATTTGCAGTCACCCGCTCATCTTCATCAATCTCCAGATCCACACCGCCCAGCGCATCTACTACATCAATCATGGCATTAAAATCCACCATTGCATAATTATCAATTTCCACATGATAATTTTCCTCCAGCGTCTGTACGGTCAGCTCCGGTCCTCCGTTAGCACAGGCTGCATTCAGCTTACGCACTCCGATTCCCGGAATGTCTGCATAGAGATCTCGCAGGAAAGAGGTCAGATACACGGTCTTTTTCTCTTTATTCACCGTTACCAGCATCACCACATCGGAATTACCATTCCAGGAGTCATCCCGTCTGTCCACACCAAGAAGAAGAATGTTGTAAGTATCTTTTTTAGAGAAAAACTGCTTCGCCATCTTCTCCAGCATGCCACTTTCTTTTTTCTCTGTTGTCTTTTCTTCTGAAGAAGTCTTATAGGAAACTGCTGATAAAGATGTGATGTTCTTTCCCTTTTCCGTTTCCGGCGTATTGCTTAACGCTGAGGCAGTTGTACGACAGGATCCTGATGCTGTATTGTGTACCTGCTTTGCTGCTTCAGAAGAAGGTTCTGTTTTCACTGCTGTACGAATCTCAGTATCTGTCTTTTCTCCTTCTTTTGCTCTTTTTTCTGTATAAGCTGCTGATACATAGGTACCGCGCTTTACATAATGAGATCTGTCGTAGAATTTCATTTTAAACATACTGTAGGCAGATATCATTGCTCCTGCTGCTACCACTACGAAAGCCAGACATACGATTGCTGCAATTTTTCTTTTACTTTTCTTCCTGTTCTTCTTTCCCATCTTATGACCTCACAAACTGTTCATCCGTCTTGTTCTTCGTTCAATCATGTTATCTTTTGTAAATTAACTCTGTTCTGTCTCTTCTGTGTCAGCTTCTGTATTTTCTGCCCCGGCTTTGTTGTCCTCTCCATATAATGCCTGATTCAGCTTCGTGATCGTATCCGTCATGTCATTTGGAATCAGAATTTCATTGTCTGAATAATATTCATTATCATATGGAATATGCTGTTCTACTACCTCATATCCTATCCAGGTATTCAGCTTCATCAAAATACCAATCATCTCCATCTGAGAAATATTGTGGGTAATATATGGCATGATACTTTTTATCACATCCGTCAGAGAATCATAATTTCCACTCTGGACTTTTGTCAAAATCGCAGTCATCACATTTCGCTGCCTTTGGGTACGTCCAAAATCGCTGCCTTTTCCGGTATAGCGATTTCTGGCATATCCGACTGCCTGATAACCATTCAGATGTACCGTTCCGGCTTCTTCTATATAATATGGTTCCGGATCTACTCCATTATCCTGGCACATACAGGTAATGTAATCATTGGCTGTGACTCGTTCATCTTCATCAATTTCCAGATCCACGCCTCCTAATGCATCAATCACATCTATCATGGCATTAAAATCTACCATCGCATAATTATCAATTTGCACCTGATAGTTTTCTTCCAGCGTTTCCTGCGTCAGCTCCGGTCCGCCATTTGCACAGGCTGCATTCAGCTTACGCACTCCGATATTTGGAATATTCGCATAGAGATCTCTCAGAAAAGATGTCATATAGATCTTCTGTTTTTCCATATTCACGGTTACCAGCATCACCACATCGGAATTACCATTCCAGGATGCATCTCTGCGGTCTACTCCAAGAAGCAAAATGTTATAGGTATTTTTTGTCTGAAACATCTGATCCGCCATATTCAGCATTGCTTCCTGCTGCTGTGCAATCAGCTCTGACTCCCGTTCTGAGGAAAGTGATTCCTCTGATGTCTTTTCCGATTCAGATTCTTCTTCCGATCGTTTTCTGGCAGTCTGTTCTGCTGCTTTTCCTGCTGAAATCATATCTTCTGCTGAAAATCCACTGGTTCCGTAGGTCCCCTTTGCCACATAATTGGCTCGATCATAAAACTGCGTCCGGAATATCCAATAGCCGACTGTCAGCATTACTGCCGCCAAAATCAGCAGCACCAGAAGTGTATTTCTTAGCAAATGTCTTTTTTTCATTCGTTTTCTCTCCCTACTGCTCAGGTACGCCTTACGGGAATTGCCTTGTACTGTGCCCTCCCGCAATTCTTTCTGTATTATATATTGCTTTTTTTTCAATTACAAGTAGACATTTTGCTTCTCCTATACAAAAAAAGACAGTTTCTGCACTTTGCACAGATACTGTCTTTTTTCAGATTCTTTTTTTATGAATTCTCCATTGCTCTTTCGTGAGCTTTTTCTTTGTAATGATGGGTTTGTTCCAGCATCATATCTTTTACCTTCATCAGTCGGATCTGAGAAGAACGTTCATTTTCACCCAGCTTCATGGAAATATACTTGATATTCTCCTGGGCTTCCGGAATGATTACATGCTCCAGAGCGTTTACACGACGTCTGGTCTTCTCGATTTCCGCTGACATCAACTGGCAGGCTTTCTCACTCTCTGCAAGCTTCAGCATATCCGGCAGAACATCTGCCAGAGATTTTACTGCACCATCCAGGTCACTGGAAGTAAATGCAAAACCATAAGAATAAATGTCATTGGCATTTGCAGTTCTGGTTTTATACTCCAGTACCGGAATATCCACACTCATAACATTTTTCTTATCTACTTCCAGATAAACTTCCTGTTTCGGTGTCATCAACGCAGTTTTCAATGTCGGTTCTGACATTCCTGCTTTGGCGATAACAAAGTTGGTGTTTGCAGAACGAATACCGGCCTCTACCTTCAGACGCAGTTCCATGTTCTCACGAACGAGATCCAGGAACTGTCTCATCAATTCATCTCGCTTATCCTTCAGGAGTTTATGACCACGAACAGCCGTCTTCAGCTTGTTCTTCTGTCTGGTCAGCTCCATACGGGTAGGATTTACCTGTGTAGATGCCACTTCTGGTTCACCTTCCTTCCAAGTTTTTTACTGTTTTCCATAGTACATATCGAGATACTTGTCATCGATACGTTTCAGTTCACTTCTCGGAAGAATGGACAGCAGTTTCCATCCGATATCCAGTGTTTCTTCAATATCACGGTTTGCATCATAACCCTGAGATACATATTCTTTTTCAAATGCATCTGCAAATTTTGCATAGATCAGGTCAATGTCTGACAGAGCTGCTTCACCAAGAATTACCATCAGTTCTTTTGCGTCCTTACCGCGGGAGTAGGCTGCAAACAGCTGGTTCATGGTATTTGCATGATCTGCACGGGTCTTTCCTTCACCGATACCTTTATCTTTCAGTCGGGACAGAGACGGCAGAACATCGATTGGCGGTGTGATACCTCTTCTGTAAAGATCTCGACTTAAGATAACCTGTCCTTCGGTAATATATCCGGTAAGGTCAGGGATTGGATGTGTCTTATCATCTTCCGGCATGGTCAGGATCGGGATCATAGTAATACTTCCGTCTTTACCGGCCTGACGTCCGGCTCTTTCATACAAAGTAGCAAGGTCTGTGTACATATATCCAGGATATCCACGACGTCCCGGTACTTCCTTACGTGCAGCAGATACTTCACGAAGCGCATCTGCATAGTTGGTAATATCGGTCAGGATAACCAGTACGTGCATTCCTTTTTCAAATGCAAGGAACTCTGCTGCTGTCAGTGCCATACGAGGTGTGGCAATACGTTCTACAGCCGGGTCATTTGCCAGGTTTACAAACATAACTGTACGGTCAATTGCACCTGTTTCTTTAAAGCTTTCTACGAAGAAGTTAGACTCTTCGAAAGTGATACCCATCGCTGCAAATACAACGGCGAACTGTTCATTTTTTCCACGAACCTTTGCCTGTCTTGCAATCTGAGCAGCCAGCTGTGCATGCGGAAGACCGGATGCTGAGAAAATCGGCAGTTTCTGTCCACGAACCAGTGTGTTCAGACCATCAATAGCTGAAATACCGGTCTGGATAAATTCCTGAGGATAGCTTCTGGCTGCCGGATTCATAGCCAGACCATTGATATCACGGCGTTCTTCTGGAAGGATCTCCGGACCGTCATCGATCGGGCGGCCTACACCGTCAAATACTCGTCCCAGCATATCACCGGATACACCCAGTTCCATGCTTCGTCCCAGGAAACGTACTTTACTGTTTGATAAGTTAATACCTGTTGAACTTTCGTATAACTGAACCAGTGCATCACTGCCGTTGATCTCCAGAACTTTACAACGTCTGGTTTCTCCATTGGCAAGCTCGATCTCACCCAGTTCATCGTATGCTACATCTTCTACACCCTGTACCAGCATCAAAGGACCTGCTACTTCCTGTATGGTTCTATACTCTTTTGGCATTTTACTGGTCCTCCTTTCCGCAAATGTTGGCAATCTCTACTGCAAGCTCTTTGTGGATTGTCTCATATTCTTTATCTACATCTGCTTCCAGCGTATATTTGTAACGGCCGATTCTTTCACGAACATCCATCTTCAGGATATCATTGATGGATGCACCACTGTTCAGTGCTTCCAGACTCTCATTGTAGAAAGCCATAACCAGTTTCATCATATTGTGCTGTTTGTTCAAAGATGTATAGGTATCTACTTCATGGAAGGAGTTCTGGTGCAGGAAGTCCTCACGGATAGATCTTGCTGCTTCCATCTTCAGACGGTCTGTAGGTGACAGCGCATCCATACCTACCATTTTTACAATTTCATCTAATTCTGCTTCATCCTGCAGAAGGCTCATCATATCCTGACGCAGGCTCATCCAGTCCGGAGCAACATGTTCGTTGAACCATGGTCCCATGTCATCCAGATACAGAGAGTAGCTGGTCAGCCAGTTGATAGCCGGGAAATGACGTTTGTAAGCCAGTGCGGAATCCAGACCCCAGAATACTTTTACAATACGCAGGGTTGCCTGAGATACCGGTTCAGAAATATCTCCACCAGGAGGAGATACGGCACCGATGGCACTTAATGCACCTTCTCTGCCTTCGCTTCCAAGGGTAATGACATGGCCGGCTCTTTCATAGAACTGAGCCAGACGGCTTCCCAGGTAAGCCGGGTAACCTTCTTCACCAGGCATTTCTTCCAGACGTCCTGACATTTCTCGAAGAGCCTCAGCCCAACGGGATGTGGAGTCTGCCATCAGTGCTACGGAGTAACCCATATCACGGAAGTATTCTGCAATGGTAATACCTGTATAGATAGATGCTTCTCGTGCAGCAACCGGCATATCGGAGGTGTTGGCGATCAGCACAGTTCTTTCCATCAGAGATTCACCTGTCTTCGGGTCTTTCAGTTCCGGGAACTCGTTCAGAACGTCGGTCATCTCATTTCCACGTTCGCCGCATCCGATGTAAACTACGATATCTGCCTCTGCCCATTTTGCAAGCTGATGCTGGATAACTGTTTTACCACTTCCGAATGGTCCAGGTACTGCTGCCACACCACCTTTGGCAATCGGGAACATACAGTCAACAACACGCTGACCTGTTACCAGAGGCATCTTCGGATGCAGTTTTTTCTTATAAGGACGGCCCTTACGTACCGGCCATTTCTGCATCATGGTCAGTTCTTTGTCGCCGTCTGCAGTCTCTAATACGCAGATAACTTCATCTACTGTAAATTCGCCTGCTTTGATTTCTTTTACTTTACCTTTCATAGTAGGAGGAACCATGATCTTCTGTTCTACGATGATGGTCTCCTTTACGGTACCCAGTACATCACCACCGGATACTTCATCTCCGACTTTGGCTGTCGGAACAAAATTCCATTTCTTGTCACGCTTTAATGCAGGTACTTCTACACCACGGATCAGGTTGTTGCCGCCTGTTACTTTCATGATGTCATCCAGAGGTCTCTGAATACCATCATAGATGCTGGCAATCAGACCAGGTCCCAGTTCTACGGAAAGTGGTTCTTCTGTAGATTCTACCGGTTCTCCCGGCTTCAGTCCTGATGTTTCTTCGTATACCTGAATGGAAGCCTCGTCACCGTGCATTTCGATGATTTCACCGATCAGTCGCTGGTTGCTGACACGTACCACGTCGAACATGTTCGCATCTCTCATGCCTTCAGCGATAACCAGTGGGCCTGCCACTTTTTTAATCGTTCCTTTACTCATTGGACAAATCACCTTTCTGAAGATTACTTATTGTTTGAAAACAGAATATCGGATCCTACGGCTGTTTCTACAAACTTCTTGACATTTTCCACGCCCTTGCCAGTATTGCCGGATACGCCCGGAATCTGGATAATGGCCGGCAGGATCTGATCTTTATATTTATCAATAGCGTGAGGGATCTTTGCCGCCCACTCCTCGGTAATATAGATCACTGCGTACTGCGCCAGCACAAGCTGATGCAGCTGCTTTTCTGCTTCTTTTTCATCGGATAACGGATATGTGTCCAGCCCTACAGCCGCAAAACCGTAGATGCTGTCGTAATCACCCATAACTGCAATTTTATACATACATTTCCCTTACCCTTTCCCGGATGGAATCTTCCGGCAGGTT
>CAKRRF010000051.1 GCA_934394985.1 uncultured Marvinbryantia sp.
TCCTATTATCATTACTCGCTAAATACGGTAGCTGCATCGCAGCATTTGAACCTCATTATGCGGCATACTTCATAAATTTAGCATAACTCTTTATCGTTGTCAATATTTTTTTCTGTATTTTTTGAAGCTTTTTTCAAACTCCGTTCCAGCTCCTGCATCTGTTCTGCAACTGTCTTTCTGGTTCGCTTTCTTGTGATCTCCACCAGACCCAGTGGCGTCATATCCACCAGTATACTCTGCACCGTATCTGTTTTCAGATATTTTCGCATCTCGGCCAGCAGATACTCTCTGTTTTCTTCTTTTTTCATATTGATAAAATCAATAATGATAATACCAGCCAGATTACGCAGGCGCATCTGTCTTGCAGCTTCCCTGGCCGCCTCCAGATTGATTTTCAGGAACGTCTCTTCCGTCTGTTTTTTTCCGTCATATTTTCCGGTATTTACATCAATACTGGTCAGAGCCTCTGTCATCTGAATCACCAGATAGCCTCCGGACTTCAGCCAGATCCGTTCCCGCAGAGCTTCATCTACTGCAGTTTCTACCGGATATTTTTTATATAGAGGCTGCAGCCTGTCTTCATAAAACTTCAGTTTGTCCTGATCTTCCGGCTGAAAATGTGTCAGATATGTCTGAATCGCTTCATAAGCCTCTTTGGAATCCGTCAGGATCTCTTCCAGTTCTCCTGCCGGACTGCCTTTGATCAGATCCAGATATTCCCCACCACTGTGATGCATACAGGTACCACAGACGCGATGTACGGCTATTTCTGTAAGGTGTCTGCAATACTCTCTGAGATACCTGGCTTCCCGCAGAATCTGCTCTTCTGAGGCATTCTGTGCATTTGTACGGACAATCCATCCGACACTACTTTCACTGGATTCGTCGTTGTCCGCCAGCAACCTGGACCAGAAAGATGCATCCCCGTCAGCTCGCAGCTTTGAAGATACTGCAATCCGGCTGCTTCCTATGACTGCCACCAGATATCTTCCAGATACAGACAGCTCTGCCGACAGCGCCAAAGCCTTTGTCTTTACCGCATCTTTTTTGATCTGTACCAGCAGCTCATCTCCCTGCTGGATATTCGGCGAAGCACCTTTTTTTGTATAAATCGGCGTTGTCTTCTGATCCAGCGGATAGTAGCCTGTTATGCCGTTTCCCAGATCCAGAAATGCACCGCGGATATTTTTTACCACATTCTGCACCCGGCCGATATAGATATCGCCCACCTGGCATTCGGGATTTTCCGGTTCCATACAGATGTCATTTGGACGGCGATCGGAAAAGGTAACAGATGCCATCCCTCCATGATATGGTGTAACAATCAGTTTAAAGGACAATGTCTTCACCCAGGCTTTCCAGAGAGACCAGTTTTCGGTTTTCTTCTGTACCGATATCTGCATAGACTTCATCACGATTTACAGCCAGCGCAAACGGATCCATTTCCAGACCCTCACTCTTTAAAAAGGCATCCATTACCAGTTCCGGCTTTAAGTTGGCTGCACTTCCTGTGGCCAGCGTCAGATGCACCTGATCCTGCTCCACCGACAACTGATAAATCATCGGACGGATATCTGTCTCTACTTCACTCTTCTTTGTCTTTTTCAGTATCACGATGCTGTCTTTTTCTGCAAATGCTTTCAGCCTTTCCTGCCAGCCCTCCTGTGGTTCATAGCCAGGCCGGAAGGATACGGTGTAATCAGCTGCTGCCACCAGCGACATCGCCTTACCAGCTTTTCCCTCTTCGATCTGGCGGAAGCTTAACACATTCATCCCTTCCACCATGACTTCATTTAACTGTCTGACCGCATCTGCCGAAGAAATCGGAGACTTGATCTCGATATCCATATATTCTCCGTCACTGGTCAGTCCCACACCCAGCGGTGCTGCAAAGGACATGATCATATGCGGGCTGAAGCCTTCCGTAAATGCAATATCAATACGTGCCCGGCGCATGGCTTTCTGAAAATAACGCATAATATCCAGGTGTCCGATGAATCGCATCACGCCCTGTTTGGCAAACTTAATTCTGATTTTCAAAGCAGACACCTCCTTTATAACATGCTGCACCGCAGCCGGCACATTTCTGACGACAGTTTACCGTCACTTCTTCCTGCTGCGCTCTTTCCCATTCTTTTAACAGATGCTTCTTCGTCACACCGATCTGAATAAAATCCCACGGCAGTTTTTCTTCCAGACTTCTTTCTCTGTGCACATAGAAATTCATATCTGTTCCGGTACGCTCCAGGGCATCCACCCATTTCTGATTATCAAAATTCTCTGACCATGCATCATAGATGCCGCCGTGTTCATAGACATCCAGCAGTACCTCTGCCACTTTACGGTCACCTCTTGCCAGCAGACCTTCCAGTACCGATACGTCTGCCTCATGCCAGTTGTAACGAATACTCTTCTTATTCAGCTGGTCTTTTATCTCATGATTCACTGTTCTGGCACTTCCCAAAAATTCATCAATGGTACACATTCTCGCCCACTGGAACGGTGTAAATGGCTTTGGCACAAAGAATGAGGTACTGACTGTGATCTGACATTTTCCGTTTCTCTGATCCTTTGGGATCTCATAATAACGTTCTGCAATCTTTTCAGCCAGATGCGCGATCTCTTTCTGATCTTCCTCCGTTTCTGTCGGAAGTCCCAGCATAAAATATAGTTTCACCTTATTCCAGCCGCCTTCAAAAGCCTCTCCGGCGCCTTTGATGATAATCTCCTCTGTCAGACCCTTATTGATCACATCACGCAGTCTCTGAGAGCCCGCTTCCGGTGCAAAAGTCAGACTGCTCTTTCTGACATCCTGTACCTTATTCATTACATCCAGTGAAAATGCATCGATACGAAGGGATGGCAGGGAAATGTTTACCCCACGCTGTCTGCATTCATCGATCAGAAAATTTACCAGCTCCGGCAGCTGTGAATAATCACTGGAGCTTAAAGAACTCAGCGAAATCTCCTCATGCCCGGTGGACTCCAGCATGGCGATGGCAGTCTTTTTCAGCATCTCCACATCACGTTCCCTGGTCGGACGATACAACATACCGGCCTGGCAAAAACGACATCCACGAATACACCCTCTCTGAATCTCCAGCACCACACGGTCCTGCGTTGCTTTAATAAAAGGAACCACCGGAGCCGTCGGATAGGTAGCCTCAGACAGATTCATCACGATCTGCTTCTCCACCTGTGCCGGCACGCCTTCCCGGTTCGGTACAAAATCTGCAATTGTACCATCTTCCTGATAGGTCACATCATAAAACATTGGTGCATAGATTCCAGGAATCTGAGATGCACGATATAAAAATTCCGTTCGTCCCAGTCCCTGCTTCTTGCATTCTTTGTAAAGGTCCACCAGTTTAAAATAGACCATCTCCCCTTCACCGATATAAAACAGATCAAAAAACTCTGCCAGTGGCTCCGGATTATAAGTACACGGGCCTCCGCCGATCACGATCGGACAGTCTTCTCCACGTTCCTTTGCTCTCAACGGAATCTGGCTCAGATCCAACACCTGAAGGATATTGGTGTAACACATTTCATACTGAATCGTAATCCCCAGAAAATCGAATTCTCTGATCGGATCCTGAGACTCCAGTGCAAACAATGGAATCTTCTGCTCCCGCATCACCTTATCCAGATCAGTCCATGGCGAATAGACACGCTCACACCAGATATCTTCTCTCTTATTAAACATATCATAAAGAATCTGAATACCGAGATGGGACATCCCGATCTCATAGACATCCGGGAAGCACATGGCAAAACGGACATCGATTTTTTCTTTATCTTTCATTACTGAGTTCACTTCATTGCCGATATAACGGGCCGGCTTCTCCACACTCAGTAAAATCTCATCGCTTAACGCTAATTTTCTCATACTTTTCCTTTCAGAAATCATGCTAATGACAGGTTTACGTGAAAAACTATTTTTTCACAGTATTCCTATTATATACGGAATATCTGGCGAGTTCAAGGGAAAACATAAGTCGTCCGTATAAAAAATGCCGTCCGGCCAAAACCGGACAGCATATCATGTCTTCTTTTTTGTCTGTTGTCCCTAGAATTTTCCGCTGGAGCCTCCATGGGTTTCACCGGAAGAACTGGTATGTGTACTGCTGCCGCCCGAGCTTCCGGAACTGCTGTCTGATATGGTTCTGCTGGTAACGACACGATTGATCAGATTCTTACTGCTGTCTGTCACATGCAGACTTCCCTTCACCGTGTAATCTCTGGCACTTACTTTACTACGCACGGTCTTCAGACTCTTTTTCTTACCAAGTGCTCTGAAATATGCAATAATCAGACCAATGATCAGATCCGCTGGCAGCCAGAAGGATGACAGCTTTCCCTTTGGCAGATTGTCCACATCATATGCATCTCCGGTTTTTGCCTGAGTCAGGAACTCATCGCACAGCTCTGCATACTTCCGAAAACCTTTTGCATACTCACCATCACTGATATAGGACAGGAACTGATCTGTCATGTACTGCTGTCCTGCATCTGTAAATGCCGGGATACCAAATCCGTGCGTACTGATTGCCCAGTCCCGTTCTTCCATGGAGATCAAAAACAGAATACCATCTCCGTCCGCTCCCTGACCATATCCGTTATAATCAAAATAATCATCCGCATACTCTGTAGCCGTCTTACCATCCAGAGAATTTTCCGTTACGATAATGACATCAAACGCCTGTCTTTCACTGATCTCGTCCAGTTTTGCTGACAGTTCACTCTGCTCCTCTTCACTGAGCAGTCCGGCATCATCCACCAGTCTTTGTTCCTGTGCCTGTACCAGATAGCTGTCAGCACGGTAACCGCCACAGAACAATCCTATGAAACATGCGATAAACAATAGCAATGTATGTATCATCCAATTTCTTTTTCTCATCTGCCTGCCCTCCTTACATAAAATTCATGAAAAACCACATCAGGGCATACAGAACTGCTCCGATTCCCACACCTCTGGATACCACATATTTCCAGAATGCTCCTTTATCAAACGGCAGATCTCCTACCATCTTTCCGGTCTGTCCGTTCATGGCAAAAATATACTGCTTTCCGCGCCATGTAGTATTCAAAATCCATACCGGATATAATGCATACCAGTATCTGGCTTCCAGAATATTCACCTTACTGTCAATGGTTTTCACCGTATCATAGGATGTAATGCCAGGCTTCAGTCCATCTTCTGCACTTCGTTTGATTCGCTCCTGTGCACGTCTCTGAGCCTCTTCCCTCTGCACGTCATAACGGTCTGCCAGATAACCGGACAGATAAGCCGCCTGAAATGGTACCGCATCCTGGAACTGGTATGGTTCAATGGATTCCATCAGCTTGTCATCCATTTTCCTGGAACAGTCTACCGGCAGATGCTCAAATGCCAGAGAACCGCATCTGTGCAGGTCATAGGTCTCCCGCTCGGTATATTCTGTATCACCGGAAGTCCGGACCTTCACCTTATCTGCCTCATACCGCACATCTGCATATACCTTAGAATCAAACAGCCAGAATGGCACATACAGTCCTTTGATCTCATCGATATGATTCTCTTTTCCAAAGATCTGCGGCAGAAATTTCTTCTTAGTGAGATGCTTCTTATACGCAGCCTTGGCTGCTTTTTTGTCCAGCTTAAACGGGATGATATAATCCGGTCTTGCATCTCCCGAAAACTGTCCTTTGATCACTACCTGATTTCCGCAATACGGACAGGATGTAGCACCTGTCGTTTTATCTGCCACAATTTCACCACCACAGGACTGACAGGAATAGACGGCCATATTCGCTGTTTCACTTCCGCTCCAGCCGGTATCGCCACCCATAGCTTCCCACGGGATGCCACTCTGTGTCTGAGCTGCTGCCGGCTGATCTTCTTGCTCTGCATTTTTTGCTGTCCATTCCTCCACACTGATTTCTGTGGAACAGAATGGACATTTTAGTTTTTGTGTTTTACTGTCAAACTCCATCGAGCCGCCACAGGCCGGACATTTGTATTCCATTGTATCTGCCATATCATAATCCCTCCCTGATTTAGTTTCGTTTTCCTTATTGTAGCAAAATCAGATATCTTTATCTATCCTAATATTAGTATGTTAATATCCTTTGATGACCAGTCCGCTCTCCCTGGCCGCCACAGCCAGCTGTGTACGCGATTTAAACTGTGTTTTTTCCAACATCTGCTTCACATATTTTCGCACAGTCCAGGCAGATAAATGCAGATTTGCCGCGATCTCTTCGTCCGTATCCCCGCTGGTCAGTTCTCTTAAAATATTCAGCTCCTGTTCACTGAATTCCGTATTGAGCGCCATACCGATCTTCAGTTTTGGTGTTTCATCCGGATAAATATGCTCTCCCGCCACCGTCCGGTCCAGCAAATCCAGAATGACTTCCGCAGAAGGCTCCTTATACCAGAAGCTGTCCACGCCCGCAGCCCGTGCCCGTCTGATAAAATCACATTCCGGCTGACTGGTTACCATCAGTATTTTAATCCTCGGATGGTTCTTTTTGATCTTTTCTGCCGCTACCAGTCCACTGGCATGAAGCGCTGTACAGACATCCATAATGATCAGGTCAACCTGTCTGGTGAGACAGTACAGCTCTGCCATAGATGCACTTTCAATCGAACCGGCAATGGTATATCGCTCACTGTTTTTCAGATAGATTTCTATCAGCGTTCTGGTCATAGGATCGTCTTCCACAATCAGCACCTGTGTCGCTATCATATTCGGCTCCTTTCCCCGGCAGTGTTACTGCCAGCATAAATTCAGGTTCGGCAAACACATTCATGCTGCCACCGGCTTCCTCCAGCCGTATACGGAGTGCCCCAAGACCGCCGCCTTCTGTGACGGGTCCATTTGGCTTTTTTCCGTTATTGGTAAATATTGCTGTCATCGTTTTTTGTGACTGCAGATTGACATGCAGCTGATCAGCACCACCATGGCGCACAGCATTCGTCAGTGCTTCTGTTGCTGCCAGCATCAGCAGCTCCAGCTGTTTTCTGGAATCCGGGAGCGTGCCGGTCACATGAATCTGCACACCGGCATGTTCCGCAGCCGCCACAAACTGCTCCCATTTACCCGGATCTTCCATGATCTCTGTTTCTTTTTTCAGAAGTAAAATAATGTATTCCCAGCGTGTCCGCACGCTCTCCTTTTCCATTACTTCTTCTTTTTGGGTCAGATACGCCCAGGAAGACAGAAGTGCCTGCCCCATTTCTTTATGAATGCGCATTTTCGTCTCCAGAATCTCGCGACTGCGCACATAGGCATCCATATTTTTTCCATACTGCCTCAGTCTCTGATTCATTTCTTCCAGCTGGGCATTTTCCCTTTCCAGCTG
Organism: uncultured Marvinbryantia sp.; assembly: GCA_934394985.1. Lineage (GTDB taxonomy): Bacteria > Bacillota > Clostridia > Lachnospirales > Lachnospiraceae > Marvinbryantia. Next base: position 7,348 of record CAKRRF010000051.1, read on the forward strand.
CTCTGATAACTGATACAATTCCGAAATATTCACAGCGCTCAGCTGAATCACAGATTTCTTATCCATCTGCAGTATTTCCCGTTCAAACGTCCAGATATCTCCGTTTTCCAGTCGAAAACAACGGGCACTGCCATGCCGCATCGGTTCTGCCTGTACAACAGGAGGTTCCATGGTCAGTTCCCTCCAGAACGCATTTCCGTCCTGAAGGTACTTTCCTGTCAGTTCCAGGCAGAGATGTTCCATTTTCCGGTTCGATAATAATACAAACCCGTCCTCTGCAAAAAAGCAAAGTCCTGTCGGCAAATATTCCACACTTTCTTTAATTGCAGACCGGTTCAACGTGGTACGATAATATCGATGCGCATGCAGAATCATATATATGGTAATGCCTGTCAGCAGCAGGAGAATTCCTCCCATCAGCCACACCGGCATCTGACTGATTACTTTTTCTGTTTTATTTAGATACCCCGCTGGAACACGCCGGATTTTTTCACTGCTGACACGAAACAACACTAACGTCACTCCAAGCAGAGCCAGTATGCATATCCCTTTTCTTGTCAGATGATGTTCTTTTTTCCATATCCCTGTCAGTACACAGCTAAACTGAAGAAGAAACAGCAGATACAGATGCATAAGTATCATGCCGCGTTGTACAGCCGACAGCATAGCTATCGTATTTCCCATTACTGTGTCCTCCCTCTTTTGTCAGGCATCACTGCCAGATTTTGTCTTTCCCGGATCAGATACCGTATTTCCTGTAAATTCCAGATACCAGGCATCTTCTGATTTCTCTGTATGTACCGCTCCTCCCAGAGCGATCCAGTTCTTCCACTTCGGTAAATCTACCGCTTCCTCCAGGGAAATCTGCACTTTCAAATAGATCTGATCATTTCTGACCGAAAGCTTCAGCAGCATGGCATTCATCTGCGTCATTGTCTGTTCTGTCAGCTGTTCAAACACGTCATATAGCGCAATCAGCCATTCTGCTTCTGTTTCTCCCTGGCAATCGCTGTCCATAGCTGCCATGATACCATACAGACAAAGACTTTCGACAGACTCTTTCAGACAAAATTCCAGTTCCTTTGCCTGTATCCTGTCGGTATTTTCTGATAGAAGCCTCAGGTTGCAATGCCGCTTGACATAAGCACCCAGCACACAGATATGCGCCAGACGTTTCCTTGCGTTCTCTGCATGCTTTTCCCGTAACAGCTGCTCGATCTGATCCAGCTGACCGGATACTTCTTCTGCCATACGATCATATAATCTGTTTTTCTCTACCACCTGAAGCTGCTTTTCCCGAAGCTCCAGTTCCGCTTTTAAAAGATCATTTTTTTCCGACAGTTGCTGACCGATCTTTTCCAGTTCTTCCGTAAAAGAAAGAATCTCAGACACCTCTTCCCACCAGAGCACATAACCATTGGCAAGCTTCGCTCCGTTCAGTCGTTTTCCATCCCAGATGGTACCAATATGCTCCTGATCTGTCATCCATGCCCGCACCTGCGCCTCCGGCTGCTCGGTCTGTCTCGATGCATAATAGACATTTCCTGCATCGTCTGTAATCTGCGCCTCAATATCTGTGATTTTAAATAAACGGTCATAATCCGAGTTGGAACAAATCAGTCCACTTTGTATACAGCTTTCCAGCAACAGCACAATCATCAGACAGTCCAGTGCTGTCAGATCACATCTTAATATTTTCAGACAGTATAACACTGTGATCACAATCTCCAGCAGTAAAACAAACAATGGCATTTTTCGAAGCAACTGTTTGCCGGGTGCCCGACACTTCCATAGCAGTGCAGCGACAAAATAAATCCCCAGCAGCAGGCTCCATCCTACGATGAAAAAATAACCGATTCCGTACTCATACTCCCAATCTGAAAAAGGTACTCCGGATGGAAACTGAAAAACCAGCTGATGGAGGTCATTTGTAAAAACCAGAAGCAACAGTAGCCATGCCGGAAGATACAGTATTTTCCACTTTGGAGTCAACTCAAACTCTTCTTTTTTTCCAAGATACTGTATCAGAAACGCACCAAATAAAGGCACAAAAATCAGGGGCACGTAAAATGCGTACCAGCAATATCGATTTGCCCAGGAATCCCCTGGAAAAAACATCCATTTACAGGTTCGTATAAACAACCAGAATGCAAGAAAGCTGCCGGATGCCAGCAAATACCGTCTGACGGAAGGCTGCCGGATTCGCTGCTTTACCGAAATCAGCCAGCAAAAAATCAATCCCATATGTACCAGATGGCGGCTGAACTGCAGACAGGTTTCCGGAAAAATATGCATCATATCTCTGGCTGCCAGTTTTGCCATGTAAGCATACATCAACAACAGCAAGCTCAGCACAACGTATTCTGCTTTCTTATTTCTTCTCACTTCCATTTCATAACCCCATATCTTAAATGACCGATCTATACATATTATTCATTTTAACATAGATCAGCCCAAAATGTTACCAGTTTGCGTTTTTTCCTTATCAGAAAAAACGCATCCATTGTGCAACAGCCTTGCTGACACAACAGATGCGTTTCTCTTTTACTTATAATCCATTACAAGGAACATCGGCTTAATTGCCACGACCTCATCGTATTCTTCCTGCTCTACCACTACGCTGGAATTCAGCGCTTTCAGATCATTTTTTAATACCTGAAGTGCATCTTCCAGATTCTCTGCCCGTCCTTCTTTCAGGATCTCTGTCATACGACTCAATACTACAGGGTGCGCATAGCAGGCAGGCACCGGAAAGTCCGGATATGTCCGGATATAGTGATCCATGGCGCTCACAGAATCCTTTAGTCTCTGTTCTATGTATTTCCTGTTATTTCTGGAAGTCGGCAACACACTGGCTCCTGAAAACAGAAAGATCGCTGCCAAACCAAACAGCAGAAAATAAATACCAATTCCTGCATGAGAGATCAGGGAATAGATTCCATAGGCAAACGCTCCGACTCCCATAACCGTAATCGCCAGCGCCACCCATTTATAGGCCGGATTGCTTCGGTCATAAACACGCTTCTTCTTTGCTGACTGGCTCAGATCCAGATACAGATCCGACTTCCTGTGAAGGTATTTTTCTGCATGCTCCAGATTCAGAATTGCTGCCTTTGCCTCTTCAGAAAGATGCTCCGCATATTTCTTTTCTGCCAGCCGCCTTGCCTTCTCTGCCAGCTTTCGCTCAGCTTCCACACTGTGCAACGGAATATTCGGAAAATTTGCTTCTACATAAGCCAGAAGGCGATCCACCTCTTCTTCCCGCTTGAAGTTGCATTGCTTCTCTTTCCCATGGTCATATTCCACTACCAGATATGGCAGTGTACCGAATACTCCCTTACCGGTAAAACCACCTTTGCTCATGGCTACACGTTTAAACATTCTGGTGACGGATGAGATCGGCACATAATACTGACGGTCAATGTAAAAACTGTTCAGATACAGTGCTTTCTTTCCCACACCACACGGGCCGAACTTCCGGCAGCTCTTTTTATCCGATTTTATCTCTTCTTCAGGGAGTGATATCTCTCCCAGCTTTTTTGTAAATATCATAATTTTAAGCAGCCTTTATAGGTTTTTTTGTTGCACGAAGGAAGATGCCCAGGAATACTGCTGCCAGAATGATTCCAACCGGATATGCAATCGCGGTAGAAAGTCCCAGACATTCTGATGCACAAACGAAATAGGTCATAGATACCGCACTCATAAATGTAGCCGGTACAGCTGTGATCCAGTAGTTCTTCTTTTCACGATACAGATACATACTTGCAGTCCACAATACGATCATAGCCAGTGTCTGGTTTGTCCAGCTGAAATATCTCCATACAATCGCATAGTCCAGATGACCGATGAATGCACCTGCTGCCAACAGTGGTACACACAGAACCAGACGTTTCTGAATCTGATTCTGGTCAATCTTGAACCAGTCTGCCAGTACCAGACGTGCACTACGGAATGCGGTATCGCCGGAAGTAATCGGGCAGACAATGACACCGATCATAGCCAGAGCTACACCTACAGATCCCATGGTCTTAATACATACGTCATAGATCGCTGCTGACTGTCCATTTGCAAGGATCTCTTTTAATCCTGTGCTTAAACCACCAGTTACTTCATATACTGCACAGCCTGCTGCTGCCCAGATCAGAGCAATGACACCCTCTGCTACCATGGCACCGTAGAATACGAAATGTCCCTGTTTTTCAGACTTCATACAACGTGCCATCAACGGTGACTGTGTAGAATGGAAACCGGAAATCGCACCACATGCTACTGTGATAAACATAAAGCTCCAGATTGGCTTGCCATCCGGATGCATATTGCCAAAGTGGCTCCAGATCTCAGGAATCGTATAAGCTGAATTTGTAAAAATACCAAAAATAACACCCACTGCCATGATAATCAGACAGATACCGAATATCGGGTAAATACGTCCGATAATCTTGTCAATGGAAATAAAGGTAGCAATAAAATAGTAAGCCAGAATGATCCACAGCCATACTTCTGCGCTGGCCATAGCTCCGCCAACACCAGCATTCTTCAGCAGTGTCACAATCAGACCTGCAGGTCCTACTGCAAATACGGTACCTACCATAACCAGCAGTACTACGCTGAATACACGCATGATGTTCTTCATCACGCCGCCCAGATAGATACCACACACTTCAGAAATGGATGCACCATTATTTCTCTCAGAAAGCATACCAGAGAAATAGTCATGCACACCACCGGCAAAAATTGTACCGAAGGTAATCCATAAAAATACCACCGGGCCCCACAAAGCTCCCTGCATGGCACCGAAAATAGGTCCCAGTCCCGCGATGTTCAGCAACTGAACCAGGAACAGCTTCCACTGTGGCATAACAACATAGTCTACGCCATCATTGATCCTGACTGCCGGTGTCTCTCTGTCATCCGGTGCAAAAGTGTTCTCTACCACTTTACCATAGACAAAATAGCCGCCCAGCAACAGGGCAAAACAAATAATGAAACTTAACATAACAACACCTCCCATGTGTTCTTTTATCACCCTAATTATAGTACAAATTGTACATAATACAACAACCTTCTTCATATTAATTGTCTATTCTCCATACCTATTTGATATAGTCATAAGACTTGACAAGCACAAAATGATACAAACTACACATTACCTACCACGGGAGCTTCAAGAAATTCTTCTTTCCGGGGTAACATACCGGCGAATCGGCCATTACTTACCACGGGAGATCAAGAATTTCTTCTTTCCGAGGTAACATACCGGCGAATCAGCCATTTACCTACCACGGGAGCTTCAGAAAATTCTTCCTTCCGGGGTACAGTAGTGGCGAATCGGTCATTGCTTACCACGGGAGCTTCAAGAATTTTTTCTTTCCGGGGTAACATACCGGCGAATCGGCCATTTACCTACCACGGGAGCTCAAGAAATTCTTCTTTCCGGGGTACGGTAGCGGCAAACAGGCCATCACCTACCACGAGAGATTCAGAACATCATATTTATTAAGGTGCTTTTTGAAATCGTCATCCTTACTTATCCTCAATCCAGAAAACATTTTCTCAGAATCTGCGCCCTTACTGTAATACGCTGCCAGCATATTAGCCGCATAGGACTTTCCAAAACGACGTGGTCGGCTATTACAAATAATACACTGTTGTCTGGATTCACAAATCTTCCCATGCTCCTCAGACTCCTTTCTTAAGCTGCTTCTTAAACACGAAGCTACCACTTACCTTTTGACTTTGATTTTACCATCTGGCAAGACAAATAGCACGTTCACAGAGGATTCCTTATTTCTACAGCAATTTCCATATTGCTTTTTTTCGAATATAAATCTTCTGATCTGCCTCTTCATCATATTCCGCCTGATAGAATGTAAAGTCTGTCAGTTCTTCTTTGTGTTTCATGAGTGCATCCCAGATTTTCTTTTTGTCATATTCCGTTGTCCCAATTCCAAATATGACACCTTTTAAGATTTTCCAGTCAAATTTCAGATTGCGCTTCTGCTGATCGTCGAATTCATGAAAAAAATTATCTATCGCCGCACGGTATTCATTTTCATGATCCCATTCTTTTGTCTTACGATATGTTTTGGCATCAAAAACTTCCCAATAACGATCTCTCCAACCTGTCTTATCTGAGCAAATCTCATCGTAATAACTGCTTATATCTTCCGTTCCACTCAACCACTCTTTCAACTGTATGCCATTAAGAGGACCGAGGGTCTGAAAGAAATTTCGTTCTATGATATCGCCTCCATACATCACTGGTTTCACATACAATTTTCTTTCTTGCAGATCTGATTTTTTCACAGAAATTGTGCTGTCCTCTTCTATATCATAAACCAGACATACTCCCCTGTGGCAGTCTGCATAATTGCCCCACATAGAAGAGTCATTATTTTTTCCTGAAAAACAAACAACATAGCTTTCCGGATAAATCATTTCTTTCAATTGCTCCACAAAATTTATCGGAAAGTCACTTGCAACAGTCAGCCACATTCTTTGCTGATATATTTTCGACATTGTTTTCTTTTCCATGACGCCATCCTGTGCTACAGTACAATCTCCATAAAGGCAAAAACCATTTTGATTTGCTGCCTGCATATATAAAAATTCTTGTTGATCGGTGATGCCAGTCTCGATTGACTCTATTAAATGTATGCGCTTCTTTTCATCAGAAAGCCTGCTTTCAATCTGACTGAGCATATTCCTGACAGGTAAAGGTACATCAAACATTTTGATCAGATTCGCTGCTTCTTCCTCAGGCATTAGTTTTTTTGTCTGAAGGTCACGCAAATACATAACAAGTGCCTTTTTATGAATCAAACGGAAAATGAAGCGAAGCTCTTTTTCATATACTTTAAATCTATGGCCGCCATAGAATTCTGCAAGCATCTGAACATCCGGATCTTTCAGAAATTTCGTTCTCAAATTTAATAACATCGCTCCAAATGGAACATCATCCCACCGATGAATATCCATTTCTATCGAATTATGTTGCAACCTTTCTTTATCAGCTGCCAAAAGATATAACTCCACTGCATTTGCAATACTGCACATATAATGTTTGAATAAACCTTCCCAGGCAGCTTTATCTCCCTGCCAATATACATGAACAAATCCTTCTAATGGATCATTTAGTTCTTTACGTTCTGCAAAATGAAATGTGCCATTTTCAATTTCAAGTAATGCACTTCTGACAGAACGATAATGAAATAACTGCATTTTCTCACTTCTTTCTGCTGTTTTTCGCCCCTATTATTTCTTAGTAATCATCTACCACGCAATTTCAAGAATTCTATTATACCCTGCCAGTCTTCACCGGCAGGGTTCTCGCATTGTTACTTGTAGAGATCTTCCAGCGTTATCAGTTGAACTTCACCACGCTCCTGTGCTTGAAGAAGTCCATCCGTGAATCCGCCTTTCGAGAAGATATAATAATGATAGTT
>CAKRRF010000052.1 GCA_934394985.1 uncultured Marvinbryantia sp.
AACATTTGAATCCAGTTCAAAATCAACATCTAGCTAATCTATCCCTTTTACTGTTTTATAAGGTCAGTTCCTTGAATCTTAAAACTTTTCAGAATCTTTCAAGGTTGTTTCACTGTTCAATTATCAAGGTTCTTTGCTGTTGTTCTTGTTCTCAGCAGCAACTTTTATATCATATCACTGCTTTCGAAGTTTGTCAACAACTTTTTTATTTATTTTTCAATCTTTTGATTGAAGCTTTGTGTTTCTTTCTGTCTCTCTCAGACAGCTTCATTATATTATCATCTGGTTCTACATTTGTCAACAACTTTTTTCATTTTTTACAAATTTCCCCATTCTGAAATTCTTTCTGAATTTCGAATGGGGAAAAATACCATCACTAATAGCCTACATGATTCGTTTTATTTTTCTTATTAAATCACATATACACCAGGCAATTGCCATTCCACCGCCAATTCCCAGTGCAAATATAAAAGTTTGGCTTCCATATGTGCCCGCAAGTTCCATGTTTCCCTCTGCCAGTGCACTCATACAATAATAAAGTGTACTTCCTGGGATCAGTGGAATCGCAGATGTCACAAAAAACGGAGTAGACGGTGCACAACACATACGTGCCAGTATTTCTGCATAAACAGCCACACAGAAACTGGCCACCAACATAGACACTAACATATGATTTCCATTATTCGACAATAACAAATACACCAGCCAGCCAAGTGCTCCTCCCAGAGCGGCTGCCGGAAGATATCTTTTATTAATATGGAAAATCATACCAAATCCTACAGAGCCAAGTGCCCCTGTTACTAATTGTATCATTACATTCATTTACCAGATCCCCCCTACCAGCCAGATTGCTGCAAAAAATCCCAATGCCAGTGCTGCCGCCAAAAGCAATGCTTCAACCAGCCTCATGCTGGCTGATATAGTATCTCCCAGCAAAACATCTCTGATGGCATTGGTAAACATTAATCCGGGAATCAGAAGCATGATATCTCCAATCATGATTTTATCCATATGAAGTACCGGAAAAATCCTGCTTATCACACAGATTCCCACACCACTCAAAAAAGATGCTGATATCTGATAGGCCACAGAATTCAGACACATCGGTGCCATGTATTTTTCCAGCAGCCAGATCACCGCCCCCATCATTCCTGCTACCAGAAAATCCCAGATCGTTCCACCAAAAAAAACTGCAAAGCTGGCTGCTGCCAGGATATTTCCAAATAATAACCATTTTTCATCGGCTTTCGTGGATAAAATTTTCTGCAGATTTTTTTCAAATTCTTCTGCTGATATCTGATGGCTGCATATCTGACGGCTCAGTTCATTCAACTCTTCCAACTTTACAAAATCATTACCACCGTTCTTTTTTAGTCTCCTCGTTTGCGTCAGCGGTTCTTTTTCTGGCATTTTAATTGTAATGATAATACTGGAGGTAATCACAAATACATTCATTTCTTCCGCTCCATATGCATAGCCTATACGATTCAGGGTATCCTCCACCCGGTATATCTCCGCACCGCTGCTCTGTAATGCTTCCCCCATCTGAATCAGTACATTCAGAAATTTGCCATCTGATCTACTGTCCATTTCTTTTATCCTTTCTACTGCAATTTTAATAATTTTATAACATTCAACCCGTTTTTGTAAACCATATAAAAAGTCGGAACGCTTCTGCACTTTTGCGAAAGCATTCCGGCTTTGAATTCTGTCATTATTTATCTGCTACCAGATGACACGCTACCAGATGTCCATTTCCTACATCTACCAGCTTTGGTTCATTTTTGTCACATCCTTCTTTACGGAAACGGCACCGTCCGCAGAAACGGCATCCTTCCGGTGGATTGACCGGACTCGGTACATCACCTTCCAGAATAATACGCTGACGTTTTACCACATCCAGTCTTGGGATTGGTATTGCAGACAGCAATGCCTGAGTATATGGATGCAGTGGATTTTCAAAAATATCTTTGTAGTCAGCCATTTCCACGATTTTACCCAGATACATAACAGCAATGCGGTCACTGACATGTTTTACTACGCTCAAATTATGGGAAATGAACAAATACGTCAGTCCCAAATCTTTTTTCAGCTGATTCATCAGGTTCAGGATCTGTGCCTGTACACTCACATCCAGTGCGGATACTGGTTCATCCATAACGATGAATTCCGGATTAATAGACAGAGCACGGGCAATACCGATACGCTGCCTTCTTCCGCCGTCCAGCTCATGTGGATAAGAAGTAGAAAGTCTGCGTTCCAGACCTACGATATCCATAACCTCATGCACACGGTTATACAAATCTTTCTTATTATCATATACCTTATTTACCAGCAATGGCTCTGAAATTAATTCTTCAATATTCAGACGCGGATTCAGAGAAGAATACGGATCCTGAAATACGATCTGCATCTTCTTTCTCATTTCCTTCATCTGTGCTGCATTCAATTTTACCACATCCGTCCCACGAAATAATACTTCACCGCTGGTGGGTTCATGAAGTCTCAAAATGGCACGGCCGGTGGTAGATTTACCACAGCCTGATTCTCCTACAAGACCAAGGGTTTCTCCCTGATTGATAGAAAAACTGACATCATCTAATGCATGCAGCATTCCTTTTTTGGTTTTGAAATATTTTTTCAGATTCTTTACTTCAAGAATCGTCTCTGCCATTTACTTCACCTCCTTAGTATCATCAAATCTGTGACAACTGATGGTATGTCCAGGTTCTACTTCCAGATGCTTTGGCATCTGCTTGCTGCATTCCTCACAGGCATATGGACATCTTGGATGGAAAGTACATCCAGACGGCAGATCTGTTGGATCCGGTGTGAGACCTTTTATGATCTTCAGTTCTTCCTGTTCATGATAGATATCTGGAATGGAATCAAACAATCCAACCGTATATGGATGATGTGGCTTCTCTGGTGTGAAAATATCCACTTTATCGCCATATTCTACCACATTTCCTGCATACATAATTGCTACTTTATCACAGATCTCAGCCACGATACCCAGATCATGAGTAATCATAATCATAGAAGTATCATACTGATCCTTCAGTCCTTTCATCAGTTCCAGCATCTGTGCCTGAATCGTTACATCCAGTGCAGTGGTCGGTTCATCGGCAATCAGCAGTTCCGGATTACAGGCCAGCGCAATTGCAATAACCACACGCTGCTTCATACCACCTGAGAACTGATGTGGATAATCTGAAGCTCGTTCCGGACGAATGCCGACGGTCTTCAGCATCTCCAGGGCTTTTTTATGAGCATCTGCTTTACTCAGGTGATCATGCAGACGGATTCCTTCTGCGATCTGATCTCCTACCGTCATAACCGGGTTCAGAGATGTCATCGGATCCTGGAAGATCATGGAGATCTTTTCTCCACGAATACGAGTCATGTCTTTATTGGATTTGTTTAAAATTTCTTCGCCATTATATTTAATGGATCCGCTGATTACTTTTCCCTGTGGATGTGGCAGCAGATTCAAAATACTCAGAGCGGTTGTTGTCTTTCCTGCACCAGTTTCTCCTACAAATCCAAGGGTCTCCTTAGGTGCAACTTCCAGATTCAATCCGTTAACTGCATGTACCACACCGCCATTTGTATGATATTCTACAGTCAGATCACGGATCTCAAGTAAATTCTTTTTCTCGTTAGCCATATTCCTCTCCTCCTATTTCTTCTGCTTCGGATCCAGTGCATCACGAAGTCCGTCACCCAGTACATTCAGGGCAAAGATAGTGATCATGATCGCAAGACCCGGGAACATGGTCATATAAGCATAGTCTCGAATATAGCTTCTTGCGGAAGAAAGCATAGAACCCCACTCCGGAGTTGGCGGGGAAATACCCAGTCCAACAAAGCTAAGTCCGGCCGCTGTCAGGATCGCCATTGCCACACCTAAGGTAGCCTGAACGATGATCGGTGCCAGACAGTTCGGAATAATGTGTTTGAAAATAATACGCAGATCCGATGATCCAGCTGCCTTAGCCGCCTCGATAAATTCCTGATCTTTTACAGAAAGCACTGATGCACGCACGATTCTGGCATAATGCGGAATCGAAGAAATACCGACTGCAAGCATCAGGTTAAACAGACCGTTTCCAAGTACTGCCACAATGGCAATCGCCAAAATGATCTGTGGAATAGATAACAGAATATCCATCAGACGCATGATAATGTTGTCTACGGTTGCTCCATAGTAACCGGAAAATGCCCCAAGAAGTACACCAATCACCATAGCAATTGCTACCGCTACGAAACCAATCAACAGAGATATTCTCGTTCCATATACTACACGGCTGAAAATATCACGTCCAAACTCATCTGTTCCAAACCAGTGCTGTGCACTTGGTCCCTGAAAGCAGCTCAACAGATCCTGTTGGTCAAAACTATAAGGTGCAATAAAGTTTGCAAAAATCGCTACTAAGAAAATAATAACGATAATAATCAGTCCCAGTACCGCCAGTTTGTTTTTTCGAAGGCGTTTCCATATATCGCCCAGCTGGGCAAATTTCTTTTTCTTTTCCATATGTACTCTCCTCCTACTTATACTGCGCTTTGATACGCGGATCTACAAATGCATATAACAGGTCAACCAGGAGGTTTACAATACTGAACGCCAGTGCAATGATCAGCACACCGCCCTGTACCGTAGGGAAGTCACGCATCTTGATGGAGTCTACCATCAGTCGTCCAATTCCAGGAATAGAAAAAATAGACTCTGTCAGAACTGCTCCACCCAGCAAAGTACCAAACTGCAGACCTGCAGATGTAATAATCGGAATCAGAGCATTTCCCAATGCGTGTCTGATGATAACAGTTTTCTCATGAAGTCCTTTTGCCCTTGCTGTCTTGATATAATCCATATTAATAACTTCCAGCATACTGGACCTGGTCATACGGGTAATAACCGCTACAGACTGCGCACCTAGAGATACCGCTGGCAGAATCAGATGTAATGGAGTGTTAAATCCAGATGACGGCAGCCAACCCAGTTTTACAGAGAACAACAGAGTCAGCAGCAGTCCCAGCCAGAATACCGGCATGGAAATACCCAGCAATGCAAACGCCATAGAACACATATCAAAAATCGAATACTGCTTGATCGCAGAGATAATTCCGATTGGAATACCCAGAACCAATGCAAATAACATAGAACAAAATGCCAGTTTTACGGTAGCCGGAAAACAGTCCTTAATCAGGTCAATTACCGGTTTCTTTGTGGAATAAGAAGTACCCAGATCTCCATGAAGAATCAGGTTCTTCATATATCTTCCGTACTGTACCAGGAATGGGTCATTGAGTCCCTGCTCTTCCCGGTACTGCTCTACTGCTTCCGGAGAAGCCGAATCGCCCAGTACCAGTCTGGCCGGATCGCCAGGTGTGATGTACAGCATAGAAAATATGATAAAGGTAACGCCCAGTAATACCGGGATCATCATTAATAAACGCTTACCTACATATTTTAGCATAGACGTCTTTCCTTTCTGTTTTTCTCATTGGAAAAGGGGAAGCTACGGCTTCCCCCGTTGTAAATCTGCTTTTCCTGCAACATTTACTCAAAGTAAATGTTATATAATGGATGATAACCATATGCAGTAGGTTCAAATCCCTTCATGTTGGCCTTTGCACCAACAACTACTTCTCCATTGTTCAGGAATACCCATGGTGCTTCTGTTACGATCTCTTCCTGCAGTTCTTTGTAAACTGCTTCTCTATCCTCAGAATCTGGCATAGATCTTCCTTTTTCAAGCAGTTCATCTACTTTTTCACTGCTGAAGTTTGCATAGTTGTTACCAACCTGTCCATTTGTCTGTGAATGGAATACAGCATATACAGCCATATCCGGATCAGCAGTCTGGCAGGTCCATCCTACCATAATCGCATCCTGTTCACGTCTGTCTGCTTTGTCCAGAAGTGCGCCCCATTCCAGAACTTCTATTTCTACATCAATTCCAACTTCTTTTAACTGGCTCTGAATGATCGTAGCCATATCAATTCTTTCCTGACGTTCGTTTGTGGAGATCACCAGCTTCTGACCTTCCTGAATGCCTGCTGCTGCCAGCAGTTCTTTTGCTTTTTCTACATTGTATTCATGTGGTGTCAGATCGTTATCATGATATTTTACGTTTGGTGCGATCGGACCTGCTGCTGGTGCGCCAACTCCACGCCATACTGCGTTGCAGATTGCTGTGGTATCCAGTGCATAAGAGATAGCCTGACGTACATCCGGGTTGCTCCATGGTTCTTTCTCGCAGTTAAATGCAAGGAAAGTAGTCTGGTTATCTACCTTACGGATCAGCTGAAGATTGCTGTTGTCTTCTACACGGCTGATATCGTTGGTAGAAATATCAAATGCCATGTCTACACCGCCGCTCTCCAGTTCGATAGCACGGTTGGTTGCTTCTGTGATGATACGGAATGTGATCTTGGACAGTGCCGGTTCTTCTCCGAAGTAATCATCATTACGTTCCAGTTCGATAGTGTCATTCTTTGTCCAGCTTACAAACTTGAATGGGCCGGTACCGATTGGGTTGCTTCCGAAGTTATCGCCTTCTGCTTCTACAACAGCTTCTGGAACAATGCTGGCACCTGTATTGGCAAGACCTGCAATGAAACCGGTGTTCTGCTGCTGAAGTTTGAAAGATACTGTGTAATCATCCGGTACTTCAAAGCTGTCCGGATCGATGTCTCCAAAGATGTGAGCTACTGCTGCACTGGCCTGCGCACGCTTCAGTGAGTATGCTACATCACTTGCCTTTAATTCATCTCCATTGTGGAACTTTACGCCCTGACGAATCTTAAAAGTATAGGTAAGTCCATCATCTGACACTTCATAGCTCTCTGCAAGTCTCGGTGTTACGGTACCATCTTCTGCCACATCAATCAGTGTGTCATAGATCTGCGCCATAATGTTGGATGAATATACATTACATACAGCTACCGGGTCGATACTGGTTGCATCGGATCCCATTGCTACAGTCAGCGTATCCTGGGTAGTCTCTGCTGCGGAAACGCTCATACTTCCGAACAGTGCAGTTGCAGATACTGCTGCAGCGATTAAAAATCTCATAAGTCCTTTTCTGCTCATTTTTCTCCTCCTTTATAATGCTTGCTTGTAAATGAAGCGGACTGTATAAATTTTAACACACTAAAGTGCCATCTGTCAACGTCATACATCTGTTTTTCTGTCAAATACAACGTTACTGTTCATTCCGTGACCGCACCCCTATAACTTCTTCTTGCGCTTTTAGCACAGGGGTGTATAATTATGTTATATGACACTTTTCTGTCAATCTGTTTGTCATAAAAAGTGGCATATCAATACTAATTTTATTTACTAAAGGAGAGACAATCATGTCACAGTTTTACGATCAGGTAAAAGAACGTTTTATCCGTTATGCCAAAGTAGATACCCAGTCTCAGAATGGCGCAGCTACCGTTCCAAGCACAGAAAAACAGTGGGATCTGGCTCATATGTTGGAAGATGAAATGAAAAAGATCGGTCTTCAGAATGTCACGCATGATGATTTCTGTAATGTATACGGTACTATTCCATCTACCCTGCCAAATGGCGGTGGCATTTCTATCGGATTCCTTGGTCATATGGATACTGCCCCAGATGCCAGCGGTACCGATGTGAAGCCATGGGTTCTGGAAAATTATCCAGGTGGCGACATCTTATTAAATAAAGAACAGAATATCGTTATGGAAGCGGCAAAATATCCTCGTCTGGCCATGTATGTTGGACAGGATCTGATTTTGACAGACGGTACTACTCTGTTAGGCGGCGATGACAAGGCTGCCATTACTTCTATTATGACTATGGCAGAATATTTTTGTCAGCATCCAGAACTTCCTCACGGACCAATCCAGATTGGTTTTACCTGTGATGAAGAAGTCGGTCTTCTGGGTGCTCACAAGTTCGACATTGAACGCTTCGGTGCAGACATTGCCTATACTCTGGATGGTGATGGTCTCGGCGATTTTATTTATGAGAACTTCAATGGAGAAGAAGTTCATCTGAACATTCACGGCTTAAATGTACATCCTGGAACAGCGAAAAATATTATGAAAAATGCCATCGAAATCGGTGGCGAATTTATGAATATGCTTCCTGCATTGGAACGTCCTCAGCATACCGAAGGACGGGAAGGTTATTTCCATCCGATTAAGTTTGAAGGAACTGTAGAAAAAGCATTCCTTCGCTGCCTGATTCGTGACCATGACAAGAAGCGTTTCCAGGAAAGACATGAATATGTGGAAAAATGTGTTGCCGCCTTAAATGAAAAATATGGGGAA
The DNA here is from genome assembly GCA_934394985.1 of uncultured Marvinbryantia sp. Lineage (GTDB taxonomy): Bacteria > Bacillota > Clostridia > Lachnospirales > Lachnospiraceae > Marvinbryantia. Next base: position 8,314 of record CAKRRF010000052.1, read on the forward strand.
GGTACTGTAGAATCTTCCTATACAGGAAAATATTCCAGTATGTATGAAGCCATCATGAAGGTTCCTTACATGATTGATTACGCAAAACAGGCTATGGCCGACTGTGGTGTAGAAATGCATGCCATTCCAATGCGTGGCGGTACAGATGGTGCATGCCTGTCCCAGAAGGGACTTCCTTGTCCGAACATCAGTGCCGGTTATGAAAATGCACATGGCCGTTTTGAACTGGTAGCTATTCAGGCTCTGGAAAAGAATGTGGACATTCTGCTCCGCCTGATTGATCTGTACAGCAAAAAAGAAAGTCTGTAATAAAAAAGTGCTCTGTGAGATTGTTATTACACATACTCAGCAGAGCACTTTTTTATATATTGAATCTTGCGATTCCTTCTTACTATCATATTTATACTTCTTTTTTTCCGAAGACCTGTTCTTTCATCTTCTTTGCCGTCGGTGTATTCGCCAGTCCTCCCTGTGCCGTCTCCTTCATGGCACATGGCATACTGTCTCCCACTTCCTTCATGGCATCAATGACTTCATCCACCGGAATCTTGGATTCCATTCCGGCCAGTGCCATATCTGCTGCGGAAAATGCGATCATAATACCCCCCACATTTCGTTTGATACACGGGATCTCCACCAGTCCGGCCACCGGATCACACACCAGTCCCAGCTGATTTTTCAAAGCCATGGCACAGGCATCTGCTGCCTGCTTGGGCGTTCCACCCATGATTTCTGTCAATGCTGCTGCCGTCATCGCTGCTGCGGAACCACATTCTGCCTGACAGCCGCCCTGTGCTCCGGCAATGCTGGCTCTTTTGGCAATCACGATACCAAAACCGGCTGCCGTAAACATTCCCTCGATGATCTTTTCCCGAGACACCTGATGTTCCTCCATCATACTCACCAAGCATCCCGGCATGATGCCACAGGAGCCTGCGGTCGGAGCTGCCACAATCTTTCCCATAGCTGCATTATATTCAGAAACCGCCAGCGCTCTGGCCATGGCTTTTGTTATGAAGCTCCCAGTGATACCGCCATTTTGAGCATACCGCATCATCTTCCAGGCATCACCGCCGGTGAGCCCTGATGTTGAACGAAGCTGTGGATCCATGCCGCTCTCCACTGCCTTTTCCATTATACTAAGGTTCTCCTTCATCTGAGAAACCAACTGTTCCTCACTCTGTTCCATCTGCACAGCCTGATCCTCCAGAACCACTGCCCCGATGCTCATTTTCTTCTTCTCTGCTGTCTCTACCAGTTCCTGTATTGTCAAATATTCCATAAACGCTCCTATATCACTTTCAGAATAATCGCACTGATCACATGTGGCAGTACCTTTAGCTGTTCAGTCAGCCCTTCCGGTGCTGCTCCGTCAATCTCAATAGTCATAATGGCTTCTCCACCCTTTTTCTGTCTGGACAGACGGAAGTTCCCGATATTCACATCCGAATATGCCATAAAATTTGTTACCGCTGCGATCGCTCCCGGCCGATCGTAATGGCGAACCAGAATGGTGGTACTCTGTCCTGTGTAGGCCACATCCATTCCATTGATTTTCTCCACCAGAATGTTGCCGCCTCCCACAGAAGCCCCCTGAATATCTGCCGTCTTGCCACTTTCTCCATAAAGGAAAATATGTGCGGTATTCGGGTGGGTATCCGGTATATTTACCTCATGAAACTCATACTCCAGTCCCTGTTCCCGGGCCAGTTCCAGTGAACAGCGAATTCGTTCATCATACGAATCCATTCCCATGATGCCGGCAATTAATGCCTTATCCGTTCCATGTCCTTTATATGTCTGGGCGAAAGATCCTGACAGTTCAATCACTGCCTTTACCGGTTTATCTTCCAGGATCTGCCATGCCACACGACCCAGACGCACTGCTCCTGCAGTATGGCTGGAAGACGGACCGATCATCACCGGACCTATAATATCAAATACATTCATGTATGTTATTTCCTTTCCACAATGCAAAAAGTACGATTCAGATCCATTTTCTGACATTTTGAATCTGAACCGTACTCATTTTATCACGATTCTAACGGCATGAAAAGTATTTTATGAAAGCCTGGAGAAAACGAAAATTACCGCACCAAGAATGACCAATACCACACCAGTAGCACGATTCAACGTCTTCGGCTCTGCCTTATTGGCAAAGACTGCTGCAATCCGCGCCCAGATAAAGGTGAATACTACACACAATGTCCAGACTACCCAGTCCGGTGAACCGCCAATGATAAAATGGGATACCGCACCGGTAAGGGCTGTGAATGTCATAATAAACACACTGGTTCCCACTGCAGTCTTTAGCTCATATCCCAGTACACTGGTCAGGATCAGAAGCATCATCATTCCGCCGCCTGCTCCAACGAATCCACAAATAAACCCGATCAGCATACCACAAATGATGGACTGAATAGCTCTCTTTTTCGCTGATACCGCCTGCATACTTTCTTTCGTTGTCATGACTGGTTTTACAATAAACTTCACACCAAGGAAGAATGTCATGACAGTGGAAAATCCTCCCATGGTTCTGGATGGTACAAGACTGGCAACGAAACTTCCTACTACGGTAAATACCAGCACACTGCACATCATGATCACGCCATTTTTAATGTCTAGATTTTTATTTTTTCCATAGGTATAAGCGGAAACCGCGCTGGCCAGCACATCCGAGGAGAGGGCAATTCCCACTGCCATATATGGATCCATATGCAGAAATGTAATTAGCATCGGACTGATCACCGCCGCTGCACTCATACCGGCAAATCCGGTTCCCAGACCAGCACCCATGCCCGCAAAAAATGTTACTAAGATAGTTATAAACAGATTCATCTTTTCTTATCCCCTTTTTCTGCCGATTTTACTTTTGCACTACTTTTTTTGCTCTTCTCGATATTATGCCGAATAGTATTCATACACCGCTGAAATGCTTCCAGATCAGATGGTGCAATGTCTGATATCAGGATCTCCCTGTAGCGCTGCTGCACTTCTCGCCCCTGTTCAATGACAGGAGCAGCCTTCTCTGTAAAAAGCAGTCTCACCTGACGCCTGTCTCCTGGTATGGATTCCCGCTCCAGATAGCCTTCCTGCACCAGCTTCTCCACATGAAACGATACCAGATTCGCCTTGATTCCTCTGACACGGCAGATATCCCGCGCCGTATAATACTCCGGGTTATTCGCCAGAAACAGCAAGATATCTAGCGCTGTCTGCGGAATACCACAGGACTTGCACACCGGCTGGCAGAGACTCTCATACAATTCCAGAGAATTGTGGATCATAAAAAGTAATTGATTCATAGTCCCTCCTTTTATTTCAATATTGAACTATTCATTTTTGAAACAATAACACATTATCAGAAAAATGTCAAATTTTCATTTTATGAACGATAAAAAAGACTGTACTTTTTACATGATTTCATGTAAGAACGTACAGTCTTTTCTTCGTTTCTATTGCTTTTACTTACTGTTTGTTTTTTTCATAGATGATATAGAGCCCCTTCAGCATCAGTTCTTCATCCAAAATCACTTCCCGTTTGCAATGTGGAATAATGCTCTTGGCCAATCCACCAGTGGCTACTACCGTTGCCTTGCATCCGATCTCTTCTTCGATTCTCTCAATCATTCCATCCATAGCAGCAGCATTGCTGTATACGATACCGCTCTTCATACATTCGATGGTATTCTTACCCACGATATTCTTTGGCGCTTCCAGACTGATACCGCTCAGCTGTGAAGCTCTGGCCGTCAGTGCATCCAGCGAAATTCGTGGTCCCGGAAGAATCATGCCCCCTATGTACTGTTTTTTCTCATCCACTACAGAAAGTGTGGTCGCGGTTCCTATATCAATGATAATCAGTGGAACCGGATAATTATTGATTCCTGCTACTGCATTGGCTACCAGATCGGCTCCCAGCTGTGCCGGATTGTCGATCTTGATATTCAATCCTGTCTTTACTCCGGCTGCCAGCACCATAACTTCTGTCTTCAGGATCTTCTCAGCCGCGATCTTCACGATATTCGTGATCTGTGGAACTACCGATGAGATAATCCCTCCTTGGATCTGATCTGCCCTGATCTTGTAGATATCCAACAGAAGTTTGATATCTATGGCATATTCCAACTCTGTTTTGGTGCGTACCGTTGAAATACGCTCTATAAAATGTGTCTTATCTTTGCTTATACCACCAACTACAATATTGGTATTTCCGATATCTATGGTCAGAATCATTGACGTTCTCCTTTTATTTGCTCAATACTCTGGCTCTGAATAATGCACTTCCCACAGCTCCTGTAATCAGTGTCGCAACTACCATTTCTACTACTGCATTTACTCCCACAAAAGCACAGATAAATACGATAATATTTCTTCCTGCAATCAGTCCCTGTACATACTCGGTATTACCAAATAACAGAACCAGGGCTGTCATAAAGAATAAGGTATTTAAAAATGCGGAAAAGAATCCTGTTACTACACACCCTGCATATACATTTTTCTTACTGACTGCCTTAAAAATATATCCAAGCAGTAAACCATCTAACATTCTTGGTACAAATCTCTGAATAAATGCCAGAACTGGGTTAATCCCTACCAGAATGATTCCCATTCCACTTGGGATACCGATTCCAAAGCACTGCAGAAAACTTAATAACCCAAAAATTGCTCCGGCCGCTGCTCCTCCTGCCGGTCCCATTGCTATAGCACAAATTGCTACCGGTATCATATTCAGAGAAATAGATAACGGGCCAATCGGTATGGTGCCAATCGGTGTGCAGGCAAAGATCAGTAATACTGCTGTCATCAGTGCCATAATTGTCATGTTACTTGTTTTTGTGTTTCTCATTGTTTTTCCTCCTTGTTACTGTTCCCATCCGGGATACAATACGGTGATGGTCGGGCGTATCCGCCCGAAAATCTGGTTAACGGGTTGCTGTCAGGGAATTATTATATTTCATCCCTGATTATATCCAGGATCCTGTTGGCAACCTCTTCCTTACTCATCAATGGAAGGGCAATTTCCTGATCCTGTGTAATCAGAGTCATTACATTCGTATCTCCCTGAAAACCTGCACCCTCTACTTTCACATTATTGGCTGCTATCATATCCAGGTTTTTCTTCTGTAATTTGGCTCTGGAATTACCTATCATATTTTCCGTTTCCATAGAAAATCCACATAAAAACTGATTTTCTCTCTTATGTTCTCCAAGATAAGCCAGTATGTCCCTGGTTCTCTCCAGTTCAATTGCCATCTGACCATCCTGTTTTTTTACCTTATTTTCATAGACCGTCTTCGGCCTGTAATCAGCAACAGCCGCTGCCTTAATAATAATGTCCTGCTCTGCACTTCTACCTGTCACTTCCTGGTACATTTCTTCTGCTGTAGTAATCTGGACAAACTTTACAAACATCGGTCTTGGCAGTGCTGTCTGGCCACTGATCAAAGTTACTTCCGCGCCGCGAAGCATTGCAGCTTTGGCCATAGCGTACCCCATTTTTCCAGAGGAATGATTCGTAATATAGCGAACCGGATCAATATTTTCCTGCGTCGGGCCTGCCGTAACCAGCACTTTTTTTCCGACAAAGTCCTTTGGTCCTGCAAGTATTTTTTCTATAAACTGATATAATACCTCCGGTTCCGGCATCTTTCCTGTGCCCGTATCACCACATGCAAGATAACCACTGGCAGGCTGTATGACTTCATATCCATATTTTTCCAGTGTTTTCAGATTATCCTGCACAATCTCATTCTCAAACATCGCTGTATTCATGGCCGGTGAAATCATCTTCGGACATCTGCACGCCAGAAGTGTAGTGGTAAGCATATCATCTGCTATTCCATGCGCAAGTTTGCCTATTACATTCGCACTGGCTGGTGCAATCATAACTGCATCTGCCTGCCTGGCAAGAGATACATGCTCTACCTGAAATTCAAAATTCCGATCAAACGTATCTACCAGACACTTATGACCAGTGAGAGACTCAAATGTAATTGGATTAATAAAATTTGTAGCATTCTCTGTCATGATCACATGAACATTGGCATGTTTCTTTACCAGCATACTGGCAAGTGATGCGATCTTATAGGCGGCTATACTGCCTGTTACTCCAAGCACAACTGTTTTTCCTCTGAGCATTTTCTTTCTCCTTTTATCCCAAACAAGTTACGTGCCAATTATAGAACATTGTTATCCTTTAATCAACTTATTTTTAAAATAAGTACATAAGAAAAAGCAGCGGATAACCACTGCTTTCGAACTGGGCTACAAGGATTCGAACCTTGAAATGACGGAGTCAGAGTCCGTTGCCTTACCATTTGGCGATAGCCCATTAT
>CAKRRF010000053.1 GCA_934394985.1 uncultured Marvinbryantia sp.
CGAAGAGAGTTATTTGTAGCAGCTGGCGGACCGGATGGCGGTGACGGAGGCAAAGGTGGTGACGTCATTTTTGAAGTGGATAAGGGAATGACAACGCTGGGTGATTACCGTCACAAGCATAAATTCAGTGCTAAGCCTGGAGAAAATGGCGGAAAATCAAGATGTCATGGTGCAAATGGCTCCGATATAGTATTGAAGGTTCCGGAAGGAACTGTTATTAAAGATGCAGAAAGCGGCAAAGTCATTGCCGATATGTCTGGCGACAATATGAGACAGATCATCTTAAAAGGTGGAAGAGGCGGACTGGGAAACCAGCATTTTGCAACCTCTACCATGCAGGTGCCAAAGTATGCACAGCCAGGTAAGCCGGCACAGGAGCTGGTGGTTACCCTGGAGCTGAAGGTGATCGCAGATGTGGGGCTTGTTGGATTCCCGAATGTAGGGAAATCCACACTTCTGGCTCATGTGACCAATGCTAAGCCAAAGATCGCCAACTATCATTTCACTACCTTGAGTCCGAATCTGGGTGTGGTAGATCTGGATGGCAGCGGATTTGTCATTGCGGATATTCCTGGTCTGATTGAAGGTGCATCAGAAGGCGTGGGTCTCGGCCATGAGTTTTTACGTCATATTGAACGTACCAAGGTCATGATTCATCTGGTGGATGCAGCTTCCACAGAAGGAAGAGATCCGATTGAAGATATTTATAAAATAAATGAAGAATTGCGTGCTTATAACGAGGAGATTTCCCGGAGACCGCAGGTGATTGCAGCGAATAAGATCGATGCCATTTATACAGAAGACGGCGAAGACCCGATTCAGAAGCTGAAGGATGAATTTGAACCAAAAGGTATCCGAGTATTCCCGATCTCTGCAGTGACCGGTCAGGGACTGAAGGAACTGTTATATTATGTACGCGATATGTTGAATGAACTTCCACAGGAACCGGTTGTATTCGAACAGGAATTCTTCCCGGATGAAATGCGTATCGATGATAATCTTCCATATACGGTTGCAAAATCTGAGGAAGATGACCATACCTATATTGTGGAAGGACCGAAGATTGAAAAGATGCTGGGTTACACCAACCTGGAGTCTGAAAAGGGCTTTTTATTCTTCCAGAATTTCTTGAAAGATACCGGTATTTTACAGGAACTTGAAGACGCAGGCATACAGGAAGGGGATACTGTCCGCATGTATGGTCTTGCATTTGATTATTATAAATAGAGGAAAACAGCATGACGAGTAAACAGAGAGCATATTTAAAAAGTCTTGCGATGACCATGGATCCGATTTTCCAGATTGGAAAATCCAGCCTGACACCGGAGAATACAAAAGCGATCGCAGAGGCTCTGGAGGCGCGGGAACTGATTAAAATCAGTGTACTTCAGAACTGTATGGACGATCCGAAGGAACTGGCACAGATGGTATCAGAACGTACCAAATCCCAGGTGGTTCAGGTAATCGGCAAGAAGATTGTGTTATACAAAGAAGGTAAAGAAAACAAAAAGAAAATTATGCTTCCAAAATAAAGGGGTAAAATAATGAAAAGAAAAATAGGTATTTTAGGTGGAACATTTGATCCTATTCATGTGGGTCATTTAATTCTTGCTGAGAGGGCCTATTATCAGTTCGGCCTGGATCAGGTAATGATGATGCCATGTGGCAATCCGCCGCATAAAAAAAATCTGGGTGACCGGGCATCCCTGGAAGAACGGATTGAGATGGTGCGCCTTGCTATAGAGGATAACCCGCATCTGGTGCTGTCACTGGATGATGCACATGAAATGGGATATTCTTATACAAGAGAGACACTGGAACGTCTGACCGCACAGAATCCGGAGGTGGAGTATTATTTTATAATGGGAGCGGATTCCCTTTTTACCTTTGAAGAATGGAAGGATCCTGAACGGATTGCGAAGCTGGCAGTGCTGGTGGCAGCTGTCAGAGATCATGTCAGTGATCAGTCTCTGGATCTGCAGATTCAGCATCTGGAGCAGAAGTTTCAGGTCGATATCCGTGTGCTGGATGCACCGAATATGGATATTTCTTCCAGAATGCTGCGTGAATGGATCAGAGAAGGAAAAAGTGTACGGTATTATCTGCCGGACCCGGTGATCTCTTATATTAAGAATACCGGATTGTATAAGGAAGTGTTGGACAACAGATGAGTTACAATTTACAGAAAATGAAAAAAACACTGCGGAAGTATCTGGATCGTGATCGTTTTGAACATTCAGAGGGCGTTATGTATACGGCCGCGGCGCTGGCTATGCGGTACGGAGAAGATCTGGAGAAGGCTCAGACAGCCGGTATTCTTCATGATTGTGCCAAATGTATGCCGGATAACAAGAAGCTGAAGATCTGTGAGAAGCATCATATTGAGATTACAGAAGCAGAGAAGGCAAGTCCGTTTTTGCTTCACGCGAAGGTAGGAGCCTATATTGCAAAGGAAAAGTATGAGATTGAAGATCAGGAGATTCTGGATGCGATAGCATGCCACACTACTGGAAAACCGGCGATGACTCTTCTGGAGAAGATTATTTATATCTCGGATTATATTGAACCGATGCGGGATAAGGCAGCAAACCTGGAAGAAGTACGGAAGATGGCATTTGTAGATCTGGATGACACATTGTATAAGATCTTGTCTGATACATTGGTGTATCTGCAGAAGTCGTCTAAGAAGATGGATCCAATGACCATGCAGACTTATGAATATTATGAGGAACAAAGAAATGCTGCAAAGTAAAGGAGAACGGGATGGAAAATTCAAAATCAAAAGAAATGGTGAAACTTGCGGTACAGGCTCTGGAAGATAAAAAGGGTGAAGATATTAAAGTGATTGATATCACAGAAGTATCGGTACTGGCTGATTATTTTATCATCGCCAGCGGCAGCAACAAGAATCAGGTGCAGGCTCTGGTAGATAACGTAGATGAGACGTTGGGAAGAGCCGGCTATGAAGCAAAGCAGATGGAAGGCTATGCGACAGCAAACTGGGTATTATTGGATTATAATGATATCATCGTCCATGTATTTGATTCTGAGAATCGTCTGTTCTATGATCTGGAAAGAATCTGGAGAGACGGAAAGAGCATTTCGCTGGATGAACTGAAATAAATAACTATGAGAAACAAGACCGTATGGAAGAACTCACATGAGGAACTTCTGTACGGTCTTTTGTATCTTATAGTTTTCGTTTATCTCATAGTTTAATGAAAGAATCGGAATACACCGATCACCTTGCCCAGAATCTGCAGCTCACCTTTTACAATGATCGGATCCATGGTATCATTCTCCGGCTGAAGGCGGTAATAGCCGTCCTCTTTATAAAAGGTCTTAACGGTAGCACCGTCGTCAATCATTGCTACTACAATATCACCATTCTCCGCTGTGGGCTGCTGCTGAACCAGAATCTGGTCACCATCGAGAATACCGGCATTGATCATGCTTTCTCCGCGAACATTCAGCATAAAGGTCTGGCTGTTCGGCATAAATTCTGCAGGAATCGGGAAGTAGTTCTCTATATTCTCTACGGCCAGAATCGGTTCGCCGGCTGCGACACGTCCCACTACCGGAACATTTACCAGTTCTCTTCTGGTAAGATTAAAATTATCATCTACGATCTCGATAGCTCTCGGCTTGGTAGGGTCACGGCGGATATAGCCATTGCGCTCCAGTGTCTCCAGATGAGAATGCACCGAAGAAGTAGACTTCAGATTCACTGCTTCACAGATCTCACGGACAGCCGGAGGAAAGCCTCTGTTGATGATTTCACTTTTGATATATTCTAAGATCTCAGCCTGTTTCGGACTGATTTTTCCATATGACATGTAATGTGTCCTCCCGAACATGTATTCTGTTATCAGTATATAATATTTTGCATTTAAATGCAATCAGAAATGAACGGACAGAAAAGAAATAAAGATACAAATATCAGTAAAAAGGACTTGAGTATTTGGAAAGAATAGTGTAAGATGAAAATAGTTGTACGACTGGCGGATGAGCAGGGAAAACCTGCAGGGAGTACAACATGAATGAGCCGACCGCCTGGGTGACGTCTTTTAATCAGTGCGTCCCCAGGTTTTTTTGTTGCAAAAAATCGGGCAGAACAGTACAGCAAGGTGCACTTGATAAGGACACTCTATTTTACAGTTTGAAAGGAGAAAACTTATGAAAATGTTATCACTGGAACAGGAGCTGAAGGGAAATGCTTATCCGGGAAGAGGAATCGTGATTGGTAAATCTGCAGATGGAAAATATGCAGTGACCGCTTATTTCATCATGGGACGCAGCGAGAACAGCCGCAACCGTGTATTTGTTACAGAAGGAGAAGGCATACGCACACAAGCTTATGATCCTTCTAAGCTGACAGATCCGAGCCTGATTATTTATGCGCCGGTACGTGTACTTGGAAAAGATACAATTGTAACAAACGGAGATCAGACAGATACGGTATATGAGGGCGTAGCAAAAGGACTGACTTTTGAACAGTCTTTGAGAAGCCGTGAGTTTGAGCCGGATGCGCCAAACTATACACCTCGTATTTCTGGTATGATGACAATCGAAAATGGCAGATTTGATTATCAGATGTCCATTTTAAAGAGCAATAACGGCAATCCTGCAGCCTGCAACCGTTATACCTTCTCATATGAGAAGCCGGTAGCCGGCGAGGGACACTTTATTCATACTTACCTTGGCGATGGCAATCCATTGCCAAGCTTTGAAGGTGAACCGAAGCTGGTAGCTATTCAGGATAATATTGAGATCTTTACAGAGCTGTTATGGAACAGCCTGAATGCAGATAATAAAGTATCCCTGTTTGTAAGATATATCAATATCGAGACAGGAGAATACGAGACAAAGATCATAAACAAACATGAACAATAATGAATACCCCGGAAAGCAAGAAGCTTGTGAATTCCGTGGTAAGATAGAGGAAAACCGGAATGAAAATACCCCGGAATCTAAAGAAAATCTTGTTTTCGTAGTACTGTAGTGGCGAAAGAGGCATGCGAATACCCCGGAATTTAAGAAGCTTGTGAATTCCGTGGTAAGATAGAGGAAAACCGGAATGAAAATACCCCGGAATCTAAAGAAAATCTTGTTTTCGTGGCAGTATAGCGGCAAAAGAGGCGTTACTTACCCCGAGATTTTAAGAATTGCTTCTTTTCGTGGTACTGTAGTGGCGAAAGAGGCATGCGAATACCCCGGAAAGCAAGAAGCTTGTGAATTCCGTGGTAAGATACAGGAAACGAATTATAATGATAATTAGGAGAGAATGAACTCATGAAAGAATTACAGTTGAAATATGGATGTAACCCAAATCAGAAACCTTCCAGAATTTATATGAAAGATGGCGAACTGCCAATTACCGTATTATCCGGAAGACCTGGATATATTAATTTCCTGGATGCTTTTAATGGCTGGCAGCTTGTAAAAGAATTAAAAGAAGCCACTGGACTTCCGGCTGCTACTTCTTTTAAGCATGTTTCACCGGCAGGAGCAGCAATCGGACTTCCACTGACTGATACACTGGCAAAGATCTACTGGGTAGATGACTGTGGTGAACTTTCCCCGTTGGCATGTGCTTATGCAAGAGCCAGAGGTGCAGACAGAATGTCTTCCTTTGGAGATTTCATTGCTCTTTCTGATACTTGTGATAAAGATACTGCTATGCTGATCAAGAGAGAAGTATCTGACGGTGTGATTGCACCAGCTTACACAGAAGAAGCACTGGAAATCCTCAAATTAAAGAAAAACGGCAATTATAATGTCATCCAGATTGATCCGGAATATCGTCCGGCGCCAATCGAACATAAAGAAGTATTTGGCATTACTTTTGAGCAGGGACGTCAGGAACTGCCGATTAATGATGAACTGTTATCCAATATTGTAACAGAAAATAAAGAACTTTCACCGGAAGCTATCCGTGATATGAAAATTGCCCTGATTACTCTGAAATATACGCAGTCCAATTCTGTCTGCTTTGTAAAAGACGGACAGGCTATTGGTATCGGTGCAGGACAGCAGTCCCGTGTACATTGTACTCGTCTGGCAGGTCAGAAAGCGGATAACTGGCTGCTTCGTCAGTGCCCGAAGGTAATGAATCTGCCGTTTAAAGAAGGCATCCGTCGTGCAGACAGAGATAATGCGATTGATGTTTATATTGGTGAAGAGTATATGGATGTTCTGGCAGACGGAGCATGGCAGAAAGTATTCTCCGAGAAGCCAGAAGTCTTCACAAGAGAAGAGAAACGCGCATGGCTGGATCAGATGGATGGTGTTACACTCGGATCTGATGCATTCTTCCCATTCAGTGACAATATTGAACGTGCCCACAAGAGCGGCGTGAAATATATTGCACAGCCAGGTGGATCTGTCAGAGATGATCTGGTGATCGAATGCTGCAACAAATACCAGATGGTTATGGCATTTACAGGAATTCGTCTGTTCCATCACTAAAATCAGAATAGTTTCAGACAAGATGCTCTGATAAGAAACAGTAAGACCCCGGTGTTTTGACATCGGGGTTTTTCAGGTAATTTTGGATGACAAATAATGGGAAAAATGCTATGATACCAGAGAGTAAGTCTGAAAGGACATGAGGGAGAAAAAGATGGACGAAGAACATAGCAGAGAAAGTATTCAAAACGAAAAGGAAACTGCAACAGAACATACACCTGCAAAAGTGGATGCAGAAAAGACAGAAAAACCGGAAGTAAAAGAAAACTGGAATACGGTATACAGCAGGGAGAAAAGGCTGGAAGAGCTACGCAGAAAGCGCATGGAAGCGACATCACAGACCGCTGTTACGCCGACAGAAAAACAGAGTGAGCAAGAAAGCCCGAAGGAATCCAATACGGATCCGCAGGAAGAGAAACCTGTTGAAAAGAACATAAAAAAACAGATCAAAAAGCCGATGAAAAAGTCAGGGAAAAGCTCATCAAAAAATGCGTTTGATCTGGAAAAAATAAAAAAACAGATTCGCAGAAGCTGGCATCTGTGGTTGTCTGAGAGAGAATTGCAAAAAAAGAGACACGCTGATATTCGTACGGAACTGACACCTAAGGAATATGGAAAATATCTGACACGGGAATGGTTTAGCGGAGAATGGAAGACCAGTCTGCTTACCCCTGTGATCGGTATTGGAGTACTTGTTTTTTGTGTGAACATAATTCATGGTGCAATGGGAAAGGCGGAAGTCGTTCCGGAGACAGAAACGGAAACTGAATCAGAGACGGCAGTTTTATATCCGGAAAAAGATATTACAATTGGAAGTACAGGCTGTATGCTGCTGCATTCACCATTTATCGATTCCTATCCGGATGCTGAGGGAAATTATGATTTTTCTGCGATTTATAAATACATCACTCCATATTACAGTGCACCGGATTTTATGACTTGCGAATTTGAGGGCTCTCTGGCGGGACCTGAGGCAGGCTATTCCGGATATCCGCTGTTTCTTTCACCGGATGTAATTATTGAAAATATCAGAGACAGTGGCGTAGATCTTCAATTTCTGGCTACCAATCATGTATATGATGGCGGTTCTGATGGATTTCATCGTACCATGCAGGCATATAATGAGAAAAATATTGCTTTTTCCGGTATCAGAGAAACGAATCAGGAAAAGCAGTATACGGTAGAAGAGATCAATGGCGTCAAGGTGGGATTTATTGATTACGTATACGAGACTGATGGCGAAGGAACAAATCTGAACGGAATTCCACTTATGCAGGAAGACTGGGATCTGGTAAATACGTTTGATTATAATGATTTGGACAGCTTTTATGCGGAAATGAAAAGCAATATCGCATCTATGAAAGCAGATGGCGCACGTTTTCTTATTGCTCAGATGCACTGGGGAACAGAATATCAGCTGGAAGAGTCAGACTATCAGGATCAGATAGCACAAAAGCTTTGTGACCTGGGAATCAATGCGATTATCGGTGGACATCCTCACTGTGAGCAGCCGATTGATGTGCTGGATACTTCAGACGGAAGCGGTCATATGTTCTGTATTTATTCAGAAGGTAATGCGCTGAGCAATCAGAGAACCTATCTGATGGATGAAATGCCGACCGGACATACTGAGGACGGTGCGATGATTACACTGACCCTGCATCAGAGCAGCGACGGAAGCGTAGAGATCCGTGATATAGATCTGCTGCCAACCTGGGTGTACCGTTATCAGGATAACGCAGGATCCAAGTATTACATACTTCCACTGGATGACGTGGATAATATAGAAAAAACTACCGGAATCAGTGACATCCGACAGGAAGCACAGGATTCCCGTGACCGTACCATGGAAGAACTGGGGCCGGGGCTGGAAAAGGCCAAACAGATCTATGGAGGTAAACCTATAGAAGACACAAAAACAGAAATCAGTGGTAATGCATTGATGAATCTGGGTGTAGAGTAAAAAAGTTCGAACTATATGGGAGCAGAAGAGGGCCACTATAAAAGGACCGTTTTTCTGCTCCTTTTCATATAAAGACATCCGTTTTTAAATAACCTTTTCAAATAACAAACAAATGTTCGAAAACACATTGACAAACATATGTTCTTATTCTATAATACAAACATATAGAAACAGAACAAATGTTTGTATTTAAAAACGGGGGATGAAAAATGAGCAGAAAAAAAAGATTAAGAAGAAAACAGATTCAGAGGAACAGGAGAATTTCTATCTGTATGTCGATCCTGTCCATATCATTTTTGCTATTTGTTTTTTTCTGTAATTTTGAAGCTGTTGCAGAAAAGCCAGCTTCATATAAATATTACACAGAGATTCGCATAGACCGGGGAGATACCCTCTGGAGTATCGCAGACCGTTATATGTCGGAGGAATATACTTCCAGAAGAGCATATGTCAGAGAAATACAGAAGATCAATGATCTTGGGTGTGATTTGCAGTATGGACAGCGGATTCTGGTTCCGTATTATTCAGAAGATGTAAAATAAGACCAGATTGTACTTTTTTTTGATAAATATAAAATATTATCGCATTTTGTCCATGTTTTATGTTATTCTGTTTATGTACATTTTATTGCTTTTATGGTTAAATGAGGGCAAAGAGATAAAGGAGGAACTGACCATGGCAATTTTGGTAACAGGTGGCGCAGGATATATAGGAAGCCATACCGTAGTAGAACTTCAGACAGCAGGTTATGATGTAGTTGTAGTAGATAATTTAAGCAATGCAAGCGAGAAATCACTGGAAAGAGTCAGTGCGATTACAGGTAAACCGGTTACTTTTTATAAAGCAGATATTTTAGACAGAGAAGCTTTGAATGAGATCTTTGAAAAGGAACAGATTGATTCCTGTATTCATTTTGCAGGATTAAAGGCAGTAGGAGAATCTGTCGCAAAGCCTTGGGAGTATTATGAGAACAATATTGCAGGTACCCTGACACTGGTAGATGTGATGAGAAAGCACAATGTAAAGAATATCATTTTCTCCTCCTCTGCAACTGTTTATGGAGATCCGGCGATGATTCCGATTACAGAAGAGTGCCCGAAGGGACAGTGTACCAATCCATATGGCTGGACAAAGTCCATGCTGGAGCAGATCCTGACAGATATTCAGAAAGCAGATCCGGAATGGAATGTGGTACTGTTAAGATACTTTAACCCAATTGGTGCTCATAAGAGCGGTACAATGGGTGAGAACCCGAATGGTATTCCAAACAATCTGATGCCATATATTACTCAGGTAGCAGTCGGAAAGTTAAAAGAACTGGGTGTATTTGGCAATGATTATGACACACCGGACGGAACTGGTGTCAGAGATTATATCCATGTAGTTGACCTGGCAAAAGGTCATGTTAAGGCTCTGAAGAAGCTGGAAGGCCATCAGGGACTGAATATTTACAATCTGGGTACCGGTAAGGGCTACAGTGTTCTCGATATTGTAAAGAACTTTGAAGCAGCTACCGGCGTGAAGATCCCATATGTGATTAAGCCAAGAAGACCTGGCGATATTGCGACCTGCTATTCCGATGCATCCAAGGCAGAAAAAGAACTGGGCTGGAAAGCAGAAAATGGTATCCGCGAGATGTGTGCAGACAGCTGGAGATGGCAGTCACAGAATCCAAACGGATACGAAGATTAAAAAATTTCCCTTTTCCGGAACTGTGACGGAGAGCATCCGAACTGTTTACGAAACAGTCGGCTGAAGTACAGCGGATCGTCATATCCTACCAGATTTGCGATTTCAGAAATATTATTATCAGTTGTTTCCAACATCACCCTGGCATTCATCATCCGTACAGACTGGATGAACTGTGCCGGGGTGATTCCGGTATAAGCCTTAAAATTTTTGATAAAACCCCCGGTATTGATGTTATGCTCAGCTGCATAAGCTTCTATACTGACAGGTTCGCTGTAATGCTGACGGAAATATTCTGCCGCCTCATCCATATCCCGGAAGATTTGCATACTTTTCTTATGTGGCTTTACGAAAGACATACGGTGAATGCGGATGAGAAGCTCCATAAAATAGTGAACCAGCATTTCTTCATAATCTTCTTTGGTAAGCTGAAGCTCCTGTATAATGGACTGAAAGAGATTCTTATATGCCATGGAAGTACCGGTATAAAAAATATGCGTATTTGTACTGATACCGTATCGGTTCAGGATATTTTCTACATCATTTCCTGTAAAATGAATCCAACACACTTCTGGTTGGTCTATCGCATGATAATAATAGCTTTGAGGTTCTTTGGGGCGATAAATCACCATATTGCCGGCTTCTACTTCATGCTCTTTCTCTTCAATGGAAAAATAAGCTTTTCCTGCAGCCACATATAAGATTTGATAGTCCAGACGTCCCTTTGGACGGTCAATGGGACGCTTATCCAGAGTATACAGGCGACAGATGCCACAACTTTCAATAAAAAGTGGATGCGTCTGGTCATGAAAATCTGTTTTAGACTGATTCCAGTAGGCAGAGTTGGTATACATGATGATATTGTCTCCTTGTCAGTGATAGTAGGATGGTGGAAGTGCAATGCACAGAACAATCCGAAAGTATCGTAGTTGAGGACGTTTGCCTCAACATCTTTCCATCATCATATCATTTCTGTAACAAAAATCAAAGCATGAAAACGGTGAAACATGCTGAAACTCTGGAAGCAGAATGATCTTTGGCATGGACAAACGAAATGAAAACAGATATACTCAAATCAAACGAACAACAACTGTTCAGAGTCCAAAAATCAGGAGGCATTTATGAAAACAGCAAGAAAGATTCTGACAATTATGCTTTTCAGTGCAATATTTTTTTTATTTGCACAAAATAGTTCTGTGGAGGCAGCTGCTCAGCCAAAAAAAGTAGATGTATTATTTACACATGATACGCATTCTCATTTGAACAGCTTTTCAACCATTATCGAAGGAGAGCAAAAAGAAGTTGGTGGATTTGCAAAAATAAAGACACTGATTGATGAAAAAAAAGAAGAAAATCCGGATACACTGATACTGGATGGTGGCGATTTTTCGATGGGAACGCTGATTCAGACCGTATACGATACGGAAGCCGCCGAGCTTCGAATGCTTGGATATCTTGGGTATGACGTGACGACATTTGGCAATCATGAATATGATTACCGCTCCAAAGGACTGGCGAATATGCTGATTGCAGCCAAGAATTCCGGTGACCCGTTGCCAGCACTTGTAGTATGTAATGTGGATTGGGACAGCATGCAACAGGCTGAACTAAGTGATGGACAGAAACAGATTCTGGCAGCATTTGAAGACTATGGAGTGAAGGATTATGTAGTGATCCAAAAGGGAGCAGTGAAAATCGCTGTGGTTGGTGTGTTTGGAAAAGATGCACTGGAATGTGCACCGACATGCGAATTACTTTTTAAAGATCCGGTAGATGCCGTAAAGCAGACAGTAGAAGAGATCAAGAAGAATGAGAACGTAGATATGATAGCCTGTGTATCTCATGGCGGAACATGGGCGAATGAAGAACAGTCCGAGGATGAAATCCTTGCAAAGGAAGTGCCGGATATTGATTTGATTATCAGTGGACATTCACATACGGAACTGGCCAATGCCATTCAGCACGGAAATACATACATTGTATCCTGTGGCGAATACGGGAGAAATCTTGGTTCTCTTTCGATGACTCAAAAGGAAGATGGACGCTGGGAAATGAGCGCTTACGAGCTGATTCCAGTGTCTAAAGAGATAAAGGCAGATCAGGCAACACAAGAGAAAATTGATGCCTTGCTAGATAAGGTGGATACAAATTATCTTGCTGAGTTTGGTTATACAAGAGAAGAAGTTCTGGCTGAAAATGAAGTTGTATTTAACAGTCTGGAAGAGATGGGTACGAAGCATGAGGAACTAAATCTGGGTGATATCCTGTCAGATGCATATGTTTATGCAGTGGAGCATTCGGAGTATTATGATGGCGATCCGGTGGATGTTGCAGTTGTTCCAAGTGGAACGGTACGTGATACCTATACAAAAGGTGAGATTACGGTAGAAGATGTATTCAATTCATTTTCCCTTGGAATCGGAAAAGACGGCGTACCGGGATATCCATTAATCAGCGCATATCTGACAGGAAAGGAATTAAAGCTGGCAGCAGAAGTAGATGCTTCTATATCAGATTTTATGACGACTGCCAGACTATATTGCAGCGGATTAAATTTTACATACAATCCACATAGAATGATCCTGAATAAGGTAACAGACTGTTATCTGAGCCGGACTGACGGAGAGCGGACAGAAATCCAGGATGATAAGCTGTACCATGTGGTGACGGATTTGTACACCGGGCAAATGCTTGGATCTGTGATGAAAATGTCTTATGGTTTGTTGTCACTTGAACCAAAAGATGAAGAAGGTAATCCAATTGAAAATCTGGAAGATCATGCAATCCTGGAAAATGGCAAAGAACTAAAAGCATGGGATGCAATTGCAAGATATATGCAGTCTTTTGATGATACCGATGGTGACGGGATTGCCAATGTATCTGAATATTATGCAACAACACACGGACGTAAGGTCATAGACAACAGCAGAAATATCATTGATCTGGTGAAGCATCCGAATAAATATTCAGCTATCATTATGATCAGTTGTCTGATTGTTATTTTATTCATTGTATTTTTGATATTCCTGATTCGAAAGATAATTCGCAAAATCAGAAAAGCAAGAAAGGTGAAAAAGAAAAAATGAGCAGAAATTTAATTATTTATTATTCTCGTAAAGGAGAAAATTACGTAAATGGAGAGATTGTAAATCTGAAAAAAGGTAATACAGAGATTTGCGCAGAATTTATTCAGAAAGCAGTAGGCGGAGATCTTTTTGAAATTGAAACCGTAAATCCTTATGCCACCAATTACCGCAAATGTACAGAAGAAGCATATAGTGAGCAGAAGCAGGATGCACGTCCGGAGCTGAAGCATTATCTGAATGGTATGGAACAATATGATAATATCTTTATCTGTGGACCATGCTGGTGTGGAACCTATCCGCAGGCTGTCTTTACACAGTTGGAAAAACTGGATTTTACAGGAAAGAAAGTCATGGGACTTATGACCCATGAAGGCAGCAAGCTGGGAAGATCCGAACAGGATTTAAAAAAATTCTGTGAAGGTGCTGAATTTGGAAATGCACTTGCAATTCATGGAGCAGATGCGGATAAATCAGAAAAAGAAATATCAAACTGGGCAAAGCAAAATGTAAGATAGAATATGAGATAGAAAGAAGGTATAAGGCAGGAAGATAGCATTTTACCACGGGAAAAATAAGACAAGCCTGTTTCGGGGTAAAATATCAGAGAAATGAAGTGGTAAACTAATTTTGGACACAGAGGGGTCAATTTCTAGACATAAATGAGTTATAATTCAAACAAGGAAT
>CAKRRF010000054.1 GCA_934394985.1 uncultured Marvinbryantia sp.
CTCAAGGCGCAAAAAATGAAAGAAGCAGAAGAACTCAAGGCGCAAAAAATGAAAGAAGCAGAAGAACTCAAGGCGCAGATAATAAAAGAGGCAGAAGAAGAAGCAAAAAGAATAAAAGAAGCAGCCTGCCTTTTCAGAGATGGTAAGTAACAAAAATGTAAAAGTTTCACAGGGCATCTGGCATTGTCGGATGCCCTGTTTTATGCTATACTTGCTATAGATTTATGCGTAAAACATATATGGAAGGAGGCGGGAAAAATTGGAAAATTATGCCATCGAGATGCTGAATATTACGAAATGCTTTCCGGGCATTATTGCCAATGATAATATTACACTGCAGCTGAAAAAGGGAGAAATTCACGCACTGTTGGGAGAAAATGGTGCAGGAAAGTCCACACTGATGAGTGTATTATTTGGTCTGTATCAGCCGGAAGAGGGAGAAATTCGTAAAGATGGAAAAAAGGTTGAGATTAAGAACCCGAATGATGCCAATGATCTGGGAATCGGAATGGTGCACCAGCATTTTAAGCTGGTGGAATGCTTCAGCGTTCTGGACAATATTATTCTTGGCGTAGAGACTACGAAGCATGGATTCCTGCAGAAAGAAGAAGCAAGGAAAAAGGTCATGGCATTATCTGAAAAATATGGATTGCAGGTAGAGCCAGATGCCCTGATTGAAGATATTACGGTTGGTATGCAGCAGAGAACAGAGATCCTGAAGATGTTATATCGTGATAATGAGATCCTGATATTTGATGAACCGACTGCAGTGCTGACACCGCAGGAGATTCAGGAACTGATGAAGATCATGAAGAGCCTGTCAGAAGAGGGAAAAAGCATTCTGTTTATCACTCATAAGCTCTCTGAGATTATGCAGGTGGCTGACCGTTGTACGGTGCTTCGCAAAGGAAAATATGTAGGTACGGTAGAGACAAAGTCTACGACACCGGAAAAGCTGTCTGCCATGATGGTAGGACGTGATGTGAATTTTGCAGTAGAAAAGGAAGAATGCAAGCCGGGAGATGTGGTGCTGGATGTGCAGAATATGACGGTGGCATCAAAGCGTCATAAAAATAATGCGGTGAACAACGTATCGCTTCAGGTGCATCGGGGAGAAATCGTCTGTATTGCCGGTATTGACGGAAACGGTCAGACAGAGTTTGTGTACGGACTGACTGGACTGGAGCCGTTAAAAGAGGGAAAGATTACTCTGAATGGAGATGACATTACCCATGCATCCATCCGCAGCCGTTCTATGAAAGGTATGAGCCATATTCCGGAAGACCGTCACAAGCATGGTCTTGTACTGGATTACAGCCTGGAGTATAACATGGTACTTCAGAGATATTTCGAACCGGAATTTACCGGAAAGGGAGGATTTCTGAAAAAAGGAGCGATCCGTTCTTATGCAAAAAAACTGATTGATCAGTACGATGTACGTTCCGGACAGGGACCTGTGACGATTGCCAGATCAATGTCTGGTGGTAATCAGCAGAAGGCGATCATTGCCCGTGAGATTGACAAAAACCCAGAACTGTTGGTGGCAGTACAGCCAACCAGAGGACTGGATGTGGGAGCGATTGAGTATATTCACAGTCAGCTGGTGGCACAGCGAGATGCTGGAAAAGGAGTACTTCTGGTCAGCCTGGAGCTGGATGAGGTCATGAACGTATCTGACCGTATTCTGGTCATGTATGAAGGTGAAATCGTGGGAGAATTCGATCCGAAGAAAGTAACAGTAGAAGAACTGGGTCTGTATATGGCAGGCGCCAGAAGAAAGGAGGCCTAAAGGATGAATCATGAAAAGAAGTCCAAAGAAAGCCTTTTGCGAAATGGAGCAGTACAGTCTCTGCTGGCATCTGTGATCTGTATTGTGATCGGACTGCTCATAGGATATATCGTATTGTTGCTGATTAATCCGGCAGGAGCAGGCGGAGCCATCGTGGCGATCTTGAAGAATTTTATGTATTATCCGTCTGCAGTAAAGGCAACACAGTATTTTGGAAGTACACTGGTGAAAGCGTGTCCGTTGCTGCTGTGTTCCCTGTCTGTATTATTTGCCTACAAGGTTGGGCTGTTTAATATCGGAGCGGCAGGACAGTATGTAGCAGGAGCAGGCGCATGCCTGTATTTTGCACTGGGATTTCATATGCCATGGTATGTATGCGTACTTGCCGCAGTAGTTGTGGCAGCAGCACTGGGAGCAATCTCCGGTATTCTGAAAGCATACTGTAATGTAAACGAAGTAATTTCCTGTATTATGTTGAACTGGATCTCATTGTATGTGGTAAATATGCTGTTATCTACAGTCAAAGATCCGTCCAGTCCGTATTCACTGGCACTTGGCTCAACCAATGCAGCCGCTATTTTGCCGACTCTTGGACTGGAAAAACTGTTTGCAAACAATAAATATGTATCGATTGCCCTTCCGTTATCTGTTGTGGCAGCCATTCTGGTATGGATGCTTCTGGAAAAAACAAAACTGGGGTATGAACTGAAGGCCACCGGACTGAATAAACAGGCTGCAAAGTATTGTGGTATGAAGGAAAAATACAATATCATACTGACTATGGTGATCGCAGGTGCACTGGCAGGCCTTGGAGCAGCGTTTTATTATCTGACAGGTGTGGAGCAGTGGGCTGTGACACAGACCAGTGTGCCTGGAATGGGATTTAATGGAATCGCAGCAGCATTCTTGGGAGGTCTGCATCCAATTGGAGCGATTTTTTCCTCTTATTTTATTCAGCATATTACCAGTGGCGGTGCCTACGTGGATAAATCTATGTACTGTGCACAGATTTCAGATTTTATTTCAGCACTGATTATTTACCTGTGCGGATTCGTATTTTTCTTCAAGCTGTGGATGAACCACAGACTGGATAAGAAAGCAGAAACCCGTGCAATGAAAGAAGAGAAGGGAGGCGAAGCATAATGTTACTTTTAATTCAATATACATTAATATTTGCTTCCGTTTTGATTCTGGTAGCACTGGGAGGATGCTTTTCCGAACACAGTGGAGTCATCAATATCGGTCTGGAAGGCATCATGGTTATGGGCGCACTGGGAGGAGCATTGATGCTGAGAATGCTTTCACCGGATACACCGGCGGTAGTGATTATTTTGCTGGTTATGCTGGCAAGCATCGTGTGCGGAATGATATATTCTCTCCTTCTTGCAGTGGCAGCGATTAATTTCAAGGCAGACCAGACGCTGGTAGGTACGGCTCTGAATCTGCTGGGTACGGCAGCGGCAGTCGTTGTAGTCAGAGCAATTAATATGGCAGCAGACCCGAATAATGTATCTTCTACGGTTTCTTATATTGCTACAAAAAAAGCATTGCTGGTAAGAATCGGTGGATTTGAATTTAACTGGTTTATGCTGGTAGCATTGCTGGCGCTGATCATTTCTTATGTGGTATTATATAAGACCAGATTCGGTCTGCGTCTTATGGCCTGCGGCGAACATCCTCAGGCAGCAGATTCCGTAGGTATCAATGTGCAGAAGATGCGTTATGCAGGGGTACTGATTTCTGGTCTGCTTGGGGGACTTGGCGGAATTGTATATATTACAGCCGGCGTAAGCGAGTGGAAGTTCGAAAATGGTGTGGCAGGCTTTGGATTCCTGGCACTGGCAGTTATGATTTTTGGACAGTGGAAGCCGGTGAATATCGGTCTGGCAGCACTGCTGTTTGGACTGTTCCGCGCATTATCTAACGTATACACCGGATTTGGTGCACTGGTGGCACTGCATATCCCAAGTACTGTTTACAATATGCTGCCATATATTATTTCTCTGATCGTTCTGGCATTTACATCAAAGAAGTCCAGGGCACCGAAGGCAGAAGGTATCCCGTACGATAAGGGACAGAGATAACAACATGAGTCCGTTGGTATGATGACAAAGGAGAACATCTGAATGTTTTGGCATCAGGCCAGCGGATTTTCATAGAGAGAAGCAGGAGAAAGGAGCATAAACAATATGAAATATGATATTATTATTGTGGGAGCAGGTCCGGGAGGAATTTTTTCTTCCTATGAATTGATAAAATTAAATCCGAATCTGAAGATTGGGGTATTTGAATCGGGATATTCTCTGGAAAAACGTCATTGTCCGATTGATGGAGACAAGGTGAAAAACTGTATTAAATGTAAGACCTGTGCCATCATGAGTGGATTTGGAGGAGCTGGAGCATTTTCTGATGGAAAATATAACATTACCAATGATTTTGGTGGTACGCTGTACGAATATATCGGCAGAAAAGAAGCCATGGATCTGATGAAGTATGTAGATGAAATCAACGTAACACATGGTGGAGAAGGAACGAAGATGTACTCTACAGCAGGAACCAGTCTGAAAAAAGTCTGTATGCAGAACAAGTTAAAGCTGCTGGATGCATCAGTGCGTCATTTGGGAACAGACATCAACTATGTGGTACTGGAAAATCTGTACGCAGAGTTAAAGGATAAAGTAGAATTTCATTTTCATACACCGGTCACCGGAGTGGAGGTCATTGATGGCGGCTATCGCGTAGTGACAGAAGAAGAAAGCTTTGACTGTGAAAAATGCATTATTTCCGTGGGAAGAAGCGGAAGTAAGTGGATGGAGACCGTGTGCAGAGATCTGGACATTCCGACAAAATCCAATCGTGTGGATATCGGTGTCCGTGTAGAACTTCCAGCGGTGATTTTTTCAGATTTGACAGACGAACTGTATGAAAGTAAAATTGTGTATCGTACCGAGAAGTTTGAGGATAATGTGCGTACCTTCTGTATGAATCCTTACGGAAGTGTGGTAAATGAAAATACAAACGGTATTGTTACAGTAAACGGACACAGCTTTGAAGATCCGGCAAAACGGACCGAAAATACCAATTTTGCCCTTCTTGTAGCGAAGCATTTTTCAGAACCATTTAAGGACAGCAACGGATATGGCGAAAGTATTGCCAGACTGTCGAATATGCTGGGTGGCGGCGTTATCGTGCAGAGATTTGGAGATCTGGTAAGAGGAAGACGCAGTAATGCTAAGAGGATCGAAGAGGGTATGGTGACACCGACACTGGCAGCCACACCAGGAGATTTGAGTCTGGTACTGCCAAAACGTATTCTGGATGGTATTATCGAGATGATCTATGCGCTGGATAAGATTGCACCTGGTACTGCAAATGACGATACACTGCTTTATGGTGTGGAAGTAAAGTTCTACAATATGGAAGTGGAACTGGATGAAAATCTGGAGAGCAGGCACAAAGGCCTGTATGTCATTGGCGACGGCAGTGGAGTGACGCATTCTCTGTCACATGCTTCTGCCAGTGGTGTGTATGTGGCAAGAAAGATCGTGAATGGGTAAAAACGGACGGAAAAAGAAGGAAACAGGCAGATAGTATGTAACTGAAAAAATAGTACAGGAACGGGGGCTGCTTATATGACAGACGGAAGACCAAGGGTATTGATTATAGAAATAGCCGAAGAAAGACGGGCGGCATTAAAGGATATCCTTCGGGATGGTTTTCAAATTCTGGAGGCAGAGAACGAAAGAGAAGCAGCAGAATTATTGGAAAAATATGGTGCAGATTTTTGTGCCATACTGCCAGATACCTATCAGGATATGACTGGGCAGAGTGAATTATATTCTGCTCAGCTGAAAAAGCTGGAGCGTGAAGCATCTCTGGATCCGCTAACCGGTCTGCTGAATCATGCAACGGCTCAGAAAAAAACGAAGCAGCGGCTGTACTGCAACAGGGAAAGTGAGTTTGCGTTTCTTATTTTCGATCTGGATTATTTTAAACTGGCCAATGATACTTACGGACATCAGTTTGGAGATCAGGTGCTGATTTATATTGCCGGAAGACTGCGCAGTGTGCTGCGAAAAGACGATCTGGCAGTGCGTATTGGCGGAGATGAGTTCCTGATTGTGTTGGAGTATCATCAGGAGATTGAACCTGTGGTGGATCGTATTTTTCATATGCTCAGTGGAAGCTATGAGCATTTTCCGATTTCCCTCAGCATGGGAATCAGCACAACGAAAAATTGTGACAGAAAGTATGATGAGCTTTTCAAGCGGGCTGATAAGGCATTGTATACAGCAAAAAGAGGCGGAAGAGGCCGATATGTTTTTTACGATGATATGATGGAAGGAATGTTTTCTGTTTTATCACCGATTGAAAGCGTAGAAGGACGTAAAAAGGAGTAATATGAAGAACAGCAAGGGACAGACAAAGGAATCAGAAGAAAATACAAAAAACAGTGTCAAAAGACTCGTGATGGTGATCATCAGTATTTTGCTTCAGGTGGGGTGGATCATTGGTCTGGCAGTAAAGCTGACCAATTACTATGCGGCTATTTCCACACTGGCAAGTGTGCTGGCATTACTGCTGGTTTTTCGAGTGTATGGACTGCAGATCAATTCTGCGTATAAAATATCCTGGATTATTCTGATTTTGCTGTTTCCAATCATGGGTGTGTGCCTGTATCTGATGTTTGGACGTACCGGTGCGCTGGGTGGAATGCGAAAATGGTTTGATAAAGTACATGCGGCTTATACACATTTGTTACCACAGGATGCGCAGATTGTGGATAAGTTGGAAACAGCGGATGGAACGCTGGCCAGACAGTCAGGATATCTGCGCAGGGGAGCCGGTTATCCGGTTTATCAGAATACGGATGTAGAGTTTTATGGAGATACGGTCCGTGCGCTGGAGGCTCAGAAAGCAGAGCTTCGGAAAGCCCAAAAGTTTATTTTTATGGAATATCATGCGATAGAAGATTCAGTGGCCTGGAAGGGAATCGAAGAGATTCTGGAAGAAAAGGCGGCAGCAGGAGTGGATGTCAGAGTCTTTTATGATGATATGGGAAGTATTGGGTTTATCAACCGAGATTTTATGGAAAAACTGAAGCGAAAAGGAATTCAGTGTAAAGTGTTCAATCCGTTGATCCCTGTTCTGAATGTATTTATGAACAATCGTGACCACCGGAAGATTACCGTCATCGATGGAAAAGTAGGATTTACCGGAGGTTATAATCTGGCCAATGAGTATTTTAATCTGACACATCCTTACGGGGAATGGAAGGATTCTGGGGTAAAGCTGACCGGAGATGCTGTGCGAAGTCTGACATTGATTTTTCTGGAAATGTGGAATGCCAACCAGAAGGAACAGGAAGATCCGATTCCGTATTTGCTGAAGTCGGCATATCGTTCCGCCGAGGCAGGATTTGTTCAGCCCTATGCAGACAGCCCGCTGGATGGAGAACGTACCGGAGAGAATGTGTACCTTAATATGATCAAAGGCGCCAGAAAATATGTGTATATTACGACACCATATCTGATCATCAGCGATGAGATGCAGCGGACATTGATTCTGGCGGCGAAAAGTGGTGTAGACGTCAGAATTATTACTCCAGGTATTCCGGATAAACCGCTGATCTACAAAGTAACCAGAAGCTATTATGCGGGACTGGCGGCAGAAGGGATTCGGATCTATGAGTATACGCCGGGCTTTATTCATTCCAAGCAGATGGTGTGTGATGATGTAGCTGCTGTAGTGGGTACGATCAATCTGGATTTTCGCAGTCTGTATCTTCATTTTGAAAATGCGTGCTGGTTTGCGGGATGCAGAGCAGTAGCAGAGATAAGACACGATTTTGAAAAAATGTTCCCGATCTGCAGGGAAGTAACAGAGAAATACAGTCAGAAACGTTCGCTGACCCTTCGTGGACTGGAATGTATTTTGCGGATGTTCAGTCCGTTAATGTAAGACCATATGAAAAGGAGTCATTCTGAAACATAATCAGAATGGCTCCTTTTTGCAATGATCAATCTTATCAGACTTTAAGCTCTGCGATAACGGTTAAAGCAGGAATAAAGCTCCTGTATTCTTGGAACCGCGTAGCCGGCGGAGAGGTAGGTTCCTTCCATAAAGGCGGACAATCCCTTGTATTCCAGCTGAGTCTGAAGGTAGTGAACAATCTCGGGAAGTGTCCGTTTGGAATCTACCAGTTTTTCTACTGCATATTTCAGAAGGAGTCCCAGAGCAGCAGTCTGCTCGCTGTCTGTCAGCTGCTCTATATAACGCAGATCTACGTTTTGCTTTCCAAGAGAGAATCCGTCTTTTCCCTGTAATTTTACTTTCAGACTTTCTTCGCCTCGTACAGCACCGGTACGATAATCCCGTTTTTTACCCGCACCTTTTGGATCAGTCGTCATGATGCGATGGCTTTGTGGCATCAAAAACGGGCGGACAGGAGTCTGTGGAAGCGGATATTCACTGCACAAGGTTTTTGCTTTTTCTGTGATGTCCACAGGAACATAGCTGTCCATCTGAATCACTGTATCGGCAATGTGGAAAAACGCACCGGAGCTTCCGGCAACCAGTACAGTCGAGATGCCCGCCTGTGTGTACAGATCCCTGGCACGTTCCAGAAATGGCGTGATCGGCTCCTTGTCCGGGGCAATCAGACGCTGCATGAAGGCATCACGTACCATGAAGTTTGTGGCAGAGGTATCTTCATCCAGCAGAAATACACGGCTTCCAGATTCCATACCTTCGATGATACCTGCGGCCTGAGAAGTGCTGCCACTGGCATCTTCTGTGGAAAAACGATGCGTGTCTTTGCCGTTTGGCAGATCATTGATGAACAGGGAGATGTCTATATCTTTGATAAAACGGCCATCTTCCGAACGAAGCTTTAAGGCACTTTCATCTGTCAGAACATATTCTCTGCCATCGCCGGTGATATGGTTGTAAACACCCATATCCAGTGCATTCAGCAGAGTGGATTTTCCGTGGTAGCCGCCTCCCACAATCAAGGTGATACCCTGTGGAATTCCCATACCTGTGATGTGCCCTTTGTGTGGCAGCTGCAGGGAGATGCGTAAAGATTCCGGGGAAGTGAATGCGCAGGCACCTTTCATTGGACGGGAAGAGACACCGCTTTCTCTTGGGAGAACGGCGCCATCAGCGACAAAAGCCACCAGATTTCTTTTTTTCATTTCTTCTCGTATGGTATCCTGATCTTCACACAAATCGATGGTCTGTTTTACTTCTGCAGCATTCAGATTGCGATAATAAAAAGTTTTTTCCACGCATACCGGCAGAAAATCAAATAAGATTTTTTCCAGTTCTTTTGCATTGATACTGCGGCCGTTGGCTGGAAAACCGACAAAAAAGCGGACAGTGATGCAGCCGGTTTGTGGATCACTGTCTACCTGACAGGCAGTTCGCTCCAGCACTTCCGGACCACACTGGCTGACGGAGATCAGACCACTTTTACCAGAACCTTTGGCGTGGAAAGAAAATTTTGCCACCTGTGCAGCAAACTGACGGGTCAGATAATCTGAGAGAGTCACCCGGGTCAGCGTATTTGTAAGACAAAATTGTGGGAAACCTGCACGTTTCAGCGGTATCCGGATACTAATATGCGATGGGGATGCGAAGGGATCCCCCTGTACATGGTCAATGGAAAGGGTGTAGGCCGGAAAACGGTAGGTACCTTTTAGAGATTTATATGCCGGGTAGCTTTTATGATCGATAGAACGTAATGTCTGTTGTAAATCGGTAGATGATTGCATAGATAGACTCCTTTTGTAAATTTTTGATCGTGTCTTTATTATAAAGCGCCAGATGGATGAGTGCAATGTAATTCATATAGCACGTTAAGATGTAAGTTTTTCTTGACAGAAGCAGTAGGATGAATTATAGTAATTCTTGAAGTTAGATATATCTAACGAAAGTAATAAAAAGCTTACTTAAAATATAGGATAAATGATTGCCACGAAGAAGGAGTATCAGGATATGTTGGAACGGTATCTGGTGGAGCATTGTTCCCCGACGCTGGCATCGATTAAGACAGCGAATTTGTTTACGTATGCATTTTCTTCGGAAGCGGAAGTACAGGAGCAGATTACTCTCTGGAATGCATCTATGAATGAGAAAGGGATTTTTGTGATGGAGCTGCGAAGAAGTGAGAAGGCAGCACTCATTTATGTATGCCGCAGATCTTTTCTGGAACGGGATTTGAAGAAGCCGGGGGTGGAGCGGTTTATGAAGAAGTATGGCTATACCAGTCTGCAGCCAGAGAAAGCTCTGGCATTATTGCAGAAAAAGCTCCTTGCAAAGGAAGAATTTCCTCATGAGATTGGTATCTTTCTGGGATATCCGTTAGGAGATGTGATCGGATTTATTAAGAATGCAGGCCACAACTGTAAATGTACCGGATGCTGGAAGGTGTATTGTAATGAATGCGAAGCTGTGCGTACCTTTGCAAAGTATAAAAAATGTAAAGATTTATATATGCGGCTGTGGCAGCAGGGGCGCAGTGTGAAAAAGCTGACGGTGGCAGCCTGATAAATCAGTGAAAAGAAAGTCGATTGACTTTTTCTTTATATTTTAATGCAAAAAAGCAGGAGGATTTTTAAGATGAGTAAAGTAGCAGTTGTATTTTGGAGCAGTTCAGGAAATACAGAAACAATGGCAGAAGCAGTTCTGGAAGGAGCAAAAGGAGCAGGAGCAGAAGCAGAAATGATCAATTGTGCAGACTTTAATGCGGATATGGCGGATCAGTATGATGGAATCGCGCTGGGATGCCCGGCTATGGGGGACGAAGTTCTGGAAGAAGATGAATTCCAGCCACTGTATGATGCATGCAAAAGCAAACTGGTGGGTAAGAAAGTAGCACTGTTCGGTTCTTACGGATGGGGCGATGGAGAATGGATGAGAAACTGGGAAGAAGATGCAAAAAGTGCTGGTATCACATTGGCGTGTGACAGTGTAATCTGCAATGATGCCCCGGATGATGAAGCAACTGCAGCATTGAAAGAACTGGGAGCAGCAATCGCATAGATAAAAAAGGTCGCTGATACTTTGGAATGTGTAATAAAGTATCAGCGACCTTTTTTATTTGTTATACAGAATCCGGATGGAATTCAGAATACATAACATTGCCACGCCGGTATCGGCAAATACAGCAAACCACATGGATGCATGTCCCGTCAGACCAAGAACCATAACGATTGCCTTGATGATCAGGGCAAATACTACGTTCTGCCAGGAGATGGCACTGGTAGCATTGGCAATGCGGATAGCCTGTGGAATGGCATCCATATTGGAGTTCATAAATACCACGTCAGCAGCTTCGATGGCTGCATCGGCACCGCTTCCCATAGCGGCTCCCACATCAGCACCGGCAAGAACCGGAGCATCATTGATACCATCACCAACGAACATGACACTTGTGTGCTGTGCACGAATCTTCTGAAGCTCGGCAAGTTTGTCCTGAGGAAGCAGCTTTGCGTGAACTTCGTCAATACCTGTTTCAGCTGCAACCGCATCGGCACTGTCCTGTGCATCGCCGGTCAGCATAGCAGTGGTAATACCCAGTTTCTTGAGTGCGGCGATGGCAGACTTTGCTTCGCTCTTAATCGTATCGGAGATCACGATGTGACCTTCGAACTTGCCATTTAAGGCAATGAGTACTTCACTTCCAAAGCCCTTTTTCTGGTAGGCAGCCAGATCGATATGGAACTGATCCATCAGCTTGCGGTTACCCACCAGAAGAGTTCCGCGGTTGGTCTGGGCGGAAATACCGTGACCTGCGATCTCTTCCAGTCCGGCAGGTTTTGCAAGAGAAAGCCCCTTTTCCTGAGCAGCAGTCACAATACTGGTGGCAATCGGATGAGTAGAGATCTGTTCGCATCCGGCAGCCAGAGTCAATAATTCATCAGAAGAAAGAGATCCTACGGATACCACTTCCTGTACTACGAAGTTGCCCTCTGTGATGGTACCGGTTTTATCCATGACGACAGCTTTAACATTGTGAAGCTGTTCCAGAGAGATACCGCCCTTGAACAGAATACCTTTTTTGGAACCGGCACCGATTCCTGAGAAGAATGCAAGTGGCACGCTGAGAACCAGAGCACATGGACAGCTGATAACCAGGAAAGTCAGTGCAGTGTGTACCCAGTAATACCAGTTGCCGGATACCATGGAAGGAATAATAGCGGTAGCCAGTGCCAGAACAACAACAAATGGTGTATAGACTCTGGCGAATCTGGTAATAAAGCGGTCAATCTTTGGTTTGCTGGCAGCGGCATTTTCCACGGAATCCAGAATTCGGGTAACCATGGATTCAGATAGTGGTTTGTCAACACGAATCTTTAACTGGCCGGATACATTGACACAGCCGGATACCACTTCGTCTCCTTTTTTTACAGTGACAGGAACCGGTTCGCCTGTGATAGCTGAAGTATCCAGGCGGCTGTCGCCTTCCAGAATCGTGCCATCCAGAGGAATACGGTCGCCAGGACGAACCAGAAGGACGTCACCGACTTCCGTTTCTTCAGCAGGGATGACACGAATATCTGTGCCTGATACCAGATTTACGGTCTCCGGACGAAGATCTACAGCATCCATAATCTGAGTACGGCTTCGTTCCACAGCGACATCTTCGAAAAATTCACCAATACGGTAGAAAAGCATAACACCGACTGCTTCGGAGAAGTCACCGACAGCGAATGCACCAAGAGTAGCAATACTCATCAGAAAGTTTTCATCAAATACCTGTCCGTGTGTCAGGTTCTTTACAGCAGTAAGAACGATTTCCAGACCAAGAATCAGATAAGCAATAATATTGATAACCAATGGTGCATAACCGGATACACCCATATGTTCCATGACTTCACCGATGACAAATAACACGGCACCGACAGCAATCATGGTGAGTGTTTTTTTCTGCTCTGCTTTTTCATCTTTCTGATCATCTGACCTGGCAGCAGATCTTGGGGTCGGATCCTTTGGAACGACTTTTACTTCTGATTCAATAGAAGCACAGATGTCCTGAATCTGCGGAAGCAGGGAGTCCAGACGTTTTCCGGTGATGCGAAGCTGTTTGGTAGAGAAAGTAATGGTTGCATCTGCTACATCATCCAGTTCATTGATGCGACGTTCCATTTTAGCAGCACAGTTCGCGCAACCCAGATTCTCCAGAATGTAGACACGGCTTTCACCGCCGTTTCTGGTAACCGGAGTCTTTGGAACGACTTTTACTTCTGATTCAATGGAAGCACAGATCTCCTGAAGTTGTGGAACCAGCGCATCCAGATGAGTACCGGAGATACGAAGCTGTTTGGTAGCAAAAGTGATAGTAGCATCAGCTACGTCATCTAACTCATTAATACGGCGTTCCATTTTGGCAGCACAGTTGGCACAACCCAGATTTTCCAAAATAAATACCTGTTTTTCCGGGCCTGCTGTATGATGATGCTCATGTTCCTGTGCATGGTGGTGGTGCGCTTCATGCTCGTGATCGTGGCCACAGCAGCAGTCGCCGTCATGGTGGTGATGTTCGTGCTCATCATGGTGATGCGCTTCATGCTCGTGATCGTGGCCACAGCAGCAATCGCCGTCATGGTGGTGATGTTCGTGTTCATGCTCATGTTCGTGCTCATCATGGTGGTGATGCGCTTCATGCTCGTGATCGTGACCACAGCAGCAATCGCCATCATGGTGGTGATGTTCGTGTTCATGCTCATGTTCGTGCTCATCATGGTG
>CAKRRF010000055.1 GCA_934394985.1 uncultured Marvinbryantia sp.
TATTTCGGTATTATCCTTTTGCTGGTAATGCTGGTGGCTTTTTGGGCCATATTTAAACTTCTGGCTCCGGCGACATTTGGATCACCGGACAAGCTGGCTACTTATATGAAGTCAGCATTGATTTATGCAGTAGGCGGCTGCGGTCTGTATTTCATTTGTGTTATGGGACCTTTTGATATGAGTGTAGGTGCCAATATCGTACTTTCCTCTATTATTGCATGTAATGCAAGTGTACGTTTTGGATACCTGGGACTGATCATTGCACCGATCCTCTGTGGTACGTTGATTGGACTGATCAATGGTCTTGTTTATATTAAGTTACATATTTCTTCCCTGATTGTTACAGTGGCACTGTCTCTGATCTATGAGGCCTTAAGTGTATATGCGACCAATGGAAAGAATGTAATTCTGGATATCGGTTTCCGAGCATTTGGAGATTATCCGGCAAACCTGATTCTGGCTGTGCTGGCCTATCTGCTTTGTGCATTTATACTAAAGTACACAAAGGTTGGTACTTATACTTACGCTATCGGAAGTAATGAAGTTATTGCCAAAAATATGGGCGTCAATGTACCAAAGTATAAAGTTGTAGCTTTCACTCTGGCAGGTCTGTTCTTCGGAATTCAGGCAATCCTGACCATCAGTTTTGGAACGTCTATGACATCTGCATCCAATCTGTCTTCCATGAGCCGAAACTTCACACCTTTGATGGGAACTTTCTTCGGACTGGCTTTTAAGAAATATGGTCATCCGGTTATTGCTATCGTCATTGGAGAGATGATTATTCAGCTGATGTTTAACGGATTCGTAGCACTGGGGGCACCGACTACCATTCAGAATGTGGTAACAGGTGCAGCACTGCTTCTGATTGTAGCACTTACTACCAAGCCGGTCAAAGGCATGGTTGTGAAGTAGGAGGGAGACAGTATGGGTGAAGTATTATTAAAAGCAGAAAAAATTGATAAACATTTTGGAATCACACATGCGCTGGATCATGTTTCCATTACTTTTAACAAAGGTGAGATTCATGCACTGATTGGAGAAAACGGATCTGGAAAGTCCACACTGACTTCCTGTCTGACCGGTATTTACAAGAAGGATTCCGGAACCTTTATCCTGGATGGCAAAGAAGTTTCGGCAACAAACCAGGTAGATGGTAATCATCAGGGTGTGGCAATTATCGTACAGGAGATCGGAACGCTGTCCGGTCTGACCGTAGCAGAAAATATTTTCCTTGGCAATGAGGATCAGTTCACCAAGTTCGGTATCAAGAATACGGCAGCTATGAACAAAAAAGCTCAGGAATATCTGAACAGTTATGGATTCAACTACATCGATGCGGCTAAGACGATTGATGACTATAACTTTGAAGACCGTAAGCTGATCGAGATTGTAAAATCCACTTACTTTAATCCGAAGGTATTGGTTGTTGACGAGACTACCACAGCTCTTGGACAGAAAGGACGTGAAGAACTTTTCAAGGTCATGCACAGAATGCGTGATATGGGAAGCTGTGTGATCTTCATTTCCCATGACCTGGAAGAAGTTATCGAGCAGTCTGACCAGATCAGTGTACTGCGAGACGGTATATACATTGGAACTATTACGAAAGAAGAAGCAACACCAGATCGTCTGAAACAGCTGATGGTAGGACGTGAGATCGGTAATAACTATTATCGTACCGATTATGGTGAGAAGGTCTCTGATGAAGTGGTAATCTCTGTAAAAAATGTAAGTGTAAAGGGACAGATCAATAATTTATCCCTGGATCTGCACAAGGGCGAGATTCTTGGTATCGGCGGACTTTCCGAATGCGGTATGCATGAAGTTGGAAAAGCCATTTTCGGAGCATCCTATTTCCGTGAGGGAAGTGTCACTCTGGGAGATGGCACACCGATCAATTCCATTCCGGATGCCATCAAACACAGTATGGCTTATGCATCAAAGGACAGAGATAATGAATCTCTGGTCATTAATGATACTATTTGTGAAAACATCTGCCTGCCATCCCTGGAGGATCTGAAAAAGGGTGGCATTTTAAGAGGCAAAACCATGAAGGAATTTGCGGACAGGTTTGCAAAGCAGATGAGTACCAAGATGACCGGTGTAGACCAGTTTGTTTCTGCACTTTCCGGGGGTAACAAACAGAAGGTTGTTCTGGCCAGATGGATTGGCAAAGATTCAGATCTGATTATCTTGGATTCCCCGACCCGTGGTATTGATGTCAAAGTAAAAGCTGATATTTATGCGATGATGAACCGTATGCGTAAAGAAGGAAAGTCTATTATCATGATTTCGGAAGAGATCATGGAGCTGCTTGGTATGGCAGACCGTATTCTGATTATGAAAGATGGTAAGATAAATGGCGAATTCCTGCGTTCTGAAGAACTTCGGGATACGGATCTGATTGATAATATGATTTAGGGGGTACATAGAATGGAATCAACAGTAAAAAAAGAGTCGGCAGAAAAGATTCCTTTTCTGGAACGGCCCATAGTAAGAACAATTCTTCCGATCGCGGGATTTGTAATCATTTGTGTATTGTTTGCAATTCTGACAGATGGAAAGCTGTTTAAACCGAAAAATATTTCTCTGCTGCTGAGTCAGTCCTATATGCTTCTGATTTCATCCATCGGAGTGTTCATGGTTATGACCATGGGCGGACTGGATTTCTCACAGGGATCCATGCTGGGCGTATGCTCTATCGTAGTATGCTGGCTGTCACATTACAATATTATTCTTGCCATTATCGGTGGTGTAATTGCCGGTGGACTGATTGGCCTGATGAATGGATATTTCAATGTAAAACGTAAAATCACCAGCTTCATTGTAACAATCTGTAATATGTACCTGTTCCGTGGAGTGTGTGCGTATGCAACCACCAATTCTCCGGTATATGGTGTCAGTGATATTTCCAAATACAATACACTGCCATTCATGCTTACCTTTACCATTGTCATTTTCGTAGTGGCTTATCTGGTATTTACTTACACAGGACTTGGTTCCAGATTGAAAGCCATCGGAGCAGGAGAGACTGCAGCAAGATTTGCAGGTATCCGTGTAGAGCGCACCAAGATGCTGATCTACATGACAGCAGGATGTATTACTGGACTGGCAGCTTTCATCAACTCTGTAAAAGTGGGATCCGTAACTTCTACAGCAGGTAATCAGCTGGAGACACAGATTATGATTGCACTGGTACTTGGTGGAATGCCGGTAAACGGTGGTGCGAAAGTACGGTTCTATAACATTATTCTTGGCGTTATGACTTACAAAGTACTTTCCAGTGGTCTGGTTATGCTGATGATCCCGACACAGCTGCAACAGCTGATCTTAGGAATCATCTTCTTGATCGAAGTGGCACTGTTCAGTGACAGAAAGACCGGAATGATTGTGAAATAGATTAAAAAAAGTGTAATAGAATTAAAAAAAGTGTTGACATTTGGTAGATAACGTTGTAGTATATGTGAGTACGGTTCGTTGGTCAAGCGGTTAAGACGCCGCCCTCTCACGGCGGAAACAGGGGTTCGATTCCCCTACGAACTGCTCACAAAATAAAAAGCTCTCCTTAAGAGATTAAGGAGAGCTTTTTTTGACACAGTAGATTGAATTTGAGAAATGGAGTGGCAGTATGGCAAAGAAGAAAATCTATGATGCAGCAAGTATATCCGTGCTGGAGGGACTGGAAGCGGTTCGAAAGAGACCCGGTATGTACATTGGAAGCGTTTCCCGCAAGGGACTGAATCATCTGGTATATGAGATCGTGGATAATGCGGTAGATGAACATCTGGCCGGAGAGTGTGACAGGATTTTTGTATGTCTGGAAAAGGATGGTTCTGCCACAGTAGGGGATAACGGACGTGGTATTCCGGTGGGTATGCATGAAAAAGGTATGCCGGCAGAACGTCTGGTATTTACCACACTTCACGCCGGAGGAAAATTTGACAACAGCAATTATAAGACCAGCGGTGGTCTGCACGGAGTAGGTTCTTCTGTAGTGAATGCGTTGTCTACTTATCTGGATGTGAAAATCAGTCGGGAAGGTTATATTCATCATGACAGGTTTGAACGTGGAGTGCCGACCATTGAACTGGTAAACGGACTGCTTCCGACTCTTGGAAAGACAAAAGAGACCGGAACCTGTGTTAACTTTCTTCCAGATCCGGAAATTTTTGAAAAGACATACTTTTCTGCCGATGAGATCAAGAGCCGTCTTCATGAAACGGCCTATCTGAACCCTGCTCTGACTATCATCTTTGAAGACCGAAGACAGGTCGAATTAGATCATGAAGAATTTCATGAACCGGATGGTATTCTGGGATTTGTGAAGGATCTGAATAAGAACAAAGAACTGGTAAATGAGGAACCAGTGTATTTCAAGGGAGAAAGTGAAGGCATTACCGTGGAATGTGCTATTCAGTATGTGAATGAGTTCCATGAGAATGTTCTGGGCTTCTGTAACAATATTTACAATGCAGAGGGCGGTACACACTTGACCGGTTTCAAGACGGCATTTACCGGTATCATGAATACCTATGCCAGAGAAATAGGTATTCTGAAAGAAAAAGATGTGAATTTTACCGGAGCGGATATTCGAAATGGTATGACAGCGGTGGTATCCATTAAACATCCGGCACCACGGTTTGAAGGCCAGACTAAGACAAAGCTGGATAATCAGGATGCTTCCAAGGCAGTTGCCAAGGTGGTCAGTGATGAAGCGGTGCTGTATTTTGATCGTAATCTGGAAGTGCTGAAGCAGGTGCTGAGCTGTGCGGAACGGGCAGCAAAGATTCGTAAGACAGAGGAAAAAGCCAAGACGAATATGCTGACCAGACAGAAATATTCTTTTGATTCGAATGGCAAGTTGGCTAACTGTGAGAGCAGAAAACCCGAGCTGTGTGAGATCTTTATCGTAGAGGGAGATTCTGCTGGGGGATCGGCAAAAATGGCACGAAACAGAAATTATCAGGCAATTATGCCGATTCGCGGAAAGATACTGAATGTGGAAAAAGCCAGCATTGATAAGGTATTGGCCAATGCAGAAATCAAGACTATGATAAACGCTTTTGGCTGTGGCTTTTCAGAAGGATATGGTAATGATTTTGATATCACGAAGCTGCGTTATGATAAAATTATTATTATGGCCGATGCGGATGTGGACGGTGCGCATATCAGTACGTTGTTACTGACGTTGTTTTACCGTTTTATGCCGGAGCTGATTTTTGAGGGACATGTATATATTGCCATGCCGCCACTTTATAAAGCCATGCCGTCCAGAGGAAAAGAAGAATACCTTTATGATGACAAGGCACTGGAAAAATACAGAAAAACGCACAAAAATTTCACTCTTCAACGTTATAAAGGTCTGGGAGAAATGGATGCGGAGCAGCTGTGGGAAACTACATTAAATCCAAAGACCCGGATTCTGAAACGCGTGGAGATCGAAGATGCCCGTATGGCATCCAGTGTCACTGAGATGCTGATGGGAACAGAAGTGCCGCCGAGACGTGCCTTTATTTATGAGCATGCACAGGATGCGGAACTGGATATCTAGCAGATAAAGATATCCGTCAGATCGCTGGAATAAGATTGAGAGGTAAAAATGGAGAGAACAGGAGAACAGATCATTCGTACCGAGTATTCGGAAGTCATGCAGAAATCTTATATCGACTATGCTATGAGTGTTATTATATCCAGAGCACTTCCGGATGTCCGTGACGGATTAAAACCGGTACAGAGAAGAACTTTGTATGATATGTATGAACTGGGGATTCGTTACGATCGTCCATATCGAAAAAGTGCCCGTATCGTCGGAGATACGATGGGTAAATATCATCCACATGGTGACAGTTCCATTTACGATGCGCTGGTTGTCATGGCGCAGGAATTCAAAAAAGGAGTGCCACTGGTAGACGGACATGGGAACTTTGGTTCCATTGAAGGGGATGGAGCGGCTGCCATGCGATACACAGAAGCCAGGCTGCAGAAGATCACGCAGGAAGCATTTCTTGGAGATCTGGATAAAAACGTGGTAAATTTTCTGCCAAATTTTGATGAGACAGAAAAAGAACCGGAAGTACTGCCGGTGCGACTTCCAAATCTTCTGGTAAACGGTGCAGATGGTATCGCTGTTGGTATGGTGACAAGTATTCCGCCTCATAATCTGGGTGAGGTGACCGATGCGGTTATTGCAACGATAAAAAATGGAGATATTACCACAAAAGAACTGATGAAGTATATTCAGGGACCAGATTTTCCGACTGGTGGTCTGGTAGTAAATAAAGATGATCTGCTGGAAATTTATGAGACGGGAACCGGAAAAATCCGTCTTCGCGGAAAAGTAGAAGTAGAGCAGACAAAGGGCGGAAAAGAAAATCTGGTGATTACAGAGATTCCGTATACTATGATGGGTGCTAATATCGGAAAATTCTTAAACGATATTGCAAATCTTGTGGAAACGAAAAAGACTACTGATATTACTGATATTTCCAATCAGTCTTCCAAAGACGGTATCCGCATAGTTCTGGAACTCCGGAAAAATGCAGACGTAAAGAACCTGATCAACATGCTCTACAAGAAAACACGTCTGGAAGATACATTTGGTGTCAATATGCTGGCAGTTGCACAGGGAAGACCCGAGACGTTAAGTCTGAAACGTATTATTGAACATCACATTGATTTTCAGTTTGAAGTGAATACCAGAAAGTATCAGACGTTATTAGAGAAAGAACTGCATAAGAAAGAGATTCAGGAGGGGCTGATCAAAGCCTGTGATGTCATTGATCTGATCATTGAAATCCTTCGTGGCAGTAAGAGTCAGCAGCAGGTAAAGGACTGTCTGGTACTTGGGATAACAGATGGTATCAAGTTTAAGTCAAGAACATCAAAAAAACAGGCGGAACAGCTGAAGTTTACTGAGGCACAGGCAACGGCGATCCTGGAGATGCGTCTGTATAAGCTGATTGGTCTGGAGATCGAAGCTCTGCAGAAAGAATATGAAACGACTCTGCAGCATATTGATACGTACCAGGATCTGTTGAACAATTATGACTCCATGGCAAATCTGATTGTGAAAGAATTAAAAGCAATCAAAAAAGAATATGGCAGAGAACGAAGAACCGTGGTAGAAAACGGAGAAGAGGCTGTTTATGAAGAAAAGAAAGCAGAAGCTATGGAAGTGGTATTTCTGATGGATCGTTTCGGATATGCCAGAACCGTTGATCCTGCTGTTTACGAAAGAAATAAAGAAGCAGCAGATGCAGAAAGCAAGTATGTGTTGTTCTGTATGAATACAGATAAGCTTTGTGTAATGACAGACACAGGAAGTCAGCACTTGCTGAAGGTGATTGATGTTCCTTATGGAAAGTTTCGTGATAAAGGGAAGCCGATTGACAATATCTGTAATTATGACGGTAAGACAGAACGGATTGTTTTTGTAGATACACTGCAAAAGGTACGTATGTCTGTGTTGATTTTTGTTACGGAAAAGGGTATGATCAAGCAGGTAGAGGGTACGGAATTTGACGTGGCGAAAAGAACCATTGCGGCAACGAAGCTGGGAGAAGGCGATAAAGTAGTCTCTATTGCTGCATTGGGAGAAGCACAGACCTGTGTATTCCGCAGTCATCAGGGTATGTGTCTGCGAATTGCTATCAGTGAGATTCCGCAGAAGAAAAAAGCAGCTATTGGTGTCCGGGGTATGAAGCTGACGGAAGAAGACCGAATTGAAGAAGTATATTATCCGGACAGTGAAAAGGATAAAGTAATTTATTATAAAGAAAAAGAAGTACATCTGGACAAGCTAAAGATAGCAGGACGTGATACGAAAGGAACGAAAATTCGAGTATGAATTTACTGACTATTGAACATCTGACAAAGGCATATACTGAAAGAAAGCTGTTTGACGATACAGACTTCAGCATTCAGGGAGGCGATAAGATCGGAATTATCGGGATCAACGGAACCGGTAAGTCGACTCTTCTGAAAATTCTGGCGGGACTGGAAGAACCGGATGAGGGAAAGGTTACAAAAGGCAGCAAAGTACAGATTCGTTTTCTGACTCAGCAGCAGACCTTTCCGGAAAATATGACGGCACTGGAAGCTGTTATGGAGGGAAATCAGAACGAATGGAATGCCTGGACTCTGGAGAGCGATGCAAAGACGATGTTAAATCAACTGAAAGTACCTGATTTTGACCAGCCAATGCGAGAACTTTCCGGCGGTCAGAAAAAGCGTGTGGCACTGGCACAGGTACTGCTCTCAGAAGCTGATATCCTGATTCTGGATGAACCGACCAACCATCTGGACAATGCCATGTCTGAGTGGCTGGAGGAATATCTGACCAACTCCAAAAGTGCTGTTGTGATGGTAACTCATGACCGTTATTTTCTGGATCGTGTGTCCAATCGTATTGTAGAACTGGACAAAGGAAAGATCTATTCTTATCCGGGAAATTATTCAGAATTTATCCGTCTCAAAGAGGCAAGGCAAAATATTGAGATTGCATCGGAGCGTAAACGTCAGAGCATACTACGTACGGAACTGGAATGGCTGGCCAGAGGTGCAAGAGCCAGATCTACCAAACAGAAAGCACATATTCAGCGAATTGAAGAAATGCAGGCACAGAAGGCTCCGGTGGAAGATGCAGTAATAGAGATGAGCTCTGTCAGCACAAGAATGGGAAAGAAAACCATTGAACTGGATCATCTGACCATGTCTTATGGAGACAAGATATTGTTCCGGGATTACAATTATATTTTTCTAAAAAACGACCGGATCGGTATTATCGGAGAAAATGGATGCGGAAAGAGCACATTGCTGAAGATTATCGTGGGAGAAGAACTGCCGGTGGAAGGTACCGTCACGACAGGGGATACGGTGAAGATCGGATATTTCTCTCAGGACAGCCGTAAAATGGATGAAAATATGCGAGTGATCGATTATGTGAAAGAGGTGGGAGAATACATCACTACCACAGAAGGAAAGATCACTGCAGCTATGATGCTGGAGAGATTTCTGTTTGATGGAAGTATGCAGTACAGTCTGATCGGCAAGCTGTCCGGTGGAGAAAGAAGAAGACTGCAGCTGCTGCGTGTTCTGATGAGCGCACCGAATGTACTGATTCTGGATGAACCGACGAATGATCTGGATATTCAGACGTTAACAATTCTGGAAGATTATCTGGATCATTTTGACGGAATTGTCATTACAGTTTCCCATGACCGTTATTTTCTGGATCGTATAGTAAGAAGAATTTTTGCTTTTGAAAAAAACGGACATATTCAGCAGTACGAAGGCGGTTACAGTGATTACCTGATTGCCTGGGAACGTCGTTACGGACAGGAAGCAGACAGAGGAAAAGCTGTTTCTGCAGAGAAAAAGCCGGACAGTTTATCTGTGAAGGAACAGAAAAATGCAGGAAGAAAGCAGCAGTCAAAGCTGAAATTCAGCTATAAAGAACAGCGTGAATTTGATACAATTGAAACAGATATCGAAGAGCTGGAAACAAAAATTGCAGATCTGGAAGCTGAGATGATGGCAAATGCCAGCAACTACGGAAAGCTTTCAGAACTGACAAAGGAAAAAGAAGCGGCAGAAGAGCTTCTGGAACAGAAAATGGAGCGATGGGAGTATCTGACGGAGCTTTCTGAAAAAATAGAAGCACAAAAAAGCTGAAAACACTTGTATTTTTAAAATAAACGTGCTATGATAGCAATGATATATATGTAACTGGCGTGAATGAGTGGACGATTTGTCCACTCATTCTTTTATGCTACTGTACAGGGAAAAGGAGGAGAGACGAGTCGAATGACAAAACGGGAAGAATATGAACAGAAAACAGAAGAAATTTTGCAGCCGATTGTAGATGCGAATGGATTTGAACT
This sequence comes from uncultured Marvinbryantia sp., assembly GCA_934394985.1. Lineage (GTDB taxonomy): Bacteria > Bacillota > Clostridia > Lachnospirales > Lachnospiraceae > Marvinbryantia. The sequence continues at coordinate 9,885 of CAKRRF010000055.1, forward strand.
TGTGGATGTGGAGTATGTGAAAGAAGGAGGTACCTGGTACCTGCGGGCATACATTGACAAACCAGGTGGAATTACAGTAGATGACTGCGAACTGGTGAGCAGGGCAGCGAATGATATTCTGGATGAAAAGGATTTTGTCGATGATTCATATGTATTTGAGGTCAGCTCTCCGGGACTTGGAAGACCTTTGAAGAAAGAAAAAGATTTTGCCAGAAGCATAGGAGAAGAGGTGGAGATCCGTACTTTCCGCCCGATTAACAGACAAAAAGAATTCATCGGTATACTGGAAGCTTACGATAAAGAAACGGTAACCATCGAGCTGGAAGAGGAAGAAAAGATGCAGATCAACCGATCTGATATCGCATTGATCCGGCTTGCATTTGATTTTTAAGGAGGAATGAGGAAAATGAACAGCGAATTAATTGAAGCATTGGATATTCTTGAGAAAGAAAAAAATATCAGCAAAAGCACTTTACTGGAAGCGATTGAGCAGTCCCTGCTTCAGGCATGTAAGAACCATTTTGGAAAAGCAGATAATGTAAAAGTTACGATTAATCCAGAAACCGGTGATTTTACAGTTATGGCAGCAAAGACAGTCGTAGATGAAGTAGAAGATCCGGTAACAGAGATCAGTCTTGCAGATGCAAAGATGAAAGATTCCAAGTATGATATCGGTGATATTGTAAATGTAGAGATCAAGTCTAAGGAATTTGGACGTATCGCTACACAGAATGCAAAAAATGTAATTCTGCAGAAGATCCGTGAAGAAGAAAGAAAGGTACTGTACAACGAGTATTACAGCAAAGAAAGAGAAGTAGTGACTGGTGTTGTGCAGAGATATCTTGGAAGAAATGTCAGCATCAATCTTGGAAAAGTTGATGCGATTTTAAATGAAAATGAAATGGTTAAGGGTGAGAGCTTCAAACCAAACGAACGTGTAAAAGTCTATGTACTGGAAGTAAAAGATACACCAAAGGGACCAAAGATCCTGGTATCCAGAACACATCCGGAGCTGGTAAAGCGTTTGTTTGAGAACGAGGTAACAGAAGTAAGAGACGGTATAGTAGAGATCAAATGTATCTCCAGAGAAGCCGGTAACAGAACCAAGATGGCAGTATGGTCCAATGATCCGGATGTCGATCCTGTAGGAGCATGTGTCGGTGTAAATGGTGCCAGAGTAAATGCAATTGTCGATGAACTCAAAGGAGAAAAGATTGATATCATCAACTGGGATGAAAATCCTGCAATTCTGATTGAAAATGCACTGAGTCCTGCAAAAGTAATTTATGTTGCGGCAGATAATGATGAAAAGACTGCAAAAGTTGTAGTTCCGGACTATCAGTTATCTCTTGCTATTGGTAAAGAAGGACAGAACGCAAGACTGGCAGCAAGACTGACAGGATTTAAGATTGATATCAAGAGTGAGACACAGGCAATCGAAGCCGGTGATTTCGAAGCATACGAGGAAGATGAGTATTATGAAGACGGCTATGATGAATACTATGAAGAAGAGCCGGCTGCTGATACAGAAGCTCCGGCAGAAGAATAAGGCAGGAGTGAGCATATGAGTCAGGCAAGAAAAATCCCTATGCGAAAATGCATCGGATGTCAGGAAATGAAAAATAAAAAAGAAATGATGCGCGTCATCCGGACACCGGAGGAAGAACTTGTAATTGACACAACAGGACGTAAAAACGGACGGGGAGCATATCTTTGCAAACAGTCTGCCTGTTTTGAAAAAGCATGTAAAAATAAGGGACTGGAGCGTTCACTGAAAATGAATGTTCCGGCAGAAATATATGAAAGTTTGAAGAAGGAGATCGAGCAGATTGAAGCAGAATAGAGTACTCTCTCTCGTAGGTTTGGCAACGAAGGCAGGAAAAACTGTGAGCGGCGAGTTTTCTACAGAAAAAGCTGTGAAGACTGGAACTGCATATCTCGTGATTGTTTCAGACGAGGCCTCTGATAATACGAAAAAGAAGTTTAAAAATATGTGTGATTATTATCAGGTTCCTGTATATTTTTACGGTACAAAGATCGAGCTTGGAGCAGCCATGGGAAAAGAATTCCGGGCTTCTATGGCGGTAACCGATCAGGGTCTTTCCGACGCAATCAGAAAGCAGTTAACATTGGCTAACGGAGGTAGTGAGTATGTCAAAAATGAGAGTATATGAATTAGCAAAAGAATTAGGTAGAGATAATAAAGAAATCATCAATTGTCTGACAGCAAATGGCATGGAAGTAAAAAGCCATATGAGTGTGCTGGAAGATGAGCAGGTACAGACAGTAAAACGTCAGGTGCCGGCAAAGGAAATCGTCAGAAAACCTGCAGAAGCAGAGTCAGTATCCGATGCGGCCAAAGCTGCGGATGCGCCAAAGAAAAAGAATATTTCCAGAGTGTTCCATTCTCAGAACAGTCGTACCGGAATTCAGAGACCATCTGGTATGCGTACCCAGGGACAGCGTCCGGCAGCAGGAACCAGACCGGCAGGACAGCGTCCGGCAGGAACACCACAGAGCAGACCGGCAGCACCGGTACAGGAAAAACCGGTAGCAGCACCGGCAGCAAATACAGTGAAACCAGCAGCACCGACACCAGCAGCAGCTCCAAAAGCAGAAAATCAGGTAAAACCGGCAGAAGCTGTTAAAACAGAGAACACCAGAAATGAAGAGACATCCAGAGGCGATCGTCAGAATTTCAGAAATAATAACAACAACCGCAGCCAGGGACAGAGAAGCTTTGGAGACAGAGACAATAACCGTGGTCAGGGACAGAGAAGCTTCGCAGACAGAGACAATAACCGTGGTCAGGGACAGAGAAGCTTTGGAGACAGAGACAATAACCGTGGTCAGGGACAGAGAA
>CAKRRF010000056.1 GCA_934394985.1 uncultured Marvinbryantia sp.
TACGTTCATACTGATTCTCCATAATTTCTCTTCTGTTCAATAAACAATAATTCTATTTGAGCACCTCATTATAAAAATAATTTTTATAACAAGATGCTCAATAATATCTACATACAGATGTCTAGCAATGCAAAGAAATTGGTTCTATACTACTAATTTTTAGTTTTTAAAATGGAAACATCCATTTCTGTCACTCGGTTTATTATATCCGCCATAGGAACCACGACAGTAAACACGACCATACTGATCCTTGTCGCTCCAGTCTGCATATCTGCAGTCATAGCAATTTCCTTCAAAACATCCTTCTGGAATTTCAATTTTTAATTCTTTAAAGTCTTTCATAATTCTATTCCCCCATTTCTGTCAGTCAACAATAAGTTTCTCTTTTGTAATAACCAATTTTCCCTGCATTTGCTCTGCAATATAGCAAACCATTTTTTTATCTGGCATGACCACTATCGGAAAATATAATCTCTTAAGTTCTAACGGCATATGTTCAAGGATTTTATCTATGTATCTTTTATCGGCCTCAGATAAAGTTTCCACACCCCAAAAATGAGTATGATAAATTCCCATAAAGCTGATATTTTCCATCTGCCACTGTTTAATTACATTATTTAATTCTTTTACATTCGGAATATAACTGCACATTCTGTCAGCCTGCATTCCTCTGTCAAAATGTTCTGCTGTAATTATCCCATTCTGTCCTCCGAGGACTCCTCCTGTTTCTGGCGGGCAGGTATTTTGAGAATCTAATATCTTCTTATATATTTCTGATTTTATATGCATTTTTAAGTATCTTCCGGATTTTCTTTAAATTCGTACTGGACTATAGAATATTCTTCCACATAGGTTTCCTGAGAATTTCCATCTGAATCAGACCGTGTTTCCATATTCGGCTGCTTCTGCAACTTCTGCGTTAATGAAGACAGTACAATATTTCCATCTTTGTCCCTGCAGGAATCTAGCGTTTCTTTGTCAGTAAAATAAGAACTGTAGATTTTTTCTCCATTACCCACTCCTGGAACTAACTGATAATATACATCTCCATCCTTTAATTCTTTTGGATTTGTCCAGCCATCAGGATGATATTCTCCTTTCATATCTTCCTGATTCCCAATCGGGTGTAAAAAATCTTCTTGTTTCTCACCCGGTGGTACAATCCTGAGACATTCTGTTGAAGGCGTATTTTCATCCAGATATTTCAAGTCGTCTTCTGATAAATCAGTATCTCTTGCTGACGCATTTTCATATTTAAGATCATGAGTTGTGGATTCGTCCAATTGAACTAAATCTTCTTCCATCAAAGGTCTGTTATCCAAATGAACCTGATATCCGTCTTCATGTATCCTGATATCAGAAGAATATCTATCCATCTCCGGATTAAATCGACAGACCTCTCTGCTGACAGGAATCAAATTACCATTCTGCTTTAAAAGCCTGGCATTTTGAATGAAATACTGATTTCCACCACCTTCGCCATAATCACCATTTGCATCTACTTTCCCGGAAAAAAATATATGTTTCTGTTTTTTTGAGTCTTCCTGTATGGCTTCTGACTCTTCTATTTTCTCCTCAAACAGATCATTGGAATAATCATATTCTGAACAGGATATTTCTTTACATTTGCTTGAACTTTTATTAGCGATCTCCGTATTTGCATTATTTTCAATGCGCTCATTGAAATTATTTCTCATAAATCCCTTTCAAGAACGCCCATCATATTGATGGGCGTTTAAAATAAAAATAGCTTAAAACCATCTGCCTGATGCCAGACCTATAATAAATTTCAATATGAGACTCATAGTCTGGAGTAAAGCTCTGAATGTAAATTCTGCCATTCTTGCCGTTCCATCGCCTGCCATGCTTATTACTTTTTCAAGTTTTCCTGCCTTACCTGTAACATAAGATTTATTAATCTGCCAGTATGGTCTGAAACTGAAATAAATAAGCACACCCATAACAAGATACAGGGCAATACCTATTGGAAGAAATCCTTCTGCAATAACTCCCAGTGCTGTAAAAATAGTTCCGTATGTTGCCAGAGATTTAATTGCCGGCATATTCCAGTCATTCCATGCTTTCTTACCATAGTATTTCGCACTCTCCAACTGATTCTGTGTATGTTCATCTTCGAAGATTTCAACTGCTTTTGTACGCAGAGTCAGGCATTTCTGATAGGAAGCCTTATCAGCAATAAACGTAGCATTCTGCGCAGCGTCATAGTAATAACAGGTGTTTGAATATGCATCCAGATCATACGCAACTCCACGCTTGAAATTATTGTCATCCGGATGTGCCTCTATATAAGAATCAATTTCCTGAAACGCCAGTTTCTCATCACCACTTCTCAAATGCAGATATACCTGCTCTGAATGACCAATTGAATTATTCGGAGCCAATTCAAGCAGCCGGTTTATTCTCTGCTGTGCATTTTCGAAGTTCTTTGTACCGATTGTTGCAATTCTGGCTCCCAGCCAATGCAGATTTAGATCTGTCTTAAAAATTGAAATACCATGGTCAACAACTCCCAGTGCTTTATCATATGTATTCATATCAAAATAACAACGGGCAAGAAGATCATATGCAGAAGCATCATTCACTTCTCCGGCAACTGCCTCTTCTGCAAATTTAGCAGCCAGTTTAATATTACCTTTACGATAATATGCTCTTGCCTGATCAAGTATTGTCTGAAGTTTTTCTTCAGCAACATCCACAATCCTGCCAGTTTGATATGCAAGTTCCAACGCCTGATCGTACGCCTGACGTTTTGCAGCTCTGATCAAGTAACGACGGGCATCTCGAATATTGTCTATGATCTTATCAATAAGTAAGCTTTGTTCTTTATCATTTGTAGCACCCTGGCGTTGAATCCATATCTTTTCCATATTTTTCAGATGTTCGCGAATTGTTTTTTCATCCCATGAACGATCAATATCCAGTTCTTTGTAATAATCAACTGTAATATCCATTTTTTTAGCAGATCCAAAAAATGATGTTTTATTTCCGGAAAAATTATCCGCGTTGGCACGAGTGGTCTTATCTGAGTTAGTGCTCGTATGTGCAGACTGTGAAGTATATGCTGAATCTGCGGTCGAATTTCCACCGTTTTGTTCACTGTACATATTATCATCTGTAGAAGCATAATCATTAGCAGCACCATTATAATTCTCACTATTATTTGTAGGAATAACTGTATTCATTGTCTTGTTGGAAGATAAATTCTCTGCATTCTGTCCTCTGTTAAGAAAGAAAAATGTTATTCCCGGCATCCCGATCAAACTTGCCACTGCAAAAAGCAAATTCATCTGATGCATAACGTTATAAATAAAATTTATTGCTACAAGCATACATAAAGCATAAAAACCTGCTTTTTTTTGTTTAAACAGCAGAATCGCTACTGAAGCAATTTGTGCGGCACCTACAACTATCGTGTAGACTCCCATAGCAGTCGAATAAGAAAGCACATAAAATCCAGATAACACACTTATTACTCCACCGGCAATTAAAAGCCATAACCATATTTTGCAACCTTTTGTCATAATATCATTCCTTTCCCTTCAGCAAAACTTCTTATTCTCCACTAATATCAAGTCTGCTGATACGCTGTCGGTTCTGTTGAATTTCTTCTTCTGTAAGATTAGAGACTCTGTCAATATGCATTTCCCCTAAATCCTGCTGCAGATCCTGATCATACACCCTTACATGGATAATTGAGTTTTCATCACAGGAAATCGTCACCTCAATCCCGACAATCTTTTCTCGCGGTGCAATTTCAATTTTGGCTGTTCCAATTACAGTTACATACCTTAAATCTTCTTCCTCTCCCTGAGTTACCTGAATATACAAATTCTCCTGAAATGGAACTGTTGTGCAATACTGATTTGTACAAGCCGCCGGTACCTGTGTATTCTTTGGCAAAATAACAGAATTATATTCCTGATCATTTTTACCCATACATACAATTCCGATTCCATGCGACGTAACATCTGTAAATGTATACTTCTTAACTGGTTCTGGTATTGCTGCATCCAGAATCTGTCGATTCCCTGTTTCGCCCTGTTCTGTTTTTCTCTGTTCCTTATTTTGTTCTCTTTTTAATGATTCCAGTACGTGATATGCCGCACCTATCGCTACTGCCTCATCTGGATGAACTTCTGATGAAGGAGTCATTCCTGTTTCTTCCTCAATGACTTCCTGTACCAGAGGCATCCTTGTAGAACCACCTACCAAAAGAATTTTATCCAGATCTGTATATTCCAGTCCTGCTTCATCACATGCATTTTCCATACTCGATATAGTCCCAAATAATACTCCCTCTATCAAGTCTGCAAAATCTTCTCTGGTTAAGGTATACTTGAATGGACGGCCTCCAATATTCAGAACAATATTCGCCTTTTCTCTTGCAGAAAGAGTTTTCTTTGCTTCTTCTGCTTTTAACTGCAGATCCTGCTGTGCAACAGGATCACTTTGAATATCAAATCCCTGTTCTGCTGCTGCCTTCGTTACAGCTGCTATAATACACTTATCAAAGTCATAACCACCCAGTTTACGATCTCCAGCTGTAGCAAGCACCGTAATATTTTCTGCATCAAATCGCAAAATTGTCACATCAAAGGTTCCACCGCCGAGATCATAAACCATAATTGTCTGCTCTTTTTCGTTGTTCTTCGTAATTCCAAAAGCCAGAGCTGCTGCTGTAGGTTCATTTATAATTCCAATTACATTCAAACCTGCAATTTTGCCTGCATCCATGGTTGCTTTTCTCTGTGCCTCATTAAAGTATGCCGGAACTGTAATAACTGCACCATCAACTGATTCACCAAGATGCTTTTCGGCATCCGCTTTCATTTTGGACAAAATAATGGCAGATATAGCCTCCGGAGAATATTTTTCTCCATCATCTGTTGAAAACTGATAATCTCTTTCACCCATATGGCGTTTTACAAACTGCTCACAGTTTACAGGTTCAATGATACTCTGATTTTTTGCCTCTTCTCCAACAATTGTGGAACCATCCTCAAACAAAACTGTAGATGGGGTTATATTCTTACCCTCTGCATTTGGAATTACCACTGGCTGGCCATTGTCATTAATATAAGCCATACAGGAAAATGTTGTTCCAAGGTCAATGCCTATGTACTTTCCCATTCCTTATCCCTCTTTCCTTTTCATAATATTTATACTGTTATCAGAAGCATTACCTTCCAAATAACTTTCTTATAAAACTTGATTTCTGTACCTTTACCGTAAACGTTATTTTTTTTCTCCGGGTAACATTTACTACTTCAATCGTTACAGTACCGATATTCTTTGCCACCACTTTATTTCCAATGATATTTGCAATATTATAATCAGAACTTGTCATAATATAACCTCTGTCAATACTGTTTTCCGGATAAACAGCAACATTCACCTCATATTCCTGCATCGGCTGCAGATGTAACTGTCCATCTTTTAAATCAACACTTAAGGACTCCAGATATGGTCTGACTTCACAATCACATACAGCAGAAACATTCTCTGCGATACACCATATCTTACACTTTCCCGGTGAATTGCAGGTTAATGTGCCATGCGAATTGACACTGGCAATCGTTTCATCTGATGATTTCCAGGTAATCGTATTAACATTATCGGCATTTACAGGAGAATAATCATACTGTAGTCTCTTACTGTCACCTGTACCAAGTATCAGTTCATCATCATTTAAAACAATTTTTTTAATACGATTTCTCTGAATAACATTTATCTCACATACCTGGAAAGGCTTTTTTGTTCCATAATAATATGCTTCTAATTGAGTTCTTCCGGGTTTTACACCAAACACGCATAAATTGTCTGTGGTTGCAACTGTATTATCAAGTACTCGAAAAATCACCTGCGGTGGTGACGAAAGTGGAGGATCCACTGCAATCTGGATAATATTACTCTTCCCGGTCTCTATCGTTTTTTGTATCTTTACACTGACAACCGGCTCAACAGCCGTAAGTTTTGAAAAATTTATTTCTGTTCCATTAGCAATACTTTCAATGCAATTTCTGAAAGCTAACATAAGCGGAAAACTTAAAAAACAATTCAAAATCACAGAAATAACTTCCGCCGTCTCACATTCATATGCAAGATATTTATTATGTACTTTTTTTAATTTTGTTTCTGTTCCCTTATAGATCAGAAAAACAGGATTATCTGAATTATATTTTTGAACAATCTCTTCTCCTTCTGAAAGATTCTCTGTCAGAATAAATAAAAAAACATTCCTTTTATTTTCAAAACAATTATTTGAGCGATCCAAAATCTGAACTCGTGTATTACAGAACAGATTACTGATTTCAATACTTCTTATCTCTTCCAGATAATTCTGAAACTCTGGAAAGATAACAAAGTCTGCCTCAATACCTGTTGACTGAAATTTGATTTCTGTGTTGTTTTTTACAAGCTGATTCAACATTCCAAGTCTTTTCTGAAATGGAATATTGACAGGTGGTAATTCTGAAGAGAATCTTATACAATGTGAGTTTTGCTCACATTCAAGCTTCATAATGTCTATGCTCCACTCCGTTCCTGTAAATATAACAAAAAAATCATCCCGTACTTCGTTATAAAGAACATCTAATATTTCAGAATGCCACTTCCAGATATCCTCATCTGCAAATTGAGTTAAACGACTGTATTCGGATGGCTGTTTTCCATCAATAAGAACAGTAAGTCGTGGAAGATATGGATTGTACTGCATATTTATCTGAGTTGCCATGTTTGTTTATAGCCTCCATAATTATTAACTACATTTTAAGATTCTTCCGCATTATCTGATGAATCATCCATCGCTTCATATTTATTAGGACTTTCTCCTCCTAAAGTTCGTTCTCTCTCAAACCCACCCTTAGGACGATCTTTTATTTCACCCGAATCGCCATGTTCTGCATTATATTTCTTTATTTCCTCAGGAGATTGAGTTACTTTTATACGATCCATAAATTCTTCTTTTCGTCCCTTTTTGGGTTCTGAATCCTCATTTTCCTCAGCTTTATCCGTTTTATCTGCCTCTTTAACTTTTTCTTTAGAAAAGAAATCTTTTATACGCTCAAACATTTTTGGTTTCTCACTACCATCCGATTTCTTTTGATTTTCCTTAGTATCCTGTGCTTCTTTCCCCTCACTGTTTTCTACCTTTGATTCAAAATCATCTTTATAATCATACGCGCCTTCCAGAATCTGATTGTGCCGTTTTTCCGTTTTTTCTGTTGAAGCCTCTTTATTATCTGGATTTTCTTTTGTCTCATTTGTTTCATTAAATTTATTAAATGCCATCCTTCTTCTCCCCGTACTATTTTAATGAAATGCCTAGCTGACGATAAAGCATTCTGCACAGCATGGCCAGTTTACTGTCTGGATAATATTTTATTTTTCCGCCATATCCAATCGCATATAACATATCCAGAATAACTGTAGCTTTTACATACTCATCATCCAGAAGTACATATAGGGAAAGCGCCGAGAAAAATTTCTCAAACCATTCCTGTGTATTCTGTTTATATAAATTCAACATATCCGAAAATTCTCTGGAATCACTGTCCATTGCATTGAATTGTCTGTATGTGGGCACATCATCCAGCGGAATTACTTCAAATAACTGTCCACACCCTGTCAGTTCGAGCAGTAAATTTCCATAATAAAACTTATTAAAAGCACTGTTAGCAGGAAATTTGTCATTATAGGAACGCAAAATATCATCCAGTTCTCTCTTTTTATCCGCTGGCAGCGCAGAAGAACGGGTAATTGCCTTCAAACGCATTGGCGAAAAATGCTGTTCTTTCTTCTGTTCATTTAACACTGTCAGAAGATTTCCCTTTGTAACTCTCAGATCTGCCGGATTCGTTATTTCCACTTCTGTATTATAACGATCATCCCATTTATCTACCTTCATCAAAACCGGAGACAGCCATCCCTTCTGGAAAACTGCTGCAACTCCAACATTCAGTCGAGAGAGTTCTCTGGTCTGCTGATCATTCAGGGAAAGAGCACTTCCCAATTCTTCACAGGCATCTTTTGCCGGTGTGTTCATAATGATCTTTGTTGATGTATTCTCAATAGCAGATGCATCTACAGCCATTGGAGACTGGTCTATGATAATAAAACCTTCTCCATATGTTCGCATTTCTTTAATGGAATTACTGATCATCTCTACAGATTTTCCAATCATATTTGCACCTTCCTGATTCTGGTCTTTGGAAGTTCGTTTCAGCAGGTTATGTGCCTCTTCCAAAACGGTAACATGACTGAGCTGAGAGTTTAGAGCAAGTTTTGGATTTTCTTTTCTCTGAGATTTTCTGTATTCATTCAGTTTCATGATCAGGACACCCATAATCAAAGCAATTGCCTCGTCTGATCCAAGTTCACTCAGGTCTATTACAACATTTGAATCAAATAACAGGGAATCTTCAATTCCAACACTGTTCTTGAAAATCACACCATTGATACCAACCGTCATAGACTGTACTCGCGTAAGTAATGCACCTTTATAATCACCTTTAGAATCCGCAGAATAATCAGAAGTGTTGATAATATCCGGAAGAATCTCCAGAACATCCGCAAATACCGGGTATTTATGGTCACTGATACCTGGAATCCAGATAGAATTCTGAACATCCCATCCACAGCGGGTATAGCTGTCAACGACAGCCTGTTTTAATATTGCAGGCATAGCTGCGTATAACGGCCAGGATGCATTAAATATCTGAAGGAGCTGTTCAACATGAGAAAGCAAATGGATATTGTCTGGAAATTGAAAAGGATTTATTCTCAGTATTCTGTATGCATTTGGATCAGTAGTAAAAATCTTGATTCCCTTTAGTCCTCCGAAAATCTGTTTATATTCGCCCTTTGCAGGTTCAATGATCATAATCTTCACATCATTTTGAAGTACCTGTTCCAATAATTCATATGTAGCATATGACTTTCCTGAACCAGAAGATCCTGTAATAAAGCAATGAGAAGATAAGAGATCCAGATCCATTACAACTCTTGAATTTTCAACAACGCCCATATGATATATATTTCCAAAATCAATCTTTCGAGAAGGTACTTTATTTTCATAAACAACTGAACGTCCAAATTCTGCCATTTCCACAACTGCCAGCCCGGAAACTGATTTTTTAGGAAGTCCCATTACAAGAGGAAGTTCATTTCCACTTACAAGGTTCGTCGGCGTTACAATCTGTTTATTGTATCCTCCTTCAAAGGCCGCAATCTCTGCACTTGGATGGACAAAATGCAGAATGTTGTCCGTAATTTTTCTGATTGTGTCCTCCTGGTTAAGTGACCATATATTAAAATGAGCACTTTCAACATCCGATTCTTTTCCTGTCATCAATGCCTTGTACGCATTTCCGGCAAGTGCAGTAGTGTGAATATCTTTCGACATAAAATAGCTGCAAAATTCCCACATTCCAAAAGATTCGCACATCTTAAAACGTTCTAACTGTGCCTGCGCCCGCTTAATCAGATTACTTACACCTGTATTTTCAAAATTTAAAGTAACTGTTTTGGAAGAGCCTACTGTTTCTGTCGTTCCTTCTGTTGTAGAATCAGTTGAAGTAGTTCCCTCACTGTCAGATACAGCCTGTGTAAACGAATTTCCTGAAGTATAAGAATCAAAAGATCCGTTAGAATATCCACTGTTTCCTCCCCATCCAAAACTGCATCCATCGCCTGAAAAGCCTCCATTATAACTGCTGCCACTGCTTGAACTGGAGTTTGTTCCCCTTGAAGTTGATGAACTTGTTGTATTTGAATTGCTTACGCTTCTGCTTACTGATTTAGAAAAACTTGTGGATATACTTTTATTCACTGCACTGCTTTCATTTTCCCCATACGCCAGCGATAATTTTGCATGCGGTGTTAAGACAGAACAAAGTTCTTCATATCCATGTTTTCGTTTTTCCATTGCCTGTCTGTCCAGTGGACTCGCAAGACATAACATGGTATATGATTTTCCGTTCATCGTATCAATAAATTTCTCAATTCCCTGAATAAAAGTATCCATATCCTTTGCTTCATCTCTCATAGATGGAACAATAGACACTGATGCAAGACTTTTAATTCCTTTTTTCTGAATATCTGTAATCACATCCTGAATATCATTTATATCCTTTGAATCATATACGATTCCCGGAAAATTTCCCTTTAATGTAGATTCAAGAATGTCTCCTGCCAGAGAACTGTTCTGTTCAGAACGAGTCCCTATATAAAATCGAATTTTCTCACCATCACTGTCAATGATAAGAGCAACTGCACTGTTCAAACTATGTAATGCAGAATATACACTCATCAGTTTATCTGTAAATTTTTCATTTGCATCAAAAACCAATTTGGATATTTCAACAAGGCGAAGCTTGGATATATCCATAATTGAATGATTTGCAGAAATAATAGGCGCACTCGAAAATGCATCCAGATATGATCTGTTTAAATATAGATCTGCGACCTGAAATCCTCGAGACAACTGAAGTTCTGTAATTCTTCGCTGCTCAGCTTTTTGATGTTGGGCCTCTATCTCCGAATACCGTACTACTTGTGTCATATGCTATTCTCCTAACCGTATTACATTCTTTATCAGTACAACATACATTTTGTTATGCTAAATTTACGGATTTGTTCTGTTTGGTTACAATATTTAAAAAAATATAAAATATACAAATTTATAACCCTATTTCTCACACTTTGTCATTTAATTTTAAGAAAATTCCAACCGTATCACAAGGTGGGGCGGAATTTGTGGACTGGTTTTTATGGTTCTTTTTACCAGTTTTTGTCTAATTTTTGTTCTTACATTATAACGAATATGCTATACTGTGTATTAATCACTGAAGTCAAGAAAGGATTTTTACTTATGTCTGCATTTTCTGATATGCTTAAAAATTACGTCCACGAAAAGGATGTCAAAGTAGGCGCATTAGCACATTACTGCAATCTGGAACGCTCTACTGTCTATAAATTTATTAATGGGAAACGTGAACCCATGTCTGCAGAACTGGTGGAACAGATCGCTTATTTTATAAAGCTGACACCTCTTGAAACACATCAGCTCCGAGAAGCCTGGAAAATGGCCCGTATGGGAGAAGATGCTTATTATATCCGCAAAAGTATTCATCATTTTTTATGTGAATTTCCAAATAAGTCAACGCCACCAGCATATGACTTCACTCTCTCCCACGTAAATTTAACAAAACAACTGTCTTTCACTCAGAACTGTCTTCTGCTGAATTCCAGACAGGCGATAGATTCTTCTGTTCATCAGATTCTATTATCGGAAGCAGCCAAACCAAATGGACAGATTGCTCTTTTCCTTCAGCCTGACTATCCGTTTCTGCTGCATCTGCTGTCTACGATCCAGCCTGCCGGTTCATTACAGATCGATCATATTTTCAGTCTGAACCGTACCGCACAGTTTACAGACGCACATGAGCTTTATGAACTTTATTACCTGCGAAATCTGTTTCCGGTTTATATGAATAAGCTGGATTATCATATTCATTGTTTTTATACAAATGAGATCTCGCATTTGCAGAATCTCTCTGCTCTGCCATATATGATCCTGACCTCGGAATTTGCTATCACGTGTTCTTCTGATTATCAGACAGGAATTTTGTATCAGGATCCGGATATCCTGCAGGCATTGTGGAATCTGTTTCATTCGCATCGGGATCTTTGTCAGCCTGCCTTTCAGACTTTTCCGATTATTGCAGATGATCTGCCATCCCTTTTTCAATTTGTTGCTAATACAAGAGCTTCTGCCGATCTGATTATTATTATTCAGCCTGAAGCATGCATTCTCCCGTTTTTACGTCTGAATTTGCTGAAAGATATTTTTAATTATGATATTCCTGGGGCAGATTCTGTTATAGCCATGGCAGACGCTTTGTTCAGCAATAATATGCAGTTGATCAACGATGAAAAATTTATTATCTATTTTACAGAATACGGGATGACCCGTTTTCTGCAGGAAGGTTTATTTGAAGAGATTCCACCAACATTCTATCATCCGTTGAATATCAAGCAGCGCATCCGAATTCTTCGTGAAATCGCACAGTGCTGTCATAACGGTTCCTATCGAATCTTAAAGAAGCCTCTGAATCATCTGTCTGAGAACCTTCGCATGTGTCTCTGTGGCAATACCTGTTCACTTACTTACCAGACAAATTCCGGAGATCATATGTGCTTTGCAATCACAGAACCATTTATACTGCAGATCTTCCAGGATTTCCTGACGACTATGGATCCGGATGTTTACTACGAACCTGAGGAAGCCGAACAGATTATCAAGCGTATGATTGAACAGCTGGAAACAAATAAATAATTCTCAAAATAAAAGAAGGTACTGTAAAATCATCATGTTCGATGACTCTACAGTACCTTCGTTTTTTCTTTCATAATTGATTTTAAAAATAATCCGAAATATACGGTGTCTGCTGCTCGATCGCATCCTCCAGCATATCGATCGTCCATTCTGATGCCCTGATCCGACCGATCCTTGCCAGATATTCCGGGCGTTTATATCCCATCAGCATCGTTGTCATTGTCTGAATGTTGATCGTATCCTCACAGGATTCCATGATCCGCATGACCTCTCCATGTCCATCCCGCGAAATCGTCAGATGGAA
>CAKRRF010000057.1 GCA_934394985.1 uncultured Marvinbryantia sp.
TTATTTCTTGTTTCCGGGGTTCTTGCCGGATGAATCGGGACTTATTCTACCACGGAATTTCTCTTACTTCTTGTTTCCGGGGTTCTTACTGGACATTTTCTGGACTCATTACCACGGGTTTTCACTTATTTCTTGTTTCCGGGGTTCTTACCTGACAATTGCAAGCTTTATTACCACGGAATTGCATTTATTTCTTGTTTCCGGGGTTCTTCTTGGACAATTTCTGGACTCTTTACCACGGATTTGCATTTATTTCTTGTTTCCGAGGTTCTTGCCGGATGAATCGGGACTTATTCTACCACGGAATTTCTCTTACTTCTTGTTTCCGGGGTTCTTATTTGACAATTTCTGGACTCTTTACCACGGATTTTCACTTATTTCTCGTTTCCGGGGTTCTTGTCAAAATAACTCTGAGAAACACGCTCTGCGAGTTTCTCAAGTTATCGCGGCAGTCGCCAAGGTCTCGTGCAAGCACGGACCTTGGCGCGTTGCCCGCATAAATCAGGGACAGAGTTTTGTGGCTTGTAAAAGAGCCACAAAACTCTGTCCCCAACGGCTTACTCATTCAGATATTTCTGAATCTTGTCAATATAAAGATTCCCCATATTACTGAGTGACATATTTTTTCTGACAATATATCCAATCTCCATCGTTGTATTATGGTTATATTCATCATCGGAAAATGGTACTGCAATATAATCCGTACCATTTAATTCTTCACAGATTATGCCGGAGCAAAGGGTATAACCGTTCAATCCAACCATCAGATTTAGCATGGTAGCACGATCATTGGCTTTGATCACTCTGGAATATTCATTCGTAGAGAGGATCTCTTCTGCGAAATAAAAAGATCCATTATCTCCCTGTTCGAAAGATAAACAAGGATAAGGATCCAACTGTTCAAAGCAGATCGATGTTTCTTTCGCCAGTGGATGATTCTTCCACAGATATACATATGCCTGACAGTCTATCAGATGATGAAACTCCAGACCCGCTGAACTGAGCAGCTTCTGAATCGCTTTCCGGTTGAAGTCACACAGATATAACACTCCGATCTCGCTTCGCATAGTGCTGACATCGTTGATCACATCTCTGGTCTTTGTCTCACGTATCGCAAATTCATACTGCGACATATCATAGCTTTTTACCATATCCACAAACGCTTTTACCGCAAATGAATAATGCTGGGTGGATACCCCGAACTTCTTTTTATAAGAACCGCCTTTTCCATATTTCTCCATTACTGTCTGATACTGACCATAAATTTCTTTGGCATGAAGCAGAAATTCTGCACCATCATTCGTCAGGGTTACCCCTTTTCCACTACGATTAAAAATCGTGATTCCCAGCTCTTTTTCTAATTCTTTTACAGCACTGGTCAGAGAAGGCTGTGATACATACAACAATTCAGAAGCTTTGTTCAGCGAACCTGTCTCGGAAATTGTAATAATATAATTTAACTGCATTAATGTCATGTCTGTTGTCCTCAATCTTCCCGAAATTTTGTTTCACTTAATTTCGTACGAAGCTTCTGCATCCGCTGATCCACTTCTGCCAGCACCTGTGCACACTCTGCCAGCTCATTACTGATCGATTCTTCCTCATTTTCCGGAATACTCTTTTTATAACGGAGTTTGTGTTCCTGGCTGGCCCACAAATCCATGGCCAGTGTACGAATCTGTACTTCCACCTTCATAGGCTTTTTTTCATTCTGCAGGAAAATCGGAACCTCTACAATCAAATGCAGACTTCTGTATCCGCTTGCTTTCGGATTCTGGATATAATCCTTCTTTTCAAGCAGCGTAATATCATCCTGTTTCAAAAGACAGTCTGCCAGCATATAGACATCTTCCACAAAAGAACAGATCACACGTACCCCTGCAATATCATCAATTTCTCGCTGAATTGCCTCCAGTGATACCGGCACACCTTTGCGGCTCATCTTCTTTAAGATACTTTCCTGTGATTTCAGTCTGCTCTTAATCGTCTCAATTGGATTGCGATCATATTTCAGGGAAAACTGTTCGCTCAATACTTTAAATTTTGTCTCAATCTCCATGATCGCACAACGATAATACGCATTCATCTGCTCTACCGGCTCCAGATGCCTGGAAATCCGGTCAAGAATCTTTTCATTTGCCAGAAAATTATCCATTAATCTGCTGTCCTTTACTCGTTCTGTAATTCTGTCTTCCATTGTCTCCCTTATTCTTCCATCCAACTGATCTCTGATTTTTTGAATATTCCCCATGTTCTTTCTCTGATACGTCTGATGCCCGTATGCCTCTCCTGCTTTTTTATGATCCTGCTCACCACTTATCGAAATAGAAGTCTTCTCGACTGAAATAAGCACACATATAATAACTCTGGCATTCCTGCCAGAGTTATTATACAAAAGAGCTCCGAGCAGAAACTCTTATTTATTTCTTTCTGGATTTTCTTCCTGTTTTTCTGGCTGGAGCAGTTTTCTTTGGTTCTTCCGCTTTTACCGCTTCTTCAGCCTTCTTTGGCTCTTCCGCTTTTACCGCTTCTTCAACCTTCTTTGGTTCTTCTGCTTTGACCGCTTCTTCAACCTTCTTTGATTCTTCCGCTTTGACCGCCTCTTCAGCCTTCTTTGGCTCTTCTGCTTTTACCGCTTCTTCAGCCTTCTTTGGTTCTTCCGCTTTTACCGCTTCTTCAACCTTCTTTGGTTCTTCTGCTTTGACTGCTTCTTCAACCTTCTTTGGCTCTTCCGCTTTTACCGCTTCTTCAACCTTCTTTGGCTCTTCCGCTTTTACCGCTTCTTCAGCCTTCTTTGGTTCCTCCGCTTTTACTGCTTCTTCAACCTTCTTTGGCTCTTCTGCTTTCTTCGCAGCCGTTTTTCTGGTAGTACGCTTCTTTGCAGGTGCTTTTTCTGCAACCGGAGCTTCTGCTTTCTCTGGCGCCTCAACCTTTTTTGGCTCTTCTGCTTTCACCTGAACTTCTGCCTTGACAGCTTCATCCACCTTTACTGCCTCTTCTGCTTTTTTCTTTGTGGCAGTCTTTCTGGTAGTCGTCTTTTTAGTAGCAGCTGCTTTTTTGGTCGCAGTTGATTTTCTGGCTGTAGCCTTCTTCACCGGCGCTTTTTCTTCAGCAGGTGCTGCTTTTTCTTCAGTAGGTGCTGCCTTTTCTTCAGCAGGTGCTACCTTTTCCTCTGTCAGAACCGGCTGTGCTGCTTCTGCAGACTGCACCTCTGCCGGCTGCACTGCTGTCTGTTCCTCACCTCTTGGCCAGTACCATCCCAGCATATGATCATACAGAATCTCATATTTTTCCGCAGATGCATTCCAGGAAAAATCTGCCTGCATCGCACGTTTTACCAGATCATTCCACTGATCCTTCTGATCATAGAAAATTCTCTCCGCATAACGTACGGTGGCCATCATCTCATGCGCATTGTAATTGCGGAAACTGAATCCTGTTCCGCTGTTTTCGAATTCATTAAATGGAACTACCGTATCCTTTAATCCACCTGTCTCACGTACAATCGGTACGGTTCCGTATCTCAGACTCATGATCTGGCTCAGTCCACACGGTTCAAACAGAGACGGCATCAGAAATGCATCACAGGAACCATAGATCTTATGAGACAGTTCATCGGAATAATAGATATTTGCAGATACCTTTCCGGCATACTTCCAAGCATAGTAACGGAACATATTCTCATAACGTTCTTCTCCGGTACCCAGTACTACAATCTGTACTTCATCCTGGCAGATTTCATCCAGAACACATTCAATCAGGTCAAAGCCTTTCTGATCTGTCAGTCTGGATACTATACCGATCATCATCACATTCGGATCTTCTTTCAGACCAAGCTGTCTCTGAAGTGCTACTTTATTCTTTGCCTTTTCTGTCAGTACATTTGTTGTATTAAACTTATATGGAAGATGAATATCCGTCTCTGGATTAAAGATATCATAATCAATACCATTTACAATACCGGTAAGCACATTAGAACGTGCCTGCAGCAGCTTATCCAGCTTCTCTCCGTAAAATTCTGTCTTAATCTCTTCCGCGTAAGTCTCACTGACGGTAGTCACACGGTCTGCATAGACAATACCACCCTTCAGCAGATTCACATCACCGTAAGCTTCCAGCTTATCCGGTGTGAAATAGCTGTCTGAAATACCAATGATATCACGGATGATATTCTTATCATATATGCCCTGGAATCTCAGATTATGAATGGTCATAATAGTCTTAATATTCTGATAAAACGGATTCGACTGGAACGCATCATTCAGATATACCGGTACCAGTGCTGCCTGCCAGTCATGGCAGTGAATAATGTCCGGTCTGAAATCGATGGATGGGAGCGCACTCAGAACAGCTCTTGAGAAAAATGCAAATTTTTCAATATCCCAACGAATGTCTTCATATGGCCATCCACCACTGAAATAATATTCATTGTCGATAAAATAGAACGGTATTCCATCAATCTCCGTTTCCAGTATTCCCACATACATATTTCTCCATGCCAGCTGCATTTCAAAATGCGTTCTGTACTGAAGTCTTTCCTTCCATTCACCCTTCATACATGCATACTTCGGTAAAATTACACGTACATCGTATTTCTCTCTATCAAAGTATTTTGGCAGTGTGCCCGCAACATCGGCAAGACCTCCGGTCTTAATAAACGGCACTGCTTCTGAAGTCACAAATAATATTTTTTCTCTAGCCATTCCCCTGCTGCTCCTTTCTGTTTATATATTTTCTTTTTTTCACGTATTCGTTTCCGATTATTCCTGCAATGCAAACATTCTCATTGCAGCCATTACGTTCTTTTTCATTTCTTCTCTGGCCTTTGTTGCCATCTCTGTGAAGAAATAAGGCTTTCCTTCCGCAGTGGCCTTCACTGCCTCTGCTACCGTCTTCCCTCCGGCTACATCCATATAGGTAAAATAATTGATTTTACGTACACCGGATTTAACCGCCATATGGTAATCATCATGGCTGACACCAGATCCCCCGTGCATAACCACCGGGATACCACCGGTCTGTGCACGTACATTCTTCACTACATCAAAATCCAGCTTTGGCTCAGTCAGGTAAATGCCATGTGTTGTTCCAAAAGAGCATGCCAGTGCATCAATACCGGTCTGTGCGACAAAATCCTTTGCCAGAACCGGATCGGTATAAATCTTTGTCTCGTCATCGGCACCTGTGCCTTCTCCGTTCCCCGTCTCCGTTCTTCCCATAGAACCAAGTTCCGCTTCCACAGAAGCTCCTACTGCATGCGCCATCTCTACTATTTTTTTACTCAGCGCTACATTCTCCGCATACGGAAGTGTGGAACCATCGATCATGACACCGGTAAATCCCATGTCCAGAGCCTGCTGTACACGTTCTGCTGAATCTCCATGATCCAGGTGTACACATACCGGCACAGATACACGCTTTGCATAACTCATCATCAAAGGTCCCATATCTGCCAGCAAATTAAAAGCCTCATGTACCGGTGCAAACTGAATAATCACAGGAAGCTGTACTTCCTCAGCTGCACTCATAACAGCCTGAAGTGACTCCAGGTTCGGTGCATTGAATGCTCCCACTGCGATCTGCTTTTCTTCTGCAATTTTCAGTATTTCTTTTAATGTCACTAACATATCTCTGTCTCCTTCTCTTTATCAGCCTGTTCCAAATCAGTCTTTTGCAGGCGGATATTCATTACAGAGCAGTCTGTATGGTGCTTCATCTTCCTCGATCTGCGGGAATCTTCCTGCCGGAGGATTGAAACGGTTGTCGGTTGTATCATCATTACACTGACTAACCTCACCGATTAGTACGGCACCGGTTCCCGGCTCCACTTCAAAATCATGATACATACCCTGTGTAATGGTCAGACTTTCCCCCGGTGTCAGGCGAATCTGTGTGCCGGCCGGAACCACGCGGGTCAGCCCGTCTGTATGTACGGTCACATCCCCGGTCTTATCAACAGATTCATCCGGAAGGGAATTATACACACGAATCAGGATATTTCCACCGCCTCTGTTGATGATATCTTCCATCTTGTACCAGTGAAAATGATTCATGGCGTACTGTCCTTCATCCAGATACAGAAGCTTTTCTGCATATGGCTTCTTATATACATCCTGCATTTTCTGATTGCCGTTTCGGATCGTCACCAGAGAAAATCCTGTCTTCTGAAAATCTCCCTGTCCAAAATCGGTAATATCCCATCCGAGCATATTGTCTCGAATCTCATCATATTCATGTCCTTTTGTTTCCCACTCTTCCGGAGTGAAATGACAAAATGGAGGAAGATAATAATTCAATCTGTCTACCATGTCCTCCATTTTCTTTAATGCCTGATTAATTTCTGATCTTTTCATGATCCCCATCCTTTCTGATAGAAAATTTCTAGATCTTTTCTATCATACCATTTTTTTCAATAATCTTCCACCACTGATTGTAAAAAAGTTCCCACATATGAAGATCTGATGAAAAATAAATTAGGTTTCCGTTAGGATTGCCCGTTTCCACTGGTATTTCGCGTCCGCATATGTTAGACTATAACCATTATATCAAATAAGGAGTGCATTGCCATTGAATATTCAGGATACTTCATCTTCTCGAAACAAAATCATCTGTTTTCTGGCTGCACTTCTGCTGGCGGTTCTCACCATTACCGCTGTATTAAAAGGCGGCGGTGTATCACCCGGTGAACTGATGGCAGATATCCGGACTTTATCTGTTCCGGGAGTTCTGCTCTCCATTTTCAGCATGTTTGGTTTTATTTTTTTTGAAGGAACGGCACTGACCGTAATTGTCCGCAGTTTGGGTTATCCTGCAACGCACAGGAGGGGCTTTTTATATTCAGCAGCAGACATTTATTTTTCTGCTATTACCCCATCTGCATCCGGTGGACAACCGGCCAGCGCTTTTTTTATGATCCGGGACGGGATACCAGCTACTGCGGTCATGGCCACTCTGCTTCTGAACCTGATCATGTACACCATGGCCATTATTACCATTGGTCTGGCTGCTATTTTGCTGTTCCCGAAGATTTTTCTGCGTTTCAGTCCTGTGGGCAGAGCATTTATCCTGATTGGTATTCTGACTCTGACCGGACTGGCTGTTCTGTTTTATCTTCTTATGCGAAGACAACAGATGTTGAAAAAACTTGCACTTGGCACAGCCAGCCTGCTGGAACGGCTGCACTGCCGTCATGCTGCCAGAAAAATCCGACAGAAACTGGATCATGCGCTGGAAGAATATGACCAGTGTGTGAATCTGCTTTTTGATAAGAAGCATATGCTCCTGCAGACCTATCTGCTGAATCTTCTGCAGCGGCTGTCACAGCTTGGTGTCACGGTCTTTCTGTTTCTGGCTATGGGCGGTCATTTATCCGTTCTTCCAGAGCTTTTTGCCACACAGATCTATGTAGTGCTTGGTTCCAACAGTATGCCGGTCCCAGGTGCCATGGGCGTTGCTGATTATCTGATGCTGAACGGATATCAGGCACTGATGGACAAAGCTGCTTCCTATCAGCTGGAGATTCTGGGCCGCGGCATTTCTTTTTACGCCTGTATGATTCTGAGCATGATCACTACCGGTATTGGATATTTATTATTAAAAAAACACAAATGGGGGAAAAAGGAAACATTATGATTGGATTTTATGACTACACCGTAATTTTAACTTATTTATCACTGCTGTCCGGGATCTCCGGTGTGCTGGTTTGCCTGAAGGGCATCGGTCATCCTTATCTCGGCATGTTCTTTCTGCTCTTTTCCGGTCTTTGTGACACCTTTGACGGAAAAGTCGCCCGCAGCAAAAAAGACCGTACCGAACAGGCCAAACGGTTTGGTATTCAGATTGACTCTCTGTCTGATCTGGTAGCCTTTGGGGTATTGCCTGCCTGCATCGGCATTGCCATGCTGCGCTGCAGTCTGGAATATACCACACTGCCAAATATTCATTTTATCCGCCTCCAGGAAAAGCCGGTATTTCTTCAGGTCGTGCTGACTGCCATCGCTGCACTCTATGTTCTGGCTGCCATGATTCGTCTTGCTTACTTTAACGTGATGGAAGAAGAGGATCAGAACCGGGATGCCAACGGCGAAAAGATCTATCTGGGACTCCCGGTTACCAGTGCTGCTCTGATTTTCCCAGCAGTATTACTGCTTCATGTCTTTATCAGCGCAGATCTGACTTTACTGTATTTTGGAGTCCTGATCATAATGGGATTCTTATTTCTTTCTAAAATACATATTAAAAAACCGCAGAATCGCGAAATTGGCATCATGATTGGTGCTGGTGCATTAGAATTTATCGTTCTGACCATCATATTAATATTTACAAAAATAGGAGGCGGCCGATAATGACTTCTCTGGAATTTCTCTATCACACTGCGCCAGGCAGACTGCTATTAAAAGGTCTGACCCGTCCGTGGGTATCCAGAGCATGCGGTCAGTTTCTGGACAGTCCGCTGTCTGCCTTTCTGATCGCACCTTTTGCGAAAAAAAATCAAATCGTTCTGTCAGATTATCAGCTGAACGAGATCCACAGCTTTAATGACTTTTTCTCGCGAAAAATCCGGCCGGAGCTGCGACCGGTGGATATGGATCCATCTCATCTGACTGCACCGTGTGACGGTCTGCTCTCTGTCTGGAAAATCGACGAGACCACCGTTCTTCCTATCAAACAGAGCAGCTACCATCTGGCAGATCTGCTTCAGGATTCCCGCCTGGCTGCCCGTTATGAAGACGGTTACTGTCTGGTATTTCGCCTGTGTGTCAACCATTATCATCGATACAGCTACGTTGATTCCGGAAGAAAAAGCTGTAACCGCCATATTTCCGGCGTACTGCACACCGTACGTCCCATTGCACTTCGCGCTCTGCCCGTTTTTGTTGAGAACAGCCGGGAGTATACTCTGATCCAGACACCCCGTTTGGGCACACTTCTGCAAATGGAGGTCGGTGCCATGCTGGTAGGTCGAATCGTAAATCATCATTCTGCCTGCCAGGTCACCCGTGGGGAAGAAAAAGGATTTTTTCAATATGGCGGATCTACAGTGATCGTTCTGGTGGAAAAGAATCGTATCACCCTGCGTGAAGATCTTCTTGCAAATGCAGCAAATGGCACTGAAACACCTGTAAAACTCGGAGAGGTACTTGCTTATGAAAAAATGGATGCAAAAACTGTTTCCTGACTATGCTATTCTGCCTTTGATCCTGGCACTTGCTGCCAATTTTATTATTTATTTTGGTGTTGCACAGTTGCGCGATCACCTTACTTTTCATTCATTGGCTCTGCCTGTGGATGACCGGATTCCATTTTTTGCTCCATTCATCCTTTTCTATCTTCTGGCCTATATACAGTGGATTGTCAATTATCTGCTGATTGCCCGGGAAGGAAAGACGTTCTGTTATCAGTTTATCTACGGAGATGTGATCTCCAAGCTGTTCTGTCTGGCTTTTTTCCTGCTGTTTCCTACCACATTGATACGACCTGATGTCACTGGAAACGGTATTTGTGAACAGTTGGTCCGCCTGATTTATCAGATGGATGCCCCGGTGAATCTTTTTCCATCTATTCATTGTCTGGAAAGCTGGTGCTGCATTCATGCAGCGTTCCGCATGAAAAAGACACCACGCTGGTACCTTCCGGCCACCATTGTGATGTCTCTGTGCGTCTTTGCTTCTACTCTGCTGGTAAAGCAACATGTCTTTGTAGATATCTTCGGCGGTATTCTGGTATTTGAAGCCGGGTACTCTATTGCCAAAAATAGAATCCTGAAAAAAAATCGTGGGCTGTAAATTCGGTCCGCGCTTTTTTTATTCTGTTTTCCACTTCGTTCGCAGTAATACCGCGGCAAACCAAATATTCCCAGCATGGGAATTACGGATTTCTCCAGGCCTCGCAGAATACCTGTTGCTGCATGAGAGAAAGTCAGGAACAGATAAAAAACGCCCACAATCCTCCTGCCACAGAACCTTCCGTCAGGTTCACTGTTTTTTCTTTTTGCCTGTTCATATCCCCACTTTATCATACCTAAAAGGTATGATATACCATTCAAATCAAATATTTCTCAAAATCCATTTTCTATGTTAATATCATAACTAGTTGAGACATTGCAATCATCTCACACATAATAGAAAATACACTCTCCAGAAGCCGTCGCAAGACGGCTTCACTTTTTTAACCGGATCAAGCAAGCAGCAAAGCAGATTGCGAATATCCGCTTGACTAAAACATCTGTCGATGCCTGTACTGTGTCAGTTTTATGATACCGATCAATGGAATCCAGCCAGACAGATATCCCAGCACCTTTACATCATCGGGGCTGCGGTTCTCAAACTTACTGTATATTGTAGTAAAGCTGCTTCCAAGACAAAGAATCGTCAATATTGTTTCCAAAAGTCCGCCCACGCTGCTGATTCTGGAAAATACCAAAGCCAGTATCGGCCAAAATCGGAACAGATCCGTCGCAATATCCTGTCCAATCAGATAAAGCCTTGTCGTTCCAGTGATATCACCGGTCACCTCTGCCAACGCATAATAACGCAAAATCGGAATCCACGCCATCCAGGCATTGCCATAATTGCACATACTGAACAGCCAGTATAACTCGATCGACTGCCAGATATACCAGATAAGTGCAAATGCACCACAAAGCAACCCAACCATCAGAGATGTAATCCCTGCCATCATCGTTATCAATAAAGTAATCATTTTCCCACTCCCGTCTTTTCTGTCATGCTGAATTTATTCTAACACAGTGTGTCCGAAAATCACAGTCCCGAAAAATTACTCTTCCAAGTCTATCCCCTTTAATTTCAATAATTCTCTTAATTTCTTTTCTCGTTTTTCCGCTTCATCTGCTCTCCTTTTTTCGTATTCGGTATTTTTCCGTTCTTCTTCGCGTCCCTGCACAATTCCTTCTTCACGTCCCTGTGCAATTCCTTCTGCCAGAGTTGTTTTTATGGTGCTTTGCAGATCCATCCGGTAACGTTCACGTGCCTCACACTGCAGACGTACTGTTTCTTTTTGGGTTAATTCGTGAAGTTTTAAAACTGCTTTTTTTATCGATTCAGACTGCTCAGCCAATTTCATCAACTCCTTCCATGTTTGGGCTTTAAAGACGCTGGCCCAGTAATATAATGATGTGTGTGTTTCTTCTTCGCTTACTTTATCAAGATAAGATAAATCTAGCACGCGCAGAATGAATTTACCAGTAAATTCATAGCCGCTCTTTCGATTCAGCAGCGCATATTCATTATAAAATGCTGCATCTGCCGGAAGTGGTGTTTTATTTAAGATTCCGATATGGACCGATGGCTTTATATTCGTATAGTCTTCTCCCTGCTTCAGATCGGTAAACATCTTACAGAGATAAAATACGGATCGATCTGTCCAGTTACTGATGTCTCCCATCTGCATCTCAATATTGATCTGGCGATCCCCATTTAATAATACCCGGATATCCAGGATGCATGTCTTTTCTGTGATGGCATCTCCAAGGATGATAGGATTGATCACTTCGCAGGACAGTATCTCGGATTCCGGAATATCCAGTAATGCGCTAAGCAGTCCCTGCAATGCCTCTGCGCTGCTCTGCAGTACTGCGTGAAACATATAGTCATTTGCAAGACCATATGGCACCGTGTCACCAGCTGCAACTGATGCCAGAAATTCTTTCTCGTGCGCTGCATCCTGCTTCTGCGATACCTTCTGATCCTGCAATACTTTCTCCTGCGTTATCTCTTTTTCCAGGTTTATTCCTCTCCCCGGTGCGGTTTCTTTCCTGTTTTTTTCCATAGGCGCCTCCTTCTGCTCCTGAGAAGTACGGCTGTCTGGATGGTCTGTATCCGGCTTCTGCTACACTTCTCTTATTCTCTGGTTTTACTGTTTCTTGAAAGCATAAGATTTCTGAAATGT
>CAKRRF010000058.1 GCA_934394985.1 uncultured Marvinbryantia sp.
ATCACCTTACTTCTGTCAGGACTTACCAGGGTATGGCTGGTATCAAAAGAAAACAAAAATAAATTTCAGATACTGGCACGCACAGATTCTCTTACAGGTATTTACAACCGATATGGATTTGACGAATCAGCAGAAAAGATGATGGATAAAAACCCGAAAGCACATTTTGTGGCTGCACTCCTTGATATTGATGATTTTAAGTTTATTAATGATATTTATGGACACGCCTATGGAGACAAAGCATTAAAAAGTCTGGCAGACAGCATGAAAACATTTTTCCCATCTGATGCATTACTGGGAAGAAACGGTGGGGATGAGTTCTGTATTCTTTTACAAAATTATACCTGCGAAGATGCAAAAGAACTGCTGCAGCAATTTACCGGACTTCCAAAGACATTCTCATACAAGGGAAAAGAACAGTCATTTAACATTTCTCTGGGATATGCGGAATATCCCACATTTGCATCCAGTCGTTCACAGCTTATACGCTGTGCAGATGCAGCCCTTTATGAAATAAAACTTCACGGAAAAAACGGGTGTATGGCCTACAGGGAAGGTCTTCAGTCCGGAATCCGTAAACAACTGGGATTCGCATTTAAAGATATCTCTGAACACCTTCCGGGTGCATTTATCATATACAGAGCGGACAAAGACGATGACGAACTCTTTTATGCAAACCATGAATTCCTTCATATGACCGGATATAAAGATATGGACGAGCTCTTCAGACTCACCAATAAGCGCTTCCGCAACCTGATTCTGAAAGATGAACAGAAACAGATAGAATCCAGCATCTGGGAACAGATTGATAGTGGTAATGAAAATGACTATATTCACTTTCACCTTCGAAAAGCTAATGGCTCCTATCTTTCTGTCCTCGATCACGGAAGAATCGTAGAAAGCCAGCAATACGGAAGGGTGTTCTATGTATTGTTCATGGACTGGGAAGATATGCATATTCATTACAGTGATAAATTTTCCGGATAATAACAGACATACTGTTTTTCACGAAAAGGCTTATTTTTCAACTATAATGGAATACTTTCTGTAAGACATAATCGCCCTGAGGATGTCAAGTCATCGCTACAAAAAATATGCGGTTTTTTTGCCACGAAAATGGCTTAAAACCGCATATTTCTGTATAGAGGACGTTATATAATTGTCACAAAGTAGATGGGGAGGATGTTACGTCATTGTCACAAAATGATTACTTCATTTTTGTATATTAAAATACGTTCTCATTTCTCCTTGAAAAGAAGAATGTCTTGGAAATTTTTTCCTGTATTGCTCATAAATATATCTTTTAGCCCCCAGCATTCCCATATTTTCTTTTATTTCTCCTACGGTTGCCAAAAGTCCTGCAACCTCGCCATAGCGGCTTCTGTGCTGTCCGGATACAATTGCATCTGCTCTTTTATATACAATGTTTTCCGCCCATATCAGATATTTTTCATATTCTGTTTTTTCTATTGGAAAATACGTTTTCCACCGTTGAAAATAATTCCAAAATTCAGTCACTTTATGTTCCTGACACTCACTTTGAATGTCTGTTTCGAACTTCAGCAGATTCTTTCTCTCTTTTTCATCATGAAATCCTATATAGGATGTGATACTTTTTGCTGCTGTTGAAGGGAGTGGATGATTGTATAAATAAAGTAAAAACAATCTGATTCCATAATCTATAAACGAACTACTCCATCCCAAAGATCCTTTCGGGTTTTTAGAAATATTTTTTACAGTGCCGAAATCTCCAGTATAAAAAACCAATTGACAGTATTCATAATCACTCATTATATTTCTGTTTAGTTCTGAATTTTTATAGCTGAACTCCTGATTACCTTTCTGCTTTTTTTCCAGAACTTCTCTTCCGCGCATGCCATATAGTTTTGCCATTTTTTCAGTTCCAAATAGTCGTAAATAATTTTTTACTGTAGAATCTGAAATAAAACTCTGCCAGCAAAACTGCATCATCTTTTCCTCATGGTTTAAACAGGATGAAGCAAACGCTGCTTTTAAAGCAATTTTACTTCGGATTGTCAGATTAACATCAATTTTACTCAGTGCATTTTCACCAACTTTTTCTATTTTCTCATATAAATGTCCTTTCTCATACTGTTCCATTACGGATAAATACAGAGACGGATGTACAGACGCATTTTTTTCTGCCATTTCATACAAACCCTCTATTCCTTCGTAATACAAAATAGCTTCTTTCAAAAGTCTAGCTTCTGTATCTCCATTTTTCTCTTTCAGAAGATCAATCCAATCTTCCCAAAACCGTTCTGTATCCTTCAGTTCTTCTCTTCCGACATGGAACATTTCTTCCATATGCAATTTTGCAAATGTACTGCAAGCAAAATAAAGATACATATCTTTAGCACGCTCATTTGCTGGCAATACCTGATAGTCCGCATACAATGTCAGCAGTGCCAAATGCTTCATGTCTGTATGTATCAGATTATTTTCTTCCAGTATTTCCAGATCTACAGAATCCTCCTCTTCATATTCACTTGCGGTCGAAACTTCCATTTCCCATAACCATTCGTATATCTCATTTGCCACCTGATACCGTCTGTCATCTATACAATCCTCTGCAAAACGAATCATATATTGAATCTTATCGCCAATCCCTTGATTATCGTAATACTCCGTAATCCATTCTGAATCCCAGTATCCGCGGGAATAATCTTCATAACCTTCTGCATCAAGGTAAAGCTCCCCTTCATCAATCAGTTCCTTCCACTTCTGTATTTGTGCTATTTTTTCATTTACAAGCTCATCAGACATTCTCACCTGCACTATCTGTGCTTTCTCGTTTCCAGACTGAATTCCGGATGCTTCAACTATCTTTTGAAATTCTTTTTTCTGTTTATCTGACATCATGTTTTGCATTTTAAGGACAATATTCTGCAATTCTTTTTTTGATAGTTTTTTTATATCTTCTTCTTTCATTTAAGGCAGTTCTCCCTTACTTTTTTCTTCCACAGCATTTCTTATATTTTTTTCCACTGCCACATGGACAAGGATCATTTGGATACACTTTCTTCTCTTTTACAATTGGCTGCTGAATCGGCTGTGCAAAATCATCATATAGGTCATTATAGAGTTCCGCTTTCTCCCCTGTTCAACTTTTCCTTCCGCATATAACTCTTCTCCAATTGCAGATTTAAAGTTGCTTGCATCATCAAAACTCCATTCCAACATTTCCAGAATTCTTCCGCAAAATTCCACACGCTTTTTATGCTCACCTGCATTACTCAATTCCATTTCCAAGTCCTGCAACCATGCATCTATTGGATATTGATAATCTTGAGATTCCATAAGTACACTAATACCTATTTTGTATTCTGCTGTTTCAACAATTTTCTGAAAAATCTCCCAACCTTGCCTTTCTTATCGTTTTCCCTAATGTTTCTTTTATCTTCCTACGATATTGAATATTCTGTTCGGCGTGTTGGCTTCCATTCGTACAGGTGGCGTCAACGTTACAGTTGACCTCTATCAGAATTTTTCTAAATACTGCCAGCTCCTTCTCGAGCATACCAGCCGTTGCCGGAGTATCTTCGATTTCCACTTACTACTCTCTGACTCTGTGTTATCCTTTAATCCTCTAAAGGTACCTATACAGCTCATTTAATTTTCAAGGTGCGTAAAATCTCTTGAATTCCTATTCAAAACCTTTTTCTACTAATCACATGTGGCA
Source organism: uncultured Marvinbryantia sp. (assembly GCA_934394985.1). Classification (GTDB taxonomy): domain Bacteria; phylum Bacillota; class Clostridia; order Lachnospirales; family Lachnospiraceae; genus Marvinbryantia. The sequence continues at coordinate 3,704 of CAKRRF010000058.1, forward strand.
AAGGCGATAAGGTCATATTTTTTTTAATAAAATTTGATTTTTTTCATCTCTGTCTTGTTTATTCGCTTAAATGCGAATCTTTCTGTTTACATTCTGGGAATTTGATAGTAGAATAGTATTATCAAATAGAAAGCAGGAAATCTGATATGACGATTGGTGATAAAATAAAAAATCCGGACATTCCGGAATATGACACAGGCATAACTCGGTGCAGCTCTCGGCTGGGGCGATAAAGGGGCTAACCGCCTTGCCCAATACGAAACCAACTACCGGGTTCCCCGTAAAGATTTAGTTACTGAAATGGCTAAGATTCTGGATGCAAACCCACTGACACTATATGAGCCAACAACACTAAATGCTTCTGAACTAATGGAAATCCTGTTCTGGATTGATGATTTAATCCTGACATGATCAATCTCTTTCAACTAGAAACTTATCCCGGTGAAAAATCAAATTCCAGTGACGATACCGCTATCCGCTATCATGACTCCGATACCCAGCCTACTCATCCACCTGTTGGCATATGGTTTAATTATGGGATTCTCAATGATTTTCTGAAAGAATGGACTTTTAGAAAAGAAGAACTGAAATCTAGCAAGATTACCAGAGATGAATATTTTGAATGGAAAATCAACTGGCCTCAGACCTGCGATGATTGTAGAAAACGAGTACCGTCAAAGCAGTGGCGGAAATCAAACGAATAGAACTTAGTGAAACTTAAATTTATTATTTTTTTTCTTTTTACTTAAGGAAAAGGCACTGAAAAAACGATAATCCATTGTTTTCAGTGTCTTTTTTGCATATTTTTCTATTAAAGTTCTCTCTCTTGTTTATATAAGTGAAACTTAGCGAAACTTAAATTATGCCCAATATGGAATATACTTTTTATATCTTGGTGCTGTATCCGGGTCCATTACTTTAATATATCCACCTTCAACAGCACTGGTAAGAAGTCTCGATGCCTTAGCCTTCTCTTTTTCTCCCAAACCAAATATTTTTCGAATATCCGAATTAGAAATTCCTTCAAAATTAACATATGCCAGACATGCCTGCATATAACAAGTCCGCATCCGATCTTCTTTCGTGGTTAATTCAAATGGTACTTTTGCAAACAATATTGCTTTGGTAAATTGGTTGTTCTGATTTTCAATTCTCGGAGCAATCAACTCATTTTTACCGGTTGCTTCAACAATCTTATCATAACCACTTCCACGTTCCTCACAAATACCACATTTGTGCATAAAACCAGCAATATTCTCATTTCTGGATACTGGCACCGAGTCTACAATTCTTTCAATCGCCACCAATGGTGCTCCGGCATTTGAAAATTCGATTCGATTTTTAAACACCTCCACCATTGGATTCGTACCCCTTTGCTGAAGATCCTGATGTATCATGGCATTTGCCAGCAACTCACGGATAGCAATTTCGGGGAAACTGACAACAGATTTTCTGGTAGCTTCCACAATAACTTCTTCCTGTGGAATAATTGTCATAACATACTGTACGATTTCTTCATGCGAAAATGCATAGCCTGCACAAAATTCTTTCTCTCTTATAGCATCCAGCCTAGAGTTTTCTTTATACCATATCACTCTGACTGTTCTTCTATGCAAAGATTCAAATTTCTTCAAATCTTTTGCAATCATCAAAGCCCCCATATTCGTGATATCCCATGTACCGGCATCATTTTTCTTAATAAATTTTTCATGTTGCAAGTCTTCTAATACCTTATCTCGATTTCTCGGAATTGGCATTTCAAGTTTGTCATAATACTTGGAATAATCCAATAATGACACCATTTCATCCTCATCCAGATTTCCCATTGCAATTCGCAATTCATATGGTGTGGAATCAAATGTTCTCCACAATTCTCTTTCTTTATCCGGATACTCTTTTAAGTTCTTTTTATTCGTTCCAATTCTTATATATTCCCCGCCAGCAAACTGCACCGGTTGTTTTTCTGCACAGGGAATCTCCATCAACACAACGTTGCCTTCATCCATCGAAACTTCAAAAAATCGAAAATTAATCCTTGGTGAAAGCATCCTAGAAAGCCATGCTTCCAACTCTTCATTCCCCTTTTTCATTTTACGATACTGAAATTCAGTGCCTACAATTTTGTGTGTTGCATCATCCACGCCCCAAACTAAATAAGCTTTCGGTCGTTCACACAATGCTGCTGAATTGCTTAAAGCAGAAATATATTCACCAATCATCTGTGGCTGCTTATTATTACATTTAAATTCTACCCACTCAGTCTCATCCGGCAATTTTGCAAGCTCCCGAACAAGACTTTGCAGATATTCTACTGATCGTATTGCCATAACCCCTCCCCTTTCTGCAATAACTTTTTATTTCTTTGATATTATTTTTTATTCTTATTATTTTTTTTCTTATTAGGATTATTAGCCAAAAAATTTCCAATCCAAATCTCTTCTTGTTCGTCCCAAACACCTACATAATACACAGGAAATTTCTTATTATGTTCTTCCAATTTTTTTAAAATATCATAATTTTTTATTCTCCCATTTTTTCCTAAGTCTATGCTCTCATCCCCATTTTTAATAATCACCAACTGAGAGCAATCCTTTTTTAACTTTATTTCCACATTTCTTTTTGACAGATGTTTTTGCAAACTTGTATTCAACGCAAATGTACCATCTTGAAAAATACTTACCATAGGTTTATCTTCCCGTTTTTTAGAACTTGCAATAGCAATAAAGTCGGAAAAATCGTACTTTTTATGTGAATCAGCTATTTTTTTTTCATTCTCTTCTCTCCACGCATAAACTCCTCTTTCCACATTAACAACAGAATGATTCTCTTGTTTTAAATTAAATAAAGCATTTCTAATCGCACTTGTTCCTTTATCTATATAAACCTCTTTCTCCTCTAAATAATTTCTAATTTCTTCAGTAGTCCTTTCCTTACCCGATTCAGTTTTTAGATATTCAATAATTTTTTCTTTTATTATCTTTTGCTGTGATCCCATTTTCTTACTTTTCCCTTCTATAAACAACAATATCCGCAATACTTACATTATAAATATTCGCTATAACACCTAAATTCTGTAAACTTGGTGGGTTGTTTCCGTTTATATAATTTCTAATTGCACTCTTTGATAGTCCTGTCCGTTGTGATAGAACATGAACTGAATCTCCATTTTTCTCCATTAAATTTCTTATTTTTCTCCCTGTTTGTATTTTATCGACTTTCATTTCATCGGCAATCATTGGTCTTCTCCTTACACCTAGAGTTCATCTATTTAATTATAACAAATACCTAGACTAGCACAAGCACAAGTTTACTTTCGTTTAAGCATCGTTTAGATTTTACAATAGACTTTCGAAAACGCATAGCGTTCCCCACCCCACATCTTCATTGGGATACTCCTCGTATCCCGGCAATGGTCTGGCGCCTTTTCGGAGATAGGCTTTTACTTTTTCCCCATAGAGGTAGGAATCGTTTCCATTTACAATCCCCCATTGCATTAACAATGCTGCGGCTCCGCTGACAAAGGGTGCTGCAAAGGAAGTACCTGTTACTGTTTTGTAACCGCCGCCGGGCACGGGAGCAACTATGTTTACTCCAGGTGCCACCAGATCAGGTTTCAGATATGGCAGCATTCTGCTGCCCCTTCCGGAAAAGTCCGCATAGGAGTCAACCAACGAATCATATGCTCCAACTGCAATAATCCGCCGGGCGGTAGCAGGTATGGTCAAAGTCCCATATGCCCTTGGTTCATAAAACCCAGTTCCTCTGTTCAGGGTATTTCCACCTGGCAACCACAGGTAATATTCTCCTCCCCTGACCTTTTTTCCACTGAGAATGATTTTCCAGTCTCCACTGTCCACATAAGTTTCCACAGGAAGGAAATCTATGTAGATTTCCTGTGTCAGATGATAGGGTCCAGGTTTTCCATAATAGATTAGAAGCTCTGTATTTCCCAGTCTGTACCTCTGAGGACCAAGCTTTTCATCTAAGGGGCCGATCCGGTTTCCGGATGGATTTTCAATATAAATGCTCATCTCATCCTCATAGGATTTCCATAGCTGTACATTTAACGTCGGTTCCCTGCTGCTCACAGATAATTCTATCTGTCTGGTCTGTCCCTGTTTCAGGATTCCGCCCTCATGCAGAGGCTGATTGCCATTGTTTCCTGTACCTGTACAGATAACTAGACGTCCTGCGGAAGAAACCATATCTATATATGTTTCAAGAAGGGAATCTCCCTTATGTGACCCATAGTTATTTCCAAAGCTGATATTGATAACCATCGGCCGCCCCAGAAACAATGACTGACGCACCAAATAATCAATTCCCTGTATCAGTTCGGTTGTTCTTGGGAAAGAATTTTCTCTGGGAATCCCCATTTTTACCACTATCAGGTCACTCTCATAAGCTACTCCCTGATTGACTCCATCGGAAGCTCTCCCGTTTCCTGCCGCGATTCCCAGCACTGAGGTCCCATGTCCACTGTAATCCACAGATGGAATAAGGCGCCTGCCCTGGTTTTCTCCAAGTGCAAGCGCCTCATCTATTTCTTCTTTCGTATATTCTGTTCCTGTCACATATCCCTGCGGTGGTTTTCCCGGGATACTCTGGTCCCACAGCCGCAAAATCCTGCTGCTCCCATCTGCATTTCTGAAATCCGGGTGAAAATAATCAACTCCGGAATCGACTATACCTATCAGAATTCCTTTTCCTGTCAGCCCGTCTCTGCCAGTCTGCACTGTTCGGATACAGCTGGCTCCTTTTGCCTGAAATAGTTCAAAATAGAGTCGTTTTGGTTTTTCTATAAATTCTATCTGTATACGGTCTGAATAAGCATCAATTTCCGATTCCGGCAAAGTTACAACAGCATAGCCGCCAAGCAATGGCACTACCTGAATCCCGTTGCCAGCCAGACCACTCTCCGGACCACTGTATTTTACAATAATGTCCCACTGCCTCGAAGTCATATCATATCCTATATTCAGGTTCTCGGATTTCCTGCGTTCCTCTGGTGTCGCATCCATAGCCAGATTTAAAAGATTATCTATTTTCTGATCTGCCATAAACATTTCCTTCCGCTTCAAATCTGTCATACAGTCTGAAACCGCATAGTTCTTATTTACTATATTCCTCTATCACACAATTATGTTCCTTTGTTTTCTTATCATAATTCACACCAACAAGAAGAAGATTTCCTCTATATTCTTCCAGACTGGCGCAATACTCCTTTTTCCTGATCTGCGCAATTGCTCCCTCTGCACTCTGATTCCACTTTAGTTCAACTACCAGCGCAGGTTTTTCCTGAAATTTTCTTCGCGGGATAAAAACAAGATCCGCAAATCCTTTTCCACCAGCCATTTCTCTGTGAACCGTGTAGAAATTTCTTGCTGCATACAAGGCGAGCGATATCGTATAACTTAACGCATTCTCATCATTGTACTGTATATGAGATGTCTCGAAATGTGCCTGTCTGATTCCTTCCGCTACCTGCGCAGGTCTTCTCTGCCAGATTGCATTGAGTGTATCTGCAGAATTCTTCAAAGCCTTTGAAACTTCTCCCCAGTCAGATGCCGCAACACTGTTCACATATTCTGTACGTACTTCACTGTTGGGTATTTTTACAGTTTTATTGTCATAATCATAAGCAAGATACCCCAGATGAATTAATAAAGTAAGAACATCATCTTCTGTACGAAATGTTGTCATATCATTTACAAAGCTTCCTGTATTTACCGGAACGCTTTCTCCTGCGATCATACTTAGAATATCATCTTTTAAGCCTTCAAAATTCATGTCAATGTATACTTGCAAAGCTTCAAATGTCTCTGTCTGGTTCCAGTAATTCCCTATTTTTCTAAACCTCATGCAGTTCACCACAGAACGTGGACTGTAAATAGACGGAGCTTTTTCAAAAGAATATCCGTCATACCAACTTTTCACTTCCTGCATATCCATGTTGTATGTTTTACATAGATTCCTTACTTCTTCCTCTGTAAATCCTACATACTCCGCAAGTGGTCCCGGATCGATCATCGAAAATTCATCAAACATATTCAATGCAGAATGTGTTCCATATTTCTTAATTGGAAGAATCCCAGTCATATATACAAGGGCAAGATAGCCTTTATCTTTCAGTAAATCTCTTAAAAAATCCAGATACTTTTCCTGTGCTTCCCGGTCTGTTTTATATTCTCTGAAAATGCAATCCCATTCATCAATAACTACGACAAACTGCCTCTTTGTTTTATTATAAACATCCTGCATAGTTCTCATCAGATTGGTCTCATCAAAATATCGAAAATCCGGATACTTTTCCAACAGATCCCAGATCACACTCTTCCTGATCAGCGCAATCATTTCTTCTACTGTATCACTCTGACTTAAAAACTCCTGCATATTGAGAAATATCGTATCATATTTGTTTAAATATTTTTCAAAACTCTCACATGATGCAATTTTGAATCTTGAAAAGAGTTCTTTTGAATCAGTCTCGCAATTGTAATAGGCTGCGATCATGTTAGCTGTAATAGATTTTCCAAAACGGCGTGGACGGCTAATGCAAATATACTTTTGTGTTGTCTGAGCAATCGAATTCAGATATTCTAAAAGCTCTGTTTTATCTACATATATGCTGGAATTTACTACTTCCATGAAATTATTTATATCTGGATTTAAATAATTTCCCATTCCGATTTCACCTCCGCATTTATTTCGATTTTCCTTTGCTTCTTATTATAAGGCATAAATCAAAGACAGGCAATATTTGTCTTACTTCTCCCCATCTGTTCCCAACAAAAAGCACATTGTTCCAAAGATAAATAATTGTTTTAATGTGACATGCTCCCACCACTTAAATCTTACGATTTTGAAGTGGGGGCTTCCTGCTCAATTGCCCTTTAGGGCAAAGCTAAAACAGGCTATCCCCGCGTGTCCCGCGGTTTTATTTTTTATCCGGATACGGATCTTTTTCTGTGCCGTCAGGCACATTCTTTATAAAGTCTTTTTCCTTCTTCCCGGATATTGACTGCCGCATTCACATCCCGGTCCATCCGGTTTCCACACTCACAGACATACTCTCTATCCGACAATGCCAGTTCCTTTTTCTTATGTCCGCATACACTGCAGATCTTGCTGGATGCAAAATAACGGTCTACTTTTATAAGATTCTTTCCACGCTCTTCCAATTTGTATCCCAGCATGGACAGGAACTGCCCGTACCCATTATCCTGCACGCCCTTTCCAAGATGCAGGCCTCCGGACATGCCCTTCAGGTTCAGATTTTCTACACATACCGCATCATATCTTTCTGCAAGCCCCCTGCTGAGTTTATGCTGGAAATCTTTTCTTTGGTTCTTTATCTTTTCATGGCACAGCGCTACTCTCTTCTTCTGTTTCTGATAATTCCTGCTTCCTTTTTCACAGTGGGAGAGTTTCCTCTGTTCCCTTACAAGTTTTTTCTCTGCTTTCCTGTAAAACATAGGATACCCGGCTCTTTCCCCTGTGGAAAATACACACATTCCCCGCATGGCAAAATCGATCCCAAGGAATTTTTCTGCCGGACTTTTTTCCACTGTTTGGCTCTCACAGCAGAACAAAAGACTTGCAAAATATTTTCCGGATGGCTCACGGCTCACAGTTACAGACTTCAGTTCCCAGTCTGACGGGATCTGCCGGTGG
>CAKRRF010000059.1 GCA_934394985.1 uncultured Marvinbryantia sp.
GTAGAGCAGGACTGATTATCCTGTACAAATACCATGTCAAGGCCAGCTTCTTTCATATCGTTTTCATTATAGGTTTCCATAAAGTATCCCCGTGCATCTCCATGCACGGTCGGTTCGATCACGCACAGTCCCTGAATACCGCCTACATTTTTTTCTACTTTAATCTGTCCCATTTCTATCTGTCTCCATACATTTTTTCATAGTAGTTCTGATATTCACCGGAAATAATGGTTTCCCACCATTCTCTGTTTTCCAGATACCACTTAATGGTCTTCTTAATACCATCTGCAAACTTGGTTTCCGGCAGCCAGCCCAGTTCACTGTGGATCTTGGTTGGATCAATCGCATAACGCATATCGTGTCCCTTACGGTCTGTTACATGAGTAATCAGACTTTCCGGTTTGCCCAGTTCCTTGCAGATCAGTTTGACGATATCAATGTTCTTCATTTCATTGTGACCACCGATGTTATAGACTTCTCCTACACGTCCTTTATGGATAATCAGGTCAATCGCCTTGCAATGGTCCTCTACATACAGCCAGTCACGTACATTCAGGCCTTCTCCGTATACCGGAAGCGGCTTGTCATTTAATGCATTGGCAATCATCAGCGGAATCAGTTTTTCCGGGAAATGATATGGTCCATAGTTGTTAGAGCAGCGACTGATGGTAACAGGCAGTCCATAGGTTCTGTGATATGCCAGTACCAGAAGGTCAGCGCCAGCTTTGGATGAGCTGTACGGGCTGCTGGTATGAATCGGAGTCTCTTCGGTAAAGAACAGATCCGGGCGGTCCAGAGGCAGATCACCATATACTTCATCCGTAGATACCTGATGATAACGGGTAATGCCATATTTTCTGCAGGCATCCATCAGTACTGCAGTACCTTTGATGTTGGTATCCAGGAATACTTCCGGGTTCTCAATAGAACGGTCTACGTGGCTCTCTGCTGCGAAGTTTACCACGATGTCCGGATGTTCTTCTTCAAATAATTGATAAACAGCCTCTCTGTCTGTGATGCTTTCCTTTACAAAACGGAAATTTGGATTGTCCATCACAGGTGCCAGTGTGGACAGGTTACCTGCATAAGTCAGGCAGTCCAGACACACGATACGGTAATCCGGGTATTTCTTTAACATGTGAAAAATAAAGTTGCTTCCGATAAATCCGGCTCCGCCGGTAACAATAATATTCATGATATTGGTTCCTCCTAAATTTATTTCATCCATACCTGCCTGGTATCTTAGTATAACTGCTCTCTGTATTTTCCGTCCATAACGTCTTTCAGATACTGGCCGTACTGATTTTTCTTTACAATTTCATAAGTCTTCATCACATCTTCCTTGCTGATCCATCCATTGAGATAAGCAATCTCTTCCAGACATGCAATCTTGCGGTGCTGATGAGTCTCTACTGTCTTTACAAAATTGGTGGCATCTACCAGACTTTCATGTGTTCCGGTATCCAGCCAGGTAAATCCCTGTCCCAGAAGCTCCACATTCAGATCACCATTCTCCAGATAGATACGGTTCAGATCTGTGATTTCCAGCTCTCCTCTGGCACTTGGCTTCAGATTCTTTGCATACTCTACGACACGATTATCATAAAAATACAGTCCGGTTACACAGTAATTACTCTTTGGATGTTCCGGTTTCTCTTCAATAGAAATAGCTTTTCCGCTATGGTCAAATTCTACAATGCCAAAACGCTCTGGATCATCTACATAATATCCAAATACCGTAGCTCCCTTGCCGTTTTCTGCATTTTCTACTGCAGTCGTCAGTCTCTTCTTCAAACCATGTCCTGCAAAAATATTGTCTCCCAGTACCATGGCTGCTGTATCATCACCGATAAAATCTGCACCAATGATAAAGGCCTGTGCCAGTCCATCCGGGCTTGGCTGTACCGCATAAGACAGATTCACACCAAACTGATGTCCGTCGCCCAGCAGCTCCTGAAAACGAGGAGTATCCTGTGGGGTAGAAATAATCAGGATATCACGAATTCCTGCATTCATCAAAACTGACATCGGATAATAAATCATTGGTTTATCATAAATTGGCAGCAACTGTTTAGAAGTCACCATGGTCAGAGGATATAAACGTGTTCCGGATCCTCCTGCTAAAATAATTCCCTTCATTTTTCTTGCGCTCCTATCCTGGTCTTACATAAGTCAGACCATAAACAACTCTTAACTGGTTCTTTCTGTATTATAAAAGGTGCCCCAGGGGCACCTTCAAGCACTTTTTTCTTTTTTATATAAAATGTTTATTTCTTCACGACAAACATCCCCGCGTCTTTGGTTATATAGAATCCTTTTTCTGTTTTTTTCTTTACAAATGCTCGAAAATCTCTGTAGCGATCCACAATATACCTGTTCTGATTACCATGACAGGACAGCACATACGCAATCAATGCATCTGCATCTGTGACGTTCAAATGATCCTCATACTGAATCCATTGGATCTGCGTAAACTCCTGCTGCAAAAGCAGTTTTCCGTTCTCTTTTCCGAACCGCTCATATAATCGATCCGCTGACAGCACAATCCTGTCATCAAATTCTCTCACCAGCTCACTGATTTCTTTCATATGCTGGCCACTGTAAGTACTGCATAAAAAAATTCCGTCCGGCTTCAATACCCTCCTTACTTCTCGAAATACCTGCTGCAGATCCTCACAATAAAATAATACATGATTGGCCAATAGCAAATCCACCGATTCATCCGGCATATGAATCTGATGCGCATCCATCACATCAAAGCAAAACCTTTTATCCGCTGTTCCAATTGATCTTTTTACATCACGCATCATACCATCCGAAAGATCGGACAAAACAATCCGGATATTCTGCGGTATTTTCTTCCGATTTTCCAACCACAGAGATGCATCACCACAGCCCAGCTCCAACACCGTATCTCCCTGCCGGATCCGACATTGCTCAAACAGCCATGGAAACCATCCCTTTTTATTGACTGCATATTCCTTATGCAGATTAATACGAGCCGATATATTCGATGAATTCAGATACTGATTCTTCAGTTTCTGCTCCATTTCATTCACATTTACCACCTGAAGCATCTGACTCCAGTCCACATGATCTCCATGATCCACCGCTTCGGATGCCTCCTGTAATGCCTGCCGCATCAGTTGCATCTGTTCCAGCCGTTCTTCCATCAGCCCAAGCTGCATATGCAATGAGTCAGACAAAAATGACCTGTCTCCGTTTCGCATTGTCATCTCTCTGATATCATCCAACGAAAATCCCAGATATTTCAGAAATAAAATCTGCTGCAGCCTGGCAAAATCTTCGTCCGTATAAAAACGTGCTCCGTTTTCATTCACGAAAGACGGCTTTAAAATATTATGTTCATCATAATATCGAATGGTCTTCTTGGTAATATGTGCTTTATTAGCAAACTCCCCGGAAGAATAATAACCTGCTAATTTCATCGTTCCACTTCTCACATTCTCTTTACTAAAAGATCCCCACAGATATGTCATACATATCCATGAGGATCCTGCTTATTTCCCCAGCTCCTGTCTGACTGCTGCCAGAGCCGCATCGATCACTTTATCCATATCATAGTACTTATATTGTCCCAGTCTTCCGCCGAAAATCACGTTTTCTTCTTTTTCAGCCAGTTCCCGGTATGCTTCATATAATTTACTGTTTTTTTCATCATTCACCGGATAATACGGTTCAATGCCAGGCTTCCATTCAGTTGAATATTCTCTGGAAATAATGGTATAATCCTTTGGCTCTTCTGCCTCCAGTTCCGGTTCAAAATGCTTATGCTCAATAATTCTGGTATACGGCACTTCTTTTGCAGTGTAATTTACTACTGCATTTCCCTGATAACTTCCCTCTTCCAGCCGTTCTGTCTCAAATCGCACCGTACGATACTCCAGATGTCCGAGCTGATACTCAAAATACTCATCAATCATACCGGTAAATACGATTTTTTTATAGTTGTGATGCTCCTTCCTGTATTCAAAAAAGTCCGTATCCGTCATCACATCAATATCTTCCAGCAGCTTCTCTATGATCTGTGTATATCCACCTTTTGGAATTCCCTGATGTACATCATTAAAATAATTATTGTCATAGGTAAACCGCAGCGGCAAACGTTTGATAATAAAAGCCGGAAGATCTCTGCAATCTCTTCCCCACTGCTTCTCCGTATACCCCTTGATCAGCTTTTCATATACATCACGTCCCACCAGAGACAATGCCTGTTCCTCCAGATTCTGAGGATCACTAATCTGCAGATCTGCAATCTGCTCTGCTATTTTTGCTTTTGCCTCAGCCGGTGTCTTAACTCCCCACAGCTTACTGAAGGTGTTCATGTTAAACGGCAAATTGTACAGTTCATCTTCATATACTGCCACCGGTGAATTAATATAATGATTAAAGCTTGCATATTTATTAATATACTTCCAGACTTCTTCATTACTGGTATGAAAAATATGTGCACCATACTTGTGTACATGTATGCCATCTACTTCTTCGGTATAAATATTTCCACCTACATGCTCTCGTTTTTCCAGTACCAGACAACGCTTTCCTGCATTTTCCATTTCTCTGGCAAAAACAGTTCCGTAGAGGCCGGATCCTACCACCAGATAGTCATATATTTCTCCGTTTTTCTTAAACTTTTTCTCTCTCTTTTTCTCTCTGCGTTCTTTATCCAGACGATCCTGTTCTTCCTGATATGCATCACAGACTTCCGTTACCTCACCACTCATTCTGGTAATTCCCTTATCCAGCCAAATGGCATGGTCACATACTTCCCGCACGGTCTTAATGTTATGAGATACAAACAGAAGCGTTGTACCGCCTTCCAGCAGCTCTGCCATACGTTCCCGACATTTTTTTCGGAAATTCATATCTCCTACTTCCAGTGCCTCATCCACAATCAACACATCCGGACAATCTACTGTTGCCACCGCAAATCCCAGTCTGGCCTTCATACCGGAAGAAAAATTCTTTACCGGCGAATCCAGAAACTTTTTAATATTGGCAAATTCTACGATTTCATCAAAATGTTCATCCATAAACTCCCTGGAATGTCCCAGCAGAGTTCCGTTCATATAGATATTCTCTCTGGCGGTCAGATCTCCGTCAAATCCGGCTCCCAGCTCAATCAGTGGTGCAATCCTGCCCTTTACCTTGATCGTGCCCTTATACGGCTTTAAAATACCTGTTATCGCCTTCAGAAAGGTGGACTTTCCAGAGCCGTTTGTACCGATCAGTCCCCATGCTTCTCCTTTTTTCACTTTCAGAGAAACATCGTCAAGTGCCAGAAATTCCTGAAACATCAGCTGGTGCTTTACCAGCTTAATCGCATATTCTTTTAAGTTATTAATCTTCTCACTGGATAAGTTAAACCGGATCGTTACGTGATCCGCATCCACTACATACTTACTCATGATTTTCTCCTGCTTTTGCGGAACCTTCCCGCCTGTTAGATATATAAAATGAATTTATCTTTCTTTCTCTGGAATACAGTTACTCCTATGATCAACATAAGAAATGCAATGATCCAGCCACCAAAGAATATTCTTGGTCCCGGAAGACGGCATCCATAGATCAGATCACGAAACTGTGCCACATAATAATACAGTGGATTCAGCCCCTTCACCAACAGCTGCAGAGTCTTTGGCAGACGCTCCAGCGGATAAATAATAGGAGTCAGATACAGCCATGCTGTAGTAACTGCATTGTAAATATATGTAATATCACGGAAAAATACATTCAGAGTTGCCAGTAAAAATCCCAGCCCACAACAGAAAATATAAATCTGTAATACTACTACCGGAAACAGCAGGAATGTCCATGAAAATCTTGCTCCTGTAACCAGCATAACAATAACCAATGCCCCCATGGATAACACGGTATCTACCATACAACTGGTAATCTTTGCCAGTGTAAAAATATACTTTGGTACATACGTCTTTTTCAACAATGCCGCATTACCTGTAATAGATCTCATGGCACTGTTGGTACTGATTTTCAGAAAATCATACAGAATTCGACCAGACAACAGATATACCGGATAGTTGTCAATATTCTTATTGAACATCGTAGAAAAGACCACCGTCAATACCATCATGATCAGAAGGGGATTTAACACACTCCACACATATCCCAGAAAACTTCTTCTGTATTTCAGCTTCAGATCACGGCTCACCAGTTCCCGTACCAAATCCTTATATTGATACAATACTTTTATTCTATACCGAAAGGTGTTCATCTCTTTTTCGCTTATCCTCTCTTTCTTATTTCGCTTTAAGCCATGCTATCATATCATATTTTTCTGCAAACATCCACTTTTTTCCCTGAATAATCCCTCATTCCCTGGATTTCCAGTTCCATCTGTTCCATTTTTCGTATCTGACAGATCAGTTCTTCTGTCATTCTCTCTCCGGGAACTGCCAGCGGAATGCCAGGTGGATAAAGATAAATATATTCACCACAGATCTCCCCTGCACTCTCATCCAGATTCACTGTCCGATGCTCACAACCTGCCGCCTGGGCAATTGTCAGCACTTGTTCCATTCTGCCGTTCCTGTCAAAATACTGCTGGCCTGCCGCAGCGTTACCTATTTCTTTTGTTTTTCGTAAATTATTTTCCTCATCCACAACATTTGTGGAGATACGTTCCTCAATGTGGATAAGTGCATTTTTCAGCCGTTCAAATCCCTCCGTTGTGTCTGCAATGCTGGTCAGTGCAATCACATACCCTGCAGCTTCCATCTCTACTTCCAGATATTCACTCCTGCGTAAAAACTCTGCCAGCTCATGACCGGTCCAGCCATCCACAGATATTACAAGTTTTCCCGGATCTGTTTCATATACCTGCCCTCTGACAGATTCTTCTTCCATAAGCAGATGAATATGCTGCAGCTTTACCACTTCATTTTTAAAATCATGCAGCCTCTGACTGTATGTAGAAAAAAGCTCTGTTCCCCTCTGCTCCAACAAACGCATACACTGATCCATTCCTGCCATAAACACATAAGATGGACTGCTTGTTTCAAAGATATCCAGATATTTTTTCACATATTCAGTCCATTTTGTGGATTTCTCTCCGATATGAAGCAAAGCCGTCTGTGTCATAGAAGGGAGCGTCTTATGCAGACTGTGAATTACGATATCTGCCCCTTTCTTTAATGCATTTTGGGGAAACGCTTCATGAAATCCAAAATGTGCACCATGTGCTTCATCCACAATCAATGGAACACCATAATGATGCGCAATCTCACTGATTCTCTGTATATCTGACAGCACCCCATCATACGTTGGAGATGTAAGCACAATCGCCTGAATCTTTGAATCCCGTTCCAGTGCTGCTTCTATATCTTCCGGCAAAACAGAACCATTGATCCTTACTGCATCACCAGTCTGTCTGATTTTACTTTTTCCACCAACGCCTTTTTCCATCTGTTTTGGATAGACATATATCGTTTCCAGTTCCCTTAATTCTGCTGCATGATAAACCGCCTTATGGCAATTTCTTGCCATCAATATTTTTCCCCTCTGTGTAGTACAGGCAAATATAGATGCCAAAATCCCGCAGGTACTTCCATTAATCAGATAGAAACTCTGTGCCGCACCATAAAGCCGGGCTGCCCGCTGCTGCACTTCTTCTAAAATTCCTTCTGCATGATGAAGGTTGTCAAATCCATCAATTTCCGTGATATCAATTCCATAAGGCATTTCTGCCTTGTTTCTGTTCTTTTTTTCTTCCCCATACATTTCCCCAAGCAATGTCATATTTCTTTTATGCCCCGGCATATGAAACGGATAGACCTCTGAACTGCAATACTCTTCCAGCCTGTCATACAAATATAATTCCTTCAATCCCGATTCCTCATTTCCAGTAAAAATATGATGTTAGTATACCACAATCCGCATACATCATGTTATAATCCTCTTGAAATATACGGAAGTATCTGTTTCATCATGTATCAGATACAAATCCGGTATCAATAAATATGAGGAGTATACATATGGATTTAATAATCATCAGGCATGGAGATCCCGACTACGAACACGATACCCTGACAGAGCGCGGCTGGAAAGAAGCCCATCTTCTGTCTCAGCGAATCTGCAAATTAAATGTCAGAGATTTTTATGTATCACCACTTGGCCGGGCACAGGATACTGCTTCCTGCACATTAAAAGCTATGAATCGAACTGCCGTTACAAAAGACTGGCTGCAGGAATTCCCGGCTCGTGTCTATCTTGATAAAAATGAAAGCCTGCTGGCTGCTTATCCCGATCGTGAGATTCGTGACGGACGCCTGGCTGCAAATGTAGCATGGGATATTCTCCCTTCCTATCTGTGGAGTCACCCAGAATATTCTCATCCTGTCAATTGGCGAAACAGTGAAATCGTTCAGGCCGGAAATTTTCTTTCTGTTTATGATCATGTCATACAGGAATTTGATCATTTACTTTCCTCTTATGGATATGTCCGTGAAAATGGTATTTACAGGGTAACGCATTCCAATCGTGACACAATTGTATTTTTCTGTCACTTTGGACTGGAATGCGTGCTGCTGTCCCATCTGATGAACATATCGCCTTTTGTTTTATGGCATACGATAGCTTTTGCTCCGACTTCTGTCAGTACACTTCATTCAGAGGAACGTGAACAGGGTATTGCCAGTTTCCGTGCCGCTCACTTAGGTGATATTTCCCACCTTTTGGCGGCAGGTATGGAACCTTCCTTTTCTGCCCGTTTCTGTGAGACTTATGATACCACAGATCAACGTCATTAAAGAAAGGCTCTGTTTCATGAAAAAAGCAAAAATACTATTATTATCCTGTACCTTTCTGCTTTTTACCACCGGATGCAGCATACAAAAAAACACTCAGTCTGATACACAGCTTTATGAAAAAAATTTTATTTACTTTGATACCGTTATCGGACTGCAGTTTTATGCCGGCGCAAACGGGCAGGAATTGATGGATCATTGTGTAGAAATGTGCGGTAATTATGAGAATACCTTCAGCCGCACTCTGGAAACCAGCGAATTATACGCAATCAATCATCGAACAGAAAACACCGTCACCGTATCTGATGATGTCGCACGACTCATCTCGGTCGGACTGGAATATTATCAGATCTCCAACGGCAAATTTGATATTACAGTTGCTCCATTGTCTGATCTGTGGGATTTCAAAAGTGAAGACGCCACCGTTCCAGATGCAGATGATATTGCAAATGCACTGAAAAAAGTAGGTGCAGATCAGATTTCTCTGTCCGGCAATACTCTGACTTTTACATCTGATGATGTAATGATTGATTTAGGAGCACTGGTCAAGGGCTTCGCTGCAGATCAGTTAAAAGCTTACCTGACAGAAAATGGAGTAACCTCCGGTCTTTTAAATCTGGGAGGTAACGTACTGACCATTGGCAGCCGTCCTGATGGCTCCGACTGGAGTATCGGTATTCAAAAACCTTTTGACGATAATAAACCGATTGCCGATGTGATAAAAGTAAAAGATCAGACTGTTGTATCCTCCGGTATCTATGAACGATATTTCAGGCAGGATGGTGTTATCTACCATCACATTCTGGATCCTGATACCGGTTATCCAATCCAGAATGATCTCTGGGGTGTCTCTGTTATCTGTGACTCTTCTCTTACCGGAGATGCGCTCAGCACTACCTGTATGACCTTGGGCTACAAAAAAGCCGATTCATTGATCCAGTCACTGGATCACACAGAAGCAGAATTTATCCTTGAAGATTGTAAACTGAAAAAAACATTTTGACAAACAAAGCTAAAATTAGAAATGGATATACTTTATGAATCGAAAAAAAAATACCTGTATTTTCATTTTTTTACTGCTGATACTCATCTGTGCCGGTTTTCTGATACAGAAATTTTTCTTTTGGAAAACCGGGGCTACAGCTGTCATTGAGCAGGACGGTACAGTTATCAGTGAACTGGATCTAAAAAAAGACACTGAATTTGTACTGGATGACGGAAATGGCGGAAGCAATACAATTACCGTAAAAAATGGTAAAATCGCTGTAACAGATGCCAACTGTCCTGATCTTGTCTGTGTTCATACCGGTTCTATTTCTCAAACAGGGGAAGTCATTGCTTGTCTTCCACACAGATTAATTATAACAATTTCTAATGATAATGCAGATGCCTTAGATACGCTTGTCTGGTAAATTCTAGATAAGCGTTATTTTTATATGCGAAAAGGCTGTGCGGATTGCACAGCCTTTTCAGGAAAGAGAAAAATTATATTTTGAGGGAGTACTCCGCAGCGTGTGGTCGCTGCGAAGTGTGAGTTATGAAATATATTAGCTCTTTGCTAATATGCTGTTAGTATATACAACAAATGTGTTCAAATTATGTTATCATCCTAAAGAAATCATAAAATTTCTTATGAAACTCTGAACTAAAATAAATATTTTTATGCAATAAAAAATCCAGGCTTAATTTCCTGGATAAAAGTGAAGCATCGGGGATTCGAACCCCGGACAACTTGATTAAAAGTCAAGTGCTCTACCGACTGAGCTAATGC
>CAKRRF010000060.1 GCA_934394985.1 uncultured Marvinbryantia sp.
CTCCGCGAGGATGCGCAGTGATTCTGTAAAGAATATGTCAGCTTACGCTGACCAGAATCACGCGCCAAGTCTCGCGGATGCTCGACTTGAATTTTTCATCCGGAGATTTTATCCACCTGTTCAGTGTAACATCCATACGCTTTCTTCGCAAGGACTGCCGGCAGTGATTGAGAATACTCTGCATTCTTGTTGGCAACTGTTGAGTTTTGCTCTGCCTGCGAGTATAATAAAATTGTTTTAAAACATGTAACTCAGGGGGGAATAACAAAATGAGTACGGAAAATAAGAAGTATCTGATTGATACAGAAGAAAACAAAAAATTTCTGGAAGATATTCGCAATGATCTGCTGAATTTCGGACATGCCTTTCCATCTCCGGGCGGTAGTTCTTACTATCTTGGTGATGATGGCACTCCGTGGAAGGATCGCAACAGAGAAACCTGGATCACCAGCCGCATGGCTCATGTATACAGTATTGGAACCTTTTTAGGTCACGAAGGCAGTGAAGAACTGGCAGATGCTGCACTGAAGGGTCTCCGGGGCGAACTTCATGATGACAGGAACGGAGGATGGTATGCCGGACTGACTGCCAATCATGAAATTGTGCCTACCAAGCAGTGCTATGCTCATGCTTTTGTCATTCTTGCAGCTTCTTCCGGAGTGCTTGCCCAAAGACCTGGTGCACAGGAACTGTTGGAAGATGCTTTGAAAATCTATGATCTGCGTTTCTGGAATGAAGAAGAGGGGCTTTCCTGCGATACCTGGAACACAGAATTCACAGTACTGGATGATTATCGTGGCTTAAATGCAAACATGCAT
This sequence comes from uncultured Marvinbryantia sp., assembly GCA_934394985.1. Classification (GTDB taxonomy): domain Bacteria; phylum Bacillota; class Clostridia; order Lachnospirales; family Lachnospiraceae; genus Marvinbryantia. The sequence goes on from CAKRRF010000060.1 coordinate 819, forward strand.
ACTGTAGAAGCTTTTCTGGCTGCTGCTGATGTAACCGGTGATGAAACATACCGTGTCAGAGCAGGCCGTATTATCGACCATGTAACCGGCTGGGCAAAAAACAATAACTGGCGTATTCCGGAACATTTTTCCAAAGACTGGGTTGCTGATCTGGAGTGTAATAAAGAACGTCCGGATGATCCGTTCAAGCCATATGGTGCCACACCCGGCCATGGTATTGAATGGGCCAGACTGATTACTCAGTGGGCACTTTCCTTCTATCACACGACCAAAGAAAAAGCGATTCCTTATATCTCTATGGCAGATTCTCTCTACAATCGTGCAATTGAAGACGCATGGTTTGCGGATGGCGCTCCTGGTATCTGCTACACTACAGATTGGGAAGGTAAACCAGTGGTTCATGACCGTATGCACTGGACGCTGGCAGAAGCCATTAATACTTCCGCAGTTCTCTGGCATGTGACCAAAAAACAGAAATATGCGGATGATTACGCACAGTTCATGCAATACCTGGATGAAAAAGTGCTGGATCATGTACATGGTTCCTGGTTCCACCAGCTGGATCAGCACAACGAACTGCTGACCACTGTATGGCCGGGTAAATCCGACCTGTATCATGCCACACAGGCGACCCTGATTCCTTATTATACACCGGATCTGTCCATCGCACCGGCTGTAAAACAGGGAAAAACTTGCTAGTTGGAGGAAATCTATGTTTTATTTACCGGATGGAACCACTAAATGTGGATTTTATGAATGCAAACGATGTGACAATCGTTTTCTGTCTCTGCAGACAATGAAAAAAATACCTTGTCCAAACTGTGCTCAGGACATTGACTATGAAATCGGACCAGATGAATCTCTGGAAGATATTCTGGATTCTGCAGAACTGATTCAGGTCATCGAAGGGGAAGACGAAATTATTAAAATGGACGGATTACTATCCCTTGCCATCACCGGTGGAGAAGACGAATGGATCTAAGTATTGACTGTCTCCTGCCAGCGGACAATGAATTTCAGAAGCTGGATCTGCTACTCTCTCAGGGATCTTTTGAACTGGTAAATTATCAGCCGGATCTGAAAATCCAGGATTTGAGGCTGGTTTACCTGATGAACGATGCAGTGGAAAGCTTTCTGGTATTTCAGGGTGCCCGTCTCACCGGCGAATATCTGCCGGATTTTGAAGGAGAATTGTCCGCCTCACTTTCCAGGGAAGAATCAGACTATGTGCTGATTCTTCATCAGGAAAATACCGTGTGTACCTTGTTTTTTCAGAATCTGGTGTTGGAGACAAACTTATTTGACTATGGGAAAACCGGACATTTCTGGGTAAGGGGATATGAATATCTGCGTCAGTTGGAGTATCGAATTGCCATCTTACATGACAAGCTGGAATATCTGGGAACGGACTATTGTAACGAAACAGAACAGCGATTGGCTGTTCTGGCCGCTTTCCCACCGCTAAACTACAACTGCTATCCAGCCGTCCCTGAAAAATACCTGGTTCCAAAGTATCCACGCTGGTTTGTGTCGCAGGCTGCAATTGCCGTGATGCAACAGCTGTCTCTGGAGGTCGGCGATACGTCTCTCACCCATTGGCTTGATCTGTACCGGCGTTTTCCAATACGGTACATCGCACGGCGAATTGCCCATATGCTGCACCAGTCTGCCCATGCAGGTGTGCCGGATCTGCTTACTAAGAAACTGGCTGTTGCGGCTTCTGACTATCCAGAACGACTCTTTTCCGAAGATATGCAGACACAAATCCGTGAGCTTTATCAGCAGGCAAAGAAACGCCAGACTGAATTACTTTCTCAGGGATTCCGGTCCGATATTTTAAAAGAAGAACCTTTTCAGTATACAGACGATACGCTTATATACAAAGTGCATCTGATGATCTGGAAGAAAAAGGGAAAAAATCGGATCGCAGAGATCGAGACTTTTTCCTGAACAAAAATCTATCTGTCAGCCTTTCCATAAACAGACTGACAAGATACGTCATTCCTGGTGTTCCCACTGGTGATTTTACTTTAATAAACGCAGATGCATTTTCTGCTCCGGTGTGATCCGGTAACTTTCAATGGCTTTCTGAATGGTCTTTTTATGTACCCATTCGGAGAGCCTTTTTTCTTCCAGCCAGGGAATGGCAGCATCCCACTGTTTGGCCAGCGCTGTTGCCATATACCATGCACTCATCATATTCACATAATATTCCTCCGATCTTATGTCGGCCACCCATTCCAGATATTCTGGTCGAAAATCTTCATCCAGATACAGCCGCATCAGCACACCTATTCCATATCGTATCGTATAGGTTTTCCCAGATGCCATCCACTGCTTTACTTCAGAAATCAGATCTTCCTTATGTTTTGCATAACACTTTGGCAGTGGCAGGTCACAGGTTGCCCAGTTGTCTATATAGGGCAAAAATGCCTTCACCTGTTCCAGACAGATTTCATAATCCCCTTCCGCACTGATCAGCATCATATGAAGATTGTTTTCCTCATAATACTGATGTGGAAGCTCTTTCAGAAACTGCCGGCTCTCCTCTGTTTTTCTAAACTCCATGGAAAACTTACGTAGTATTGGTGTTCGGATGCCGATAATCGTTTCTTTCTCTATCCCTGGCATCAACGTACTGTGAAAATCCCTGTACTTCAAATCCTGCAGGGTGAATAACTGTTGTTGTAATTCTGTAAAAGACCGCATACTGGCATTCTCCTTTCTGATGAGATTTGTGTGTATCTTTACTCTAACACATATTCTGTTCTTCTGTATCTAAAAAAATATAGCACTGAGTTCTTTCCAGCTCAGTGCTATATGTCTACTTTTATATGTCTACTTTTACATTTCTATTTTCGATCCATCCATTTCCATACTTTGTATACAATGGCTCCCCAGATCAAAAACAGTACAATCAATGCCCACATCGGTACCGGTGACAGGTAGGCGCTACCATCTGTGTATTTGGCAAATTCTGGAATATCTGCGTAATAGTAAGCTCCTGCTCCAAAATCCAGACTGTCAATCAGCCCCATTCCATGTGCCATAATGTATAGTGCTGCTACTATGGTAACCATCAACACAACCATATTCAGGATATGAAAAACATGTGCTTTTTTCTTCATCTTTTGCAAACCTCTTTTCCTATATAGAAAGATGTGGCAGTGGGAAGAACTTTCCACTCAGTAACAGATAGACTGCCGCAAAGGTCAATACGATATTGAACAACTGTCCTACAATATACAGGGTCAGTGGTTTGCCACCCTGGAACTGTTCTTTCAGTTCACGGAAGTTGGTGTCCAGGCCAATGCTGGTGAAAGCAAGTACAAAAGCCCAGTTCTTATACTGATCCAGCACACTGTTGATCGCTGATACATTAGCTTTTCCGACTACCGGAACGAACACAAAGGATGCAATCAGGGATGCTGCAAAGAAGCCCAGAATAAACTTCGGCAGACGATACCAGATCTCGGCTGCGCCAATGCTGCGTGCTGCGTTTTCTCCGTTCTGTTCGACTTTTGTTGCAAAAAATACTGCTACTGCAAATGCAATAAATCCAATGAGAATATTCTGTATGGATTTTACCAGCACTGCTACCGTCTGTGCTGTCTCTCCCAGAGCTGTACCAGCTACTGTTACGGCTCCCGTGGAATCCACGGTTCCTCCAATGAGTGCGCCACCCATCATTTCTCCCAGGCCAAATACCCGGATCAACACCGGTTCAAACACCATCATTAATACGGTAAAAATAATAGAAATCGATACTGCCATAGACAGATCATTCTTCTTTGCCTTGCTGGCTGCGCCTACTGCAATCGCTGCAGATGTTCCGCAGACAGAGGTGGCTGTTGCTACGGTAATCACAAATGGTTTGTTGTCAATTTTCAATACCTTCACACCGAACCACCACATAAACAGAATTACAATCGGTGTAACAATCCAGGCAATCCCAAGCCCATAAAGCCCAAAATTCACAATATTAGAAAACAATACAGAAAATCCCATAATTACCAGTCCGGACTTGATGTAAAACTCTGTCTGTACAGCCGGTTTCAGCCAATTTGGTACACCTACCGTATTCGATACCAGAATACCAAACAGGATTGCAAAAAAGGCCCATTCCAGATAACGATTCAGAGTATATTCTGCACTGATCACTCTGACAATCACCGCCAGAAAGAACAGTCCCAGAAATGCAGGTAAGTAGACCTTTATCTTTGTTCCCATAAATGCATTTCCTGCTGTAAACAATACTCCAAGCACAGCTGCAGTCAGCACCAGTTTTCTAAGCAGTGCACTGTTCAGCTGTTCCAGAATACTGGTTCCATTTCCCCATGTGGAGAATTTTGCTGCACTGAAATCAAATACTCCGGTCAAAACGGCTGCTGCTCCCACCGCAATGATGAAAAATCCAATCCACACTGCAAGCCAGTCTTCTTTCTTCCACAAATCACTCCATTGAAATTTCTCTGTTGTTACCTGTTCTTCCTGAACCTGCAGGTTGACTCCCTTCTGCTCTTTCATAATCTATCTCCTCCTCAGCTTTTCATATGTTATACCTTTTTCCCTACTGATTTTCTATAGATTATATATAGCAGTTTTTCCATAGGAATTTTGTTTCTGATCTTTCAAAAACTATGGAATTTTGTCAGGTGCCAAAAAATATGGCGGGTGAATCATTCACCCGCCAATACACGATTTTTACACCACATCCATTTACCTATTCTCCTCCAGGTGTAATTGCTCCAAAATAGATTGGGAAAAGAGGAGCATTGATCCACTCCTGATATTCATACTGTTTTACAAAACGATCTGAAGTTCTACCTTTTATTTCCGACCATATGTGTAAATTGTTTCAAACATTGCTTCCAGATTCTCTCTCTTTGCATTATCAATACATCCGTTGGTGTCAAAAATGTACCCGCCACCCGGTGCACAAATATCAATCAGTTTCTTTGTTTCATCAATAACCTGCTGTCTGGTTCCATGTTCCAGAATATAAATTGGTAAATTTCCGGAAATAGCGGCAGTTCCGCCAAGGATCTTTTTCGCTCTTGCCATATCTGCAGTTTCGAAATGATAGATTACCTTTCCCTTTGGCACATCTGCCAGTTGTTCCAGTCTGGTATTATACTTACCTTCTGTATAAATATAAGGTGTTACACCCATTTCAATTAAAGCCATCATACATTTCTTTAAAGGTTTCCAATAAATCTTCTCATACTGTTCGGCACTCATAAAGCCATCCATTCCTTTATGGAGCGGGAAAAATACACGTTTCACAGGAAGTGGTACATATTTAAAATACTGCCAGGATTCAATCTGTATATCTGCAAGCATGTCACAGGCTGCCTCCAATTCTTCTGAATATTCCAGCTGATCCGTAAGCGTAGCTAATGTGCCGCGGTAATAATCGCCGATAATATCAAATGGAGCTTCTCCTGCACCGGTAAACATTGGTGGAAATCCCATATCTGCCAATTGATTGGCGACTGCATTGGTAGCCTCAGCTGCTTTTGCATCTTCTTCTCCGATCTTTGCAAGAAGTGCAAATGCTTCCTGTGCCTGTCTGGAATACAGGGATGCAAGTGGAGTCGTATTTAGCATAATCGATGGAACAAAGCGAATATCCGCAAGCCCTTTCAACGAAGGAAATGCACGCGGTATATATTTTCGTAGCATAAAACCGGTAAAATCCTTTAATAATTCCGGATATTCACTTTCATCCATATATTCATTTTCAATAACCTGATGCGTGGAAAAATCTGGGACACTGGTACCCGGACGTCCCGGCCAGTCAATCATTGTTGACTGTGCCAGTTCATTGGCCTTTCCACTGGTAAATCCGGTATGTGTTGTAGCATCTGGCTGAAATTCCTGATAAAACTTCACCAAAGCCTCTGATGCTTCCGGATAATCGTACAGAGTTGCCCGATAAGAAGAGCCTTCCAGATTGTAAGGAAGTGCCCCGAACATCGGACACATTGGTATTCTTTCCGGTTCTTTCAGTGCTGTGGCATCCTCTACCAACTGCACACGTTTTGCAAACTTTTCTGCTGCCGGAGCATCTTTTTCAGCTGCACGGACATTCGTAGCAAACCATGAGGAACTTGCATCAAAATTTTTCTTGTCTTCCATCACAATTGAACACCTCTTTCTTGTCGTTTTTGTTTATTTATACTATAATTTTATTATAACAGCTTATATTTTTGTGTATATAGCCACGTAAAACAAGTTTATACCAAACAAGGAAAGGGGTTTCGTCTGTACAGACGAAAATAAAGCATGAAACTAAGTATGCATATTATCGAACATTGGATCCAGATGTACCATCCTGTATCCTCTATTGTCTCTAATGATCTGACTATTGCCGGGATTCGTCTGTTTTCTTATGAAAAAACTCCTGATTCCAATTACCTGTACATAGGCCGTACTTCCGACTTTGTAAAACGTTCTCAGGCGCAGGAAGTGCTTCTGGTTCACAGAAAAGATGTAATCAGCCTGCGTACTCAGGAACTGGAGGATGTATTTGATGCCATCATGGATGCCTTTGTTTTTTATCAGCAATGGGAACAAAATATGCTCGCAGCTTTTCAATCTGAAAATCCGGAACAAACCATTATTGATGCCTGTGCCGATCTTTTTGGTCCGATCTTTTTTATAAATAACAGTCTTCAGATTACCGCTTTTTCCAGACAATACCCAAAGGGAAGTATCAACAAAAACTGGGATGACTTCTGGGATTTCGGTGCATTATCGGTCGATTCTCTGGTACATATGCAGAATGGAACTTATATGGAAAAAATTCCTCAGAAATGGAATTGCGAAATTTTCTATGAAAAGTATGCTGACAACTATCCATATTCTATGATGATCAGCCAGGAAAATGCCGCCCATCAGCTGACCGGACAAATGGTATTCATCAGTCAGACTCCTTTTGAAACTTATCAGGAGCATCTGGCACTGATCTTAAAACAGGCTCTGTGTCTGGTTGCCGGTCATGAAACACATACCTTGCAGGGCAACGTCATCCAGAATCTTTTCCGCGATTTTTTAACAGGAAAGCATCTGGATCAATCCGGATTGGAAACGTTTTATCGTATTCAGGGATGGAAAAAGGATCAATCTTGTATTGTTGCATTGTTGAGAAAACAACATTATCCAGATAAAACCAATGGCTACCATCTGCAGGCACTGCATACTTATTTCCCGGAGCTTATTTTCTGTGAAAATCCAGAAGCTGATAGTGAAGAAATTGTATGCTGTATTCCTGTTTCCTCTGTTTCAGCAGAAGATTCCGAAAACCGTTATCAGATTACGTATCCTTATGCTTTTTTTGATATGGTAAAAAGATTGAATTTTCAATGTTTCTGCAGCTATCCTTTTTCCGGTATTACACATATTCCTGTACAGTATCTTCAAGCACAGACAGCTGCAAAACACAATGTAAATGATTATTATTTTTATGCACTTTTTGATCTCACCGCTTTTCACGAAAATATAGATGTCCGTCGCCATGCCCTGCATCCGGCTCTTGAGAAGATATTGGTATATGACGAAACCCATCACACTGATTTTTATCATATTTTACGTACCTATCTGGAATGTGAACGGGATCGTGTTTTAACAGCTCAGAAACTTTTCGTCCACAAAAATACTCTGGTATATCGTCTGAAAAAAATGATCTCCCTTTTTTCTCTGGATCTGGATTCTGTTTATGAGCGAGAATATTTGATAATCTCTTTTCTTTATGCCAGATAAATTGCGCACCAACAAAAATATCGTCAGCCATAACTTGACTGACGATACAAAAATTTATTATTTTTTATTTTCTTCCTGACAGGTAGCACACCAAACTTCCTTACAAGTTCCGGCAGCTATCTTCCTTCCTTAACCTTCAATGGCAATATGACCATCTTTTTCTATTTTGGCAGGTGCTTTCTTTGGCACGGACAGTTTCAGAATACCATCTTCATATTTTGCATGAATATCATCTTCGCTGACCGCATCACCTACATAAAAGCTTCTGCTCATGCTGCCTGCATAACGTTCACGTCTGATGTAATTGCCTTCTTTATCCTTTTCATCTTTATCGAGACCTTTTGCTGCGGACAGTAACAGATAACCATCCTTCAACTGTACCTGAATCTCATCTTTCTTGAATCCTGGAAGATCTACATCCAGCTCATAGCCTTTCTCTGTTTCACGGATATCGGTTTTCATCATATTCTGCGCATGTTTTCCGTAAAGAGGATTCTTCTTGCCCCAGAACTGCTCATTATAAAATGGAAAACTGTCCCATACATCATCAAATAAATTTTCTCCAAAAATACTAGGCATCATCATAAGTCATCTCTCCTTTACTGTGAAATCATCTATATTTTTATCAGATTATTCTGCTGATTTTTGTTTCAGGCAGCGCTCAAAAGGAACGCTGCCCTTTATCTCCGCGTCTGAAACGTTCAAACCGAATCAGCCCTCAATTGTAATATATTTCGGGTCACTGGCTGCCGGTTTCGCTTCTTTTTTCGGAACGAAAAGTTTCAGGATACCATGTTTGTATTCACCTTTGATGTCTTCCTGAGTCACTTCTTCGCCTACATAAAAGCTTCGCTCGCAGGCTCCTGCGTAACGTTCACGTCTGATGTAATGTCCCTTCTTGTCTTCTTCGTCTTCATCCAGACCTTTCGCTGCGCTGACGGTCAGATAACCATCTTTCAATGCAACTTTGACTTCATCTTTCTTGAAACCAGGAACATCAACAATCAGTTCGTATCCTTCTGGTTTTTCTTTGATATCTGTCTTCAGGAGATTCTGTGCTCTTCTTCCGTACAGCTTCTTTTCCACTTTCTTCTCATCTTTGTCATCGTAATAGAACGGTGTAAAGAAATCATCAAATAAGTTTTCTCCAAAAATACTAGGCATTAACATAAGTCATATCTCCTTTCAAAAGCTCTCTGGATCTTGAAGATCCAATCTGCTGTGTTATCATTTCTAGTTCTTCGAACATCTGGAATACCTTTTCTTTTATCTCTCTTCCTTTGTTCTATCTGTAATATAACACGCATTGTTAGCACTGTCAATAGGTGAGTGCTAATTATTTTGTGAAGATTTTGTGAAGCCTTGATTTTACGGGCTTCACAGGGATTTTTCACTTACTT
>CAKRRF010000061.1 GCA_934394985.1 uncultured Marvinbryantia sp.
TATGTAATAAAAAGTTCACCTTCAGGCAATGATCTACCAAAAGAACAGCCTGAAGGTGATTTTATATTCGAAAGTGGCTGTAAAGGCTATTTCGAGCCTAGGTGGTTCTTGTCAGCAATAACGCCGATATTTTATCAGTAGTTTTTATTTTGTGATATACTGTTCTATATGATTTAAAAAATAGAGAAAAGCATGAAGTTTACTAAAAGCAAATGCCCGTACCGGATATGCAAAATGCTATTTATTTCTGATGAAAACAGAGGGCAGGGAATCCATATCCGCTGCTGTATATGTAAAAAACTTGAGGAGAGCAGCTATGAATATAAGAAGCGCACAGACTAAAGATTTATCAAGAATTGCTGAAATTTTTGTATTCAATAACAGAATCAATTATCTGCCAATATTCAAAGATGAATCCTATTCCTTCGGAGAATTGCAGGTAGTATCGTTCATAGAGCAGTATCTGAAAAGGAAAGAAGTATACCAGAACCTTTATGTATATGATGACGGACTAATCAAAGGATTCCTGCAAATGAAGGGAACAGAAATCTATAAGTTGTATATAGAACCATGTTTTCAGAGGGAAGGAATAGGTCATGAACTGATAGAATTTGCCATAAAAGAATTTGGGGCAGATCATCTGTGGACATTGGAAAAGAATGTAAAAGCAATTGCATTTTACAACAGACATGGATTTTGCTTTACAGGTCAAAGGCAATTTGAGGAAGGTACCACAGAATATGTGATAGAATTGAAGAGAGAAACATCTTAAGATAATGGAAAAATGGGTGGTGGAGAATAGAAAGATATGAAAGAAATCATTGAGAGAAGAAGTATACGAAAATATAAAAAAGATGCGATTGACAGAAAAGACATAGAAGCCATTCTGAAAGCAGGAATCTATGCGCCATCCGCCAAGAACAGACAGCCATGGAAATATTACGTGTATACGGATGAGAAAAAAGAACAATTATTAGACTGCATGGAAAAGGGACTGGTAAGAGAGAGTGGAGAGAACAAATTGCTTCCGCAGTCACAATATGGTCTGCCAGATGCGTTTCATACGCTGAAAATTATGAGAGAAGCACCGGTGTTGATTATGATAGAAAATACCAATGGGACATCCCCATATCTGGGAATCGATACAGACCGCAGAGTATCCGAGATCTGTGATACATTATCCATTGGTGCCTCTGTTCAAAATATCTTATTGACAGCAACAGAACTGGGTTATGGCACTCTTTGGATTGCCAATACCTGCTTTGCATACAATGAACTTGTAGAGTTTACCGGGATGAAAGGGCAGCTGGTGGGAGCAATTTCTCTGGGAGTTGCGGCTGAATCGCCGGCACAGAGACCAAGAAAAGATTTCACAGAAGTGGTGGAATTTTGTTAAAAATGCAATAGAACCATAAGAAATATGGAGAAGTATGATTACTTCTCCATACGTTTCAGCTCCGGCAGTACGGTGCACAACATAGTGATAAAGCAGAGGCTTCCACCGATGATATTAGATACCGGTTCAGCCAGGAATACGCCTCTGGTTCCCATGTGCAGTGCATATGGCATCAGATAGGTGAGCGGTACTACAATAAAGACTTTACGAAGCAGGGAGAAGAAGATCGCCTGCTTCTTTTTATTCAGAGACTTGAAAACGGTCTGTCCGATATATTGCAGATCCATGAAAATAAAAGCTGCAAAATACTGATTCAATGCCGGAATAGTGTCCTGAACCAGAGAAGTATCTGAAGTAAAGACGCGAATCAGAGTACCCGGAACCAGGATGATCAGACTCCACATCACAGCTGTATAAGCGAGGATCATCATGCCGAGAACCAGGATGGCCTTCCGCACCCGGGCTGGACGGACAGCACCGTAGTTGTAACTTAAGATAGGTGAAGTTCCTTCATTCATAGCATAGATTGGTGTCTCGACCAGCTGACGTACACTGGATACAATCGTCATGACAGAAATGTAGATATCACCACCGGTAACGGAAAGCACGTTATTACAGCAGATCGTTACCAGGCTGTTGGTAATCTGCATGATAAATCCGGCAGTTCCCAGACTGGTGATATTTTTAGCATAGTTGATGCACTTAGGGATCTCATCTTTGTGAAGCAACCGTACTTTAAGTTCTGATTTTTTCGTAAGAAAATAGAGAACAAAAACCGCGGACAGAACCTGCGAGATCACAGTGGCAATTGCTGCACCGCGAATGCCAAATCCCAGAACGAAAATAAACAGCGGATCCAGAAGCAGATTTGCTACTGCACCGATAGCCACAGAGATCATACCGATGACAGAATAGCCCTGTGCGTTAATAAAAGGATTCATACCCACGGACAACATAGATGGAAGCGTGCCGATCAGGTAAACCATCAGATATGGCAGAGCATAAGTCAGGGCTTCTGAAGATGCACCGAACAGGATCAAAAGCGGGCGGGCAAAACACAGACCAATCACCATCAGGATCAGAGCACTGGCAGACAACATGGTGAAGGAAGTATTCATAATGCAGACTGCTTCCGGTTCTTTCTTTTTTCCTCTGTAAATAGAAAACAACGGAGCACCGCCGCTGCCGAACAGGTTGGCAAAGGCGGTGATAATTACAATCAGTGGAAAACACAGACCGACAGCGCCAAGGGCAGCCGTTCCCTCTCCGGGAATACGTGCAATGTAGATACGATCCACCACGTTATACAAGAGATTTAAAAGCTGGGCCACCAGCATGGGAAGGGCAGCATCCAGAATATTTCCGGTTATGGTTCCATTTTCAAAATCAATTCGTTTCATGTAAATCATTCCTTTTTCTTTTCTTGCGTTGTTAGTATAGCAAGTGTTATACTATATGTAAATTATTGATTTTATATAATAATTCGATAAAAACAATATGGGAGAACGCAAATGGAACTCAGACAACTGGAATATTTTCGGGCCATTGTAGATTCGGGAACGATCAGTGGAGCTGCAAGAGAACTGCATATGACACAGCCGCCATTAAGCTATCAGATGAAGATGTTGGAAGCGGAGCTGCAGGTGCCTCTGTTTCTGCGGGGAACAAAGAAGATTACTCTGACAGAGGCAGGAAAGACCTTATATGAACAGGCAGGGAAACTGCTTATGATGTCCGAACTGACCAAAAGAGAAGTGGTAAAGTCCGGACAGGAGGCTACTTTGCATATTGGAATGACGCCATCTACCGTTTCTATGATGTCGGATTATCTGATTCAATTTGCTGAAAAATATCCGCAGGTTCATTTTGATATTCACGAGGGATCGACATTTATATTAAAAGAGCAATTGGAGAATCAGCAGATCGATTTAACGACACTGCGAACACCGGTGGTATTGAACGGGTGTGAAACCAGGCTGCTGGCAAAGGAAACATTAATGGCCATGGCCAATCCAGAGTGTCAGATGTTACAGGGATGCTCATCCATTACACTGAGTCAGTTAGCAAAGCAGCCATTGATTCTTTCGCACAGATATCAGAAATATATGTCATCGGCATTCGAGCAGGCGGGACTGGTCTGCGATTTTTATTGCACCTGTGAGGATGCCAGAACAGCATTGACGATGGCGGAGAAAGGATTGGGAGTCGCAATATTGCCTGATTCCATGTTGCAGTTTTCTGACAAAATGAAAGGGTGTAGTATCTCTGATGCGGATCTTTCCACAGAGATTCTTCTGGCCTGGAAAAAAGGAAGACAGTCGGATGAGGTTTGGGAATTTTTGAAATTGTGGGATGAGGCATGATTTTGTGCGTTATAGTTGACTTTTCTTACAATCAGGTGTAAAGTACCTGTTAGGTCTGGTGTCTTGTCAGCTGAAATGACAGACGTCAAATAAAGAAAGACCGTGTGAATATGCATTGTTGCATAGAAGGAAAGGGAAAGTAACATGGGAAAGATTTTTAAAACAAAACTGACGACAGCAACGATTGTTCTGATTCCTGCATGTATCGGAATTAATTACCTGGGAAAATTATTTGCAGCTCTCCTGAAACTGCCACTGTGGCTGGACTGCATTGGAACCTGTATTGGTGCCTGTCTGGGAGGACCGGTGATTGGAGCTATCTGTGGCGGAGCAAACAACCTGATTTATGGATTGACAACAGGGGATAACATCACGCTGATTTATGCACTGACCAGTCTGGGGATCGGTCTGGCTGTTGGTATTCTTGCAAGAATGGGCTTTATGTCTACATTTCCAAAGTCATTTGTCTGTGCACTTGGCGGCGGTTTGGCAGCAGTATGTATCTCCACACCACTGAACATTCTGTTCTGGGGTGGACAAACCGGTAATGTATGGGGGGATGCTTTATTTGCAGCAACACAGGCATCCGGAATGGCAGTAGGACTTGGATCTTTCTTAGACGAAATTGTGGTAGATGTACCGGATAAAATTATTACCATTATTATTGTATATCTGATTTTGAAAGGACTTCCAAAGAAACTGACTGCCCTGTATGATGTAAATGCAGAAATAGAGAGATTAGATTAATGAAAAGTATCAGTTTATATGTAAATAACGGATCATGGTTAAATAAGGTGCACCCTTATACCAAATTATTATATATTGTGACAGCAATTATAATTCCACTTATCGGGGGAAAGCTTTGGCTTTTCCCTGTTATGATTGTATGCAGTTTATGCCTGCTTCTGAGTGGAAGAGTTGTAAAGAAAGCATTGCCTCTGGTTGCATTTTCCTTTACACTGATTGTTGTCATTTTTTTCATTCAGGGGCTGTTTAACCATGAGAATAAGACCGTATTGTTTTCAGTCGGAATGATCACCTTTTACAAAGAAGGTGTTCTTTTTGCAGTCAGAATCGGCTGTAATATATTAAACATGTTGCTCTCCTTTGGAATCTTTGTTCTGACGACTTCTCCACAGGAACTGGTGGACGAATTGGAAAAAAGTGGATTTTCTCCTAAATTTGGATATGTGATAAATTCAGTTTTCCAGATTTTACCACAGATGATGGCGACAAAAGATACCATCACAGATGCACAGCGAAGCAGGGGGATGGAGACAGAGGGAAATCTCAGAGTAAGAATCAAGGCATTTCTGCCGCTGATCTCACCGGTGGTGATGAGTTCGCTGATTAACACCAGAGAACGAGCTATTGCACTGGATGTTCGGGGGTTTGGGCGAAAACAGAAGAAAACCTGGCTCTGTGACCGGCCTAAATATAAATGGGATCCGGTGATTCGGATGATATTAATATTGCTAATCATAGCAGCGCTTATCTGGAGGATAGTATCATGACAATCATTACCATTGAAAATCTGAAATATAAATATCCGGGAACAGACCGTCTGGCATTGGACGGAATAACACTTTCTGTAAAAAAAGGCGAATTTATCGGGATTGTCGGATGCAATGGAGCCGGAAAAAGTACATTATGTCAGGCAATAGCGGGATTGGTTCCGCAGTTCTATCATGGAGCATATGGAGGAATGGTCCGAGTGAAAGATCGGCTGGCAGAAAAAGTGCCGGTACAGGAGCTATGCGAGGATGTGGGAATGATTTTCCAGAATCCGTTTAACCAGTTGTCCGGTGCACGGGATACGGTGTACGGAGAGGTCGCATATGGTATGCAAAATCTTGGTGTGCCAAGAGATGAGATGAAGGCAAGGATTGAGAAAGCCCTGAAACAGCTGGATATCTGGCAGTACCGTGACCGTAATCCCTTTGATCTGTCTGGTGGACAGATGCAGAGAGTGGCGATTGCCAGTATTCTTGTTATGCAGCCGGAAGTGATCATTTTGGATGAGCCAACCTCCCAACTGGATCCGGAGGGTACAGAAGAGGTATTTCGCGTGGTAGATCAGCTTTCTCAAACAGGAAAGACTATTATTATGGTGGAGCAGAAGCTGGAAAAAATGGCGAAATACTGTGACCGCCTGATACTGATGCGAAATGGAAAAGTCGTAGATATTGATACACCGGAAAAGATTTTTGCAAGAGAAGATTTGTATGAAATGGGAATAGAACCTCCGGCATTTGTCCGGATCAGCCAAAAGTGTGGGTTATCCAATCCTGATGGAACCTGGCCGGTTACGCTGGAGACAACAGCAAAGTTATTTGAAAAAGAGATAAATCCTGAGAAACTGATACAGAATCTGAAAACAGAAAAACAACAGAAGGTTTGTTTGACAGAACAGGAAGAACTGTTCCGGATGGAGAAGATTTCATTTTCCTATCATCAGAATGTACCGGTTCTAAAAAATCTGGATCTGGTGCTGGATCACAGAACCACAGCGGTTATTGGACAAAATGGTGCAGGTAAGACGACGCTGGTCCGTCTGCTAAAGGGATTACTAAAGCCGATTTCCGGTACGATCAGTTTTAATGGAGAAGATATTTCCGGAAAAACAGTTGCCATGCTGGCGGGTAAGGTGGGATATGTATTTCAGAATCCGGATGATCAGATATTTAAATATAATGTATTAGATGAAGTGATGTTTGGACCGTTAAATATCGGAATGTCACCGGAAAAGGCCAGGGACAGTGCCCAAAAAGCGCTGGCGCTGATGGGACTTTCCGGGAAGGAAAAAGAGAATCCATATGATCTGGAATTGCATGAACGTAAAATGGTGGCAATTGCCTCTGTGATTGCGATGGATACAGATGTGGTGATTTTGGATGAACCGACTATTGCGCAGGATTATCCTGGGAAAAAGAGAATCGGTGAAATGATTGCAAAGCTTTCAGGGGAAGGAAAACTGGTGATTGCCATTTTACATGACATGGATTTTGTGGCAGAATATTTTGAACGGGTGATTGTCATGGCTCATGGAACGATTCTTGCGGATGGAACGCAGGAGGAAGTATTTGCAAAGAATGAGGTACTGCAGGAAGCCAGACTGCAAAAACCATATATGACACAGCTAATGGAGAGGTTTGGAAAGGCATGAACGGAAGTGAGAGAAGATATAAAATAATTCAGATGATGTCCGAAAGTGAAAAAGCGATTTCCGGGAAAGAGCTGGCAAAGACATTTGAAGTGAGCCGACAGGTGATTGTACAGGATATAGCACTTTTACGTGCGCAGAATCATGAGATCGTTTCGACGAATCAGGGATACCTGCTCTCTGGAGAGAAAAAAATCAGTCGTGTATTTAAAGTGATTCATAATGACAGAGAAGTGGAAGAAGAACTGAGTCTGATAGTAGATTATGGCGGACGTGTAGAGGATGTCTTTGTATATCATAAGGTGTATGGTATTGTACGTGCAGATCTTTGTATAGCAAGCAGAAATGATATTAAAGAATTTCTGGAAGATCTGAAAAACGGACATTCTACGTTATTAAAGAACATCACCTCGGATTATCATTATCATACTGTGAGTGCACCATCGGAAAAACTTCTGGATCTGATACAGGAACGTTTACAGGAAAGAGGGTTCCTTGCCGAGCTAAAAGATTATGAGCCGATTAATTTCTGGGAAAAGGAAACAGGGGAAGCGAAATGAAAAAGGCAAGAGTGTTGGGAATAGGTGTGGCAACTATGGACATCTATGTGAATCAGAAAAGGATGTATCCGGGCGGAAATGAATACAATGTGGCATGTAATGCTGCTGCACTGGGGGCAGATGCCGGATTTTTAGGTGTCTTTGCTCAAAATCAGGCGGGAAAGATTCTGGAGCAGACATTAAAGGAAAGATCCATTTGTCTTACTTTGTGCCGTCATGAAGAAGGCTCCAGCGGATACAGTCTGGTTGAACTGATGGAAAATGGAGACCGCGTCTTCTTGGACTGGAATCAGGATGGGGTGACAGAACGTTATCCGATTGAATTTACCAAAGAGGAATTAGACTATATTCAAAGTTATCAGGCAGTCAGCGTGGGAAGATGTGCTTCGGTGGCAGTGGAAAAGATTCGAAAAATGAAAGCGCATGGAATTAATGTGTGCTATGATTTTCATGAAATCTATACCGAAGAAGATATCAGAGAGATTGCACCGTTGCTTCGCTATGCGTTCTTTTCCTGCAGTCATCTGACAGAAGAAGAAATCCGGCATAATCTGAAGGTTGCGGTAGAACAGGGAGCGGGAATTGCCATAGGAACCAGAGGACCACTGTCCGTCTTCGCCTATGACGGAAAACGGTATTATGAACAGGAAGCCTGCAAGGTAGAAGAAGTAAAAGATGCCCTGGGAGCAGGAGATTCCTTTATCGGAGCCTTTCTGGTGAACTATCTGCAGTACGATGAATGGACAGAAGAAGAACGCATCTCCTATGCATTAAAACAGGCAGTGGAGCATGCAGCATCCGTGATCCAGGTGGAAGGAAGCATCGGCGTTGGATACGATGTGGAAGCAGACCAGGTAAAAGAAATGGTCGGAATGGAAATTTAGTGAAGTAATAGTGAAAAATAGTGAAAAAATAGTGAAATACGTAATTATTTCCTTGCATTAAATTATCTGGAAGAAAAGGTCAGAAAGAAACAAAGTCTCACAAGGCAGCTTATTTTGGATGTACAGAAGTTTGTAGAAAAAGGAGCATCAAAAGAAAAGATTGGTCTTAGAGGTCCAATGCCTCCGGGAGTCTTGTTTACAGTCTATGATTCTCAGACAGGAAATCCAGATTATATTCCTCCCGAATATTGCGATATTCCAGAGTTGCTGGATGAACTGGTGGAATACGTAAATACTACAGATGATCACCCGTTAATTGTTGCGGCAGTGGTGCATTACCAGCTAGTAACGATCCATCCATTTGAAGATGGAAATGGAAGAACCGCAAGACTGATATCTGGGTATATACTGGATCTAAATGGGTATGGATTTAACGGAATAGGATCATTGGAAGAGTATTTTGCTTATGATATTGATGAATATTATGCATCATTGCAAATGGATTTGCCAGCGTTATATTATTCAGGAAGAGATAATCCACCGCACCCGGAAATCTGGATCAATTACTTTTTGAGAATGGTACAGCTCTATTCAGATAAAGTTTGTGAATTGTCAGAAAAATCAAATGAAGAAGGAATTGCCGGAAGTATATCATTTTTAAAAGGAAAAGAAAAAGAACTTCTGATGTTGTTGATAAGAGAACACAAACAGCAATTTACACCTATAGAGATAAGCAGGGAAATAGGTGTAACAAATAAGACAGTCATAACACGGCTTTCGATGTTGGTAAAAAATGGGTTTGTGGTTCCGATCATGGCTAATCAGCGTATTCGTTTTTATGAATTAAGCGAATTTACACGCCATAATGAGAAAGAAATCTTAAAAGCAATTCAATAAATCACACGCAGAAAGGATAATGTGAATGAGAGTGACAATGAAGTATCGTACATTAGGAAAAACAGGACTGGAGGTAAGTGAAATTGGCTTTGGCGGGGAATGGCTGGAGCGTCATCCGGAAGAGGAAGGCGTAGAACTGATCCGCTATGCATCCTCAAAAGGAATCAACAT
>CAKRRF010000062.1 GCA_934394985.1 uncultured Marvinbryantia sp.
CAGACAACTTTATTGGATTTATATGTGGTGTAATTTCCCAGGATCACGATCTGGAACAGATGTATCTTGACAGCTTTTTAAAAGTTGCCAAACTGGAAGGTGCTGATATCAGTGCTACTTTAGAAAAACTGAATGCAATTGGTGAAAAATATAATGTAACATTTGTATTAAGCATTTCCATGGATCCGGCTAAGTTACCGGAAGATATGAAGGACAAAGTAATCAACTAGATTACCTGCACTTACATAGCAGAGATGCTGAACTGTATCAGAAAAAAGAAAATGCCGGATAACTGATATCCGGCATTTTTTTGGGTGGATTGCATATCAAATTAAGGAGTAAGAATGGCTATACGAAAAACCAGAAAAAGCAAAGTTATAAAAATCAACCAGCATTCCATGCTGAATATTGGCACATTCATGTTCGGGATATTATTTCTGTATATGATTATCTGTCTGATTATGTATCTGACTTCTCCCCATGTGACAGCGTATGAAGTAACCGCCGGACCTCTTTCCGGCAATTACAAATATACTGCGCTGGCTTTAAAATCAGAAAAGGTTGTCTACAGTACCGGCAGTGGTAATATTCAATATTATGCTCGTGAGAACAGTAAGGTGGGAGTCGGTAATGCGATCTATTCCCTCGGAGCTCTGAGTTCCACTCGGACAGATTTAGGTACTCAGTCCGTAACTGCTTCTGAAGCGAATACGGATACACAAAACACTGCAGAGCAGGCTGCTGGCCAGGATGATACCGATTATTCCTCTTTTCGTAATATAGCATCCAGTTTTTCTACGAATTATTCTTCTATGGATTATCAGACGGTATATAATTTTAAAGCGGATGCACAGACCTCTATTTTTGAAACCTGCTCGCAAAATCAGACCGCTTCCAATTACACCGGACAGAACGTGGTCACAACTGATACAGATGGAATCGTGGTATATTCGGTAGACGGAATGGAAGATAAGACTGCTGACGAGATTCGCCTCAGTGATTTTAATAAAACCAATTATAAAAGAACAAATCTTCGGATGAAAGATAGCGTCAGTGCCAATGATCCTGTCTACAAACTGATTACCGACGAAGAGTGGTCGCTGATTATTCCACTGGATATTAAAACAGCAACGGAACTGGCTGATTCCTCTACGATACGTTTTACTTTCCTGGAAGATAAGTCTACGTTTAATGCCGATTTCTCTATCCTGCAAAATGAAGATGGATTTTTTGGAAAGCTGGATATCAGCAACTCTGTTATACGTTTTGCAGGTGACCGTTTTATTGATATTGAACTTCAGATCAATAAGGTCAGTGGTCTGAAAATACCAAACTCTGCGATCGCAGAAAAAACCTTCTACCGAATTCCAAAGGAATATGTCTCTGTCAATGAAGATAATGAAGATGAAATCAGCCTGATTAAAGAGACTTATGATACCGATGGTTCTGCGATTACCAAATATATTACTGCGACCGTATATGACAAAACCAATACAGATTATTATGTAGATACCGGTCTTTTTGAAGAAGGTGACTATGTACTGATGAAAGATTCTTCCAAACGATATCAGATATCTGATACCAAGTCCCTGATTGGTGTTTATAATATTAATAAAGGTTATGCTATATTCCGTGAAATCACAATTATTGATGAAAATGAGGAATATTGTATCGTAGAAAGCAACTCCAGCTATGGTCTGGCTCAGTATGATCATATAGCGTTAGATGCATCTACGGTAAAAGAAGATGCAATTGTCGTATAATGATTTGTATCATATGTAAGAAAAAGGAGATGTTATTGTTATGATAAAAGAAAATTATCTGGATGTGCAGAAAAAAGTCTATGCTGCCTGTGAACGCGTCGGAAGAGATCCGAAAGAAGTCACTCTGATTGCGGTCAGCAAAACGAAACCGGTTTCTATGATCGAAGAACTTCTTCCTCTGGGTGTCGTGGATTTTGGTGAAAATAAACCACAGGAATTAAAAGAAAAATATGAGATGCTTCCCAGAGATCTGAAATGGCATATGATTGGACATCTTCAGAGAAACAAAGTCAAATATATCATTGATAAAGCCTGCATGATTCACTCTCTGGAATCACTTCGTCTTGCTGAAACAATTCAGACAGAAGCGGAAAAGCACAATGTCATTATGCCTGTACTGGTAGAAATCAATGCTGCTATGGAAGAGTCCAAATTTGGTCTGACGCTGGACGAAACACCTGCTTTTATTGAACAGGTTGCTGCATTTCCCAATATCAGGGTATCTGGTCTTATGACAATCGCTCCATTTGTTGAAAACCCTGAAGATAACAGAATTCACTTTCAAAATTTATATAATTTATTTATTGACATTAAAGGCAGAAACATTGATAATGTAAATATGTGCAATCTCAGCATGGGTATGACAAATGATTATGAAGTTGCCATTGAAGAAGGTGCTACCATGGTAAGAGTCGGAACCGGAATATTCGGAGCCCGTTCTTATCAGGTATAAAGAAAAAAGATTGGAGCAAAAGAATGAGTTTTCTCGATAAGATATTAAACGCCATGAAGTTAAATGATGACTATGATGACGATGACGATTTTTTAGATGATGATGCAGACGATTACGAAGAAGAACGTCCGAAGAAAAGCTTCTTCAAAAAATCTCAGTCAGATTCTTTTGATGATATAGAAGATGACTTTGACGAAGAACCGCTGGCAAGAAAAAGCCTGAAGCAGCCGGTAAAGACTCTGAAAACAGTAAATTCTGCCAAGCCGAAGAGCAGCAACAGCAGCAGCTACACGGCTCCGAAGACTACGGTTACCAGCAGCAAGGTGTCCCCGATCCGTACACGTAAATCTGCCAATGATATGGCAGTATGTGTTGTAAAGCCGCGTAATATGGAAGATGCACGGGAGATTACTGAGACATTACTGGCGAACTGCACTGTGGTACTGAATATGGAAGGACTGGATCTGGATCTGGCTCAGCGTATTATTGACTTCACATCCGGTTCCTGTTATGCGATTAACGGTAATCTTCAGAAGATCAGTAATTACATATTCATCATTACTCCGGCATCTGTCGATGTATCCGGAGATTTTCAGGACCTGTTAAACGGAGCATTTGACATTCCATCTATGAATTTTAATTATTAAACCATATGACAAAAGAAGAGACCTTATTTCAAAGAAGACTGATTGATCTGGCTAATCTGGCAGATCAGCGCAACATTGTATTATTCAGTGATTTTTTGAGCCTTAACGAATTGAATATTTATCATAGCAGCAAAAAAGAGCTGGGCTTTGTGACCTGTCGGCTCTTTGGAGGCTATGAATCAGCAGAGCGTCAGATGATAGCATTTATACCTGATGCTCTTTCTTATGATATCGGATCGGAAGCTGCTGATCTGCCGTATGGATGGGAATATCCATTTTCCTGTATTCGGATTCTCCCTCTCAACGAAAAATATGCCGACAAACTGACGCATCGAGATTTCCTTGGGGCCATATTGCACATCGGCATAGAGCGCAGTAAGATTGGAGATATTCTGCTAACCGACGATGGTACTTATGTATTCTGTCACAATACGATGACAGATCTGCTATGTCAGGAACTGACACACATTCGTCATACCTCCGTATATGCACAGAGCACCAGCCTTCAGGATTTTTCCTGGAAGCCATCCTATGAAACAGTTCATGGGACAGTAGCCTCTTTGCGTCTGGACAGCCTGTTGTCGCTGGCCTTTGGTTCTTCCAGAAGCAGTCTGACTTCTCTGGTAGAAAACGGAAGTGTTTTTGTCAACGGCAGACTGACCACGTCCAATGGATACAAGTTAAAAGAAAACGATATCATATCCGTCCGTGGATATGGAAAATTCAAATATATTCAGACACTTTCTGAGACACGAAAGGGTCGTTTATCTGTGGAAATACTGCGTTATAAATAATAGAAAAGGAGTGTATCATCATTATGGAAAAAAATCAGACAAATGCATCTGCATTATTTGTGAAAACGGGCAAAGAAAGCGGTTATCACATATATTTTGAACAGAGCTTTGAACAGCTTTCCGCATTTCTGGAGCAGGACTGCCAGATTTCTGCAAGAAAAATCTGTATTGTTTCGGACAGCCATGTATTCCCACTTTATGGAGAAAAAATTGTACAGGAGCTTACCGGAAAATGTGTTTCGCTCTCCAGTTTTATTTTTCCTGCCGGAGAACAGAACAAGACGCTGAACACCGTAAAAGACTTATATGAACATCTGATACTGGAACACTTGGAACGTCGTGATCTGATTCTTGCACTGGGAGGCGGTGTAGTGGGAGATCTTGCAGGCTATGCTGCAGCTACTTATCTGAGAGGAATCGACTTTGTCCAGATACCGACTACATTATTATCCCAGGTTGACAGCAGTATCGGCGGAAAGACTGGGGTGGACTTTGACAGCTATAAAAATATGGTAGGTGCATTTCATCAGCCATCTCTGGTCTATATGAACCTGGATACACTGAAAACACTGGACAGCCAGCAGTTTGCCTGCGGTATGGGTGAGATTCTCAAACATGGTCTGATCAAAAATGCCGACTATTATGAATGGCTGATCAATCATATGATGGAGATCAATGACCGTGAGCTGCCTGTATTACTGGAAATGGTACAGGAAAGCTGTCGCATTAAGGGCGCTGTGGTAGAAAAGGACCCGACCGAAAAAGGAGAGCGCGCATTATTAAACTTTGGTCATACCATCGGACATGCCATCGAAAAAGTAAAATCACCAGAGCTTCTTCACGGTCAGTGTGTAGCACTTGGTTCCGTGGCAGCTGCTTATATCTCTTTTCAAAGAGGGCTGCTGTCAATGGAGGAATTTTATGAAATCCGTGACATGAATGTGGGATTTGATCTTTCTTTCCTGGTAGATGGTATTGACAGCAGCGAAATTCTGCGTATTACCAAATCTGATAAGAAAATGGATGCCGGAAAGGTAAAATTCATCCTGTTAAAGGGAATCGGAAAGGCATTCATCGATCATACGGTTACAGATGAAGAAATGTTAGAAGCCATTGAATTTCTGAATGCGGATAATCTGGAAAAGGAGTAGTCGACGTAACCATGTTATGTTAACTGTTTGCTCGTTATGAAAAAAACTCGAATTTACGTTCTGGGAATGATGGAACTGATCTTGCTGATTTTTTTGGATCAGTTGAGTAAATATGCCGCTGTATCCTGCTTAAAAGGGAAGATCAGTATTTCCATTTTTCCCGGTATTATGGAATTATATTATCTGGAAAATCATGGAGCCGCATGGGGGATTCTGGAAAATGCCCGTTACTTTTTCCTGATCACTGCCCTGATTCTGGTGGGAGCGGTTTTCTGGTATTATCGTCGAATTCCGATAGAGAAGCATTGGAATTTCTGCCGTTTTCTGATGATTATGCTGGCATCCGGTGCAATCGGAAATGCCATTGACCGCTTTTTCAACGGATATGTAGTAGACTTTCTCTATGTTTCGATCATTGACTTTCCGGTTTTTAATGTGGCAGACTGTTATGTCACACTTTCGATTCTATTGTTTTTTATATTTTACAGAAAAGAGGTAGGCAGGTGGATCAAAAGCGAATCATAGCCTCAGGTGATTTTTGCGGAGTCCGCATAGACAAATTTCTGTCTGAACAGTTTCCGGAATATTCCCGGTCATATATTCAGAAATTAATCAAAGACGGCCAGGTAACGGCAAATGAAAAGATTATCAAATCAAACTATAAAATCACTGGTTCCGAAGAGATTGCTCTGAGCATCCCTGACCAGGTAATGCCGGATATCCTGCCTGAAAATATACCACTGGATATCTTGTATGAAGATCAGGATCTGATTGTTATTAATAAACCAAAGGGAATGGTGGTACACCCGGCTGCCGGTCATTACAGCGGCACGCTGGTTAATGCCATCATGTATCATTGTGGAAGTGAATTGTCAGGTATTAATGGTGTCATGCGCCCAGGTATTGTGCATCGCATTGACCGTAATACTACAGGAAGCCTTCTGGTCTGCAAAAATGATTTTGCGCATAATGCGATTGCAGAGCAGTTGAAGGTACATTCTATTACTAGAAAATATCGAGCTATCGTACATGGAAATCTGAAAGAAGATCAAGGTACTATCCAGGCGCCGATCGGACGTCATCCAGTTGACCGAAAAAAAATGGCTATCGAACCACGAAATGGAAAAGAAGCCATTACCCATTATCAGGTTCTGGAGCGATTTGGTAATTACACTTATATTGAATGTCAGCTTGAGACAGGACGGACGCATCAGATCCGTGTCCATATGAGCAGTATACATCATCCGATTGTAGGAGATGAGGTATATGGTCCGGCCAGATGTCCTTTTACAGGTCTGCAGGGGCAGACTCTTCATGCACAGGTTCTTGGATTTCTTCATCCCAGAACGCAGGAATATATGGAGTTTTCTGCACCTTTGCCGGAATATTTTGAAGATCTGCTGCGAAAGCTTCGCAATACGTCCAGATTGTGATTAATTGTAATTTTGAAGAATTTTTGTACAAATTGCTGTACAACATCCGGCATTTATTGTATAATACATCTAAAATAATTTAATCCAAAAGAGCAGGAGGAGATTTCTATGGCATGTAAATCAGTCATCACAATAGGAAGACAATATGGAAGCGGCGGAAGAGAAATTGGACAAAAACTTGCTGAAGCTTTTGGAATCAAATGCTACGACAATGAACTCTTAGACCGCGCAGCAAAAGAGAGCGGCCTTTGCCAGGAACTTTTTGAAAATCATGATGAAAAACCAACCAACAGCTTTCTATACTCACTGGTTATGGATACCTATTCTATGGGATATGCATCTTCCGCATTATCCGGTATGCCGATCAATCATAAGGTATTTCTGGCACAGTTTAATGCCATCAAAGATATCGCCAAAGAAGGACCATGTGTAATGGTTGGTCGTTGCGCTGACTATGCACTGGAATCATTTCCAAATCACGTGTCTATCTTTGTTTACGGTGATCTGGAAACCAGAATCCACCGTATTGCCAGACGACATGAATGGAGCGATTCTAAAGCAAAGGATGCTATCAATAAAACAGATAAGCAGCGAGCCAGCTACTATAACTACTATACCAGTAAAAAATGGGGCGACATCGGCAGCTATGATCTCTGTATCAACAGTTCCGTTCTTGGTATTGACGGTACCGTAGATCTGATTCGAAAATTCGTGGAAGAAAAAGAAGAACGGAAAATTCCGCGCCACATTTCAGATAAATAACAGGAGAACTATATATGAAATTTGTAATTCAACGTGTCTGTGAAGCATCTGTGACGGTAGATCAGCGCTGTATCGGACAGATTGAAAAAGGATTTCTGGTTTTGATCGGAATAGGAAAAGATGATACCAGAGAAGTTGCAGATCAGCTGATAAAAAAGATGGTTCAGCTGCGTATTTTTGAAGATGAAAACGGAAAAACCAATCTGGCACTGAAGGATGTAGACGGCAGTCTTTTATTGGTGTCCCAGTTTACTCTTTATGCCAACTGCAAAAAGGGCAACCGTCCGAGCTTTATCGATGCGGCTCCGCCTGAGATGGCCAATGAATTGTACGAATATATCATATCTGAGTGCCGCAAACAGGTTGCTCATGTGGAGACAGGAGAGTTTGGTGCGGATATGAAGATTAGTCTGGTCAATGACGGACCATTTACAGTGATATTGGAAAATCCACTGTAACAGATAAAATCCGGAAAATTTTGCTCTGTATATTCTGCAGAGATAAGATTTTCCGGATTTTTCTTTAACTATATTATGGGAAACTATGAGAAACACGCGCCGCAAGTTTTTCAAGTTATTGCGGCAGTCGCCAAGATCTCGTGCAAAGCACGGACTTTGCTTGTTGCTCACTTACATCAATCTTCACGCAGGCGTACTGCAGAAGCAGCCTTGCGTCTTCTCTGATCATCCATCGCAGCATAATGTTTTTTCGTCGTATTCACATCCTTATGTCCAAGCACATCTGCAACAAGATAAATATCACCTGTTTCCTGGTAAAGGGCAGTACCGTAGGTACTACGAAGCTTATGAGGTGTAATTTTCTTTGTACCGGTAATTTGGGAAGCATATTTTTTTACCAGATTTTCTACTGCCTTAATGCCAATACGTTTACGCTGAGTAGAGAGAAACAGTGCATTTTCATGACCGGCAATCGGTGTGATGCCTTCCCGGACTGCCAGATAATCCCGAAGTGCGGATTCTACTTCATCACCAAAATACACGATCATTTCATTTCCACCTTTTCGAACCACTTTGATGCCATTATTTTTGAAATCCACATCCTTCAAATCCAATCCGACACATTCCGATACACGAATCCCGGTTCCAAGAAGTAACGTGATCAATGCAAGATCTCTGACTTTCGTTTTTTCCCAGTATACCCGTTTCTGACCGCTGAGCTCATCGCCACCGTGTTCAATAAAGTCCAGCAGCATAGCTGTTTCATCTGCATCCAGACGAATAATGGCCTTATCATGGATCTTTGGCATATCCACAAGAAGGGAAGGATTGGTCTGTATCATTTCATGTTTATAGTAATAAGAATAGAAGCCTCTGAGAGCCACCATTTTGCGTTTTAAGGCACGTTCACCGTTTGTATGAAGATTTTCCCGATCGCCATAAACTTTCAGATATTCAAGGTATTCCTCGATGTCCAGAGCCTTAATCTGATCCAATACAGATACCGTAATATCTGACATAGACTTATCTTTAAAAGCAGGATTCTCATTTAGCAAAAACTGAAAAAAGACACGGATATCATATGCATAGGAAATCCGTGTACGTGTAGATGTAGTAGGTTCAATAGCACGAAAATAATCCTTAGCAAAAGAAGGCAGTGTCTTTAAAATTTCCCGTAGTCGCAAAGTATTGTCTATATCAGTTTGTTCATGATAGGTCATAGATGTCTGATCCATAGAAATAAAATCCTTTCAATTTCTTTGCATCTATTCGTTAAACTATGGTTTGTCGAATAGATGTCTATAAGATATTATAACACGACTTCAAAGAAAAATCATCTAAAATTCTTCTAAAATATAACCATCAGAATACGTTCCTTCAGGTAATGATCACGAGGTTGACTTGTTTTATTGATTCCGGGGTTGCTTGGCTTCGCGTTTATCAGTTGCTTACCCCGAGATTAGCTTGTTTTATTGATTCCGGGGTTGATTTGACTTGTTTTTATCGGTAACTTACCCCGAGATAAACTTTTCTTCATCTTTTCGTGGTCAGATGCAGTTATTTCTGCACTAGTCAACATATTTTGGACACAAAATTATAAAAATTATTCAGTTACAGCGTAAGGTTGTACAAGCCGTAC
>CAKRRF010000063.1 GCA_934394985.1 uncultured Marvinbryantia sp.
GGTGTGAAGATCGAATACACCTTAGAAAAGAAAGAAGAAAAAGATACCGGATAAGGAGAAGAAAATGGAATACGTAAGATTCATGGGAAAAGAAGAATTAAAGAAATATATGAACGGCGAAACATTACATAACAAAACAATATGGAGAGAAAACTATGGAAACTCTGATTCCATAGGATTCTGTTTCTTCGACGATTCTGTTGATCCGGAAGAAAGACTTAAATATCTGGCCGGAGTAGTAGACATGAGCGCAGTTGCTGTGTTTGAGAGAACAGTTGAGAATCCGATGAGAAAAAGCACAGGGATTTACAGAGATCCGGAAAACGACACAGTTGAAAACTTGTTAGCGGCGTTTCTCGGAGAAGGTATAAAAACAATGGAAATACAGGAATACAGCATTGAAGAGTACAGCGAAAAGACAATGCGGCTTGTAAAGACGGGAACACCGGACATAAACCTTAAAGGGGATTATTCAATAAAATGGCACACAGAAAATAATTGAAAGAGAGGAGATGAACATTAATGGAGCACAAGATAATCGCATCTTTACTGATTGGTTACACAATCGCCTTGCTCCCGATCTGGGACTGGAACACAAGACCGGAATTCTTTGCCGGAACAATAGTGCTGAGCATCACATGCCTGGCAATTCTGGTCTGGCTGCAGGAGAAGAGAAGAGCAATTAAAAAAGCCCTCACGTCTGCAAACATGAGAGGCTAAAAAGAAAATAATTTGATTTACAAGAAGTATAAAACAAAACAAGAGAAAAAGCAAGGAGAAAATAAAATGCTGAAAAAAGATTTTGACGGATATCTGGAATTCGTGCAGAAAGTCCAGGAAGCTGACAATGAAGAAATGGAAAAACTCTGCATAGAACGTACGCAGTTATATGTAGATAAGATCCAGGATGTAATAGGAGTTGCACCGAGCGGGGATATGGCCTTTATTATCACAGCGCTGAGGATGATAACAGAAGCCGTGCAGAAACTTGAACCAGAGGCGACACGCATGGCACAGAAACTGTTTGGTGGAATGAGCTGCTCAAACAAATCCGGCACGTTCAACACGAATACGACTGAGGCGGCCGCCAGAGCATACGTAGAAATTTTAAAAAGACAATAAAAAATCCCATGTTCCGTCACACATGGGATAGGCTTTCTGCCTTATGTCATTTGATATATTACGAATATAACATATAAGTGCCAGAAAGTCAACAGCATACAGGCATTTCGTATAACCGGTTCATCCGGTATACGGGCTTGTATGCGGTATTAACATTGTTGATAAACATATATTATAGAACACATATAACAAGAGGGCATATGTTATTCGTTAGAGAGAAGAAAGTTGACTGCGGGGATTACAGAGAAGTGGATATCATTCCGAGAACGGAAGAAGCGGAGAAAGCAGTCAAAGGCAGAAGAAGAAAGAAACAGAGGGAGAGTCCCCCGAAACAGAGAGAATTGAACAGCAAGAATGCAAGACGGTATCTGGAGAAGCTGGCAAATGGAAACTTCTTCAGCGGAGATCTTCACGTGAGCCTTACATATGATGCTGATCACCTTCCAAAAACGAGGGAAGAGGCAGAAAAAGAAGTGAAGAAATACTTGAATAAAGTTTCTTACAGAAGAGAGAAGCTAGGACTCGAACCTCTCAAATACATTTTAGTCACAGAAGGTGGTACGGATAAAGACGGGAATCTGAAAAGAATCCATCACCATATCCTTATGAACGGAGGCCCTGGAAATTTCCGGGATGATGCAGAACTGCTATGGACCAGGGAACGTATCAACTGGAAAAAAGCAGAAGAGGATGAGGAATACAGGACAGAGATAGAGAAGAGATCTATCGGGTATCGCAATGCAGACCGTATCCAGGCAGGGGACAACGGAATCTCTGATCTGGCTAACTATATTGCAAAGGATCCTTCCGGAAAGAAGCGCTGGTCAAGCAGCAGGAATCTGGAATTGCCGGTTATCCGGAAACCAAATGACACAAAGTACACAAAGAGCAAAGTAGAACGACTGGTTACATCCCCTGATTCCGGAAGAGAATATTTTGAGAAGCAATATCCGGAATACAAGATCACAGAGATTAATCCGGTCTATTACGAAGAAACAGGCTGGCACGTATATCTGAAGATGTGGAAGAAGAAGCGGACTCCGCGCAAGAAGCTTCTGAAGCACAAGAGAAAAAGAACTAGACACAGGACTGTAAAAACGAGAGGAGGTGCAAAATGCCAGAGGTAAACATATACATCGAAACTGACAGCGTATTTCAGGGAAAAACCGACAGAAAATGTGGATATGTCCTTTCAGTCATGACCCGACATGGGGAAAAGACAAAAGAGGGCTTCGGGCATCTTGAAGGAACTTACCACCAAACGGTGCTGATTACACTTGCAGAAGCCTTGGAGCGCATGGCAGTACCTTGCCATATCTGCGTGCATACAAAAGACGTGTACGTTGCAAGCAGAATCCTGAAACTGGAGGAGATGGCCGGATCCGACTGGATGGACTCCAAAGGAAAGCAGATAAAAAACACAGAAGAATGGAGGCGAATATATCAAGCTGTCCACGCACTTCCGGAAACACATAAACTGGTCACAAAAACTGAGAAACACAGTTATTCCAGCTGGATTCAGGAGGAAATGATAAAGAGAACAAATGAATGTAAACGAATTATGGGGGAAGGCCTGGAGCCTCCGGCCAGAACAGAACCCAAGGTCAATGGAATACCTGGGTACCATTACTAAATCTGGTATCCGGTTTACATATTACAAAGACGAGAAGGGAGGAATATGGTTTGACGACGAACCAGAAGGCGGGAAACCAGAGTGGATGCAAAGAGCAGACGCGGAACGTAGACGAAGGAATCGGAAGCATTCTTGAAGAACTGGAAGCCTATATATGCGACAAGCTCTGCTTCTACAATCATATACAGATAACACAGGAAGAACGTGATCAGTGCTGCAGTAACTGCCAGATGCATGACAAGGTAGATAATATCGAGACAGAATATGAAAAAATCAATACTTTTTCTAAAAGTGCCGCATACGCGCTTATGGAGAAATATAGAAATATTGTACTCTGCAAA
Organism: uncultured Marvinbryantia sp.; assembly: GCA_934394985.1. Lineage (GTDB taxonomy): Bacteria > Bacillota > Clostridia > Lachnospirales > Lachnospiraceae > Marvinbryantia. The sequence continues at coordinate 3,097 of CAKRRF010000063.1, forward strand.
GACTGTATATACAGAGCACATGAGAAAACAGGATATGACTGGTGCAGACTTGCAAAAGGACTGGATGAAAGCCTCGGAGAATCCGAAGGATGCAGCAGGGGTAAAGAAAAAGAATAAAAAGGAGAATCCATATGAGAACAATTGCAATTATCAATTTAAAAGGAGGGGTGGCAAAGACCACCTCAAGCATCAATATTGCTTACATTCTTTCTGCAAAGGGCAAGAGAGTCCTTCTTGTAGATAACGACAAACAGGGAGACTGCTCGAGGGGGATGAACCGACGTACTCAGGAAGGAGCAGGAATAGACAAGATAATGGTTGACAAGAAACCGGATATGGCAAGCCTGATTCAGAAAACAGATTACGAGAATTTAGATGTGATCACTGCGAATCTGAACCTTCTGACAGCAAACATGGAGGTGACGATGGACCGTGTAAGACCTCAGCAGACCAGACTAAAGAACGCCCTACAACAGGTAAAAGACAATTATGATTACTGTGTGATTGATAATGCCCCGGACATCAATGTATCTGTCATAAATGCACTGACGGCAGCAGATGACGTTTTGATCCCGGTGGAAGTTGATGATAACACGACGGAAGGCATGGATGAGCTTCTGGATCAGATTGATGAAATTAAATGCGAACTTAACCCAGATCTGGAAAATGTAAAGTGTTTTATCAGCAAGTACAACAAATACAATGAAGCACATAGCCAGGGAGCGGAGATTATAAGGAAATGGTATCCGACGATGGAGACGGTGATCAGAAATTCTCTGGCAGTTGCAAAGAGTACATACGCCAGAATGCCGGTCGTGTTATACAGCAAGCGGTCAGCGGCAGCAGAAGACTATCAGACACTTGTAGAGGAATATCTGTGGATGATAGGGAGGTAACAATCAATGGGAAGAGAGAAATTTAGTGCGCTGGACATGCTGTCAAAGCGGTCCTTGCCGGAAAGAAAAGAGAAGCAGGCAATTATATACAAGGATCCCAGAGAATTGGTGCCGACTCAGGAAAACTTCTACACAACAAAAAACATTAGCAAACTCAAAGCGTCGATAAAGATCACAGGGTACCTGATGCAGCCAATTCTGATAGAGAATGTAGATGGAGAAGATAAAGTACTTGCCGGACATCGTAGAAGATTATGTTGCATAGAACTGATCGAAGAAGGAGACACCAGATTCGAGAAGGTTCCGTGCATGTATGCTGCGGAAATTAATGTTTCAGAGGACAAAGAACTGACACCGGAGCAGAGAGAAGCAATCACACCGTTCCTCAGACAATTCAAGGTGATTCAGGCAAACAATTACAGAGATAAGAATGATTGGGAAAGAATGCAGGAAGCCCTTGAGATGGAGAAGATTGTTAAAGGTCTGAAAGAGAAGGTTGGCATAACGGGAACAGTCAGAGAGAATTTGAAAGAACTCCTTGGAGTGTCAAACGCTCAGTTTGGCCGTTATAAGAACATTAGCAATCATCTGTCAGAGGAATTGATGGAAGAGTTTCAGGATGGAGAGATTAACATTTCTGTGGCAGATGCTGCAGCATCCCTGGAACCGGAACTGCAGAAGCTGGCATACGAGATGTACATGAAAAACAAAATCCTGACACTTCCGGATATCCAACTTCTGAAAGATCGGCAGGCGTTAAATGCAGACATTCCAGGGCAGATGACAATAGAACAGGCAACAAGGCAGCAGAAGCCTGCAGAAGATGAGACGCCGATTCCCGTAGAACTGCAGATAGAAAGATTCTTTGACAGCTTGAAAAAGAACACAACAGCCAGGATCCGCAATGGAGACAAGCTGATGGGAACAAAGATGATTAGCATGCTCTATTGCTATGTAAAACACAGAAACGGGTACCTGAACTATCAGGGACATCCGGATAGGATCACATTCAACCCAGACAGCCCGGAAGAGAAAGAAATGACCTGGCAGGAGCTGACCGAAGAACTGATCAGACGCTACTCCACAAAGAAACCGGTCAAAATGACCACAATTGATGCACCGGAAGCGGTAGTTACGCTTACGGAGTCGGTAGCAGTTAAAGCGTTTTGTGAAGCTTATCCCAAAAAATTGAAAACGATCATGAGGATATGCCGAAGATGCAAAGACAATGCAGAAGCTGCTAAGGCCGTACAAATGGATTTTGCACCAGGTGGATTTAGTTCATTAAGCGGGAGCAACGTAAATTATAGCTTTATGTCGTTCACGGCAGGACTTGAAATTGAAGTGAACAGTGAAAAAGTATCAATGAAATATGGCCGGCTGATTGTAGAAGCAAAGAATCTCTATGATCCATTTTCTCCAGAATTCGATATAGAGCCAAAGAAACCAGAAGTAAAAGATGATGGAGGACCGGCAAAATGTATCACAGGACAATCCGGATCTGGAGTATGTGGAGCAGCTGCTTATTGTAGCCAGGAATACAACTGCTGTTCTCAGTGCCCGGACGACTGTAACAGCCGTTGTGGGTGGATTCCGGAAAAAAACTGCCAACCGGCAGCAGAAACACCGGACGAAAAGCAGCAGGAAGACCATTCCGGTGATCTCGCCGAGATGGAGAAACATCTGGAAAATACAGATAAAATTCCAGATGCGTGGCCGGAAGATTTAAAAGATATCCCAGTACCTACAGGTGTAGAAATCATCGGATATCTGTACGATGAAGAAAGAAGACTCAAAGAATTCTTTGAAGCAGAAAAAGAAGATCCTGGATTACCGCACATGACAATCCTGAAGCAGCAGCTGATCGTTGGAGGACTGAGAATTATTAAAAATCTTGTAGAAGATTGTAAGGAAGAACCGGAAGAATCAGAACAGCCGCCTCTTCCGATCATGAGAAACAATGACCAGCGCAAGGAGTGGCTGAAAAATTATAAAGCCTGGGGACTCTGGTACACCGATAATCATACCGGCGTGAAATATTACAAATACGATTTCGAAAACGGCGCCCGTTTGATCGTAGAAGAATACGAGAAAGAGCCTTTGCCAGAAAACAGCTGGTATGTGCCGGAAGAACCATATTACATGCATCTGATAGGAGGACCGGAACCAAACAGAAAAGGCGGAATTCCAAAATGGACATATCATTCGAAATACAACAAGTATCCGAACAGCGAAACAGAACTCGTAGAATTTTTAAAGGAGATTCAAAAATGAGCAAGTTAGACCAATATATGCAAGGACGTACAGAGGGCATGGAATTTGCCCTCCGCCTTGCAAAGGATAAAGGAATAGAAGAATTGGAGAAAGAAGTCAGATTCCGTAACCGAACAGGAGTTTCATTAAACCTTACTAGGCAGGAGCTGGCAGCAGGATCACAGAATATCAAGAACATGACATTTGATACAATGCTGGCAATGAGCCTGATGGTTTTAAGAGATGAGTTTGATTTCGGGAAGAAGAGACTCGAAAGATTCAAGGACAGATTCACTCAAAAAGCTGCATCCTTAGCAGGAGACTACTGTACATGGCTCGATATTATAGACACGATCAAAGACGAAACGGGGATAGATTTAGAAATCCGAATAAATAATTGAAACAAGATGCGTCCAACTTGGACACAAAGAAAGATTCAAGGACAGATTTACACAAAAACCACATCCTTGGCAGACGACTACTGCACACGGCTGGATATAGTAGACGTGCTCAAGGAAGAAACCGGAATAGATTTAGAAATCCGGTGGAACGACAAGAAATGACCGATTCGGTCACTAAAAAAGGGTGCTACTAAAATTCACATAGATACATCCTTCCTGTGTGAGCCTGTCAGATCACAGGAAGGAGAAAGGAGAAACAAGATGCAGAAGAAAGAAATAGATGATCTCAATGATACCATAAAATGGTTTAAAGCCATAAAAAGAAATAATGATATGGCTTGCATTCTTCCGAATCTCCCGATGATGAAAAACATCATTAAATGGCTTGAAAAATTAAAAGAGCGCGAAGGTCGACGGGGAGACGAATGGATCTCTGCCAGTGAGAGATTGCCTGAAAGTACGTTACCTGTACTTTGCCGGGTCAAAAGCACAACTATATCCTGCACGGAAACTTATATCATTGGCTCATACTGCAGAGGATGCTGGTTCTTCCAAAATGATACGGCCGGGACACATAGTTTTCCACTGAGCGAATATAAAGTTTTGACATGGATGCACTTGCCAGAACCATACGAGGAGGACTAGAGCATGAACAATGTAACAAAACTTATTCAGAATGAAGATGGCACATTTAGTACATACGATGATACCTATGACATTGCAATACACTGCGAGACAGAAGAGGAACAGAAGAAAGTTATTGAGTGTTTAGAATCTGCCGGCTGGATTCCAATAGACGAGAGATTGCCAGACCCAGATAAACTCATTCTAGTATCATTCGAAAACTTTTCACTGCCGATGATTGGAAGATATACAGTCGACGATGATGACGGCGGTACGTTTAAAGTTGGTGACGAAGACGAGAGTTTTTGCGAACACGATTTATATGTCAACGCCTGGATGGAGCTACCGAAGTGTTACGAGGAGGACTGAACATGGAAATGTCAGTTTTTGAAAAGGGCGGCAAGACTTACACTAGATTCAAGATTACACTAAAAGAGTTTAGATATTGGCAGGTTTTGCTTGAGATAAAGTATTGTATTGATACTTCTGACCCAATTAAGAAAAACAGCAGATACATTTATTTTGAGAAAGAAGGAGACTGGATTAATGGGAAGATGTAAAACAGAATGTCCGGACGGTGGAACAGAGTGTTGCATCTATTGCGAGAAACGGAATGATTTCTGTCCAGACAAATGCAACATTATGGACGGCTACAAAAATGCAGAGGAGTGTGAGGAATATGAGACTGATTGATGCAGATAAGTTGATATTACATTTAAACGATTATGCCCTGCAAGAATCTCCAAGCAATGTAGAGTCTGCTGAGGACAGAAAAATTTCAAGGGAAGTATATTTTGCGATCCAGAATTGCATGAAAGCAGTAGAAGAACAGCCAACAGCTTTTGATGTGGATAAAATTTCAAAAGAACTTGTAAAGCAGAAAAAAATCGCAAATAAGAAAATGAATGAATCTGATGATACATATAGCATGAGCTATTATGATGGATTTTCGAGTGGGCTTGCTATTGCGATTGGAATTGTAAAAGGTGGTAGGATTGAATGAAATATCCGGAAGAAATGTATATTGATAGTCAGATATTTGCAGGTGATATGGATGGTTCGGAATCAAATCTGACAGAAAAAATCGTAAAGATAAGATATCCCCATTCGTGTTGCATATGCGAAAAACATATACCTAAAGGTGAAAAAATGTTAAATCAAAAAGCGATAGTAGAAGGACAAGGTTGGTGCAGTTGCTATATTTGCATCCCATGTGTTGAAAATTGGTTAGAAGAATCAGGACAAGTAGAGGATGGTGGAGTTGAATGAGAGAAATTCTTTTCAAGGCAAAGCGGATTGATAATGGAGAATGGGTTGAGGGGTGTTTGGTAATAGATCATTCACGGTCAAACTTATTTGAATATCGAATGCAACCAGTTGAATCAGGTGTTTTATACGCACCACCTATTAATCCAGAAACCATCTGCCAATATACAGGCTTGACAGATAAGAATGGAAATAGAATCTGGGAGAATGCTATTGCAAATACTGATTCAAATGTATGTGTGCAAATTAAATTTGGAAAGTATTCTGACAGGTTTGCAACGTGGAAATATCATCAAGGATTTTATATGGCTTTCTCGGACGAAGGAAGAGATTTCTACCGTAAAGAATTAGGATATTGGCACAATAAAATCGAGATTGTTGGAAATATCTTTGATAATCCAGAATTAGTGAAGGAGGAATAAGCATGGAAAAGACATGTAAAAGCTGCAGAGAGAATGATTGTGGTCTCTGCGATCGCACAGGCCGTCTGGTAGAAGACGACGATCAGTGTGAAAAATGGACGGGCAATCAGACAGACTGGAGAACTAGAATGATGCAAACGTTCCTTGCCGGACATTAAGGAGGGCGAAATGGTCAAAAAACTGTATGAGGTAAGAAACAGATCCGGTGACCTGATATTAGAGAATGTGACGAGCGGAGAGATTAGAGAAGAACTGCATTGCACAACGGCTCAGGTCAACAACGCCAGAACAT
>CAKRRF010000064.1 GCA_934394985.1 uncultured Marvinbryantia sp.
TATTATTTTAACGAATTATCCTTTGTTCTCCTATCCTAAAATTAGTACTCTTTCCAAACACCGTAAAAGGCACAGCCGGGGATCTTCATCCACAGGCTGTGCCCTTTACGGTATCTTAATAGCAGCTTATCAGATCTTCTGTCCACAAAATTCACACGTTGTCACTCTGCCTTTTACTGTGCGAATTTCAGCACCGCAGTACGGGCAGATCCTGGTCTGAAAAATCTGATTCTCTACATGTAAACTTGGCGCTGTCAGTATCATACGCGCTGTTTCCTGATCGGCCTTCATATTCTGCAGATATTCTTTCTGCAGGAGTTTTTGTGCCTGTCTGGCGCTCCCTTTTCCGACTTCCTTCTCCAGTTTTTCAAAACTGATGCTTACTTCATCATATGTTCCCAGATAAGACGCAATCCTTTGAGCCTTCCTGCAGTATATCATGTTACTTAAAATGCGGATAATCGGTATCACAAATAATGCAGTAAGTAAACTTGCCGCTGCAAGGTCCATCATTTCTTTTCTGGCTTTGATATCATTTAACAACACCGATATTGCAGCTGCCGCCATGATTGCACAGATCACCATAATAATATAAGAAGATATCTTTGTTTTTCCGTATTTTTTTCCAAGATATGGATTCATTTTTCTCCCTCTTTCCTCTCGCAATCAGAATTATTGATTCTGGTTCAAATATTTTTGGATATATTTTCCGGTATAAGAAACCGGACTTTCTGCCACCTCTTCCGGTGTTCCCTGAGCGATCACTGTTCCACCACCGTCTCCGCCTTCCGGCCCGATATCAATGATATAATCTGCTGTTTTAATCACATCCAGATTATGTTCGATAACCACCACTGTATTGCCGCCATCGGCCAGTCTCTGCAAAATCTCAATCAGCTTATGCACATCTGCAAAGTGCAGTCCTGTAGTCGGTTCATCCAGGATATAAATGGTCTTTCCGGTACTTCTGCGGCTTAGTTCTGTGGCCAGCTTTACACGTTGTGCTTCCCCTCCGGATAACTGGGTCGATGGCTGTCCCAGCTTAATATAAGACAGTCCCACATCTTTTAATGTTTCTATTTTTCTTCGGACAGACGGTACATGCTCAAAAAATCGCACTGCTTCTTCTACCGTCATATTCAGAACATCATAAATGCTTTTTCCCTTGTATTTCACTTCCAGAGTCTCACGATTGTAGCGCTTTCCTTCACAGACCTCACACGGTACATAAACATCAGGCAGGAAGTTCATTTCAATTTTGATAATACCGTCTCCAGAGCAGGCTTCACATCTTCCGCCTTTTACATTAAAGCTGAATCTTCCCTTACTGTATCCTCTCGCCTTTGCATCTGCCGTTGCCGCGAACAGATCACGGATGGCATCAAACACACCTGTATAAGTGGCCGGATTGGAGCGTGGAGTACGTCCAATCGGCGACTGATCGATGTTGATAATCTTATCAAGCTGCTCGGTTCCCTCAATGCCGTCATGATCTCCCGGTATGGTTCTTGCCCGATTCAGTGTCTTGGCAAGACTCTTGTATAAAATCTCATTAATCAGTGAACTCTTTCCTGAACCGGATACTCCTGTTACACAGGTCAGAACTCCCAGCGGAATCTCCACATCAATATTCTTCAGATTATTCTGTCTTGCGCCGAGAATCTTAATAAACCCGGTTGGCTTCTTTCGCTCCTTTGGTACCGGTATTTGCAGTCTGCCACTTAAATAAGCTCCTGTCACCGATGCTTCACAGGCCATCAGTTCTTCTGCTGTTCCGGCAGCTACCACTTCTCCACCATGTTCACCGGCTCCAGGTCCAATATCTACGATATAATCTGCTTCCCGCATGGTATCTTCATCATGTTCGACTACCAGCAGAGTATTTCCCAGATCACGCAGACTTTTTAATGTCGCCAGCAGCTTGTCATTATCCCGCTGATGAAGCCCGATACTTGGTTCATCCAAAATGTAAGCAACGCCCACCAGTCCTGATCCAATCTGAGTTGCTAGACGGATGCGCTGGGCTTCTCCTCCTGACAGGCTTCCGGTATTTCTGGCCAGTGTCAGATAATTCAATCCCACATCCATAAGAAACTTCACTCTGGAACGGATCTCTTTTAACAGCAGTCTGCCAATCAGTTCCTGCTGCTTTGTCAGTGTCAGATGTTCCATAAAACTTTGCAGCTTATCAATCGAAAGTGTTGTCACCTCATATATATTTTTATCATTGATTGTTACTGCAAGAGATGCCGGCTTCAGTCTCTGTCCTTTACAGCTCTTGCAAGGTGTGATATTCATAAACGTTTCATATTCTGCCCTGGAGGATTCTGATCCTGTCTCGCGATATCTTCGTTCCACATTTTTGATCAGTCCTTCAAATGCCACATGATATACACCTTCTCCACGCTGCCCTGTGTAATGTACATCCACTTCATGTCCACCTGTTCCATGGATCAGAATATCTCTGATCTCCTGCGGATATTCCTGATATGGCGTATCCAGGCTGAAATGATATTCCCTGGCCAGCGCATCCAGAATTGCTCTGGTAAAACTTCCTTTGTCCTTACAGGACTGCCATCCCATGACGACAATGGCTCCTTCCAGGATGCTGAGAGATTTGTCCGGTATCATCAGATCCTCATCAAATTCCATCCGGTATCCCAGTCCGGAGCATGCCGGGCAGGCGCCAAAGGGATTATTAAAAGAAAAGCTTCTCGGTTCTATCTCATCCACACTGATCCCACAGTCCGGACAGGAAAAACTCTGGCTGAAACTTAGCATTCCCTGCTCTGCGGCATCTGCCACAACCAGTCCCCCAGTCAGTGACATCACCGTCTCCAGTGAGTCTGTCAGTCTTTTTTCAATTCCGGGTTTTACAATCAGACGGTCTACCACAATCTCTATTGTATGTTTTTTATTCTTTTCCAGCCTGATTTCTTCAGACAATTCGTAAGTCAGACCATCTATTATCACACGGACATATCCATTCTTTCTTGCCTGCTCCAGGAGCTTGACATGCTCCCCTTTTCTCCCCCGCACCACCGGTGCCAGCAGCTGAATCTTTGTCCGCTCCGGCAGCTGCATGATCTGATCCACCATCTGATCCACAGTCTGTTTCCTGATCTCTCTGCCGCACGACGGACAGTGTGGAACCCCTATTCTGGCATACAGCAAACGAAAATAATCATAAATCTCTGTTACTGTTCCGACAGTAGATCGTGGATTTCGATTGGTCGATTTCTGGTCAATAGAAATGGCCGGCGGCAGACCTTCGATACTCTCCACATCCGGCTTTTCCATCTGGCCCAGAAACATCCTGGCATAAGACGACAATGACTCCATATATCGTCTCTGCCCTTCTGCATAAATCGTATCAAATGCCAGAGAAGATTTACCGGAACCGGACAGTCCGGTCAATACCACCAGCTTATTTCTGGGAATATCCAGACTGATATTCTTCAGATTATTCTCATTTGCCCCACGAATTCGAATATACTGCTTTCTGTCAATTTTTTCCCTGTTCTCGCTCATTCTTCCTCCAGTTCCTGCAAATGCTTTTTTAAATCAATCATCTTATCACGCAATTCCATCGCCGCCTCAAAATTCAGCTCGGCTGCTGCTTTTTTCATCTGTTTTTCTACTTTTCCTATGAGCTTTTCCAGATCCTTTCTGCCCATAGACTCCGGATCCACCTCATGATCCTTTTCTTCTTTTGCCACAGCCTTCGAAATACTGATCAGATCTCGAACCGCCTTACGTACCGTCTGTGGTGTAATGCCATGCTCCTCATTGTAAGCCTCCTGCACAGCACGCCTTCGATTTGTCTCATCAATTGCTGTCTTCATCGAATCCGTCATCACATCTGCATACATAATCACATGACCATCTGCATTTCTGGCAGCACGTCCGATTGTCTGAATCAGAGAAGTGGCAGATCTCAGGAACCCTTCCTTATCTGCATCCAGGATCGCTACCAGCGTAATCTCCGGAATATCCAGTCCCTCTCGCAGCAAATTGATACCTACCAGTACATCAAATACATCCAGACGCATATCCCGGATAATTTCTGTACGTTCCAGGGTATCTACATCCGAGTGAAGGTACCGGACACGAATCCCCAGCTCTCTGAGATATGAGGTCAGATCTTCTGCCATACGCTTGGTCAGCGTAGTGATCAGAACTTTATTCTTGCCGGCAATCTCTTTATTAATCTCTCCCACCAGATCATCAATCTGTCCCTCCACCGGCCGGACATCTACTTTCGGATCCAACAAACCGGTCGGTCTGATGATCTGCTCTGCCCGAAGCATCTCATGTTCTTCCTCATAATTTCCCGGTGTGGCAGATACAAACAAAATCTGATCTATTTTACTTTCAAATTCCTGAAAATTCAACGGACGATTATCCAGTGCGGAAGGCAAACGGAATCCATAATCCACCAGAGTCGTCTTTCTGGAGCGGTCACCGGAATACATGGCACCAATCTGTGGGATGGTCTTATGTGACTCATCAATCATAATCAGAAAATCATCCGGAAAATAATCGATCAGTGTATGAGGCGGAACACCTGGCTCCAGTCCCGCCAGATGTCTGGAATAATTCTCAATACCTGAACAGAACCCTGTTTCCCGCATCATCTCGATGTCAAAATTGGTTCGTTCTGCAATACGCTGCGCCTCCAGAAGCTTGTCATTGCTTTTAAAATATTCCAGACGCTCTGCCAGTTCCTCTTCAATATGCTTTGTTGCTTCCAGCATCTTGTCCACCGGAACCACATAATGAGATGCCGGAAAGATCGCCACATGCTCCAGACGGCTTCGAATCTCACCGGTAAGCACATCAAACTCTGTAATTCTGTCTACTTCATCTCCAAAAAATTCTATTCGAATCGCTGTCTCTGATGCATTCGCAGGTATCACCTCCAGCACATCCCCATGCACCCGGAAGGTTCCTCTTTTAAAATCTATTTCATTTCTGTCATACTGCATATCAATCAGCTTGCGTATGACATCATCTCTGTCCTTTTCCATACCCGGACGCAGCGACACTATCATATTCTTGTAATCAACCGGACTTCCCAAACCATAGATACAGGATACAGATGCCACAATAATTACATCTTTCCTCTCTGCCAGTGCTGTCGTAGCTGACAAACGCAGCTTGTCGATCTCATCATTAATCGAGGAATCCTTTGCTATATAAGTATCTGATGAGGGTACATACGCCTCTGGCTGATAATAATCATAATAGGAGACAAAATATTCCACTGCGTTCTCGGGGAACATCTCCTTGAACTCTCCGTATAACTGAGCCGCTAACGTCTTATTATGAGCGATGACAAGTGTCGGCTTCTGTAATTGCTGAATCACATTTGCCATCGTAAAAGTCTTTCCAGAACCCGTAACCCCTAGTAAAGTCTGGCATTGATTGCCTTCCCTGAACCCTTTCACAAGCTCTGCGATCGCCTGTGGCTGGTCTCCGGTCGGCTCATATGGAGCTTTTAATTTAAAAGCATATCCGCCCTGCTGACTGCTTTTATGATCTAGTAGCTGAACATAGTCAGCAGATTGCGAATGTCCTTTTTCTACATTCATGGTAAACGCCTCCATTCATACTTATTGAATGACTAATGTTCAATAAGATGTGACTTTTGCGGATAAAACAGCACCCGGAAATACCTGAAAGTACAATACTCCGGTTCTGTCATATTTTACTGTTTGTTCTTGTAACAGTCCCTATTATATCAGACATTTTTTTGAAAGTATATAGAGGAAGACAAGAAAAAAGTACAAATGTTCGATTCTCATCTGTACTTTTTCTCACACTACTATTCTGTTTTTCAGCCTATCTGGTCAGTCAGTTACAATCTGAAACCAGTTCTTCTCTTCAAATTCCACTACTGTACAGTCATTTGCATAGGTACATTCTGGTAAAATGATCATAGCATGAAGCACTTCATTATGGACCGGAAGTGGACACAGGTGCCAGATCGCCGCATTGATCTTAACCATACAGCCCTTTGGTACGATAAATGCTTTTGTAAGCTCCGGTACCGGAGTCCCTGCCGAAGCCGGTGCTACATGAATCATCATATCGTCATCCAGCGCCACAATTCCTTCCCATGTTGTCGTATGATACTCTGCACATTTCACAATCCGATCATCTTTTTTTACTTCAATTGGTGAAAATCCCAGACTGCCCATGGCAGTCCCTGAAATCCGATCCGGATAAAATTTATGAATTTCACCCTGAAGCGGGTATCCTTCCGGATGGATCATATCACAAAATGTTCCATATGGTGCAAATTCCTCTGTCGTAATCTTTACTGCTTTTAACTCTCTCATACCATACCTCTTCTCTTTCTACCGAATCGCCTCCGGATACTCTACGCCTTCCGGCATAGGATCCCACTCATTCAGTCCCAGACTCTGTTTAAATCTGGCCTGTTCCAACGTCAGCTTTGGCAGATCATCCTGCAGATAATCCAGCAATTCACTGATGCCTTCTCTTGTCTTGTTATTTACTATAAAAATCCTCTCACAACCCATATTCTCCATCCATTGTCTTACCATGGGAACATTGGCATGTATAGAATCCACCTTGGTGATTATGCCGATCAACGGGCGCAGAAGAAAATTCCTGCTTCCGTCACTAAACAGATTAAATGGCTCATCAGCAGCCTGTACGATGGCAATCACATCAGCTTCAAAGGAAAAACAGGCAAGTCCCACGCTGAAATGCTTGGACTCCGCATATTCTCCCGGTGTATCAATCGTATCTTCATTTGTATTGGTATACTGAGTCTTATGATAATGAAGCTTCTCACCCTTCAATGCCTGCGTCAGAGATGTTTTTCCTGCCTCACTTCGACCCATAAGAAAAAGTTTTTTCATTTTTTTACCGTCCTGCTGTCAGCTTGTATGAATCTCGCAGACATCAAACTTCAATGTCTCACGGAAAAACCGGACCACTTCCTCCACGGCCGTCAGAACCTCTGTAAGTCTGCCGGTCAGAATCAGCGTTCCACAAAAACGATCCATAAATCCCACTTCTACGTGCGCCGCTTTCACGGCAACATCTGCCGCCACAACAATGGCTTCCCAGGGTGTCACACGAATCATGCCTATAGACTCTCCTCTGTGATCCTCCCCCTCATGGACACCAATATGCAGTGCAAGGTTCTCATATATCACCCTGTCATTCGGCGTAAACACATGTGCAAAGCAAACTTCCCTTCCCGGAACCCTCACACGGGTAATCCGGAGTCTCTTCCCCTTCAGATTCTCATAATCATCATGAAACAGCCTCTCCAGCAGTTCTTCCCTTGTTATCCGTTCTTCCATGGTGCACTTCCTTATCGCTTGGTGATCTTGCACACAACATAGCCAAGAGTATCGCGGAAATAATTCACGATCTCATGCATAGCAGTCTCTACATCAGAAATCTCGCCAGTGATGATCAGTGTTCCTGTAAAACGGTCTGCAAATCCAAGATATACATTACTGCTCTTTACTGCAATATCAGATGCGATAACCGCAGATTCCGAAGGTGTCATGTTCATAATTCCAATTGCTGATGATCCATAATCCACCTCTGGATTCAGACCAAGCTTCTGATAAATGATCGGTGCCGGTCCTCCCATTATATGAGCAAATGTGATCTCCTTACCGGCTACTGTTTCCTGTACAATTCTGATCTGATCTTTGTATTCCCCCGCCATTAAAGATTCCTCTCTTTCAAAAAATTCGCATTTTTTATAGTCAGGCGGATATTCACAATCCGCTTTGCTGCTTGCTCATAAGCCGGATCTCTATCTATCCAGCTTACCATTCTCCTAATTTAAATTCTACTATCTGTCTACTTCAATGTCAATAGCATTCTACAAAAACAATACAAAAACCAATATTTCGAAAATCCAAATCTCACATAAAACAACATTTTTTATTTGAAATTTAGTCATAATCAGTCATTTTTAATGTATTTCACATTTTTTAAGAATGTTGTCGCATAAAAAGTGCGGGATCCTATGGCATTTACCATAAAATCCCGCTCTTTTCTGTCACATTTCTTCTTTATCTTCGTTATCTATTTTCAGGCTGCTGTTTCAGATTCTGTCTCTGTTTCTGCTGCTGTGTCGCTTTCTGCTTCCGTCTCATCTGCTGTTGCAGTTTCACTTTCACTCTCATCCTCTGCATCTGTGGATGTCACGCCACCTTCCACCACCAGCTCTTCTTCATAATCGGCACCATATGTATCTGTCAGTGTTGCTTCATAATCTGCATGGAAGAAGTTCTCTTCTCCAAGAGTCTTTATCTCATCATTGATCCAGTCAAGCAGTGTATCATTGCCTTTGGTAACAGCCGGTGCAATCGTATCTGCACTTCCAAGGGATGGAATACCAACGGTATAACCTTCATTCTGTTTTGCAAATGCAATTACTTCTGTATTATCGTTTGCCCATGCAACACCGTTTCCATTTTCCAGAGCATTCTTTGCTGTTGCATAAGAGTCATATTTCTGCAATGGAATGTCCGGATAATTCTCAATCAAATATGTTTCTGCTGTAGTACCTGAAATAACGATCATCTGATCATCTGAATTCCAGTTATCCAGACTTTCAATTACATTAGAATCCGGTGAGACCACTCCAAGCGCCACATTCATATATGGAAGTGCAAAATCGACTTCTTCCGCACGTTCCGGTGTTACGGTAAAGTTTGCAAGAATCACATCTACTTTTCCGGTCTGAAGATACTCGATACGGTTTGCTGCTTCTGTGGAAACAAAGTTCACATCTACGCCAAGATCTTCACCAAGACGGTTTGCAAAATAAACATCATATCCCTGATATTCTCCATTCTCATCCACATAACCAAATGGATTCTTGTCAGAGAAAACACCGATGTTAATCGTTCCATCTTCCTTGATCTCATCCAGGGTACGGAATCCGTCTGCTGCAAATGCCGTGGTTGCAAATAAAGTGGATAACGCCAGAGTTGCTGCAAATACAATTGATTTTTTCATGATACTGTTCTCCTCTTTTTATAATATTTTTCAGGTACACCTGATCAGAATGTTTTTCATTCTGCATTGCTTTTCCGCAATGCTTCATTCGCAATTCGCCTTACGGCTTCTTGCTC
>CAKRRF010000065.1 GCA_934394985.1 uncultured Marvinbryantia sp.
TGTGCGTTTAGCTCAGCTGGATAGAGCGTTTGGCTACGGACCAAAAGGTCGGGGGTTCGAATCCTCTAACGCACGTCGAATAAAAAAGAGACAGGACATAAAGTCCTGTCTCTTTTTTGTTCGAGTCCGGTCGGACTCGAACGGGTTCGGTCTCCGCTCTGCTCCGGTCGCTGCTAAACGCGTGCCACTGGCACGCAGCAGCCTCTAACGCACGCTACGGTGAAAGACTGGAAAATTTTGCATTTCGGAACAAGGTACGGAAATAGCATTCATTTGTCGAACTATTAATATAAAGAGTAGTCCATTGCCTGAGGGATATTGTCCTCAAGTGATGGACTCTTTTCTGATTTTAAAAGAATTTTTAATTTTTTTGTTACCATCCAGGATTTTTTACGATATATAGTGTGAATAGGAAATTTGTTCATGACAAAACACCTCGCGGGATATTACCTGTGAAACGTTACATAAATTTTTGCGAATCGAAGCACAAAACGAGGAGGACAACCCATAAATGAAAGACAATGAGATCATATCTTTGTTTGAGATAAGGGATGAGCATGCGATCGAAGCATTGAGAGACAAGTATCATCCGTACTGTTACAAGATTGCCTGGAATCTGCTTACAAATAAAGAAGATTCGGAAGAATGCCTGAATGATACCTGGTTTTCGGTCTGGTCGCTGATTCCGCCGAAGAAGCCTTCCGTGTTATCACATTTTTGCGGCAGGATTACAAGGAATTTAAGCATTGACCGTCTGCGTAAAAAATATGCCAACAGGCGTCCGGATGTGCATATGGCAGATGTATTAGGTGAAATGGATCAGCTTAGTGTTACCTATACCATTGAAGATCAGCTTGCAGAAAAAGAACTGCTGGAGATCATTAATGATTTTCTTGGAAAAATGGACGCAGAGGACAGAGATATTTTCGTGAGAAGATACTGGTTTTTTGATTCTGTTGCAGCGATTGCCAAGAGGCATGCGATGTCCGTCGGAAGTGTGAAAATGAATCTGTACCGGAGCAGGAAGAATCTATTGAAGGTCTTAAAAAAGGAAGGGAAACACTTATGAAAAAATTCGATTTTTCAAAAGGATTTGGCAATATTGATCCGAAATATATCAGCGAAGCAGAGGGCGAATGGAAAGGGAAGAAAAAAGTCCGGGAGCTATCATTCTGGAGCAGACTGGCAGCAGCCTGTGTGATCCTGGCACTGATTTCGACTGTTTTATCAAATCCGAAAGTGCAGGCTGCCATCAAAAATCTTGCTCTATCCATAGGAGAAACACTGGGTTTTCAAAAAGAAATTGAATCCTATACGGAAGCTTTAAACATGTCCCAGACTGATCAGGGGATCACTGCAAATATAAAAGAAGTTGTTCTGGATGAGGGCGTTTTGCTGTTCAGAGTGCATGCAGAAATTGATGCTTCTAAAGAAAATCAGCAGGAAAAATCTGTAGATATTTCATCTTTTAAGAATACGGGAATTACACTTGATATGGACAAAACAACAATAAACGGACAGAAGCTTGATGAATATATGAATGCGGAATATTCTCCTTATTCTATGGATGATTTATTAGACGCAGATGCCGACAGAGATGAAGAGGAATATGATCGTGTACAGGAGTATCGCTTTCATGCACCGACAGATCTCGGAGAAAATCCAGAAGTACATCTTGTACTCAATGCGTTTGACTATGATGACTGGGAAAAATCAGTGGCAGAATTTGCATTTGATTTCAACATTTCGCGTGAAAAAATCCTGAAGCAGATAACGAATAAAGAACTGGAAAATATTTTTGTCGAGACAGAAGAAGGCACGGTGACACTGAAAGATATTTTCCTGAACAAGTTACAGAGCAGTGTCTCAGCAGATGTGCCGGAAAATTTATTCCAGAAGTATGAAGTTGAACTGCGTGGAACGGACAGCAAAGGAAACAGAGTGCGGTATGATCTGAAAGATGATGCAGAAACAGGAGCTATCAGTCGTGTCTGGAAATTTAAAACAGATTTCTGGCGGACCTATGGAACTGCCGGAGATGATGAAAGACCGGAAATTCCCGATCCCGACAGCGAATATCTGGAATTACAGCTTTATCTGAAATGTGATGATATAATAGAAAGCAATATTACTGAAACGTATGATTTAGATGACGACACCTATGCCGAAGAAGAAAGCAAAGTCTACGATGCAGCAGATGATTCTGAATGGAAAGCTGTTGGAGAGAAGATACGGATCAATATCAGATGAAAGTAAGGAGAAACAGAGCGATGAAGAAAATATTGATTGCATTGATCGTGATAGGGGAACTGTTGATATTCGGTGGAGTAGTTGTGGGATATTATCATCCGGTTGCAGGAAGTATCTTTGAAATAATTGGAGGGCTGTTGAACCTTTGCTTCTTTATACTGCTGTTGGTATATGCTAAGAAGAATAAAAAGAAATAAGAACTTTCAACAGGAGGTGACAGCATGAATTTTGATACATACAAAATCAAGGATGAATTGCTAGAAATTTATAGTGGCAGTGAAGAAAATTTCAGTGTCGGTAAAATTCTGTCCAAAAACAGGGATAGTATTCTTTTCAGATCTTATGATGCACAGGGAAAGAACGATGGGTTACATTTTATAAAAAGCAGCTATATCAACGAAGTGAAATCAAATACACAGTATTTAAGAAAAATGCAGTTATATTTAGAATACTGGAGAGAACATGAAGGCATACCTTTAATCAATCCATTTAAGAAGCATCCTGCATTGTCTGAGTTACTGGAATGTGCGATGGAAAATAAGAAAATAATTACTGTTTCCTGCAGTTCCAAACCAGATGAACTGCTCACCGGTTATGTAGAGGTATATGACAATAAAAAAATCAAATTGAACTGTGTGGATATGGAAACTGCCTGCATTTATGAAACTGCAACACTGTTTAAAGAGGATATTTTTTATCTGGAGGTTGACAGTTTGGACAATGAATTACTGAAATATGCCAATGAGAAAATAGAAGGTTGAATGATTAACCAGTGGGAAGGAGCGGACAGATGAAAAAGATGATTATTTTTGCCTTAACTATGGCTATATCCGTAACAACACCAACCCAGATAATGGCAGAGAGTATTACACAGTCTGATGCAGAAATGCAGCCTTCGGAACAGAATATTGAGCAGATCATTGATGAGATCACTTCTGAGCCACATCCGATAAATTCTGATGCGATCCAGAATGTAAAGGAATACATCATCAGATATTTCGGTGATCTGGGATATGATGAGATAGAATGTCAGAAGTTTGAATATAATGATGAAAACAATGAGAATGCAATACGCCGTTCCTCGCAGGCGGATGTATTTCTGGCACCAACGGCCGAAAATGCAACTGCTGACGGCACTGGCGAAAACATCATTGTAACAAAAAAGTCATCCACGGATACGACGAAAAATCTGATCATAAGTGCCCATTATGACAGCGCAGAAGATTCAGTAGGAGCCAATGATAACGGTTCCGGAGTGGCAGCAGTGTTGGAACTGGCAAGGATTTTGAAAGATACAGAGATGCCGTATAATGTAAAATTTATTCTGTTTTCAGGCGAAGAGAAATATATGCTGGGTTCGAGATGGTACGTCGGAAATCTGACTGAGGACGAACGAAAGCAGATCATCGGAGTGATAAATATTGATACCATTGCAGAAAAAAGTGATCTGAATTATATGGCGATGATCGAAGGAAACAAAAGACCAGATGATGCGGAATATGATGATGCGGGACTAAAAAAACTGGCCGAGTTAAACAAAAACAGTATGTCAGATTTATTTACATCCAGTGACAGATTCTATCTGATAATGGCAACCAACAGTGATCATTATCCGTTTGCATTAGTAGACATCCCGGCAGTTTCCGTTGTTCAGGACTGGCAGGATGGATTGAACGTGAATGACAGTTCCGATGTAAAAGAGAATATGGATATGCAGAGGATTGTGGAAGTGATTGAGAAGGTTACGGAAGTGCTTCCTGAGATGTCATTGGATAATTAATAAAAAAGAGATTAAGGCAGAGCCGGGATTCGAAGGAGTCCCGGTTTTTGCATGTTTAAATGACAAAAGAATTCAATTTTTTTAATCAGAAAAAAGCCTACAACTCATTCAAGCAATGGAATCCTCACTATGGGTTGTTAAGATATACTGGGTGAATTTAAAGGGTTAAAGGGATAAGATATCCATACATATAGACGTGAGATATAAAAAAAGCTATACTGTAGAAAAAGTACCAGAGGTGGCAGCAGGAATGAAGAATAAAATTTTGGTAATTGAGGATGACCGCGCAATTTCAGAATTGTTGTGCATGAACCTGGAGGCAGCAGGATATGAGACTGTAGCAGCTTATGATGGGGAGGAAGCCCAGAGGTTGCTCTTATGGCATGAGGACGCAGATCTGGCAGTGGTGGATATCATGCTGCCGAGAAAAGACGGGTTTGCATTGATGGAGGATTTTAAAAAGAAGAATCTTCCGGTGATCTACCTGACTGCAAAGGATGATGTCACTTCCAAGGTAAAGGGGCTGAAACTGGGTGCAGAAGATTATATGGTAAAGCCCTTTGAGATGCTGGAACTTCTGGTACGTATTGAGAAAGTGTTGGAGAGGACCGGACGGGCCAGGAAGGTTCTGACGATCCGGAACATTATGGTAGATATGCAAAGCCATCAGGTCTACAAAGACGGGCTTCCGGTAATCCTAAAGCCAATGGAATATGACCTCTTTGTACTGCTCCTCCAAAATAAAAATATTGCCCTCGGAAGGGAAGACTTGTTAAAACGGGTCTGGGGAGAAGACTATCTGGGAGAAAGCAGGACGGTGGATGTTCATATCGGACAGCTCAGAAAAAAACTGGAACTTTATGATGAGATCAAGACAATCCCGAAGCTTGGATACCGTCTGGAGGAATAAGTATGAAGCTGTGGAAACGGACAGTACTTCTTATGTTGGTAACTTTATTGTGCGCGTTGATTCCGGTGGGTGCACTAAGCATTTATGTTACAGGAAAACGGAGTTTAAATAATGCTGCGGAGACCTACGGAAGACAGTTGGAAAATGGAAAAGCATTTCTGGAACAATTTTGGGACAACAGCAAATATGAACAGATGTCAGAGACCGGAAAGAAAGCCTATATGGGATTTCAATTCCAACGATGCTGTGGGGCGGGCATGGCGTTGATCGATAAGAAAAGTAATGCGGCCATTGAAAATCTGACAGATTATGAAGTTGTAGGAATTGAAAATCTGGGCCTGAAGAATGAAAATGATCCATATGCCTACAAGATACAGAAACTGGGGAAGAAATATCTTCTTCTTCAAAAAATAGTTTTATCTAAACCAGAAGGATATGACGTCCTCTCTGTTCGGGAAGTCACAGGACTCTTTACAGAGCTGAGGCAGACAGCTGGCTGGTTTACTGGAATTTATTTGGCAGTGTTTCTGATTGCAGGACTTTTTATTTATATGATGATGATGAGGACTGTGGAACGGATGGAGAAACTGCAGGAGGTGGCAGAGAAACAGGAACTGCTCATGGGAGCACTTTCTCATGAAATGCGTACCCCGTTAACCTCCATTATTGGTTATTCGGATACCCTGCGTCATGTAAAACTAAAAGATGAACAGAAAGACAGGGCATTGGAACATATCAACCGGGAGGGAAAACGTCTGGAGGCTCTTTCGGGAAAAATGCTGCAGCTGCTGGGACTTTATCAGAACCATGCCATACAGATGGAAATGACTCCGGCAGGTGAACTTTTAAAGAACGTTATTGATATGGAAAGGGAACCGGCAGAGAAGAAAAATGTGCAGCTGAAGACGGAATATGAAGCATTTTTCATGAAGATGGACGCAGCTTTGATGGAAAGTCTTCTGGTAAATCTGATTGACAATGCCCTAAAAGCTACAGTTGCTGGTGGAAGCATTTGGGTAAAGGCCTATGAGAAAGCTGGAAAAAAGATCTTTGAGGTGTCGGATACTGGAATTGGGATCCCGGAGGAAGAACTGGGAAAGATCACAGATGCGTTCTATATGGTGGACAAATCACGAAGCCGAAAAGAAGGCGGCTCCGGGCTTGGTCTGGCACTCTGTGTGAAGGTAGCAGAACTCCATGGCGGATTCCTGCAGATCGAAAGTCAGCCGGGAGAGGGGACAACGGTAAGGGCTGTCTTCTGATTTACAAGTTGTTTATATTTTGATGAATACATTGGAAAGGCAATATGGTACTCTTTTCTTATAAGAAGAGGGTACCTTTTTTAATACAAATAGGAAAGGATGAGAAAGTGATGAAAAAGATAAAAATGTTGATGGGAGCTTTTCTGTGTATGAATCTTTTGGCGGTATCAGGATGTGATCGTGTTGTCCAGTCCGCGGTTGTGGAAGAAAAGAATCAAACAGACCAGAAAAAAGAGGAGAACAAGGAAACAGTTCAGAAAACAGTTGCAGAACAGGTAGAGGCACCGGAAACTTACCAGACAACGATCCAGGCGGATCTAAGATCAGCGGACCGGGAGGATAAAGAAAATCCGATGAAGTTCACCCTGACAGCGGATGCATCGGTAAAAGTGCCGGATGTGGATACGATTTGTTTAAAAAAAGTAAAAAGAGTGGCGATTTCTGAAGAAGAACAGAATAAGATAAAAGAAACCTTCGGCAAAGGGCAGCCCATGCAGGAAGAGAACGATGAGAATGAGCAGGCGGGGACGTATACAGTATATGGGCTGCCCTATCGGTACTCCTATGTGCAGAGTGAACAGGAATCTGATGTGGAGGAACTCGAATTTCGGATAGCGAAGTTTATCTTTGATGATTGTGGAGACATGACCCTGGAATCGAGCGAGAAAAAAGAAAGGGAAGAACGTTTTCAAAATTATATAAAAGCAGGAAGCGGAAAAGTGTCTGAAAAGGAAGCAAAAGACAAGGTAACAAGTCTTGTTTCCGGAGATTGGGAGATATTTGAAAGTTCTTCAAAAGAACTTACAGAAGGAAGTACTACCCTGGAAAAAGATAACTTTATTTTTGAGAGGATATTAGACGGAATTCCAGTTAATTATGTGAGGGAAACCTCTCTGCCTGTTAATGAGCAGGCTCTTGAATGGGAAAATGAGGACGGAACACTTCATGAAGGACAGTCTGAAGGATGGGAAAATGAAGTACTGACGATGGACTTTTGCAGTGGGACACTTCAGAGTTTTCTGCACCGAAATCCCATAGAAGCATCGAATGCTTCCGATGAGAGGCTGTTCTTACTTCCTTTTGATGAGGTCAAGGATATCTTTGAAAAAACGATCACTTTGCAGGTCATGACAGAAGACAAGAATCGGATGATCGCTGTCGATGGAGGAAGCAACTACCGTTATCCGTCCATTGATGCACAGAGCGCGGAGATAACCATAACTAAGGTTCAGCTGGGCTATATGCGCATGCAGAGTGAAGACAGTGATACAGAAGCAATCTTGATTCCGGTGTGGGACTTTTATGGAACATGGACATCCGAAGAACCAGAGTATGAGTACGGAAATGGGGATGATGGACTGGTCATGGGAGATGTGACGATGGATGATGTAGGTGTTCCACTCTTTACGATCGATGCACGCGATGGCAGCGTGATACAAAGGATTCAGGCTGGGTGGGCAGTTTCTACGGGAGACAACTAAATATTTATAAAAATTTGTTATTATGAGAACCAATTTGCCTGTATATGCATCTAATTAGTGTAAAACAAAAACGTATATAAATCCGGCCGGACAGAAGGAGAAAACATATTATGACAAAAGATGCATTTATCAGGGAGGTTCGGGATGCAGAAGCCATGCTGTATCATATATCAAAGTCTATTTTGAAGAATGACTCTGATTGTGGTGATGCGGTACAGGAGACTCTTCTTAAAGCATACGAAAAACTTCCTACATTGAAAAGAGAGAAATTTTTTCGAACATGGATCACCAGGATACTGATTAATGAGTGTAAAGGGATTCTTCGAAGACGAAAAAATGTGATTCCATATGAAGATTATATGGATAATGCAAGGATGTTTGAGGAAAATTGTTATGATCATTTATATATGGCAATCATGGAACTTCCGGAAGATTTGAGAATTTTGGTAACATTGTATTATTTAGAAGGATTTTCATTGAAAGAGATCAGTGAGGCTCTGGATATTCCGGAAGGAACG
>CAKRRF010000066.1 GCA_934394985.1 uncultured Marvinbryantia sp.
CCAACCGGTCTGGCAGCCTGCGTAGCATATCCGGATTTCAAGTTACTGGATTTCTCAGATTCGGATGATCCATTTGAAGTTTCTGATGAAGACATCAACATTGGCATTTCTCTGCAGAAAGGAAATACTGAATTGAAGGATGCCATCAACGGTGTACTGGAAAAAATGACGGCTGATGACTATGAAGAGATGATGAACGAAGCAATCGCTGTTCAGCCACTGTCTGACGCAGAATAAAGGAGCGTGTTAGTATGCCACAGGATTTTTGGGGCAGAGTCGTTTATCTGCTTCAGACAAGAGGAAGCTCCTATGCCATGGGAGCATTAAATACCATGATCATTGCACTGGTCAGTACCTTCATTGGATGTGTGATCGGGTTTGCAGTGGGCATTGTCCAGACGATTCCGGTGAATAAGTCTGATTCTGTCTGGAAAAAAGGAATCTTGGGAATCATTAAGTTTATTTTGAATGTGTATGTAGAAATATTTCGTGGTACGCCTATGATGGCACAGGCAATGTTCATTTATTTTGGATCATCCGCTGTATTTGGAATTAATATGTCTATGTGGTTTGCGGCATTTTTCATTGTCTCTATTAATACCGGTGCTTACATGGCGGAAACAGTCCGTGGAGGAATCCTGTCTATTGATGAAGGGCAGACAGAAGGGGCGAAGGCGATTGGTATGACCCATTTTCAGACCATGCTGTATGTCATTCTTCCTCAGGCACTGCGCAATATCATGCCACAGATCGGCAACAACCTGATTATCAATATCAAGGATACCTGTGTCCTGTCTGTGATCGGTATTGTAGAGTTATTCTATGCAACGAAGAGCGTGGCAGGTGCATTGTATACCTACTTTGAATCCTTTGCGATCGCCATGGTGATCTATTTTGTATTGACCTTTACCTGTTCACGGATTTTACGCCATTGGGAAAAGAAGATGGATGGAAATGATAATTATGATCTTGCCACATCTGATACACTGGCGCATACCAGCGGACTGTACAGCTACAGCAAGAAGGAGGAGAAGGGCGAATGAGCGAAGAGGTAATCAAAGTAAATCATTTAAGCAAGTCCTTCGGAAAACATGTGGTTCTGCGGGACATTGACTTTTCTGTGTCTACAGGAGATGTGACCTGTATCATCGGTGCATCAGGATCTGGAAAGTCCACCCTTCTGCGCTGTATGAATCTGCTGGAGACACCGACAACCGGAGAGATACTCTATCATGGAAAGAACATTGCAGACGGACATACGGATGCAGCCGGATACCGGGCAAAAGTTGGAATGGTATTCCAGAGTTTTAATCTGTTCAACAATATGACAGTACTCCAGAACTGTATGATCGGACAGACAAAAGTCATGAAAAAAGAGAAAGATGCAGCAAAGGCCAGTGCCCTTTCTTACCTGGAAAAGGTGGGAATGGCACCTTATATCAATGCCAAGCCACGGCAGCTCTCGGGCGGACAGAAGCAGCGTGTGGCCATTGCCCGTGCACTGGCTATGGAACCAGAGGTTCTGTTATTTGACGAGCCGACTTCGGCACTGGATCCACAGATGGTAGGAGAGGTGCTGGATGTTATGCAGCAACTGGCGAAAGAAGGACTGACTATGATCATTGTGACCCATGAGATGGCATTTGCCAGAGACGTATCCAACCATGTTGTCTATATGTCTGACGGTGTCATAGAAGAAGAGGGTACACCGCATCAGATCTTTACAGACCCTCAGAGTATAAAGACGAAGGATTTCCTGAGTCGGTTTATGAGAGGATAAAAAGTGCTTGACAGATCTAAAGATCAGGATTAATATAGTGGAAATAAAAACCAAAGAAAAAAGTGAGAAGACGCAGGTGTCGACGAAAGTCGATATCTGCGCCTTTTTTAGTTTTCAAAAAAGAGAATAGGATAGAAGACATTGGAGGCAGTATGGGAACAGAAAAACAGGAAGAATTGCTGCAGATAAAAAATCTGGCAATTTCGTTTTACAACAAATCCGGAGAGGTACAGGCAGTACGAGGTATCAGTTATACGTTGCACAAGGGAGAAGTCCTCGGTATTGTCGGAGAATCCGGAAGTGGAAAATCCGTATCCAGTCATGGAATTCTTCGACTGACACCGGATACCGGAAAGGTAAAAAGCGGAGAGATTTTATTTCACGGAAAAGATATTTTGAAAATGTCTGGTAAAGAATTGCAGGAATTACGAGGAAATAAAATTGCCATGATCTTTCAGGATCCCATGACATCCCTGGATCCATTGTTTACTGTAGAATATCAGTTGAATGAATCCCTGAAAAAACATACCAGTCTGGATGCGCAGGCAAGGAAAAAAAGAATGCTGGAACTGCTGACACTGGTTGGTATCAATCAGCCAGAACGAAGAGTAAAGCAATATCCATATGAATTTTCAGGCGGTATGAGGCAACGTGTAATGATTGCCATGGCGCTGTCCTGTGATCCGGAGCTGTTGATTGCAGATGAACCTACCACAGCACTGGATGTTACCATTCAGGCACAGATTGTAGAATTGCTGAAAGAACTGAAAGAAAAGCTGGGAATGGCGATTATTTTTATTACTCATGATCTGGGTGTGGTTTCTGATATCTGTGATAACATTATGGTTATGTATGCTGGAAAGGTCGTAGAAGAAGGAACAAGCCGCCAGATCTTTTATGAAAGAAAGCATCCTTACACAGAGGGACTGTTGTCCTCAGTTCCGAAGCTGGATCAGAAGAAAAGCGAGAAGCTGAAACCAATTAAAGGAAATCCACCGGATATGAATCATGTAAGGCCTGGATGTGCATTTGCTCCGAGATGTGGCTGTGCGATGCAAATTTGCGTGAAAGAGGAAGCACCGATGTGCGAACTGGATGATACCCATAAGGTATCCTGCTGGCAGGTTGTAAGAAATGCGTTGGAAGAACAGAAAAGGTAATGGTGGCAGCAGATGGAAAACAGAAAAATATTACTGGAAGTAAAAAATCTGAAAAAATATTATTCGGTTCGAACCGGATTTGTGAAGAAAACAGAATTGAAGGCAGTGGATGATGTCAGCTTTTTCATTCGAAAGGGAGAAACTCTTGGAATTGTAGGAGAAAGCGGATGCGGAAAATCTACACTGGGAAAAAGTATTCTCAGACTGGAAGAACCGACAGCAGGAGATATTCTTTATGATGGAATATCGATTATGGGAAAAAACATGAAAGAATATCGTACCAGGATGCAGATCGTATTTCAGGATCCGTATGCATCTCTGGATCCAAGAAAAACAGTATCCGATCTGATCGGGGAGGCGATGGATCTTCAGAATCTCTGTAGCAGCAAGGCAGAACGGAAAGAACGGATTCTGGAACTGATGAACCTGGTGGGACTGAATACACAGTTTTACAACCGGTTTCCTCATGAATTCTCCGGTGGGCAGCGGCAGCGTATCGGAATCGCCAGAGCACTGGCGGTTACCCCGGGATTTATTGTATGTGATGAACCAGTATCCGCACTGGATGTATCCATTCAGGCGCAGATCATCAACATGCTGGAAGAACTGCAGGAAACCAGACAACTGACCTATCTGTTTATTGCCCACGATCTTGCCATTGTGAAGCATATCAGTGACCGGATTGGTATTATGTATCTGGGCCATCTGGTAGAGCTGACAGACGGGGAAGAATTGTATCGGTCTCCGCTTCATCCTTATACACAGATGCTGTTATCTGCGATTCCAATTGCGGATCCGGATCTAAGTGCTGCAAGGAAGCGTATGAAACTGGACGGAGAAATACCAAGTCCGTTAAATCCACCGTCAGGATGTCCATTCCGTACCAGATGTCCGAGAGCAGATGAGACCTGTGCACAAAGTATGCCACTCCTGAAAGAAGCTGCACCGGGACATTTGACAGCATGTCATCACATCAATTAAAAAGGAGAGCGAAAAATGCAGACCTGGAGATATATGATCAAACGTATTTTACTGGCTGTGGTCAGTCTGTTTGCGATCATAACGATTACATACTTTTTAATGAATCTGATGCCGGGAGATCCATTTATGTCAGAAAAAGCATCAGAAGAGAACAGAGCGATTTTAATTGCGAAATATGGGCTGGATCAGCCGGTTTATGTACAGTACGGAAAATATCTGGAAAATCTTCTTCATGGAGACATGGGTACCAGTTATGTTCTGCAGAAAGGAAGAGCAGTCAAAGATATCATTGCAGAATCTTTTACCGTATCGATGGGACTGGGAGTCAGAGCACTGATCCTAGCTGTGATCTGCGGTATTATTCTTGGATGTGTGGCAGGGCTTTGTAAAGATAAATTGCCAGATGCGATCATCCGGGTGTTATCCTCGATTGGAATCTCTATGCCAGGATATGTCATCGCATCGGCACTGATGATGATTCTGGCTGTAAATTGTAAGATTTTACCGGTGAATTATAACAAGCCTGGTGGATGGATTATGCCGATGATTACGCTGGCAATTTACCCTACCTCGTATCTGACCAGACTGACCAGAGCCAGTATTCTGGAAGTTATGAATCAGGATTACTTAAGAACAGAGCGGGCGAAGGGCATGTCAGAGTTTGTCGTAGTGTTTATACATGCGCTGAAAAATTCATTGATCCCGGTGATCACTTATCTGGGACCACTGACCGCATCCATTCTGACAGGCGGATTTGTGGCGGAAAGTGTATTCAGTGTACCTGGACTGGGACGTTATTTTGTAAGTTCCATCAGCAGCCGTGATTATACTATGATTATGGGCGTCACGATATTTTACTCAGCGCTGATCGTTGTGATGAATCTGGTGTGCGATATTCTGTATAAAATCGTAGACCCGAGAATACAGTTAGATTAAAGGATGAAGTCATGAAGAATATATTAACCTTACAAAATAAAATTTCACCGGAAGATTTTGCACCGCTGGATGCAGATTATTTTAAAGAAGAAAAACTGGATACGGAAGAAATCGGGTACTGGAAGGCCAGCTGGATCCGTCTGAAATCTAATAAGATCGCAATGGCAGCACTGGTGATGATTGTGCTGATGTTTGTATTTGCTTTTATTGGACCCATGCTTTCTCCATATTCTTATGATCAGCAGGTAAGAGGAGACGAGGCGCTGTGGCCATGTCTGGCCCATCCTTTTGGAACGGACCGCCTGGGAAGAGATATTTTGGTTCGCTGTATGATCGGAACCCGGATCTCGATGATTGTCGGTCTGGTATCTGCAGTCATTGTTATGATTGTAGGGAGCATCTATGGAGCCATCTCTGGTCTGATTGGCGGCAAGACAGATATCATCATGATGCGTGTAGTCGATATTATCTATTCCGTACCGGAGATTCTGCTGATTGTCGTGATTAAAATGGTCATCAGTGAACCATTGCAGACACTGATTGACACTGTCCCGATGTTTCATGGACTTCAGAAGATCGGTTCCGGCCTGATTGCAATCTTTATTGTATACGGCTGCCTGTACTGGGTGGGAATGGCCCGTATTGTTCGAGGACAGATCCTGCAGTTGAAGACGATGGATTTTGTGACAGCGGCAGAGGCACTGGGATGCGGTAAGGCTACCATGATACGGGAGCATTTGCTTCCAAACTGTATCGGACAGCTGATTGCAACAGTAATGCTCCAGATTCCATCTGCGATTTTTACGGAAGCCTTTTTAAGCTATCTGGGTATTGGTGTATCCGCACCTATGGCCAGTCTGGGATCATTGACCTCAGAGGCATTAAACGGAATCACGACGTATCCGTACCGCGTCATTTTTCCTGCGGTATTGATCAGTTTAATTATTTTATCATTTAATTTGTTTGGAGACGGTCTGAGAGATGCACTGGATCCAAAGATGAAAAAGTAGAGATATATATCCGGAAACGGGTTTATATAAAAGAAAATGCAAAAACCTGCGTAAAAAGGAGGAAGAAGATTATGAAAAGACGAAACAAAATGGCTTTAGCCGCAGCGGTACTGGGACTTACAACAATGGCACTTTCATCCGGTGTATCTGCTGCAGATGCAGAAAAACTGGAGATTTCCGTAACCGGTGGCGGTGAGGACTCCATGCAGTTAAATACAGCAACCAGCGGATTCTTAAATGGTTTGTCAGCGCTGCGTCATTTGTATGAAGGACTTTACAAGTTGGATGCCAATGGGGAAGTAGTACTTGGACAGGCTGCATCTGTGGAAGAAAGCGATGATAAGCTGACATGGACCTTTACTTTAAGAGATGATATCACATGGTCAGACGGACAGCCGGTTACGGCAGGAGATTTTGTTTTTGCCTTTGATAATCTGGCAGCTCAGGGCGGAGACTATTGTACTCTGTTATCGGATGTTGCAGAAAGCTACGAAGCAACAGATGATAAGACACTGGTGATTCATCTGAAACAGCCGTGTGGATATCTGCCATCGATTCTGGCATTCCCGTCTACTTATCCGGCAAGACAGGATTATGTGGAAGAATATGGAGATGCTTATGCAACAGATCCGGATAAAGCGGTATACAATGGACCTTATGAAATGACTGACTGGGCACATGAATCAGAAGTTGTGATGAAGCTTCGAGATGATTACTATGACGCAGATAACATTGATGTGGGAACCATCAACTGGGAACTGATTACCGAAGAAAGTTCTGCACTGGCTTCTTTTGAAAGCGGAGAATATGTGTACTCAGATCTTTGCCCAGATGAAGAAAAACCTCGCATGGACGGTAACGGACTGGTGTATACCGCAGGAAATAACAATTACTGTGTTATGTTCAATCTTGGAGATAAGGGAAACGATGTTCTGAAGGATGAGAAGGTCAGAGAGGCACTGTCTCTTACGATTGACAGAGAACGAATCATCAATATCCGCGGATTAAATGATGAAGTTGGTGTGACACTGGTTGGCCGAGGTTATACCAATGAAGAAGGTACTGATTTTGTAGATTATTGTGATCCATGGGAAGATGTAGATGCTTACGAAGATAACTGTGAAACAGCAAAGCAGCTGCTTGCAGAAGCAGGATATGAAAATGGAGAAGGCTTCCCGGCACTGACTTATATCGTCAACAATGACAGCCGTAAGGAAATTGCAGAATCCATCGTCAATGACTGGAAAGAAATTCTTGGCATTGATTCTGTTACAGTGGAAAAAGTAGAAAACTTCTCAGCAGCAAGAAGATCTGGTGATTATGATCTTGCATACTATGGATGGTTCATGGACTATACAGATCTGTCTAATATGTATGGAACCTTTATCAATACAGGCGATGCCAACTCTTTCTATCAGAGTGATGAATATGACAAGGCATACGAGACAGCCATCAGTGCTGACACACAGGATGCACAGTGGGAAGCATATAAAGAATGTGATGCCATTCTGGCAAAAGATCTTCCGGTATCTGTCATTTTGCATTCTATGAGCAGCTATCTGTTTGATGATACCAATTATGAAGGACTGGTATATTCTTGTGGAAACTTTGTATTTACCTATTTAAAGGCATTATAAAATAAGATGCTCTGATGCATCGGTGCAAAAGCCATGATTGCGGATGACCCGGGATCATGGCTTCTATGCATGTGCGCCTAGCGGCGCACGTTTCTAACGGGTTAAAGTCCCTAATCCACCCGGTAGTGGGAAGGATATAGCCGA
>CAKRRF010000067.1 GCA_934394985.1 uncultured Marvinbryantia sp.
TGCAAGCACGCCCGCCCTCCTCATTACTCGCGAAAATATAACATTTGAATCCAGTTCAAAATCAACATCTAGCTAATTTATCCCTTTTACTGTTTTATAAGGTCAGTTCCTTGAATCTTAAAACTTTTCAGAATCTTTCAAGGTTGTTTCACTGTTCAATTATCAAGGTTCTTTGCTGTTGTTCTTGTTCTCAGCAGCAACTTTTATATCATATCACTGCTTTCGAAGTTTGTCAACAACTTTTTTATTTATTTTTCAATCTTTTGATTGAAGCTTTGTGTTTCTTGCTGTCTCTGTCAGACAGCTTCATTATATTATCATCTGGTTCTACATTTGTCAACAGCTTTTTTCATTTTTTTACAAAATCCCCCATTCTGGAATTTTTCAGAATGGGGAATGAGGAATTTCAATCTATCTATCCAATTTTAATGCTTTAAACATTCCAATTCCTTCATCAGTTGTGCCCGATAGCCCTCATCTTCTATAGCTCTCTTTATGTCATCCATACGGTCAGCTGCCATTAGTTTCTTGATCAGCTCTGCCATTGCCTGTTCGCCTTCTTTTCTGCCTTCTTCTCGTCCCTTTTCTCTGCTTGTTCTCATGGAACTCTGCCAGTCCATCTGATAACGCTCTCTGGCCTCGCACTGCAGGCGGATCTTTTCATCTTCGGATAATTCGCGTAATGTTACGACTGCTTTTTTAATGGATTCTGACTGTTCTGCCATTGCAAGAACCTCCTTCCATGTCTTTGCTTTGAACGCACAGGCCCAGTGATATCATGCACTATTTCGTTCTTCCTCCGGCACCTGTTCCAGACAAGATAAGTCTAACACGTGAAGTGCAATTTTTCCAGTGAATTCATACCCTGTCCTGCGGTTTTTCAATGCATATTCATTGTAAAATGCAGTATCTTCCGGTATGTACAGCAACGCACTGAGCAGTCCCCTCAATGCTTCTTCCGAAGTCTGAAATACCGCCCGGAACATATAATCATTCACTAGCCCGTACTCTACCTCTTCTTCCACATTGATTGCCCGCAGGATTTCATTCTCCTGCTCCTGCCGTAATTCTTTACTTTCTTTTTCTACTGTCATAAGCAAATGCTCCTCGTATTATATTTTACATTTGTGGAATAAATGCCGAATGGCAAGATCTTAGAAATTCCTCGAAATGTACATTAACCTTAACACAGAAGCCCTGCTTTTACAAACAGAATCGTTCGACAAATTATCTCCCTCCATCTCCAGACGGGACAATAAAAAGCTGGAAACAAAAAGACCATAGGATCTCATTTCTGAAATCCTACAGTCTTTTCTAAAAATTTTATTGCCAAAAGGGACAGTCATAAAACCACAAAACAGCGTCCCCAATGGCTCCCCACAAGCTCTTCTGCTTCTTTCATTTCTTCTTCGGTTGGTGTCGGCACACCATCCAGCACATATGGGATCCCCAGGTTTTCCCATTTTGCCCGGCCCATGGTGTGATACGGGAGGAGTTCGACTCTGGTAACAGTCTTCAGACTGTCAAGGAATGCTTTCATTTCCAGCAGTTCTTCCCTAGCGTCAGTCAGCCCTGGCACGACCACATGACGAACCCACATTTCTTTTCCATGATCAGAGAGCCATCTGGCCATCTCCAGTATGGGTGCATTTTCCATGCCGGTAAGTTCTCTGTGCTTCCCGGGATTCATTTCTTTTAAATCCAGCAGAACCAGATCTGTCACCTCCATCAGTCGTTCAAATTTCTCCATGGGAAGTCTGGCTGAGCCAAAGATGCCGCCTGCCGTGTCCAGCGCTGTGTGCACCTTTTTTTCTTTGGCCAGGGTGAACAATTCTGTCACAAATTCCCACTGCAGGAGTGGTTCTCCTCCGCTGACGGTGATACCGCCATGAGCCTGGCCTTTTTTCTTCCAGTAATTCTTATACCGGTATGCCTGCCGGAACAGCTCCTCTGCACTCCACCAGCTGCCGTCCTCTGTCGTCCAGGTCTCTGGATTGTGGCAGTATCGGCAGCGCATGGGGCATCCCTGCAGAAAAATCACATACCGCACTCCCGGTCCATCCACCAGACCGAAGCTTTCTAATGAATGTACCTTTCCTCTTGTCATGATTACACTCTGGTATGGCAGGTTCTTGCCAGAACATCCATCTGCTGTTCTCTTGTCAGGTCAATGAATTTCACAGCATAGCCTGATACACGGATGGTGAAGTTGGCATATTCTTCTTTTTCCGGGTGTTCCATGGCATCGATCAGCTTTTCTCTGCCAAATACATTCACATTCAGATGATGTGCGCCCTGATCGAAGTAACCGTCCATGATCTGTACCAGATTATCGATTCGTTCCTGATCATTATGCCCCAATGCATCCGGGTTCATGGTCTGTGTATTGGAGATACCATCCAGTGCCCACTCATACGGAAGCTTCGCCACTGAATTCAAAGATGCCAGAAGCCCATTTTTCTCTGCACCGTAAGATGGATTCGCTCCCGGTGCCAGCGGTTCTCCGGCTTTCCTTCCATCAGGCATGCTTCCAGTCGCTTTTCCATATACTACATTGGAGGTAATGGTCAGAATCGATGTAGTCGGTTCTGAATTCCGGTAGGTATGTTGTTTTTTCAGCTTATCCAGAAAGGTCTTTAAAAGCCATACTGCAATGTCATCAGCACGATCATCATCATTTCCATATCTTGGGAATTCTCCCTCAATCTCATAGTCTACTACCAGTCCAGACTCATCACGGATGGTCTTTACCTTTGCATATTTGATAGCACTCAGGGAGTCTACCACATGAGAGAATCCTGCGATACCGGTT
Source organism: uncultured Marvinbryantia sp. (assembly GCA_934394985.1). GTDB lineage: Bacteria > Bacillota > Clostridia > Lachnospirales > Lachnospiraceae > Marvinbryantia. Next base: position 2,813 of record CAKRRF010000067.1, read on the forward strand.
GCAAAGGTTCTTCTTACATCCGTATCAATCAAAGCCATCTCTGCTGCTTCGTAGTAATATTTGTCATGCATATACTGGATCAGATTCAGAGTATTGACATAAAGTCCTGCCAGCCAGTCCATCATCTGGTCATACTTTTTGATCACTTCATCATAATCCAGATATTCAGAGGTGATCGGTTTGTAATCCGGTCCCACCTGTTCTCTGGACTTCAGATCAATACCGCCATTGATGGCATACAACAGGCATTTAGCCAGGTTCGCTCTTGCTCCGAAGAACTGCATTTCCTTTCCGGTCTGTGTCGCAGATACACAGCAGCAGATGGAATAATCATCCCCCCATATCGGCTTCATCACATCATCATTCTCATACTGAATAGAACTGGTACGGATGGAAATATCAGCCGCATAGTCCTTGAAATGCTCTGGCAGGGAAGAGGAATACAGTACGGTCAGGTTTGGTTCCGGTGACGGCCCCATATTTTCCAGAGTATGCAGGAAACGGAAATCATTTTTCGTTACCATGGAACGTCCATCCATGCCCATGCCGCCCACTTCCAGAGTCGCCCATACCGGATCTCCGGAGAACAGCTGATTATAAGAAGGAATTCGTGCAAATTTCACCATACGGAATTTCATAACCAGATGATCGATCAGCTCCTGTGCTTCTGTCTCGGTCAGCGTGCCTTTTTCCAGATCTCGTTCCATATAAATATCCAGGAACGTAGAGATTCTTCCCACACTCATTGCTGCACCATTCTGTGTCTTAATGGCTGCCAGGTATCCAAAATACAGCCACTGTACTGCTTCTTTTGCATTCTTTGCCGGCTGGGAAATATCATATCCATAAACAGCTGCCATTTCTTTCATCTCGCCCAGTGCCTGATACTGTCTGGAGATCTCTTCTCTCTGACGGATGATATCATCGGTCATGGTTCCATTTCCGCAGTTGGCAAAATCTTCTTTTTTCTTTTCCATCAGGAAATCAATGCCGTACAAAGCCACACGACGGTAGTCACCTACGATACGACCTCTTCCATAAGTATCTGGCAGACCGGTAATGATCTTGTTGTGACGGGCTTTTTTCATCTCCGGTGTATAAGCGTCAAATACTCCCTGATTGTGGGTTCTGCAATATTTTGTAAATATATCATAAAGCTGCGGATCTGGTTCATATCCATTGTTGGTGCAGGCCTGTTCAGCCATTTTTATTCCTCCAAATGGCATAAATGCGCGTTTCAACGGTTTGTCTGTCTGCAGTCCAACCACTTTTTCCAGTCCTTTTAGCTCCTCGCTGATATAGCCCGGCTGGTGTGAAGTAATTCCGGATACAACATGCGTGTCCATATCCAGAACTCCGCCTTTTGCCCGTTCTTCCTTCTGAAGCTCAGAAAGCTTCGCCCAGAGCTTATTGGTTGCTTCTGTCGGATCTGCCAGAAAGGATTGATTTCCTTCATATGGCTGGTAGTTGTGCTGTATAAAATCACGAATATTAATCTCTTCTTTCCAGATACGTCCTTCAAAACCGTCCCATTGTGCAAATTCTTTCATACTGCTTTTCTTCCTTTCTCATTTACTTTATGACTATGCCCCCAATCAAAATTCTTATAAATCTTCTATTTTACATGAAATGCTTTCATACCAGGATATACTGCCGATTCTCCAAGCTGTTCTTCAATACGAAGAAGCTGGTTATATTTTGCCACACGTTCACTGCGGGAAGGCGCTCCTGTTTTGATCTGGCAGGTATCAAATGCCACTGCCAGGTCTGCAATGGTAGTATCCTCTGTCTCACCTGAACGATGGGAAGCAATTGCCGTATATCCTGCCTTATGCGCCATCTTAATCGCTTCCAGCGTTTCTGACACCGACCCAATCTGATTCAGTTTAATCAGAATTGAATTGCCGCATCCCATTGAAATCCCTTTTTCCAGTCTCTCCGTATTGGTCACAAACAGGTCATCGCCTACCAGCTGCACTTTATCCCCCAGTTCTTTTGTCAATTTCTGCCATCCTTCCCAGTCTTCTTCATCCAGTGCATCTTCGATAGAAATAATCGGATATTTTTCTACCAGTTTTTTCCAATGCACAATCAGCTGTTCAGAAGTATACACGGTTCCTGCTTTTGGCAGTTTGTATTCGCCCTTCTTACCAGTCTTCCATTCAGAAGATGCTGCGTCCATGGCGATACGGAAGTCTTTCCCTGGTTCATACCCGGCTTTCTTTACTGCCTCCAGAATCGTCTCAATAGCTTCTTCATCGGAAGCCAGAGCCGGAGCAAATCCACCTTCGTCGCCAACAGAAGTAACCAAGCCACTCTCTTTTAAAATAGAAGCAAGTGCATGGAATACTTCTGCACACCAACGAAGCCCTTCCTTGAAGGATGATGCGCCCACCGGCATAATCATAAATTCCTGTACATCCAGTCCCGAGGACAATGCATGGCATCCCCCATTCACAATATTCATCATCGGTACCGGAAGGCAATTGCCGCCGATACCACCCAGGAAACGATACAGTGGGACCTCCAACGCAGCAGCCGCAGCACGACAGCATGCAATAGAAACAGCCAGGATCGCATTTGCCCCCAGATTAGATTTATCCTTTGTGCCATCTGCTTTGATCATAGCCGCATCTACTGCGTAGATATCAGACGCATCCATTCCACAGATTGCTTCGTTGATCGTTTTATTGATATGCTCTACTGCTTTCTGAACACCCTTTCCAAGATAACGTCCCTTATCACCATCGCGCAGCTCCAATGCCTCAAATTCTCCTGTAGATGCTCCACTTGGCGCCATGCCTCTTCCTACAGAGCCATCTGACAGATATACCTCTGCTTCTACGGTTGGATTACCTCTGGAATCCAGAATTTCCCGTCCAACTACTTTTTCAATTTTCAAATGATTCCTCATACCTGCACCTCTTTCTTGCGTTAGTTCATTCTAACCATTGGTTAGTATATACTAACTCATGTATTTTTGCAACTTATTTCTACAATTTAGCTTTTCAAATTTGACATTTTTCTATTCATGAAGTAAACTGAATTTAATTATTTTAGAAAGATTTTATAATTTTGTGCGGAGAAATTATTATGTGGAAAAATAAGGTATATCATCAGCTATGCAGTCAGCATCTGTTTGAAAATGACGCTCATCAGTTACGTTTTAAAGAATTACTGGACTGTTACTCAAATGCCAGCTTTTTCACCCCCGGACTTTGTAAATGTATGTATCTGTCCTGTTGGGATGAAGAACATTTTTTAATCATGCTGGATATGTTGAATCAATTGAAATTAAAAGATCATATGACACTTACTGATATGAAGGAGAACGGACAGCTGATGGCAGAAGAGATGTCTGCCGATAATTACGAAGCTACTGTCATGCAGCTGTCCTGTGATTTTCTTTCCGGAACACGTTTTGACCCGAAAAAGCTTTCGGAAATTTTTGATCCCACCGGCCGTCATATCATCGAGCAAGCTCTAAAAGCCTCTGCCGTGATCGACAGCATCCCAAGATCTAATCCATAAATTTTTATAAATCATGATTCTCCAGTCTCTGATAGAGATTGGAGATTTTTGTTTCTGCAGATGCCAGGGCATATCCTTGTGGAGCCCATACAGTATCTTGTTTCAGACATAATGCCACACGGTAAATATATTCTCCCGGCTCCTGTGGGTGTTTGAATGGAATATCCACAAATCTGCTGGTTCCCGCAGGTATTTCTGTGCACAACTCATTTCCTGATACTTTTCTTCCAGAGCTGTCCAGTATCTCGTAATGCAATTCATATTCTGACGTATTAACAAACGTACTGCGGTTCTCAATCAATGCACCTGTCTGCACCACCTGAAGCTGAAAATCCGGATTTTTTTCGGTATTGCATCCCTGATCCAGTCTGGCACGCAGCCATCCGACATCCACATCTTTTCCTTCTTCCAAAAGATAGATGCCATATTCCATACACCATTTCTTCAGTTGGCTGCTGTTTTCTTCTGTCCGCACCAGCAATGTGTTCTTCCAGGTCTGCTTCATTTTCTGTAAAAACTGCAAAATCTTCTCAGGCTCTTTCATTCCATCCGGAAGGGCTGCTGCCCGAAATTCTACCGCCCGATCATTGATGCATGTCTGTCCGTCTGCAATCTTCCAGCTGCGAAATGCCAGCGGCTCCACTCTTCTATCCTGGCAAAAATTCTCGCCCTCCATAATCTCCAGAACCAGTTGATAGCAAAAAGGATCTTCCGCATTCCATAGCTGTGGTTTTTCTACCCTCATACAGAACTGCATCTCACTCTCCAGTGGAAGCGGAAAAATACGATCCATTTCTTTCCCTTCCCGATCCAGAATCCCTGCACACAGCACCGGTTCCGCATACGCATCCGAACTGGTCAGATACAGTCCCTGCACCACACTCTCCGATGCATCTGTTTCTATATTACTTATCCCGACCAGCACTTCCACATTTCCCACAGCCGTCTGTGCATCCCATGTTGTCTTTGTTTCGATTTTTTCTATTTCGTAGTTCATCTGTCTGTTTTTTGAAATCCCCATCTTTTTATTATCCCCTGCAGTCAGGCGGATATTCGCAATCCACTTCGCCACTTGCTTGATTCGATCAAAAAAATCCCCGGCAAAACCGGGGATTTTCTCTCTATCTTAATATCAATTAAGCAAGTTTGCTCTTTGCAAGTTCTGCAAGTGTTGCAAATCCTGCCGCATCATTAACAGCCATATCAGCCAGAACTTTTCTGTTCAGTTCTACACCTGCAAGCTTCAGACCATACATAAATTT
>CAKRRF010000068.1 GCA_934394985.1 uncultured Marvinbryantia sp.
CACTAATTATATTTTCTGAGCATAGTTACTTTTTGCGAAAATCTCAGATAACTCCGGAAAGAAAACAAAGAAAAAAAATATTTTTTAACTCCATTTGCACTCCACTGGAACATCCAGACAGCCCGCAAAGCCTTTATTTATGGGCTTTTTCGCAATTTAGTCCGCTACTCGAATTCTATTGTACCAGGTGGTTTACTTGTCAGATCATAAAATACTCTATTTACACCTTTGACTTCATTGATGATTCTGCTCATAACAGTCTGCAGCACTTCCCATGGGATCTCTGCTGCTTCTGCAGTCATGAAATCGATCGTCTTTACTGCACGAAGTGCTACTGCATAATCGTAGGTTCTTTCATCACCCATAACGCCAACCGAACGCATATTGGTCAGGGCTGCAAAATATTGATTGATATCCTGATCCAGTCCTGCTTTTGCGATTTCTTCACGATAGATATAGTCTGCATCCTGTACGATGCGTACTTTTTCTGCGGTAATCTCACCGATAATGCGAATGCCAAGTCCAGGACCCGGGAATGGCTGCCGAAATACCAGTTCACGCGGAATACCAAGTTCCAGCCCCGCTTTACGGACTTCGTCTTTGAACAGGTCACGAAGTGGTTCAATGATTTCTTTGAAATCTACGAAATCCGGCAGTCCTCCCACGTTGTGGTGAGACTTGATCACAGCAGATTCTCCGCCGAGACCACTTTCTACTACGTCAGGATAAATGGTTCCCTGTGCAAGGAAGTCCACTGCACCGATTTTTTTGGCTTCTTCTTCAAATACACGAATAAATTCTTCACCGATAATCTTGCGTTTCTCTTCCGGTTCAACTGCCCCTGCCAGTTTTTCGTAATATCGTTCCTGAGCATTGACACGAATAAAGTTCAAATCAAACTGTCCTTCCGGTCCGAACACTTTTTCTACTTCATCGCCTTCATTTTTTCTTAACAGACCATGATCCACAAATACACAGGTCAGCTGTTTTCCAATCGCTCTGGAAAGAAGTCCTGCTGCCACTGATGAATCAACGCCGCCAGATAAAGCAAGAAGTACCTTGCCATTTCCTACTTTCTCACGAATAGCACGGATAGAACTTTCTACAAAAGAATCCATTCTCCAGTCTCCGGCGCAACCGCATACACCGCGTACAAAGTTGTACAGCATCTTTGTTCCCTCCTGAGTATGAAGCACTTCCGGATGGAACTGAATTGCATAAAGATTCTTTTCTGTATTTTCGGCTGCGGCAACCGGACAATCTGCAGTATGTGCAGTGATCTTAAAGCCTGGCGCAATTTTAGAAATATAATCAAAATGGCTCATCCAGCAAATTGTAGACGGAGATACATTACCGAACAGAGGAGATGTCGTATCTACAAGAACCTCTGTTTTTCCATATTCACGTACTTCTGCACGTTCTACTTTTCCGCCCAGAATATGCTGCATCAGCTGTGCACCATAACATAATCCCAGCACCGGGATGCCAAGCTCAAACAGTTCCTTTGTATACGTAGGAGAATCCGGCTCGTAGCAGCTGTTTGGGCCGCCAGTTAGAATAATTCCCTTTGGATTCATGGCTTTGATTTTTTCGATGTCTGTCTTGTAAGAATAAATCTCACAATACACATTACATTCACGTACTCTTCTGGCAACCAGCTGATTATACTGCCCGCCAAAATCCAATACAATGACATTTTCTCTCTGCAAAATATTCCCTCCTGTTCTTTGTACTGTCTTTCGACAAAATCCGTGTTCTTTCTTTAAAAAATATTTTTTATTATAAAATAGCATGTTATTTTTGACAATGCCAATTTTTCACAATTCTGACCTCTCTAGCCTTGATAAATTATAAAATCTGTAATATGATCAACTTAAACGTACCTAAAATTGAAAAATTTGTTTCATAACCAAAAGATCATTTAGGTATTGAAAAATATAAATTGGAAAGAATATTAACAGCTATGAAAGAAAGTCTCAGAATGACAGAGGGAAGTATCTCTCGAAAAATTATTTTGTTTGCCATTCCGTTATTTTTAGGAAATCTGTTTCAACAGCTATATAATACCGCAGATTCCCTGATCGTCGGAAATTTTCTCGGAAGTAATGCACTGGCGGCAGTGAGTTCTTCCGGAAATCTGATTTTTTTGATGGTAGGTTTTATCAATGGAATTTCAATGGGCGCCGGTGTCGTGATTGCCAGATATTACGGAGCAAAACAGCGCGATTTTCTCCAAAAGGCGATCCATACAACGGTGGCATTTGGTTTCGTATCCGGCATATGTTTGACAATTTTAGGAATGTTTCTTGCGCCCAAAATATTAATACTAATGGGAACACCTGATGAAGTACTGCCAGAATCAATCATGTACTTCCGCACCTATTTTGCCGGTTCCATCGGTGTTGTTATGTATAATATCTTTGTCGGCATCCTGCAGTCAGTGGGGGACAGTCGTCACCCTCTTATTTATTTGATCATTTCTTCCTGTATTAATGTGGTGCTGGATATTTTCTTTATCGCCGGTCTTAATATGGGTGTTGGCTCAGCGGCTTTTGCCACTGCTATTTCGCAATTTGTGAGCGCAATCCTTTGTCTAATTCACTTGATGCGAATAAAAGAAGAATACAGACTGGAAATTAGAAAAATTCGATTTGACAGAGGCATGTTGAAGCAAATCATCCAGAATGGTGTACCGTCCGGTTTTCAGAATTCCGTAATTTCTATCGCAAATGTATTTGTACAGTCCAATATCAATGCCTTTGGAAAACTGGCAATGGCAGGCTGTGGATCTTATTCTAAAATCGAGGGATTTGCTTTTTTACCGGTCACATGTTTTATGATGGCGCTGACCACTTTTGTGAGTCAGAATCTTGGTGCAAAACAGTATGACCGGGCAAAAAAAGGAGCGAGATTTGGCGTTCTGTGCTCAGTTCTCATTGCAGAAGTGATCGGTGTGATGATTTATACAACGGCACCAACGTTGATTTCCGCATTTAACAGAGATCCGGGCGTGGTACATTATGGTGTGATGCAGGCAAGAACCATTTCCTTATTCTACTGCCTGTTAGCATTTTCTCATTGTATCGCAGCAGTTCTCCGCGGATCTGGTCATGCAGCAGTTCCAATGTTTGTTATGCTCTGCGACTGGTGCCTGTTCCGGGTAAGCTATATTGCTGTAGCCGTCCGGATTATTCCGGATATTCGCGTGATCTTCTGGGCATACCCACTGACCTGGAGCATCAGTTCTGTCATCTTTCTGTATATGTTTTTAGGTGGAAAATGGGTATACGGATTTGAAAAAAACACCAAAGAAAAGGCCGATGTGCAATGTGATAATATCACGGAAACCTAAACCAGAATCTGATATATTATACTTACCAAATGAAAAGGAGGACAAGAACATGTCAGTAATGCATATTAATAAACATAATTTTCAAAAAGAAGTGATGGAGTCTGACAGCACGATATTGTTGGATTTCTGGGCACCATGGTGTATGCCATGCCGTATGGTCGGTCCTGTTCTGGATGAGATAGCAGAAGAACGCTCCGATATTAAAATAGGAAAAATCAATGTAGACGAGGAGCCTGAACTGGCTGGACAGTTCCAGGTTATGAGCATTCCTACACTGCTTGTCATAAAAGATGGACAGATTGTTGACCGTTCTGTCGGTGCAAAGCCAAAAAACGCCATACTCTCCATGATAGGATAATTTTTCCCAATGCAGCGATTTCATGCATACATGAAATCACTGCATTTTTTATGTATACTATTCCAAACTTAATGCACACTGTGGATGCCCGTCATTACACTGATACACTATGGAATACCCTTTTCCGTCTGTAAAACTAACCGCACATGTTCCGGTTTTCATCGGTATCTTTTCCCCATTTAATAACGTTATGGAATGCCAGTCATATTGGGGATTTGTGTGCCAGTCAACCGGAATACGAGAATTCACAGTGCCGGCAGTCATATAATCTGCCTGTATTTCTGCATAATACGCTCTCACATTCGCCCAGTCAGCTGCTACTTTTGCCTTATGAATCTGTGACGTAAACACCGGTATGGAAATTGCAACTAATATTCCAATAATGGCAACAACAATCAATAATTCCGCAATCGTAAATCCTTTTTTCTTCCTCTCCATGCCAAATGTTCCCTTTCAAAAATTATTCTCACACTATCATCTGCTCCCATTTTCCCTTTCGATATCGGATCACATAGCAGACTGCCCGGAATGCCCAGTCAATGGTCATTGCTACCCAGATGCCAAATACTCCCATATGAAGCCATTCACCCAATACATAGCTAAATGCTATACGGAAAATCCACATGGATGCAATTGCAATCCACATGGTTGCCTTCACATCATTTGCTGCACGCAGCGTATTCGGAATGGAGAAGGACAATGGCCAGATCAGTATTGCACAAAGATCATGGTAAATGATAATCTGTCTGGTCATTTCTGAAGTAACATCGGACAGATTATATATTTTTAAAATAAATGGCAGCATCAGATATAAGCCTATGCTTACTCCTATCATACAGAGATAGACCAGCTTCAACAGTTTCACAGTATAATAGCGCACCTGATCATATCTTCTTGCGCCTACACACTGCGCAGATACAGTCAAAATAGCAAAGTTAATTGCCATACCAGGCAAAATCTGAAACATGGCAATGGTATTGGATACCGCATTTGCTGCGATAGATGCCGTACCAAATGTGGATACCAGACTGAGCACCAGAATCTTTCCCAATTGAAACATTCCATTCTCCAGCCCGTTTGGCACTCCCACATGAAGAATCTTGCGAATCAGATAACCGTCAAAATGCCATTGTAGTTTTTCTGACATATGTACCGGCTGATTCTGTCTGCGCAGCAAGACAATCATGATCACTGCCGCAATCATCCTGGAAATCAATGTTGGAATTGCCGCCCCCGCCACTCCCATTTTCATACCATAAATCAGAACTGCGTTTCCGGTAATATTCACTGCATTCATAATCAGGGATGTTATCATGGCGATTTTGGAATTGCCGACCGCGCGAAAAATCGCCGCACCGCCATTATATAAAGCAATAAACGGAATGGATGCCGCTACGATCAGCAAATAAATCCTGGCATTTGCCATCACGTCCGCTTCTATTTTTCCAAACACTTTTCCGAGAATCAGATTCTGGCACAGGTATACGCATGCCATAATCACCAGCGACGATACCAGAATAAACAAAATCAGCTGATCTGTCGCTTTACTTGCTTTTTCCTGATTTTTCTGCCCGATAAAATGACCTGCCGCCACTGCGCCACCGGTGGCCAGCGCTGCAAAAATATTGATCAGGAGCACCATCACCGTATCTACCAGTGACACTCCTGACACAGCAGCTTCTCCGACACTTGCCACCATCAGGCTGTCTGCCATACCTACCATCACAGTAAGAAGCTGTTCTATGACCAACGGAAAAATCAGTTTCTTCAATTGCCGGTTCGAAAACAGCAGTTCCGATTCCGGAATGATTGTTTTGTTCCCCTTCATACTTTCCCCTCTTTCCTGTTTTTCCATAAGATAAGACCAGTATAGTACGATACCGGTCTTACTGTCTATCACTTTATAAATTTTGTAATCTGGCTCCATTCTCCCACCAGTCGTTCGATCTGCCATGCAGCATTAGCGGGACTGGTGGATGGCAGTTTGATCATCTCATACTGAATTCTGGAAAACAGATATTTTTGATACAATGCGTATGCCTTCCCGCCGTTTCCATAAATCTGCTGAATTGGTGCATTCTGTAAAATCTGGTCCAGATCTGCCGGCACAACATTTTTTATGGAACTGTCACTGGAACCAATAATGTCACACTCCGCTATCACATCCCAGACTGCTATATGATGTTTCAGCAGAAACGTTCTCTTTTCATCTATTGTTTCCGGGACTGCTGAGACATCACATACTTTTGCCAGTACTTTCCAGAATCTGTTCTGAGGATGTCCATAATAGAAATTCTGCTCCCTGGACTTTACAGACGGAAGCGTCCCCAAAATCAACACTCTGGAAGATGCATCAAAAACCGGTTCAAATTCATGTTTTACATGCATATATTCTGTCATATTTTAAATCAGTCCCTGTATAATAATAATTAAAATCAGTACCGGAAGAATAAACTGGAAATACGGTTTTAACATTTTTCCAAACTTCAGTCCTTCTCCCTGATTACATTCCTTCACATAATTATCAAATCCCCATCCAAATCTGGTCACACAGAATAGCAGATAGATCAGCGAACCGATCGGCAGCAGCAGATTACTTACAATAAAGTCTTCGGAATCCAGCACATCTCTGCCTCCGATCAGATGCAGATCGCTCCATATGTTATATCCGAATACACATGGCAGACTGGCAATCAGGATAAGCACTCCATTGATCAGTACCGCTTTCTTTCTCTCCATGCCAAACATATCTACCCAGAAGGAAATAATATTTTCAAATACCGCCATAACGGTTGAAAAACTCGCAAAGGTCATAAACAGGAAGAATAAGGTTCCCCAGATTCTTCCACCTGCCATATTAACAAATACATTCGGCAGAGTCACAAAGATCAGGGATGGACCTGCATCCGGCTGTACTCCAAAGGAGAAGCATGCCGGGAAGATAATCAGTCCGGCCATAATCGCTACAAAAGTATCCAGCAAACTGATCCGTACAGCTTCACCTGGAAGCGAATGCTCTTTTCCCATGTAGCTTCCGAAAATCTCCATTGCAGCAATACCCAGGCTCAACGTAAAGAACGACTGATTCATAGCTGCCGTAACAACTTTTCCAAGTCCTACCTCTTTCACTTTATCCAGACTTGGAACCAGATAAAAACGAACTCCTTCTTTTGCTCCCGGGAGCATTCCACTGTGAACCGCAAGCACCAGAATTAATACCAGAAGTACCATCATCATGATCTTACTGATCTTTTCAATTCCATTCTGAAGTCCCTGACTGCAGACTACAAATCCAAGAATCACTGTCACGGCCATCCAGCCTGCCATCTCCATCGGGGAGGCCAGCAGATTGCTAAATACGCCGCCTACCGCATCGGCACTCATGCCTGCCGGAAATACTCCTGCTGCGAACTTAAAGAAATAGCTGAGCATCCATCCGGATACCGTTGTGTAATACATCATCAGCATATAACAGCCCAGCATACAGAACCATCCGTGAATATGCCACTTACTGCCAGGCTTTTCCAGCGTCTTATAGGCCAGTACCGCACTTTTTCGGCTGCCACGTCCAACAGCCAGTTCCATAGTCAGCACCGGAACACCCATAATAAACAGAAAGAGCAGATACAAAAGTACAAATAATCCTCCTCCATTCTGTCCGACTACATATGGAAAACGCCATACATTTCCGATTCCGATGGCACAGCCCGCACTGACCAGTATAAATCCCAGTCTTGACTTAAATCCTTCTCTTTTCATCTTTTTCCTCTCTCGTATAATATCTTTTAGATACATAAATACATGTATCCTGATTAATAAGTTACTAAATAAATATTGTT
>CAKRRF010000069.1 GCA_934394985.1 uncultured Marvinbryantia sp.
GCGAGGACAAAATTATTTGGTATGGTCATGCAGGAAGTAAACCATCAGTTGTTTTCAGACAGCGTGAAAAATGAATGCCTGCTTGCAAATAAAGATGCTTCTGAACAGGAAATCAGGGAACTGCTTGAAAAATTTGACTTGAAAGAGTACGCAGAATATCATCCGATGATATTATCGGGTGGGCAAAGACAGCGGCTTGCTATTTGCCAGGCAGTTATGGGTGGAAAAAAGCTGCTTATTTTTGATGAACCTACCAGTGGACTGGATTTTAGACATATGTGTCAGGTGGAAAAATTGATGAAACAATTGTCAGAAGAAAAATATATTATTATAGTTGTAACACATGACTATGAATTCTTGAACCGAACCTGTAAGGGGTATATTAGAATAACAGGTGCTTACAACAGCAGAAAATGTGAAACTGCGTGAAATACAGTTACTGTGGTCTGGACAATATCTTAGGTCTGAGAAAATCTGCGTTAATGAAAATTCTGTGAATTTTGTTGACAAATAATAAAAAAATAATATAATAAACCTATCATAAAAATAGGTTATACAAGACTGTTACAATAGAAACCATAATTCTATTCTGGCAGTCTTTTGTTTTGTTCTAACAGGAAAGAGAAAGGATTTGAAATTTTAAAATGTTAAAACAAGAACTGTTATACATTAAGGGAATGACCTGTATCAATTGTCAAACTAGAATTGAGGATGCTTTAAAGAAAAGTGCAGGTGTAATCGCTGTATGGGTAAATTATGAAGAGGGAATCGCAAGCGTCTCCTATCAAACAGAAAAAACAGCGACTGAAGAACTCGTAAGAGTGATAGAAGCACTTGGTTATGAAGTCTCTTTTAAAAGAGATTCAAAAGGAAAAATGGTACTTCGAATGATTGGAAAGTTGATTTTCATTGTCTGTTTATTCTTCTTATTGCAAAAATCAGGTATTTTAAACCGGCTTTCTCCCTGTTCATTGGCAGATACAGGCATGGGATATGGAATGTTATTTGTCATTGGGCTGATTACTTCGATTCACTGTATTGCAATGTGTGGTGGCATTAATTTATCTCAGACCTTGCAAAAAACAGCAGACAAAGAAATATCAAGAACAATGTTTAAAAATACATTTGTCTATAATACAGGACGTGTGATTTCGTACACGATAATTGGAGGTGTACTTGGAGCAGTCGGTGGACTGGCAGGAATGGGGACTGGACTTCAGACTTCCGCTCTTTTTCAGGGGATTTTAAAGTTGACTGCAGGACTGTTAATGGTGCTTATGGGAATGAATATGCTTGAAATTTTTCCGAGGCGTTTAAAACTATATCTTCGACTTCCAGCTTTTATAAGAAGAAAGACAGGAAAGAACAGGACTCCATTTTTAGTAGGCTTGTGTAATGGACTGATGCCTTGTGGTCCTTTGCAGTCCATGCAGATTGTTGCACTGGCGTCAGGAAATATATTTGCGGGTGCTTTGTCCATGTTTTGTTTTAGCTTAGGCACCGTTCCGCTTATGCTGGGATTTGGATTTATTTTTTCAAGTCTTGGGAAACGCTTTACAAAGCAGATTTTAAAATTTGGTGCAGTTTTGGTGGTGGTTTTGGGACTTTCTATGATTTCGCAGGGAAATGCCTTATCAGGAATAGACAGTAAAGTTTTCAGTGGATTTTCAAAGCCAGAAGAAAATAAAGAAGTGCAGGCAAAATTAAATGAAACCGTTGAGAAAGATAGAGTTCAGTATGTTTCAAGTGTGCTGGAATCCGGAAAATATCCTGATATTACAATAAAAGCGGGAGAGCCGGTAGTCTGGGAGATTGAAGCAGAAAAAGGAAGTATTAATGGCTGTAATTATAAGATTTTATTACAGGATTTTGATATGGAATATACGTTTTCAGAAGGAAAAAATGTGATTGAATTTACGCCGGAAAAAGAAGGGGTTTACACCTACAGCTGTTGGATGGGGATGATTATAGGAAAGATTTATGTAGAGAAATAAAAATTAAAGTTAATCGAATCAAGTAGAAAAGTAGATTATAAATATCTATTTGGCAAAAAATTATTAGAAAATAAAAGGAAATTTACCGATGAAAAAACGTATTGTAGCAATGATGCTGACTGGAATGATGATAGTTACCTTAAATGGATGTGGAAGGAAAGAAATAGAACAGGAAACAGAGAAAACAGAAATAAATGAGACTGCGAAACATACTGCAAATGAGATAAAAGAGGATAAAAAGCTGGTAATTCCAATTTCAAATTTATCGGAAAAGGCAACATTTTATCCGGTAGAAGTAGATGGGGCAGAGATGGAAGTGATTGCAGGAAAGGATTCCAAAGGGGAAATTCGTACTGCGTTTAATACCTGTCAGGTCTGCTATGATTCTGGAAATGGATATTATAGACAACTGGGAGATGAACTGGTTTGCCAGAATTGTGGAAATTCCTTTACAATGGATGTGATAGGGAAAACTGCTGGCGGATGTAATCCAGTACCGATTTTGGAAGAAAATAGGACAGTTACGGATTCAGAGATACAGATTTCTTATGAATTTTTAAAGGAATCTTCCGATATTTTTGCAAACTGGAAGATTAAAAGGAAAAAGCACCAGAACCGGTGATATGCCGGAAATGGTGCTTCAAGTCTGGTTTGAGGTTCACGCTTCCCTGTCGTTAAGGTATTCTGCAAGGCTGTAATACAGTTCGCCCTCTCTTCCGCGTGTCTGTTTTGCGGCCGTCATGGAATTTAAGATCGCTTCCTGTTCGGCTTCTGCTGCAGCGAGAAAAGCCCGGTTGATCACATGCTCCGGAATTGCTGACAGCTGAAGCAGTTCCTCCTCGTGACCGGACGGGATCCGGTTTGCTGTTGTAAAGCCGATCATGACTTCTCCGCTTCCATGCCCTGTATAACCGCCGGTTCGTGCAATGCCAACCCCTGTTCTTTTCAGAAGCCGTTTGAGCTGACGGCTTGTCAATGGGAGATTAGTAGCCAGAATGCTCATGATCGAACCTTTATCTTCTTCGGATGCAGCCATATCATTCTTTTCCTGCTTCCATTCCAGAATTTTTGGACCAACAGCTTCTCCGTTCAGTAAAAAATCTTCGGTTGCACCAAAGTTTGACTGAACCAGAACACCTATGGTGTATTCCTTTTCACCAATACAGATCACGCGAGATGCAGATCCGATTCCACCCTTCATGCCGTAGCAGATGGTGCCGGTACCGGCACCTACATCCCCTTCTTCGAACTCCTCTGCAGCAGCCGCAAAAGCCTGTCGCACTTCCTCTTCACCGACTGCACGTTTCTGTATCTGGTTGATCCGGCAATCATTGCACTCGCCAACGACCGGATTGATACTCATGGGTTCCAGTCCATCGTTCTGGCACTGTTCGATCACGATATCGACAAGTGCATCCCAAACCTTTCCGACATTTAATGTATTTGTAAGGGCGATCGGTGTTTCAAGGATTCCAAGCTCTTCTACCTGTACCAGACCGGCACTTTTTCCAAATCCATTGTGAACGTAGGCTGCCGCCGTATAGTGATTTGCAAATGCATTGTCCGGTCCAGGGACGATCACAGTCACACCGGTATGATTTTCTTCCGTGTTCACAGTACAGTGTCCTACCAGCACACCAGGTACATCCGTAATCGCATTTCTTTTTCCTGTTTTCACTCTTCCGGGTACAATTCCAAAGTCCCGAATCCGTTTTTTCTCCACGTTGTTTTCCTCCTTGGATTTTGTCGGCTATTTCTAATGATTGTATCATAGTTTTTGAGAAATAAAAACAGGATGCGGGAAATAGCGGTTTAAGAATATATTGGAGCCTGACCTCATAAAGTTGTTGACATTGGATGACAACGTATGGTATCTTTCATTCAATGGGTTAGAAACAAACAACTCAAAATAAGCTTATAGAACCATGAGTATTCGTAACTAAGATTAATTAGCGGAAAGCTAATACCACAACATGGAAAGGAGGAAAACTCCCACAGGAGAACAGAAAGAAAATGAAAAATCCTTTAAAAGTAATATGGATTGTGCTTGGCTTTCTTTGCCTGGGACTTGGTACGATAGGAATGGTACTTCCTATTCTGCCAACCGTTCCGTTTTATATGGCAACACTGTTTTGCTTTGCAAAGAGTTCAAAGAAACTGCACGACTGGTTTATAGAAACGAATTTATACAAGAAACATCTGGACAGTTTTGTTCAGAAAAGAGCCATGACAATGGGAACAAAATGCAAGATTATCGGAATGGTAACAGCAGTTATGCTGATCGGTTTTATCTGTATGAAGAATGTACCGATTGGAAGAATCTGTATCGCAATTGTGTGGGTATGCCATTTATTATATTTCTTCTTAAGGGTTAAGACAGAAAATTCAGAAGTCAAAATGGAAGAAATTGGAGATTGAGATGGACAAAGTAGAAAAGAAACGGCAAAAAGAACAATACGTCGTAGAAGAAATGATCCGGCTGTACTGCCGGAAAAACCACCCAAAAGAAAAAAGGCAGGAGGGGAAGATGTGTTCTGTCTGTCAAAGACTTTCGGATTATGCAAAACAAAGAAGTCAGAAGTGTCCATTTATGGAAGAAAAAACGTTCTGTGCGAACTGTAAGGTACATTGTTATAAGCCAGAAATGAGAGAACAGATTCGGCAGGTCATGCGTTTTTCAGGACCAAGGATGTTATTATACCATCCAGTCCTTGCAATATGGCATTTGGTATGCAGCAAAAGAGAATCGAAAAAATAAACAAAAGGGTAAGATTTTTATGATTAAAACAAGATTGATGGGGCTGTTGTCCCATGCAAAAAAGTATATCGCGTATACGATTTTGTGGCAGTGGGCAGCCCTTCTGTCGCAGGTATTGGCAGTCTTTTCTATCGCAGATTTACTGGAACGGGTGGTGTACCGGGCAGTAACCGTACCGATTATTGAACGGACGATATTGATTTTAGTTCTGGTTGTGATCATCCGATTTGTATGTGAACGGATGGGAGCAAGGTCTTCCTATCTGGCATGTGTGGATGTAAAGCGGATTCTGAGAGAAAAGATTTATGAGAAAATGTTGAAGCTGGGAGCTTCCTACAGTGAGCAGGTATCCTCCTCAGAGGTCGTACAGGTGTCGACCGAAGGTGTGGAGCAGTTGGAAACATACTTTGGAAAATATCTTCCACAGTTATTCTACAGTCTGATTGCACCACTGACATTATTTATCATTCTTTGCAGAGTAAGTCTGAAAGCGAGTGCGATACTGCTGATCTGTGTACCGTTGATTCCGATTTCCATCGTGGTGGTACAGAAAGTAGCAAAGAGATTATTGAGTAACTATTGGAGCATCTATACCGGACTGGGTGATTCGTTCCTTGAAAATTTACAGGGACTTACCACTCTGAAGATTTATCAGGCAGACCAGCAGAAAGCAGATGAGATGGATGTGGAATCTCAGAATTTCCGCAGAATTACAATGAAGGTGCTGACCATGCAGCTCAATTCCACCAGTGTGATGGATATTGTGGCGTATGGTGGAGCTGCCATCGGTATGGCAGTTGCGGTATCCGAATTCCTAAAGGGAAATATCAGTGTAGCAGGAACTTTATGTATTGTCCTGCTTGCCAGCGAGTTTTTTCTGCCACTCAGACTGCTTGGTTCATTTTTCCATATCGCAATGAATGGTATGGCAGCCAGTGATAAAATTTTCAAGATTTTAGATTTACCAGAACCACAGGCTGGAGAAAAAACACTGCCGGAGGTTGCGTTAGATATTACATTAAAAGATGTACATTTTTCTTATAAAGAGAACAGAGAGATTTTAAAAGGAATCAGCTTAAATCTTCCGGCAGGAAGTTTTGTATCACTGGTTGGTGAATCCGGATGTGGTAAGAGTACGATTGCCGGAATCCTTGCAGCAAAGAACCGGGGATATAACGGAGAAATCACCATCGGTGGTGTACCGCTTAATGAAGTGAATGAAACCAATCTGATGCAGAGGGTTGTTCTGGTTCGCCATAACAGCTATCTGTTCAAAGGTACAGTAGAAGAAAATCTGAAGATGGCAAAACCGGATGCAACGAAAGAAGAGATGGAAGCTGTCCTTCAGAAAGTCAATCTCTTAGGGTTCTTACAGACACAGGATGGCTTGCAGACACAGTTATCAGAAAAAGCAAGCAACCTGTCCGGTGGTCAATGTCAGAGGCTGGTGATTGCCAGAGCATTGCTTCGGACAGAAAGTGCAGTTTATATTTTTGATGAAGCCGCATCCAATATCGATGTGGAAAGTGAAGAACTGATTATGAACGTGATCCACGAACTGGCAAAGACAAAGACGGTGCTTTTGATTTCCCACAGACTGGCAAATGTTGTGAAGTCTGATAAGATTTATTTCTTAAAAGACGGAGAAATCAAAGAAAGCGGAAAGCATGACGAACTGATGAGCCAGAATGGTGCATACAGACATCTGTATGAAAGCCAGATGGCATTGGAAAACTATGGAAAAGGAGGAGCGGCATAATGAGTGAAAAGATAAATACAACAAAACGCAGAAGTGCCATCCGGATCATGGGAAGTCTGATTGGTCTGGTAAAACCTCTGCTCCATATTATGCTGGCGGCAATCATCCTTGGAACATTAGGTTACTTATGTGCGATTTTCCTGACGATATTGGCAGGACAGGTTATCGTGCATGGACTTCTGACAGGAGTAGCCGGAATAATTGTTCCGGTGGACAATATGTGGCTGGCATTTACCCCGGTAAAAATCATTATCACAGTCATGATTGTGATTGCAATGCTTCGCGGAATCCTACATTATGCGGAACAGTATTGTAATCATTTTATCGCTTTTAAATTGTTAGCAACCATCCGTCATAAAGTGTTTGCTTCCTTAAGAAAACTCTGCCCGGCAAAACTGGAGGGACGGGACAAGGGAAATCTGATCTCTATTATTACAACGGATATTGAATTACTGGAAGTGTTTTATGCACATACCATTTCACCGATTGCGATTGCAACACTGACCTCGATTGTTATGGTGATTTTTATTGGAAGATATCACTGGTTAGCGGGTTTGCTTGTACTGGCAGCTTATCTGATTGTCGGTGTAGCTATTCCGATGTGGAATGGAGAACGTGGCAGCCAGAAGGGAATGGAATTTAGAACAAATTTCGGAGAACTGAACAGCTTTGTTCTGGACTCTTTACGAGGACTGGATGAGACTATCCAGTACGGACAGGGTGAAAAGAGAAAAGAGCAGATGTCGGAACGTTCTAAAAACCTTGCAGGAATGCAGAAATCATTAAGCAAAATGGAAGGCTCACAGCGTTCATTCACGAACATGGTTATCCTGTTTGCATCTTTTGGAATGCTGGCGCTGACCATCTGGCTGTATGACAAAGGTGCGATGGGATTCGAGGGAATCTTAACCTGTACCATCGCAATGATGGGTTCTTTCGGACCGGTAGTGGCATTATCAAGCCTGTCTAACAATCTGAACCAGACACTGGCAAGTGGTGA
>CAKRRF010000070.1 GCA_934394985.1 uncultured Marvinbryantia sp.
AAGGAGCTTTTGCCGGATGTGAAAATCTTACAGAGGCTACTGTGATGACAGGCAGTATTCCGGCAAGACTTTTTGAAGAATCCGGACTTACGACTCTGCATATGGGAGATGGCGTGACGGCTATTGGTGCAAGAGCATTTGCAGGAACTTCACTGAATGAATTTATTATACCAACGAATATTCCGGTTAGCGGAGAAGCACTGGAAGGTATCAGCACGGAGTGTATCAGGATCAGTGCCGATGCAACGGATGAGCAGGTGGCAGAATGGGCAGCAGTATTAAATTATCCATGGTATGACACTCTGCACAGAGTCGGAGAAGAACCGTCCTTAGTAAAAATGCCATATGAACCACTGGCGGAAGACAACTTTGAATTTGATCCGGATACCAGAACGATTACAGCATATACCGGAACAGCAGTGGATGTGATTATACCGCGCACGATTGGTGGAGTGCCGGTAGAAAATATTTCCTATAATGCGTTTGAATGTGCCAGAGATTATCTCACTTCAGAGATGGCAACGAATCAGGAAGAGGGCGACTGGATTCCAATGCGCTGTCTGATCCTGCCGGAGACACTGAAATCCATAGAAGACAGTGCCTTTATGGATTGTCATGATCTGGAAACAGTCATCTGCTATGCACCGCTGGAGAATACCAATAAAGGTGTATTCCAGGAATTACAGGGACTGAAAACAGTGATCTTTGTGAACGGAGTCCGTCAGATGGATAATTATCTGTTTAATTACTGTAAGAATCTGAAGACCGTATGGTGTAAGAATCAGGTAGACCGTATCGGAATGCAGTGTTTCGGAGTGACTGGTCTGGAACAGATTTGTGTGAATGCAAAAGATATTGATTACAGTGCTTTTATCGGATCTGAGTCATTGAAAGAAATTCATATCCGCAGTGGAGTGGAGCGTTTGAATCTGACAGCATTTGGAATGCTGACAGGAATCGAAACCATCTGTCTGGAAGGTGTGGATCCAAATGGACTGGAAACAGACTGGGTAAACTTAGAGAACGGCAGCGTTACGATTCTGGTACCGGAAGATACTACAGATGAACAGATGCAGCTTCTGGCACAGAAGTTCCAGGGATCTGCGATTATTACAGATGCGTCCCAGGTAAAGAGAGGTACTTGTCAGATGCCAGAAAATCCAATGCCGGATATCGCAGAGATACTCAGTGCGTATGGTCTTTCCTGACGGAATATGACGGATCATTCATAAAACGGTAATACCTGCTGCCAGATAAAAGAAATCTCTCTGGCAGCAGAAAATAAAAAATATATTTCATCATTAGAAGGGAGATGTGTACACATGACAAAGAAGATGGGAGTTTTTGCGGTAACAGGAATGATGGCTGCTATGATGGCAACAGGAGTATTGGCTGAGGATCTGACCAAAGAAGATGTATCCGGTCTCTGGTATATTACAACAATGGAGATCGAAGGAATGACTATGAGTCCGGCTGATATGGGTCTGGATGCCACATTGGAATTTGGGGACAGTGATACCTGGGAAATGACTATGTCCGGTGAAGATCCAACGCAAGGAACCTGGGAATTAGCAGGCGAAGAGATCATTATGCATTCGGATACAGCTGAGGATGTCAAAATGGCAATCGATGAAGAAGGAATGTTAATTGGTGATATCGACAGTACGATCATGACCTTCAGCCGAGAAAAACCGGAAGCAACCGACTGGGCATCCATCATCGGTAATCCTGTGACAGACGAAGTGGAACTAAGCGACTTTGCAGGCACCTGGAAAATCATTGCTGTTGAGATGGATGAGATGGTAATGTCTTCTGACACCTGGGGAATAGAAGCTACATTAGTTGTGAAAGAAGACGGTACAGCATCTCTGGAATTAAAAGATCAGTTTAACGATGAGGAACCGACAAAGACAGAGCTGAAGGGTACACTGGAGGATCAGACATTGAAACTGGAACTCATCGATGACAGCGAAAGTCATTTCGGTCTCTTCCTGAGTCCGGATAATCTGTCCCTGAATCTGCAGGATACTGGGCTTCTGAAGAATATTGATTATATTGATTCAGAAGAAGAAGGCGCTGAACCAGAACCAAATTCTATCGTATATTTTGAAAAAGCAGAATAAACCGAAGTAAAAATCTAATCAACGGAGCTGTCGCACTAAATGCGACAGCTTTTCTTTATCTATAAAAGTTGAAAGATACATAAAAATACGATAAAATATCAGCTGTGAAAACTTACATCAATTTGTATCAGTAACATCGTTTAAGACAGAGGGGGCAATATGCTGAAATTAACTTATATTCAATATCAGCTTCCATATTATGGAGTGGAAAATACATTATTTCATTATGCGAAAAACAGCGTAATAGAAAGAATAGAAGTTTGGGAAGATGAGGAAGTATTGCAGGAACAGGTGTTATATCTGATTCCTTATGAATCGCAGAAAAAAGTGAAAGAAGAAATAAAAGCCGTATTTTGTATATATGGCTGTCCACAGGAACAGGAACATGTGATTCGAAATGGTTTTTATGTAGATGCGAAGTATTCTCTATCAAGAATATTAAATGTTCTGAATCGGATATGGATAGATTTTCAAAAGTGGGAAATTATATTGCTTTATTCAGAAGAAATGGATTTAAATGTATTGTTGGATACTTCTGAAACGATTTTGCGGATGCCATTGGCTGTTTCAGATAATCGATTTCAATTTCTGGCTAAAGGACAATGGTATCAGGAAAAATTTCCTATGGAGATACTGGATCCAGATGAGATGAATGATTTGATCTGGCAGGAAGATTTTCGCCAGTGTATACATCGAAACAGTGTATTTCATTTGGCTTTAAAGACAGAAAAGAAAGATTTACTTTGTTATAATATTTTCATGAGTGGACGGTACTATGCAAGAGTACTTGGAAGTGTAGAAAACAAAAAATATGAAAAATTACAGGAAGAACTCTTTACCAGACTGGCGATAGCAGTAAATAGCATTTTTTCAAATCAGCGAATACAGTCATTTCTGACTGGAAGAAGCAGTGATCTGCAACTTCAGGTAGAATCATTGTTAGACGGTAATACACAAATTGATGAATCAGTGATGAAACAAAATCACTGGAGAACGGATGACTGTTACAAAGTAATGGTATTTTCTTTTGATGCCCGCTATCCAATGGAAGAAGGTATACGGTTTTTATATAAAAAACTATGGGAATTATTTCCAGAGAGTTGTGTACTGATCAGGGAAAAGGAGCTAATCTGTGTTCGTAATTTAAGCAGAGAATCCCATAACCAGAACTACAGAGAACGAATGGCAGTTTTTTTACGGGAAAATGTAGCAAAAGCAGGAAGCAGCAATGCTTTTAGGGGATATGAAAAATTGTCTGTTTATTTGCAGCAGGCATATGAAGCACTTCGACTGGGCAATAAAAATGCTCCTTATTTTTGGCACTATGAATTCAAGGATTATATAATACCCTACTTTATGGAACGAATTACCAGTGAATATACATTGGAACAGGTAATTCATCCTGGCATATTTCAGTTATTGAAATATGATAAAGAAAAAAGTTCTAATCTTTACCAGACTTTAAAAATGTATTTGGAGGATGGTAGAAATGCCACAAAGACTGCTGAAAAACTATATATCCACAGATCCTCCTTGGTAAAAAGACTAGATAAAATACAAAATCTTACAGGGATAAACATCGAAAAAAGCACAGACAGACTCTATGTAGAACTATCTTGTATATTATTGGAATATTATAAGAAAAGAGATTGATTTTGACTAACATCAAATCAATCTCTTTTTATCTGTTAATAAAAAAACAGAAGTAACAATTTGTACTGTACAGTAAAAAGAAAAGTCACATTCTGTGCCTGGAGAAATTATATGCAGATTTTGTATAATTAAGAAAACAAAAGAAATGAGGGACGGAACTATGAAGAACAAAAAAAATCTGGTATTTCTAGTTGCAGCATTAATTTTCGGTGCACAATTTATAGGCAACTATGGTAATTACCAGCTGGCAGCAATTCCTGGAAAAATCTTTCAGGTATTTCAGTTAACAGATACACAGTTTTCAAGTCTGATGACAGCACCGATGTTACCATCTATTTTTTTAAGCATTATCATTGGACTGCTGGTAGACCGTTTTGGTATTTCTAAAATGGTCGGAATCTGTCTTACAGTGGCGACTGGAGGTTTGGTACTTCGTGCTTTCGCTTCCAATTATCAGACGATGCTGATTGCCATGATTTTGTCTGGTGCAGGATGTATGATTTTGAATTCTAATCTGGCTAAAATCGTATCATCCCTGTATCCTATGGACAAAGTAAGCAAAGTAGTTGGAATTATGATGGCTGCGTCCACAGCCTCTATGGCAGTTGCGTATGCAACAACAGCCGCAATTCCTACTTTAAATCTGGCATTTTGGATTCCGGCTGTCATCAGTATTGTCATACTGGTATTATGGGTATTGTTTGCGAAAGAATCTGTTTTCTCAGAAAATAAAGTTTCTGGGGAAGATGCATCTCAGGTAAAAGAATCCCTGATTGTCTGTGCAAAAAGCAAAAATATTTGGATGGCTGGTGTTACTCTGATGCTGATGCTCGGCGGCTCAATGATTATATCCAGTTTTCATGTATCAGCTGTAGTTGCATTAAAAGGTTATTCTGAAAGTTATGCCGGAACTTTTAACACTGTACTAATGATCGGAGCTATTCTGGGTTCTGTTTTCCTGCCTGTATATGTGACAAAAAATCCGGAAAAAACACCTTTAATGGTTCTGGTAATGGGTATCATTACCGCAGCTTCCGCAGTAGGAATGGTAGCACTTCCGGCAGTTGGTATCTATATTTGTGGCTTTTTAAATGGAGCGTTCCGAAGCGGAATCATTGCTGTAATGATGATGCTTCCGGTTATGTTAAAGGAAATCGGTCCAAAATACGCAGGGACAGCAGGTGGATTTATGGTAACACTAGAACTGATTGGTTGTGTTGTAATTCCTACTTATGTAATTGTACCTCTTGGAGGCGGTTCTTACATGAACTATTTTATGCTGGCTGCGGGTGCTATGCTGCTGGCAAGTATCGTTTGTTTTATTTTAATGAAGTCATGTGGAGTATTTGTAAAAAAAGAAGTTCAAAATTAAAATAATGAAACAGAAAGGAAATAAGCCATGTTATCAACAAAAGAAAATTTATTCGAAACATTAAAAGGTGGTCATCCTGACCGTTTTGTAAATCAGTTTGGATATCTGAAAATGCTTCCTGATCCTATTTTCTTAGGGTTAATGGGAGAAGGCGATCTTCAGCCAGGAGGAACAAAGAAAACTGGATTTGGTGTCACTATGTGTTGGGCAGAAGGTACCCCGGGTCCATTTCCAATGTGTGAAGGCGATCACAAACTTCTGAAAGATATCACAGAGTGGAAAGAAATTGTGAAAATGCCTCCTATCGAATATCCAGATGAAGCCTGGGCACCATTTGTTGCTATGGCTGACGCAATAGACAGAGAAAAAGAACTTGTAACAGCAATGGTTATGCCAGGCGTATTTGAAAAGCTGCATTACTTTATGGGAATGGAAGATACTATGATAAATTTCTATGAAGAACCTGAAGCTATGCACGAGCTGATCGATTTCTTTACAGAATATGAATGTGCTAATGCAAGGGAAGTATGCAAACACATGCATCCAGAAGCTCTGTTCCATCATGATGACTGGGGAAGCCAGAGATCTACATTCCTTTCTCCTGACATGTTTCAGGAATTTATTGTTCCTGCATACAAAAAGATTTATGGTACATGGAAAGAAAACGGTGTAAAAGTAGTAGTTCATCATAACGATGCTTACGGTGCAACCCTGGTACCGGCAATGATCGAGATGGGAATCGATGTATGGCAGGGACCGGTAAAAGAAAATGACCTTCCGGAACTGGTGAAAAAATATGGCGGACAGATTTCTTTCCACTGTGGTCTGGACAACGGAAAATACGACACAGCAGACTGGTCACCAGAAAAAATTGAAGCCGGATTAAGAGAATTTTTTGATACAGTTGGTACAAAATATGTTATCCCTGGCTTTACACAGGGTGGTGAAGGAAGTGCATTCCCTGGTGCTTATGAATGTGCAACCGAAACAATTGATCGTTTAAGTAAAGAATATTTTAAATAAGTAAAGAAACAGGCGGTGATTTCACTTAATTATGGAATCACTGCCTATTTTTGAATTTCCAATGACCTCTTTAAAAGGAACAAAATTAGAAAAATTGCTGGATACGGAGAAATATAATAGTTAATTGACATGTTATTAATTGACATGTTATCATAACACACTGAACAGAAAGAGAATGAAATCCTTCCGGTGATAAGTCTGGCAAAAGGGGAAGCATATTCTGTCTGTGATGAAGATGGAAGAACCGTTACTCTGGAAGAAATGCTGCAAAGATTAGAGCAGAATTCCTGGAATCCACAAACAGAATCATAACGGTATCTTGCAAGAAGAGGGGGAGTTGATTTGCAAAAGAGAACATGGAGCATTGGCGTAGTGCTGTTACTGGTTGTTTTTTTGCTGACCGGATGTGGCAGAGACACCCCGGAAATGGAATTTGCCAGTGTGGATGAGGCGAAAGAAGCATTGAACACGGCGTCTACCATCGAGATCTATACGGATCTGTATTCCAAACGCAGAGAAACAAAGATTCTGGCAGATGGAAAGGTAGCCGGTTATGTAAAGTGGAATACGGTCTATATAGATGATCAGGAATGGTTTTCTGTTGAGTATACATCTGACGTAAAAGGCGAAAAGTCTTCTACCGGATACGGCTATTATGACGCAGAGGGGAACTGCCTGGGATATGCACAGGAACGGTATCTGGATATGGAGGATGGCAGCAGGGATCCATTTCTGGTTTTTCTGGATACAGATGGCACGATGCTGGACTATTTCGGCAGCAAGGGCGCATGGGAACTGTATGACGGAGACGGCAACCGGATTGGGACCGGAAGGATCAGCAGAGATGGCGTAAGTCTGCTGGAAATCAATTATACGAATATTTACCGGACTGTTTTTAAAATTGATCG
>CAKRRF010000071.1 GCA_934394985.1 uncultured Marvinbryantia sp.
TATGGCGGAATTGGCAGACGCGCCAGATTTAGGTTCTGGTCCGAGAGGGTGCAGGTTCAAGTCCTGTTATCCGCAGTGAAAAAACCTTTATTTATCAGCATTTTTTGAACTTGTGTCATATTTCGTGTCATACAGTTCAGCAAAATAGCGGTTGGTGGTACGATCCATCTCCGCTATTTTGTCTTGTGTAGCATGCAAATATATGTTGTGCAGCACTGATACAGAGGACCATCCAGCACGAACAATAATGTCTGCGTCAGGTATTCCAATCTTATGCATGGTAGACACGCAGTAGTGCCGGAGATCATGAAAACGGAAATGTTTTATACCAAGGTTTTTTAATACATCGTCAAATGCCATTGTGATGGCGGCTGGCGTCATATCAGTAACATTTCCTTTGCATTCGCTTAATTTATCCATCACAAACTGAGGATATGTGATAAAACGATCACCAGCCACGCTTTTCGGGGCTTTCTTGACCAGCTGATTGTCTGGTCCTTTCACCAAGTTCCAGTATACATGTACCCGATTTCCACGGATATAATCTGTGGTAAGACCGCAGATCTCCCCACGCCGCATGGGACCAAATACGGCAAGCATTACCGGTATCTCCATTTGAGTCCCTTGCACATAATTAAGGATAGCTGCAACTTCGTCATCCGTTGGTATGTACAGGTTTGCTTTTCTCTTTTGCGGTAGGGCTGTATTGATCCGGAAGTTAGGCCGATACGTTCCCATTACCGCAGTAATCACACCATGGTAATTTTTAACCGTTTTTGGGGCATGTGTGGCCGCATACAGATTAATAGCTTTCTGTATATCCTGCTGGGTGATATCATCAATCTTAATATTGTCCAGTGTAGGTATTCCGTTTTTGACATAACGCTTATATTCTCTCAAAGTCGATGCAGACAGAATTTGATTCCTGGAAGCTACATATGATTCCAGGCTTTCTTTAAAAGTCATGCTATGGTACTTTGTTTCTTTCGTTTTTTCTGCCGCCCATGCTGCAGCTTCCGCTTCACAGATCCTTTTACCTTTTGCTGATGGATCGTCACACGTAAACGACTTGTAGATCTTCTTTTCTTTTACAGTTCCATCTGGCTGCTGCATTTCTTCCGTGTGAGAGTACACACGGCATCGCCAACTTCCAGATGGTAGTTTCTTTGCTGTTGCCAATTCCTTTTCCCTCCTTATAGTCTTCCTGATCTATGTATATATTTAGATCACTTCGAGAACTACGCCGAATTTTACCCAATGTTCTATCTCACATCGATCGTTCCTCTCCACTGCAAAAAACGGATTTGCTTCATCTTGTGGCAGCGTCAAAAGCTCCAGAAAGGCGTAATCATCAGCCGATACATACTTACGCAGATAGAACTTTCCATCACGAATAAAAACGCCTATATCGCCATCCTGTGGCGATCTGCAGGATATGACTAATCTATCACCTTTGTGGTAGAGTGGGGTGTAAGCATTGGAATTCATTTCAATGATTGCATCAGCATTACGATACCAGGATTGCGTGCGGTATTCTGAGATATTGACCATTTTGTGATAGAAGCGATCTACCGGAACACCGTCTTGCAGATTGTTGGCGCAGGATAGACAGTCAATCATGTATTCATTTCCCTCGATATGTGACTGCATGCGTTTCTGACCTTCTACATCTATTTCGAGTATAGACGCAATCAAACGTCTTGTCCGATCCGTAGCCTGTATTATGCTGTTGTACAAATTCATATCATCCATGTCATATCCGCATAATTCTTTGACAGGAACGTGAAAAATGGTGGCAATCTTGATGGCACAGATCATGTTAATCTTGTCCGTTGATCCATTCTCTATCCTGATATAAGTCTGCTTAGATATGCCGAGCAGGTATGCCATATCGCTCTGTGTCAATTTACTTGAGGTTCTCAGCCTCGCCACAGACTCACCAAAGTTTTGCAGGATAATAGGATCATCCAATTCTGCAATGTGCGTTTTCGACAATATTCGATTTAGTTCTCCTTTCTTTTTCATACATTTTCCCTCCTTTAGAATTAAAAATACCATTTTTGACAACAAATTTAAAGTATTATTATGAAATTTTTGCATTTTTTGGTCGGTCATTAATTATATTATTGATAAAAAGAAGGGGGTAAAAAGAAAATGGAAAAGAAAATTATGGAGTATCTGAACACATTACCAGAACTGGAACGGAGATCAAGGCTCATAGCCTATGTTTCCACCTACATACCAGAAGACCAGAGGAGATCATGTCAGATCAGAAGTGTACTGGCACTGCACGGATATATGTTGTAAGGGAAGCACATCATTGCTTCCGATCTATGCTACGGCGGTGGGCTCTCTGCATGGACTGTCTGCCGCCAGGAAAAGTGGTGATGATGTAGACATAAATGGATTGTATACTGAAAGAAAAAAGGAAGTGGGGAAAATGGTGGACAAGCATATGCAGAAGAAAATTATTTCTATGGAGAAAAGAATTGCTGACCTCGAAAAGAAAGTTCAAGGTCAGCAAAGAGATGTTATTTCTTCGAATCCGTATGAATGCGTAAAGCAAGCTTTTGCAAAACTTTTTCTTCAGAAGTAATTGGTAGAACGTCAGCATAGTCAAGTAGATCCAGAATAATCTGAGTTGAAAGATCAACTGAAAGAGTCACTGCATTATGAACCATCTTAACATATATTTGGTTAAAGTTCATGTCTGGAGTGACATTGTTCATTATAGCATCTTCAAATTGAGAATCAGAATCTCTTACAATGCTTTGAACATATAAGCTGACAAGTTCCTTAGCTTTATCTGTCATAGTTATCTCCTTTCCGCTATACTCGGCATGGCAGTGCCTGTAGTATAAGGTTAGGAGATACACAGGCAGAAGTCAACTTTATTATTTCAGTATACACCCAAGAGAGGGTGGAAGAATGAAAGAGAGTACAGAAGAATATAGAAATTGGACAATTGAATTATTGAATAAAATTGACGATATCGACATCATTAAGAAAGTTTACAAATTTTTGGTATATTTGTATCTGAGATAAAAAAGTAAAAGCCAGGACATCAATCCTGGCTTTTATAATATCAATGTATATGTTTATACTACTCAGATTTTTTCTTGAAAAGTGCAAGAAATGCAAAAACCAGATTAACTAAACACCAAGTAGACCAGATGTATAGATCTGTGTAACTTCCAGCAAGAAGAAATCCGAATAAAGCACCAATCCCATACAGAATGACAAGAGCAATATTTCCGCCCTTACCACCGTTTCTGGTGGCTATAGAAGTGATTCCACCAGCAAGAAGCATAATAGCCAGAACGATACCGGCTGAGCCACTGACTTCTCCGGATTCACTCAATGTGTTCCCGATCCCGACAGCACATGATTGAAACGATACTACAACAAATAAAATAATTGACAAAATACCTGATACCAATTTCCATGTTTTCATGTTTTCTTTTCCTCTTTTCTGTTAATGTTAAACCTCAATTTCAAAAACTGCTGACTGCTTTTCTGTATTACCGTCATACATAGAAAAGTTGATTTTAAAGTTCCCCGGATTATCCACTCCAATGCATGCTTGAGCTTCACAGGATGCTCCTACAGGTGTCTCCTGTGGATATAGTGTAACGTCACCCGGATATGAGTATCCCATTTTTCCTGCGCTGTCAACAATTCCACCCTCTAAGTCAATATACAGTCCATCTGTATAATCGTCATCGTATCCTATATTTTCATAGGTGTAAGTTACGATATATACGGCACCCGGAGTTTTATCGCTGTACTCATTTCGGTCATCAGTAGCTTCCACAGAATCAACCGTGATCTTCCATTGTCCCTCGACAACATAGGTTTCACCAATTTTGTATGAACCCTGCGACGTGGATTTTGTTGAAGCTAATGCCTCATCAAGTTGTTTCTGGAGATCATCAATAGTATTCTGCATTTCCTCAACTTGATTTTCCAGTTCTGCGATACGATCATCTTTTTCGTCCGCAAATGCAACCGCAGAAGACGATGCCGCAAGTGTTGCTGACAATAATACAGCAAAAATCCTTTTTTTCATATAATTTTTTCCTCCCTTGTATAATATTATTTGTTAATAATTTTACAGCAAAACAATGAAAATAACAATAATTATACACAAAAATAGACTGGATATCACTATCCAGCCCATTTTTTTACTCTTTTTTCAGTTGATCAATGATCTCTGCTAGCATTTCCCAGTATTTTATGTCCATTTTTGCCAACTTGACAAGCGAATCTCTCGCAAATTGACATTTACCGCCAAGCGCCGCATCGATGACAGCCTGCGCATCGCCGTCATCGTCTTCGAACATTTCACCGGAGCCATGAGTAAGCCACGTATAGTTGACCTTAAAGGTTCTACAAATGTCTCTAATGGTTCGTTCAGCAGGAATTTTCTTTCCCATCTCAATGAGATTTATATAGCTTCTGGAAAGATTGATTCTTTCTGCAAATTCTTCCTGAGTCAGTCCGATTGCTTTTCTTAATTCTTTAAATCTCTGATTCAATTTTCCATCTCCTTTCTGATATTGATTATATCATTTGAGAAAGAAAAAGTAAACACAAAATGTTAAAAAAGTAATCAAAAAAGTATTGACATTGATAACTGAGTAGACTATAATATGATTACAAGGTAATCAAAAAGCCTTGAGCGTTTACCGCAATCTGATAGAGCCGACACTTCTATTAGATAAAAAGAAACTGCTAGGGGTATCGTCCCTAACAGCTCTTTACCAAATTTGTTTACCCTATGTACTTTGCAGACCGAGGTCGCATTTGACGATACCAAACGCTTCTTGAAGCACCTTGTCACTTTCGCAGTCTTGGTTCTGCAACATGCCTAATCGCTGACAAAACAGTCAGAGCCGTCTTTGACCTGTTTAAACTGTCGAGGTATCAGTGCGGACGGATTAAAAGCAAAGGGAGCAGGCAGGTTTAAAATTGCTTTCAATATAGATCACAACCTTTCCTTGCCACTAGGCAGTACATAGAATAGCACAAAACAGCGGTAAACGCAACAAAAAGAAAGGTGGAAAGATGGAACAGCTTTATACATGTGAAGAGGTTGCAGAAAGATATAAAGTCAAAACCCGTACTGTATGGGAATGGATAAGGAAAGGAAAACTTTCAGCAATCAAATTAAATGAAAAGAGTTACAGAGTTTCAGAAAGTGATTTGAAAAACTTTGAAGCAACCAACAAAACAAGGTAATCAAAGAAAGAGGTGAGAACATGGAAAGAAACGAGCAGAATTTAATCCGAGACGTGACAAAGGATTTTACCAAGTTGCAACGAGAAAATCAGATGTACCTGTTCGGAGTTATGCAGGGAATGCTGATGGCAGGTGAGAAGCGAGAACAGCAGAAAGGATCGTAGAATGAACGAAAAGAAATATCAGAACATGACCGAGAGCGAAAAAAATGAGCTTATCGCATATACAGTGGCAATGCAGAAACTTTGCCTTGACAGTATCGAGAAGCTAATGAAATCCCATTCATTCCTACTGGCTGTGTCTGGGATAAAACTTATATTCTTATCACTTATTTTCTTGATACTAATGTTCCGATGGAAATGAGGTGGCAGAAATGTTAGATATATCAGTCAAAAAAGACATACTCGGATGTGTTAACGTTACGGTTCGATTCGAAACAACAGAAAAGGACTGGCATGAATTAAATGAATCAGGCACTTTTACTCAGCTCGAGAAACACCTAATAGAACTTGAAAATAAAAAGGGAAAAGATGGACTGATACGGATTTCAGAAGAGAGAACCGGCATGCTGGAAGAAAAAGTTGCTGATCTTGTACGTGAGGTTCAAAGACAACAAAGAGAAATTGAAGCACTGAGAGAAGCAATTGTAACCGGAAAGAAAAATGACTTTGTATCATTCTTTTCGAAAGTGAGGTGAATTACATGTGGCTTGCAGTAATGGCACGCATACTTCCGGATGGTGCAGAATTTGAGTATCAGTACCAAAAAGAAACGGCCAGAGAGATCTACAAGCTGGCAAAGCATCTTTGCAGTACCGAAGAGAAAGCTGTGGTAGGAATCTATAGCGATCCTGAGTTTTTTACCATCTTTTCACCGGATTACATGTTGGTGAAAGGCAATGGAAAACTGATCATGTGGAGAGTCGGACACATATCCAATGGCGCATGTGTATTGAAAGAGGGTGATTGAGATGTACATACCGGATTTCTGGTGCGGTGTTGGAGCCACGATCCTGGTAGAGATCGGAGCATCCATCATCTGGTGCATCATCGAAAGCATCGGGAAGAAATAGAAAAAGTTCCCCTCAGGCGGCAACCAGTCGGGGAACAAACAAAGTATTATCAGTAACAGTATAACACGGAGGGAAAGAAAATGCCAGTCATTAAATTAACGGAAGAGAATAAAAAGAAACGTCTCCTGTCCGGTATGATTCAGGCAAGAATGGATGCCGAACAGATCACTGTGAATCAGATGGCTGCCATGCTTGGGATCCATCCGGAGACATTCAAGAGAAAAAAGAACCATCCGGAGTTCTTCACATATCCGGAGTTAATGAAGATTTTCAAAAAATTAGAATTTCCAGAGAGCGAGATTCTGGAAGTGATGTAAGAAAGGAAAAAAGAAAAATGAGAAAATATGAATTTACAGGGGAAACCAAAGAAATCAATTTATATGGCAGGACAGTAACTCTGCACAGAATCAAAGCTGTTATTGAATTCGGACTTATAAAGGTGGGAGAAGTTGGAGGCTGGATTGAGAAAGAAAGTAATCTCTCCCATGATAACAAATCATGGGTTTGGGGCGATGCCAAGGTTTGTGGCAATGCCAAGGTTTGTGGCGATGCCAAGGTTTGTGGCAATGCCAAGGTTTGTGGCGATGCCGAGGTTTGTGGCAATGCCAAGGTTTGTGGCGATGCCAAGGTTTGGGGCAATGCCAAGGTTTGTGGCAATGCCAAGGTTTGTGGCAATGCCAAGGTTTGTGGCGATGCCAAGGTTTG
>CAKRRF010000072.1 GCA_934394985.1 uncultured Marvinbryantia sp.
AATATAGGAAATGCCTGCAGAGAGCAGACAAACAGAAAAGAGAGTAATTTCTGATAAGAAAATATTGAGTAAGAAAACACGAGACCGCCATTGGCGGTCTTGTTGTGGTTTAACATACAAACAAAAGCATTTTTTCGGGCTTTATGGGAAATCTATAGGAAAAAAGTATCTACAATGGCAATTTTTCTGGTGTTGCAGATACAATCTATTGGGAGAAAGTATCTACAATAGTGATTTTAGGTTATTGCGGATGAATTTCATTGTAAGAAGGTATCTTTAAATCGAGAATTATATTAGTCAAGATGAATTTATGTGTGATAATAAGTTTAACAGTATCTTAAAGTCTAAATAAATGTAAATTGAAGATGTAATCGGTTGTAAAAAAGTATCTTCGGATATAGAATTACATAAAGAGAAGATATATTAGTGTCCCAAATGTATCTGTGATAACTGAAAAAAAGAAAATTAAGATGCATTAGATAATAAAAATACATCTGTAATAGTGGAGGATGCAAAATGAAAGAAGAAGCTAAGGGCAAAGGAGATGTATTACGAAAGCTGTTTTTTTCATGTTTATATCTCAGCACATTTACATTTGGCGGCGGTTATGTGATCGTGACGCTGATGAAAAAGAAATTTGTGGATGATTATCAATGGATTGACGAGAATGAAATGCTGGATCTGGTTGCAATTGCCCAATCTTCACCAGGGCCGATTGCAGTAAATGGAGCAATTGTTGTTGGCTATAAACTGGCGGGGATTATGAAACTGGGGCTTTCACTAATAAAAAAATGATTCAAGAATGCCCAAAGGCATTCTTGAATCGGTAAACTCAATCAGCGTTTTTGCTGGTGCCCTGTTCAAAAATGGCAACCGCTCTTTCATTTGGTGCAGAAGTAAGTTTTGCAACAATAATAGCTACTACAAGGCTTCCAAAGAATCCCGGAACAATTTCAAAGATACCCGTGGAAGCGGTCATACCAGTTAACAGCCAGCCCAGATCGATCACAAATCCGGAGATGACACCGGCTACAGCACCCTGATAATTAAATCGTTTCCAGAACAGAGACAGCAGGATGGTAGGTCCGAAGGAGGCACCAAAGGCACCCCATGCATTTTCGACCATATCCATGATAGCCTGTGCACCGCTGCCCTTGGAATTAGCAATTACAAAAGCAATCAGTGAGAGAACAAGTACAAGTACACGTCCTACGAACAGGGTCTCTTTCTCGGTTGCTTTTTTGCGGAAGAAAGGCTTGTACAAGTCTGCAGTGAAGGAACTGGAGGCAACTAATAACTGGGAGTCTGCAGTGGAAATAGAGGCTGCAATGATAGCTGCCAGCAGCAGTCCACAGATACCAGCCGGGAAGAATCTACGTGCCATTGCAATGAAGACGAGCTTCTGATTTCCCTGAGTAAGCAGTTCAGCACCCATGACCATTCTTCCCAAATAAGCAATCATAACAGCGGAAAATAATGAAATGATTACCCATACAATTGCAACGATAGAAGATTTTTTAATCATGGAAGGTTTCTCGATGGACATGAAACGAACCAGGATATGTGGCATACCAAAGTATCCGAGTCCCCATCCGAGACCACTGAGAATGTCCTGCCAGCTTGTATTGAAAATACCGCCGCCGAATGCACACTGTGTCACAGTTCCTGTGGCTGCATCAGTATATTCATATACAGTGGTAAGAGCGGTTGAATCTAACAGCGCTCTGTGTCCAAAGAAAACAACGATCGGTACAAGCATCAGAGCAAGCATCATCAACAATCCCTGGAAAAAGTCTGTCCAGCAGACCGCTGCAAATCCGCCAAAGAAAGTATAGGCAACGATGATCAGCAAGAATACAAACATAGCAAT
Organism: uncultured Marvinbryantia sp.; assembly: GCA_934394985.1. GTDB lineage: Bacteria > Bacillota > Clostridia > Lachnospirales > Lachnospiraceae > Marvinbryantia. The sequence goes on from CAKRRF010000072.1 coordinate 1,871, forward strand.
CTTTGGTGAAACATCAGGGAACAGAGTTGAAAATACGGAAGTACCGGCTACCAGCGCGGATGCTACATAAATGGTGTATGCAAACAGGAAAATCAGAGCGCATGCAAGCTGTAATGCTCTGGAACTTACTGCAAATCGGTTGGTAAGGTACTGCGGCAGTGTGATTGCATCATCTGCTGCCTTGGAAAAAGTACGAAGACGCTTTGCACAAAGAATCCAGTTGGCAGCAGTACCTAAGGCAAGCCCGATACCGATCCACATCTGTCCAAATCCAAATGCTAAAATAGATCCCGGGAGACCCATCAGCAGCCATGCGGACATATCTGATGCCTGCGCGGATAGTGCCGTTACCCATGGTCCCATGGATCGACCGCCCAGGAAAAAGTCCTCGGAGTTTTTGTTAGTGCCGTTAAAATAGAATACCAAAGCAACGCCAAGTAAAATGACGAAGTAGGCAATGAAGGTAATGATTTCCCAATTCATGATTGATTTCCTCTCCTTTAATAATTTAACACGTTGATTAACTATTAACCTACAGCATTAAGGAGGATTTTGTCAATAGAATATGATAAATACATTACCTTCAACAAATAAAATATGAAGTTAAAGAATCAGGATTTGCGGTAATACAGATAAGAATAGATCGCTGGCAAAAGGCAGGGAACGATTGCAGCTACAAGCAGTATCCACATGTTTTGCAGTGGTGAGGTAAGGATCATAATGATTCCTCCGATTACCATACATTTTCCACCGAAGCGATGAGTGTGATACCAGTTATCAGGATCATTTAATGTCCATGGAATACGAAAACCAATCGTATAGTTTGGCTTTACTGTAGGGAGAAAATTTCCAAGAACAAGATAAAGAACTCCAATGAGGATCCCACATAGATAAGACATATTAAAATCATATCCTAAACTGTATCCGTAGATTACAGTGGAGACAAACAAGGAAACCAACGGGCAGATCCATAATAGAACCTTGAATATTTTTTTATTAATATCTTTTGATTTGGGATCAATGTTTGTTGCGACCACACATACTAAATGAACTGCCAGCAGAATCAGAGGCAGGCCAAATACTGCAAAGGCTTTGGATGAATATCCGTCCGGCTGATTGTTTAGTCCAAAATGTGTTGCAACAGAATCTGGTAATTGATTCCACAAAAACAGACCAATAAAGACTGGAAGCAGTGTTATAACGGATGTAAGTAAAAGTAATTTTTTATTTTGTTTGATCATAATCATTCCCTCCTTTTAATTCACTGATCCATAAGAGGATTTCCTCGAGTACGGTAGCATTGAGTTCGTAATAGATAAATTTTCCTTCTCGTTCGTTACGAATCAGATCTGCATCTTTTAAAACAGACAGATGACGAGAAATGGCGGCACCGGAAATAGAAAAATGATTGCTGATCTCGCCGGCTGATAATCGAGACTGTTTGAGAAGGTTAAGTATTTCACGTCTTGTAGGATCGGCAAGGGCGTGAAGAGTGTCCTGCATACCCAAAGTCATTCCCCCTTCATTTAATATTTAACTTAAATGTTAAATGAATTATAACACAACATTTCTTGTTGTCAAGAGTTCCCCGGTTTATTCTGATGTTTGTGGAAAAGTGTACAAAAACGGGATAGAATTATATGGAAAAGCGGAAATGTTTGTAAAGGAAGATGAGGCAGAAACACTCGAAATTGTTCTGAAAGACCATGCCAGCGGATTACGTGCTCATCTTCTTTATGGTGTATTTCCACAGCTTGATGTGATCACAAGAGCAGTACGTCTGGAAAATACAGGTACCGCACCGGTCACAGTAAAAAGCAATGTCCATGGAGATGGACTATGAATACAGAGAACTGGATGCGATATGAAATATGAAGACATTGCTACCGGCAAGGTGTATACAGGTGCGGCACTTATGAAAGCGGGTCTGCCATTACCGTTGACAACAGGCGATTACCAGCCAATCAAATTTACATTCAGGGCAGTTGAAAAATAAGTTGAAACGCAAAAAAGATTGAAAAAATTTACGGATGTGGAAGGCTGCATAGAATTGATTGCACAATTCCTTGTAAAGTGTGTATAATAGGGGTGGGAAACCAGTAAAAAGTGTAACAATAGAAACGTAGAAAGGAGAATCTCAATGGCAAAAATCTTAATCAGCCCTTCCAAATATGTGCAGGGCGCAGGAGAAATGAAAAACATCGGCAAATATGCCGCAGCAGCAGGAAAAAAAGCACTGGTTCTGATCAGCCAGGGTGGTTATAAGAGAATCGGCAAAATGATCGAAGATAGTTTTGCTGAAAATAACTGTGAACTTGTTTTTGATTATTTCAATGGTGAATGCAGTACCAATGAAATCAACAGACTGCTGAAAGTAGTTAAAGACAACGGCTGTGATCTTACAATTGGTATTGGCGGCGGCAAGATTTTTGATACAGCAAAAGCTGTTGCGCATTATGCCGGAACACAGGTGTTCATCTGTCCGACGATCGCGTCCACAGATGCTCCTTGCAGTGCTTTGTCTGTAATCTATACGGATGAGGGCGTTTTTGAAAAATATTTATTCCTTCCGGCTAATCCAAATCTTGTTATGATGGATACAGAGATCATTGCAAAATCTCCAGTCAGACTTACGGTAGCCGGTATGGGAGATGCGCTTGCAACTTATTTTGAGGCAAGAGCATGCCAGAGAAGTGAAGCAACTTCCTGCGCAGGTGGAAACACAACAGGTGCTGCAATGGCACTGGCAGAGCTTTGCTTTGATACCCTGATGGAAGAAGGCGTGAAAGCTAAAATTGCTCTGGAGGCAGGCGTATGTACTCCGGCAGTGGAAAAGATCATTGAGGCAAATACTCTGCTTTCCGGAATTGGATTTGAAAGTGCCGGACTTGCAGGAGCTCATGCAATCCACAATGGCCTGACAGTTCTGGAAGAGTGCCATCATATGTATCATGGTGAAAAGGTTGCATTTGGAACTCTGGCACAGCTGGTACTGGAAAATGTCCCACACGAAGAATTGGAAGAAATTATTATGTGGTGTATAGAAGTGGGACTTCCGGTCACACTTGAAGAACTTGGAGCAGGTAACGTAACAGATGAGCAGCTTATGGAAGTTGCAAAGGCTGCAAGTGCAGAAGGTGATACTCTCCAGAATATGCCATTTACAGTTACACCGGAGAGTGTATTTGCAGCGATCAAGGCAGCAGATGCATATGGCAGATATTATCTTGGAGAAGAATAAAGAATCATTGCATAAATAATATTGAGAGTAAAATGTAAAGATTCAGAGAGAAAACAAGAGAGAAAATGTGTTCTCTCTGATTCTTTTATTGTAATGTTCACGATTTGATATGAGAATTTTGTAGCAGAAGCGTTTGTGAAACAGGGACTTGGGCTGTATTATTATAAAAAAGAAAATGCTACTCTGGAAGAAGATTTCTTTGTAAGAACAAAGGATGAGCTAGTACCAGTAGAAGTGAAGGCAAACAGAAATCGTTCTAAGTCATTGAGGCAATTGATATCCAGTGATTCTTATAGTGATATCCATTGGGGAATAAAACTTGCAGATAGTAATGTAGGAATAGAAGACGGAATTTATGCGTTTCCATATTTCTGTACATTTCTATTAAAACGATATCTCAAGGAAAAAAAGAACATGGAATAAAAGTGCCGGTCAGTAAGTTTAATTGTTTGGATTAGCAAACTTTTTTGTAAAAGCTGTGATTAAAAATAAAAATAATTGGCAAAGCAGACGAAAGTCTGTGACGCAAAGCTACAGGGCCTGTAAAATGGCAGCCAGTTGCATAAGATGATGATGTGCACTGTCTGTCTGACAGTGCTTTTTTTGAGGAATGACTTATCGGTGGCGGGGGGGGCACCGAACCGCAGGTCACTGAAGTGTGATAAATGGTAAAGAAGCTGATATGAGAAAAAAGCAAAATAACAGTAAGGATGGAAGGAAAATGAAAGGAAAAAGAGTGATTGCAGGCATTCTGCTTGCAGGAATTTTGGCGGTCACCCTGACAGGGTGCAAAAACACAGACAGCAGTAAAAAAGAAACCGAAAAGCCGGTCATCACGCTCGGCAGCGATAACTATCCACCATACAATTATCTGAATGAGGATGGTGTACCGACGGGTATAGATGTAGAACTGGCTACGGAAGCTTTTAAAAGAATGGGATATCAGGTGGACGTTGTCCAGATTGACTGGGAGGAGAAAAAAGAACTGGTGGAGAGCGGAGAGATTGACTGTATCATGGGCTGCTTTTCCATGGAAGGACGCCTTGACGATTACCGCTGGGCAGGACCATACATAGCAAGCCGTCAGGTGGTTGCCGTAAACGAGAGCAGTGATATCTATAGGCTGAGCAATCTGGAGGGAAAGAATCTGGCCGTCCAGTCCACAACCAAACCGGAAGGCATTTTTCTGGACAGGACAAATGAGAGAATCCCAAAACTGGAAAACCTGATCAGCCTTGGACACCGGGAGCTGATCTATACGTTTCTGGGAAAGGGGTATGTGGATGCAGTTGCCGCACATGAGGAATCTATCGTCCAGTATATGAAGGATTATGATGCAAGCTTCCGTATTCTGGAAGAACCACTGATGATTACCGGAATAGGTGTTGCTTTCGCAAAAAATGATGACAGAGGAATCTGTGAGCAGATGGAACAGACGATGGAGGAAATGCGTCAGGATGGCACGACTCTGAAAATCGTTGGAAAATATCTGGATGATCCGGAAAAGTATCTGGAGGTGGATGATCTTGGATATTAAGAG
>CAKRRF010000073.1 GCA_934394985.1 uncultured Marvinbryantia sp.
TTTGTGTATGTATCCCGCACGGTTCCGCTTGGAACAACGGCTACATCAACCGGATCACCATCATAATACTCGGAATTCTCCACTGCATATATGTATGCATCGGATATGATATCACCAAGATTCAACTCTTCGTGCATCGTACCCATTTCTTCCAGACTGTTGAATTCAACATCATTTTCAGCAAGAACCTCTTCTCTTGTATAGCCAAAATCGGCAAGATAATTCTTATCCACCGTATCCATCAGGGCATCGATCTGTTCCTGTGTCGCCTGGTCCGGTTTTACCTTCTCAGAAACAGGAATCAGCTCATAGGATGTCAGCTCCCACCGTCCGTCCTGCTTCTGTGTCATGGAAAGTGATCCCAGATTTCTTCCGTATTCACCGCAGGATACGATATATGTGTTCCCATGCTGAATTGCCTCTTTCAGCTCTGAGTGCGTATGTCCGCTGATGATCAGATCGATATCCGGCACCTCTTTTGCAAGGATCTCATCCTCCGATTTGTTCTCATCCTCCCAGGTTCCTCCATGGGACACACAGGCGATCATATCCACTTTTTCATTTTTTCTGATCTCTTCTACCGTCTGTTTTACGGCCTCAACCGGATCCTTGAACTTTAATTCACAGGTCGGTGCACATTCCAGGGCATCCTTACCGAACACACCGACTACTGCAGTCTTTACATCTCCCTTTTGAATTACCACATAGTCCTTCACGCCGTAGGTTTCAAATGCTGATCGGATCAATTTCTGTCCATCACTTAATCCGGACTGCTCCATGCTGTCCCAGTCCACATTGCATACCACCAATGCCGGTACTGTCTCACCGGAATCCTTCGCAACCTCCAGCATATTTGCCAGTCCCTTTGAACGATAATCATATTCATGATTCCCCAAAGTCGTCACATCATACCCCAGATATCCCAGCATTCGAAGCTCTGCCGCCTCCGTATCGTATACGGTCTGGATCAGGGTTCCCATGGAAAAATCACCGCCATCCAGCACCAGGGTGTCCGAATCTTCCTGCTTCTTTTCATCAATCAGGGTTTTGATCCTTGCAAATCCGCCAACCTCTTTTTGTTCTCCATCTACGATGGTTGAAAAGCTGTTCAAATGCGAATGTGTATCATGGCTGAACAAAACATCGATCTGTTTTGTCTCGGCTGCTTCCACCGAAACATTCCATGTAAAGGGAAGCAGTAATGTGGCAACAAGCATGATTACCAGAAGCCTTGCTGAAATTTTCTTTCGTGTTTTCATAGCCCTCTCCTTTTGTGTATAGTTTTCTTATGCCTTTTTACAAAACCATCAATAATGTTCCCATACCAATCAAAATACATCCGATCAGCGATTTTGCTGTAAATTTCTCGTGTAAAAAAATAAATGCCAGTACCAGCGTGATCACAACGCTCAGCTTGTCTATCGGCACAACCCTAGATGCATCTCCTATCTGCAGAGCACGATAATAACATAACCATGAGGCACCTGTTGCCAAACCTGAAAGTATCAGAAACAGCCAGCTTTTTTTACTGATCGCAGTGATTCCACCTTGTGTATTTGTGAGGAAAACCATTCCCCATGCCATGACAAGCACCACCATCGTTCGAATCGCTGTTGCAAGATTCGAATTAACACCGGTAATACCTACCTTGGCCAGTATGGAGGTCAGCGCCGCAAATACAGCAGACAGCAAGGCAAACACAAACCACATAGTAACTCCCCCCTTAAATATAAGTTTTTTCTTAACTATCCCAATACAAGTCCATCATATCATTTCCCTTCTGGTATGTCACTATTTACAATTTCCTCCACCGTATATTCCTCTATTTCTGTCTTTGTCACCTGTTTAATATGCTTTTTTTTCAGGCGCAGATATACGAATTCCCGAAAAATAGTATAGAACACAGAAAGCAGCGGAATAAAAACAAGCATACCCACAATTCCCATAAGGTTTCCACCGATCGTAACTGCTGCAAGAACCCAGATTGACGGGAGTCCTACAGATTCACCCACAACATGAGGATAGATCAGATTTCCCTCGATCTGCTGCAGCACCAGAAATACTATAATAAATAAAATTGCCTGTTTCGGATTTACCATAAAGATCAAAAAACTTCCCACTGCACATCCGATAAAGGCCCCGAAAATCGGAATCAATGCAGTAAACGCAATCAAAACTCCGATCAAAAGTGCATATGGCATCCCCAAAATACTCAGTATCACCACAAACATGCATCCGAGGATCACAGCTTCCAGACACTGACCTGCAAGAAAATTCGCAAATGTCCGATAAGTCAGAGAACAAATTTTAAGAAAAGCATCTGCCTTTTTCTTTGGAAGAAAGGCAAAAACTACTTTTCGGATCTGCACATGCAGTTTTTCTTTCTGAAAAAGGACATAGCAGGCAAACGAAAAAGCAATAAAAAAGGTCGCTAATCCACTGACTATGGAACTAACTGCCGACATTGTGGTATTCATCATATTTCCTGCACCATTTCCAAGAAGACTTATCCCCCACTTGATCGCCTGGTCCGGATTAAACTGTACCTGATCTACCAGCTTCATGATTTCCTGGTTATTATGAGAGAATTCCCGGATCCAGCTTTGCATCTGCGGAATAAAATCTGCAATGCTCATCATCAGGGTTCCCATTGTCCGCGTAAGCTGCGGAATCACCCCGAACATCACCAGTACGATTACACCAACCGCCAATATGATTGTAAGGAGCAGACTTATCGGTCTTGCCAGTTTTACGACTATCTTATTTTCTTTTTTTACTCTTCCGAAAATTTTCTTTTCCAAAAAGCTCATTGGCACGTTGGTCACAAATGCGATTGCTCCGCCAAGTACAAAGGGAAACAGGATCCCCCATATTGCTTTCAGCACATCGAGCACCACATCAAATTTCCACAGGACAACCACAAGAAATGCTGTAAACACAATAAGCTCCCTGATTTTTTTTATAGCAATTTTGCTTAAATCCACTATCTTTCTCCTCTTTTTCTTAATTTCATACGTATCCATTTAAGCAGCTGAATGATTGGAAGACTTGCAAAAGCATATAAATATACACATCCAAGCTGCATCAGATTCAAAGTTTCCACTTTAAATAAGTTATGGAAACCAGGAACCGTCAGTACTGTTGTAATGAGTACTGTACCTAACACAAATGCTCCCTGAAGCCACTTGTTATGAAAGAGACCTTTTGTAAAAATGACCGGATGATCTGATTTGCAATTATATCCATGAAACAAACGTGCCAGACAAAGAGTTCCAAAAGCATACGTGCTTCCAAGCAATGTACCATTCTGGTTGTATCCTGTCAAAAAACTGATCATTGTCATTGCTCCAATTACCAAACCTTCCAGACCGATTTTGCTAAGAAAATCTTTTGTCAATATCGACTCATCTGCTAATCTCGGTTTTTCACTCATCACTTCACTTCTGTCCGGCTCTAAGCCTAACGCAATTGCCGGTAAGCTATCCGTCAAAAGATTAATGAAGAGTAAATGTACTGGTGCAAATGGCACCGGAAGTCCTGCAACCGATGAACAAAGAACGGTTAAAATTGCTCCAAAATTTCCTGACAAAAGAAACTGTATCGCATACTTGATATTCTGATATAAGTTTCGCCCATTTTCCACTGCTTTTACGATTGTTGCAAAGTTATCATCTGTAAGTACCATCGCTGCTGCATCTTTCGCAACTTCCGTTCCGGTCATTCCCATCGCAACGCCAATATCTGCCTGCTTTAATGCTGGTGCATCATTGACACCGTCTCCTGTCATTGCCACAATCATTCCTCTTTCCTGCCAGGCCCGAACAATGCGGATTTTATGTTCCGGTGACACTCTTGCATACACAGAAATATTTGGGACAAATTCTTTGAGTTCCTCGTCACTCATATTTTCTATATCCGCACCTTCACAGGCTTCCGACAAATCATGTAATATACCAACTCTCTTTGCGATTGCTGCTGCTGTGATTTTATGATCTCCTGTGATCATAACCGGTCGAATTCCCGCTTTTATACATTCCGCAACCGCAGCTTTTGATTCTTCTCTCGGAGGATCCATCATCGCAATCAGACCAAGAAATACTAAGTGATCCTCATCTTGTGACGTTAATGTGTGATTCTTAGGAATTTCACGATAGGTAAAAGCCAGTACTCTTAAACCTTCCATCGAGAATTTCTGATTTTGACGTTGTATTTTTTCTTTATCTTCCTCAGTAATTTTTCGAATTCCCTCTTTCGTCCAGATTTGCTCTGTACGTTCCAGGAGCTTGTCGACTGCACCTTTTACAATCATTTGATTTTTACCATCTATCAGGTGAAGTGTTGACATCATCTTTCGATCACTGTCAAATGGCAGTTCTCCATTTCTTGGATAAAGCTTTCTTATGCTTGCTGCCTCTACTCCATATCGACTTCCAAGATTAATCAATGCTGTTTCTGTTGGGTCTCCAATTTCTACTCTATTTTCATTTGTCGAATCATTACATAGAATACTATAATTTAAAAGACATTTTTGTGCCTGATCTGATATATCAATTGCCTCTGCTGAAATTCTTTTTCCATCTATATAATAATCTTCAACTGTCATTTTATTCTGTGTGAGCGTTCCTGTCTTATCAGAACAAATAACAGAAACACTTCCAAGCCCTTCTACCGCCTGTAGTTTACGAATGATTGCATGCTCTTTTGCCATCTTCTGTGTTCCGAAAGAAAGTACAATTGTCACGATAGAACTTAACGCTTCAGGAATTGCTGCCACTGCAAGTGCTACTGCAAACATAAATGCACTGCTGATCTTTTCACCGCGGAACACATTTATTGCAAATAAGAGTCCGCAAAATACCAGAATCATAATAGAAAGCTTCTTTCCAAAGACTTCCAAACTCACCTGGAGTGGTGTCTGTTTTTCCGAAGTTGACTTCAAAAGTCCTGCAATCTTTCCAACTTCTGTCTGCATTCCTATATCCGTTACAATAGCTTTCCCACGCCCATACGTTACAAAACTACCTGAAAACAGCATATTTGCCCGATCACCAAGTGGCGCTTCCGTCAATATTGTATCCATGTTTTTCTCAACTGCAAGACTCTCTCCTGTAAGAGCACTCTCATCAATCTTAAGACTTGCATTTTCAATCAGTCCTCCATCAGCCGGAATCATATCTCCTGCTTCAAGCAGTATCACATCTCCAACAACCAGTTCTCTTGCCGGAATCTGGACGATTGTACCATCACGCAATACCTTTGCCTCCGGGCCAGAAAGATTCTTTAAACTCTGCAGAGATTGTTCTGCTTTTACCGTCTGTATTGTTCCCAAGATTGCATTGATCGTAATAACCGTCACGATAACTGCCGCACTTTCCACATCTCCAAGCATACCAGATATGATTGCTGATGCAATTAGAATCAATACAAGAAAATCCTTATACTGTTCAAAGAAAATCTGCAGGATGCCTTTCTTCTTTCCTTCTGTAAGTTCATTCCACCCACATTTTTCTCTGGATCTTTTCACCTGTTCACTCGTAAGCCCAGATTTCTTCCCATTCACCCTTTCAAGAACCTCTTCTATCGTCTGCTGATAAATTTCCTTCATCACTTTCGCCTCCTTGTTTCTAAGTATTTACTACCTGGATTTCTTATTCAATGAAAGACCTCTTTGATAAAAAAATATAAAAAAAGGAGACCTTCATTGCATAATAAAAATGCAATAAAAGTCTCACCATTTCCTTATGATACCGGATGCTTCCACCGTACTGACGACATCACAGACGCAAATTGTTAAGCGCAGGTTACTCCCCTTTATTGGATCAAATCATATACCCAAAGTAACATGATTGTCAAGATGCTATATCATTACTTTTATGTTATACTTATTACATCGTTAACACTATTAAAATAAATTCTTCGGAGGTGAATCAAATGGATTATACGAATAATTCCTGTTGTTGTGGTGAAGCAGAATATTTTTCCGGATGTCTGATTTGTGGTGCTCCTATTACGTATCATGCTGAAAGCTCTATTCAGACGTGCAGCATCTGCCATAAAGAACAATTAACCAATGCGGTCTGTGAAAATGGTCACTTTATCTGTGATGCCTGTCATAGCTATGGCACATATGCTCCGGTAATCACGACACTCAGGGACAGTACAGAAAAAGATGCTTTGCTTCTTCTGGAAAAAATTATGGATCTTCCATCTGTACATATGCATGGACCGGA
>CAKRRF010000074.1 GCA_934394985.1 uncultured Marvinbryantia sp.
TTCAATCATGTGGTGTTTATCATCCGCAAGGATATCGAGAAGGAATTCAAAGAGGTCATCGGTGATCGCATTGCCTCAATTTGCAAGTCCCACAATGTAACTGTGGACTACGCATTTCAGGATATCAACGATATCCCGGGAGCTCTGCCAGAAGGCCGGACAAAGCCGTGGGGGACTGGCCAAGCCGTCCTTGCGGCGAAAAATGTGATTGATACTCCGTTCATTGTCATCAATGCAGATGACTACTATGGTAAAGAAGGCTTCAAGGCCGTCCACGAGTATCTGGTAAATGGCGGTGAGTCTTGCATGGCTGGTTTTGTACTGAAGAATACCCTGTCTGATAACGGTGGCGTGACTCGTGGCATCTGCAAAATGGATGAGAATGGAAACTTGACTGAGGTTGTGGAAACCAAGAACATCGTCAAGACTGCAGATGGAGCAGAGGCAGACGGTGTGGCTGTTGATGTGAATTCTCTTGTTTCCATGAACATGTGGGGCTTGACTCCTGATTTTCTGGATGTGCTGGAGGAGGGCTTCAAAGAGTTCTTTGAGAAAGAAGTACCGGGTAATCCTCTGAAAGCAGAGTATCTGATTCCTATCTTCATCGGTGAGTTACTGAAGAAAGGTGAGATGTCTGTTAAGGTATTAAAAACCGATGATACCTGGTACGGCATGACCTACCATGAGGACGTTGCAGCCGTAAAGGACAGCTTCAAGATGATGCTAGCGGATGACGTGTACAAGGCTGACTTGTTCAGTGATCTGTAAACAACGATGAAAGAAACGATTGATTTACTTGGAAAGATCCTCACAAATATCCTAATCGCCCTCTACGAGCCATTCGGATTTTCACTCCTGCTTTCCTTCCTCGCCATGTTTTTCTACCTGTATGCTTATGAATCTATTGGAGCAGGCAAAGGATGGAAGAATGCCATAGTGACATGGTATCAGAAGTTCAAGGAGAGTGTGTTCTTTCGGAAACTGTTCTTCCTGGCCTTTTTGACTTCACTTATTCTGTTCCGAACCCTGTTAAATCGGAACCTGTGGATGAATCCTTTATCCGATGTCATGGGTGGCTGGGGCATCTGGGAGACTGTGAATGGCGAACAGAAACTGACCACCGAGTGTATCGAGAACGTAATCATGATGGTACCGTTTAGTTCGGTAGCAATGTGGACATTCGGAGAGAAGATAGGAAACAGTTGGAAGAAGATACTGTGCAATAGCGGAAAGATAGCATTTATCTTTTCGATAAGCATAGAGATGCTACAATTATTGCTTCGCTTGGGAACATTCCAGCTATCAGATGTCTTCTACAACACAGTAGGTGGAGTGCTATAGACAGTCGACTTAATAGAAAAGGTGGAACGTTGATTTTTACAACACATTATCCGGAATTGCTAGATGAATTTGACCGGAACGATGGAATCTGCATTGTGAGAAATCGCAATGGCATCGCAGTAGAAAACCTGAGCCATATTCTGAAGCGTAATGATATTAAAAAAAGTGATGCGTATCAAAGCGGATTCCTGGAGGGGACAACTCCGGCATATGAGGCATATATGAGCTTGAAGAAAAATCTGGCTGGGATTGCCGGTACGAGGGCTGCCCAAGATACTATTACAAGAAGCAGTTCCAGCTTCCGGTCTGGAACCTGAACGGGAACCGTATGAAAAAGGAAAAGCCCTGCATGTGTTCGGACTACATGCCGCTGACGCTGGAAGAGTGGATAGAGTATGACCAAAGACGGCGCAACAAAGCTGACAGGTAAGGGACATTGCTCCGTGCATTAGACGGATTTTCGCCTGATTTTATGAGTGATGGATGCCGCCAATGATGGCGGGAGCTGGAATTTTGTCGCAAGAAGCACTTCAAACGGCTGGAAAATTGTCGCAGCCAAATGCACTGTGCGATAAAGATGAGTGAGAGGTACTCCTTTTGAATAAGATTTATGAAGATTACATAAGAGAAAAGGTACATGAGCAATTAACCGAACGGGCGAGGCAGATGCTGGAGGATGGCGTTCTCTCACTTGAAAAGATTGCAGAGTATTCCGGTTTGGAGCTGGCAGAAGCTTTGTAAAATATGAAAAGACTTAGAGAAGATTTTGCTATATTGACTAAAAATAAGAAAATACTGAAACTTAAACAAAAAACTTGATTAAAACTGAACAATGGGGTATACTAAGCGTGGAGGTGTTTCAGATGAAGTTGCTGCGTGTCAAGGCGAGTCATTTTAAGAATTGCCAGGATGATACGGTTATTGATTTGGTCGCTAAGTCGAAAAAGACGACAGAAGACAAGGAATATGAGCTTCAGGAAATTGCTGAAGGCTTGTATGTGTACAGCATTGGAGCGTTTGTCGGAAAAAATGCTTCCGGTAAAACAACTGCACTAGAACTGCTGGATTGCTGCTATGATATTTTGGGCAAGTTTAGTCTGGAGAACAAGCACTATTCCTATGAGGGAATCAAACTAGAAATTATCTTTTTCCATGAAGGGTATGTATATAAATATGCAACAGAACTGAGAGCAGATCCAACATTAGCAAATCGAGCAACTTTTTCTAATCAGCATATCTACAAGAAAAAGTATTATAAAACTAAGCTGAGTTCGTTGTATACCGAGGACTTTGTTGAGCAAAAAAATCTAGGAGAGTTACCGGAAGATACGGCAAGCACTTTTTTTGTCTTAAAGAAAAAGCGAGTATCAGCTATTTTCTTCGGTAGCGATGGTATGGGAGTGGACACATACCAGATGGCATTCCGACTGCTCAAAACCTATCATATACCAGATGAAATGCTTTCTGCGATTATTCGTATCTTTGATAGTAATATTCAAAGCATTCAGATGCTTGACGAGCATAACTATCGTGTCAACATCTGCAATCAGGAAAAGCTTCTGTCGGACAAGGAACTTCTATATATGTTGTCCAGCGGAACGACAAAAGGTATCATCCTTTACACATTGGTTGTAGCTTCTCTCCAGCAGGGATTCGACTTGCTTATCGATGAGGCAGAGGCGCATTTTCATAAGACACTTGTCGAAAATATGCTGAGTCTCTATATGGATAAAACAGTGAACAGACACGGGGCAACGCTGCTGTTTTCGACACATTATTGTGAAGTTTTAGATTTGTTCAACCGACAGGATAATATCTGGGTGTGTCAGTCAAGCGATAAGATTGCCATTAAGAATATGTATGAGTGTTTTGAGGTGAGATCTGGTTTGCTTAAGAGCAAGCGTTTTTATAATAACGCTTTCCAAACGGCGGTAAACTATGATGAACTCATGAATCTGAAAAGGAAGTTGATGAAATGAAGCTATTGATCATGTGCGAGGGACCTAACGAGCTCAAAATCATCAACATCCTGCTGGAAAATCAAAAGCTGAAATTTACATCAGATGATTTGCTGGGCTTGGTCCCGTATCATGCACGTCAAATAAAATCCTCTGCTGCAGTTAAGGCGGCATTGAACTTATATCCAGATGAGGTACATGTACTGCGTATTGGCGATGGTCAAAATGAAAAACTGGAAATACCGTCTGCATACAAAGACAAAATAACGCTGGTTGAAAAGTATTGTACAAAGCCTGAGTTGGAAATGCTGCTCATTATATCTGAAGATTTAGCTGATGAGTATGAAAAAGTGAAATCCAAAACAAAACCAAAGACTTTTGCAAAAGCGAATATTCGATGCGGAAAAAGAAGATATGATAATAGTACAGCGTTCTACGAGGAGTACTTTGGTCAGAATTGCGAAAAGCTGGTTGCTGCTATTAAAGCGTATAAACAACACAATGGCTCACACAAGAAAGATGAGCATTACTTGGCGGAGCTCTTGAAGTAATTATGTGAAGGGAGAGATTGATGAAATGGCGAGTGGCCCTAAGTTGTCTGATTACAGAATGACGGAAAAAGAGTACATTCTGGCAGAAACCATAGTCGAGATGACAGACAAATCAGAACTTTTCCGTATAGGGTTTGAGAACTTTGGCTGGTCGGAGATAGAAGATATTCCTACAGGAAACAGACCTCACAATCTCCGCTATATCCTAAAGCAAGAAGCATGGATTGAACTGATTGATACTACCGCCGCGTTCATTAAATTGAATCCGTCTGGAGAATGGCTGTCATCGGACAGCAGAACATATTATAAGGAAAATGGATTCCGTTATACGGATAGCCAGAAGAAAAAATTTTTGAAGACGGTAAGCGGTGGGCTAATCGATTATATGTCAGACTGGTGGGAATGGACAAAAGACGGAAGACCAGAGAATGTTTTGTTTTTAAAACGATAATTTTGCCTTTTGAAAAATGGGTAATCGTGGTATAATGTAAATATAAGAAGTACCTTTCTGCATAATAGTGAACGAAAGAGGTGAAATCTAAAGAAAGCATCCATTCCAGAAAGAGAGTACATTATCAAAAGATAGTGTAGAAAGGTATGGAATTTGCAATGAAAAAGCATGCACAGGAATGGATTGCTGAAATTGAGCAGATGTTTAAGAAGACGTTTCCAAAGGCAGAGAAAATGTTGCAAACTATAGTAGTTGAGTTTGCTCCTGCCAGAAACTGGAATCGCAAAAGGGAGAAAGCAGCACAGCTATGTGGAGAGGAAACAAGTAAGCAACAGCAAATCAAAAACAATTTGGCCTATAAACATGATGTGCCTATTTATGGAGAGTTTATCTTTGGAGAAAAAGGACAGGCGATTCTTTTGAGAACAGAAGTGCTCGATAGAAGGGAAATTCTTGCAGAAGTTCTTTTTCATGAATTGGCGCATGGGTATTGCTATTGGCTAGAAAAACAAGACAAGAACTTTCCGGTAGAATGCCAGCTTGGTCGATGCGAAAATGAAGAGACACAGCTTGGATATTATGTTTGGAAAGAATTTATAGCACAAACCATCAGCCTCAAAATTTGCCAAGAAAAGCAAATTAAAGTATGTAAGTATACGGATGGGGAATTGAAAGCGTATCTTACATGGATGATCAAGGGAACTTTTACGGAATCGGATATGGGAATGTTTTGTGCCGAGTTTTTCTTTACTGATGGAAATGATAAAAGACTAAGCGAAATGATGAAAAACCAGGATGAATTGATTGCTGATGATGTCCGCCAGATTTATCATTTGCTTTCTCAGAAGCTTAGAGAGAAAGATTATGAGAAAGCAAATGGGAAATTTCTTATGCAACTTGGAGAGTGTGTTGCGAGATTTCGGCTGGATAAGCTGACTCAAAGACTTTTTAATGGTCAAAAGAATTTACAAAGAGCATCTTGAAGCTACTTGACATGTATGTTATAATGGGCTTATAAAGCCCATTAGGGAACAAAAGATAGAGTTTCTGGTTTGGTGGAATATAATAATGATTTATGAGCAGTCGTATAGTTGTGAAGTGACCCCCAAAAGTTAGACAATATTTTGAAGTAAAAATTGTTCAAGCAGCCGAAAGGGCTTGCTGTCTGTG
>CAKRRF010000075.1 GCA_934394985.1 uncultured Marvinbryantia sp.
GTGAAACTTAACAAAACTTAAATTCACTGCATTTTTCCTCTTGGGCAAAAGAAAACGCACTGTAAAACCAATAATCCAACGGTTTTCAGTGCCTTTTTTCATGTTTTTCCTATTAAATTTTTCTCAGACACCTCCATAAGTGAAACTTAGCGAAACTTAGATTATGCCCAATACACAGTATTATTACTTATAACAACTAAATTACTTCTTGTCGTGCAATCTATTATTTATTCCAATACATCAGGTGTCCACTTTGTTCCAATATCGTTAGTTGGAAGTCGTTTTGTCTTGTATACAAAAGCCACACTATACCGTGCTCTCGTCACTGCAACATAAAACTTAGAAAGGCTTTCATCCTTCATGTCTTTGGACTTTCCTGACAACCAATCCAGCATTGGTTTCGTCGGGTATATCAAGACTCTATTAAAAGTAAGTCCCTTGGACAATCCAAAATTCATCGTTTTTGGGATGGGATTTACCTTGGTTCTTTTATCATACCGCAACTGAACAGGATTATATATATCTACATATTTATCAATATCATTCTCGTGAACCCAAAATATTCCATCATGTCCCGTTTTTTCATTCATGGCAGAATCACATGGCTTCATATCAGGATACATCTGATTTGCAAGATCACATATAATCTGATTATTTCTATGAGATGTCGATAATGTTGTGGTATCAATATTCATTCCGGCAATATTATCCTGCACAAAAATCACTATTTTCCCACCTGCATATTTTTTATATTTTGCTTCGTAATGAGTTCGATACGTCGTCTGACGAGGATCTCCTACTAAAGTCATGTTGCACCCAACCTCATGCAACTTTTTTATAACTTCTAAATCATATCCGACAAAATCTTGTATTTCATCTACAAAAACATAAGAAAAAATTTTTCGTATTCTGCGAAATACACATCCATTCGATAATTCGTCCAAAACACAGGGCAATTTTGAAATCATATTTGAATATACATTACCGGAAGCCGTGACATATTTTTTCTCATTTGTATCCTTTAGTCTCAACAAATTTTTATCTGCCTTATTCACTAATAACACACCGGATACCCTATTATTTATAAGATAGCTTTGGTAAGGTCGTATACCATGCTTGATTAGCAGCGAAAACCACGGCATAATAGTTACATTGGATGGAATACAACCATTTATTTCGTAAAATTTGTCTCTAATGCTTTGTTCATTAGCATCGGTATAAGTTGTTATCAAAACATTTTCAGAAATCTCCAATGCCTTCTTTACAAGAAATGTTGTTTTTCCTGCCCCTGCCGCTGCAATAATTAGACTACTCATTTTTTATCGCCCTCATTATATACTCAGGATATTTAATTTTCGTAGCCGATTCAAAAATTACTATGGCACAATCCGTCTTATGAGCGTGCATATATTTGTGCATCTCATCATCCGTATCGTAGTTAGTTCCAAAAATATTGTTCATTGCTTCTCGTCCATTTTCTTTTAATATTTTCGGCTCTAAGGTATTATAATTAAAATCCTTATCTGACAGTTTCAAATCACCTGTATCCACTACCTCATCAACACATATATGAATACATTGTATTTCTTCATATTCTTTGTACTTTTTCTTAACAGCTTCAATATTTCCATCATTATCCGTAACAACAGCTGTTTCTTTGTTTAGTGTCTGTGCAATTTCAAGATACCGCTTAAATGTCACCCCACCTACGGTCATTACATCTATTCCATCTTGGATAGGAAGCCGCCCCTCATGAGTATCCATATATGCCCGCTGAACAACCAGCTCATCTGAATCACCCTCTACTAAGATTGATTTTTTACAAAGAATCAATCGCAGTGTATCATAACCTGCCACTTTTTTGAAAAATTCAAAAGTTTCCGTTTTGATCGATTGCATCGAGCAACAATTATCGCCTGAAAGCAAAATTAAATTTTCCAGTCCGAGTTTATTAGCGACAAAGCTACTATGCGTTGATGCTATAATTTGTCTACCAGATGCAGCCTTTTCAATAACTCCCATTAGTTCGCTTAATCGAGAAAAAGACAAATGACTTTCAGGTTCTTCAATCAAAACAATACTTGCTTTTTCTGCCTGTTTATGACTTAAAGCTAATTGTGTTTTTATGATACATTGTGCACCTTTTCCAGCATGAGCAAACGGGATTCCATCCACCTGCGTAACCAAACTTGACTCCCAAGAATTTTGAACTCCCTGATCGGCACTCAATGATAATTTTCCATTCATAACAGTAGACGCTGCACTAATTTTCTCATTGATTGACTGAATTGCTTCATTTTGTGCAAACTCATCTATCATATTTCTATGGGCTTGTGTTATTGCTGTTATGTCCTCTGGTTCAAGGAAATCCTTTACTACTCTGGAAATATATACATCAGACCCATTTTGGTATCTGTAATTTGACGAATCAATCATTACAGACTTTATTGGTATGAATCTGGGCATTTTTTCATCTCGGCTAAAAGAAAACCATTTAGCTTCATAAAATTCAATAGGCAAACTTGTAATTTTTTCTGTTTTCAGCAAACTTTCATATTCTGAATTAAATTTATCAGAAAAACTAATTGTGAATCTGATTCCCTCTATACCATCACTTTTTTCGGAATTACCATTTCCTTCATATTCAGGCAATGTTCCACTTTTGAAATATAACTCAATCATTATTTCTGGAGGTGCAATCGGCTGTTCATTTTTCACTGATGCCAGGTATTCCTCAACTGCTTCTCTATTAAATAAATATGTTGATAGCTGATTTCTAATATTTCGACCAGCATACAAACCCGTTAAAGCCACATGAATGGCTTCAAGAATAGTAGATTTTCCAGATTCATTATCACCAACCAGAAGATTGATATTTTCATTAAATTTTACTTCAAACGGATTTTTAAACTTCTTAAAATTTTGAATGATTACCTTCTCAATAGCCATTCGTAGCCTCCTATCTTCGATTTTACTCTACCCCCAATGCCTTAAACACCGCATCTTCCGCACTCTGATACGGAATCAGCTGAAATGCACTCATCAGATCAGCCGGAACGCTTGCAAAATCAACAAATGAGGTACTTGGAATCAGCACCTTCTTTGCACCGCTATCCAGGCACACTTGAAGCGTGTTTGCAAGTTCATCCACCTTTATCATTGTGCCACTAATTGATATATCTCCCAACACTGCCAAGTTGCTGACAACAGGCTTTCCAAGGGCAATCGAACAAAGTGCAATCAATGTTGGAAGTGCCAGTTTATCTGTCATGCCGATACCCTGCAAATCCTGATAATTGATGATGTAGTCTTTGGTCGATGTGCTGATAGAGCCACTGATCCGATTGCCGTTGGCTTTCAGATAATTAAATGCCGTGTTCACCGCTTCCTTGCATTTAGAATCACTGCCTAAGCCAGTCCGTTCAATTTTGCCATTGCCTGGAAGCATCTGACTTTCCAAACGGAATACACCAATCATGCCACTTTTTCCTCTGGATACGGTATAAACCTGTCCCGGATTACACATTCCATCCGGTATCAGCTTACCGCCACCCTGTTCTGGTACGGAAACATAATATTCTGACATATCTTCTAAATCTATATAAGAGAAGTTTACATCATAAAATTCCATACCGCCCAGTTTCTTCAATTGCTCCTTGACACGGCGACGCATTTCCAATGCAATCTGAATAATTTCTTCCAGTTCTTCTTTGGTAAACTCACCATTTGGGTACATCAACTTCAGATAACCGTCTATCATACGACGAACCGCAATTGTATCACGCTGATTCAGATTTCTCCCCAAGCGGAAGTAATGATCAAGTGCATCTCCATACTGCTCCTTGCGAAGCTCTCGGATGAACTCTGCTAAATAGTCACTGATAAAACCGTAATCATCGGTAAAATGCTCCGGTCTGAACTTCGGTATCTCCCATCCAGGAAGATAGCAGTGCATACGATCAAGAAATGCTGTATCTGTTCCCATTTCCTGCGGGAAAGGTGCAAACAGACTGGAGGTTTTCAACAGCACATCCACACTCTGATTGATATTTCCCACAAATACCATGGACGCAGTAGCAGCTTTTTCTTCTTTGCCACGGGCAAAAGATCCGGATGCCATATAATCCTTCATGATCTGAATGCCATCTTTATCTTTAAACTTGATACCTGCCACTTCATCAAAGGCTACACAATCCCATAAGCCGACCAGTCCGACCGTTTTGCGTCCCATATTGTAAAACAGGTTTGCAACCGTCGTCTGTCCACCGGAAATCAAAATACTGTTTGGTGAAATCTCTTTGTAAAGATGAGATTTACCGGTGCTTCTCGGTCCAAGCTCACAAAGATTAAAGTTATTCTCAACTAATGGAATCATGCGGGTCAGGAGCAGCCATTTCTCACGATATGTAAATTCATCTGGCTCCATGCCGATAGAACGCAGAAGAATATCCAGCCATTCATCTTTCGTAAAAGCCTTTCGTCCCTGCTTCAGTTCATCAATATCAATGTGTGGCATCTGGATTGGTGTCAGCTTACGGATACTAATTGGTGAAATATCTTTCTGCTTTTTCTGTTTGGAACGAAGCGGATTTCCATCAATGTCCTCAATACCAAAGTTATTGTCACCTTCAACCTCATAATCCAGCTGAACAATACACCAGATACCGCCGCAGAGCAGGCGATCAAATTTTTCTGGATATTCATCGGCAATCGGTACATTACCAATGCCCAAATTAGAAAACTCTGCAAAAAAGCAATCCTTTTTCATATCCAATCGAACAGTCACCATATCAATGATTGTGTGACTGCCTTTTTTACGCAACTGAGACAGAATTTTCTGTGATTCATCCGGGCGTACAAAGTTGTCAGCAAGAATACGCTTCACATTCTGTACGCCTTTCTCTATAACCGTCTCATCATCTGAACTGCAATACTGTCCCAACAAGAACTCAAGAACATACACTGGGACATTCGCCTCTTCTTTAATTTTCTTTGTCAGGTCTTTCCGAACAATCTTACCGTCAAAGTTCTGACGGAGCTTGTTCTTTATTTCTTCACGGGTACTTTCACTCTCTGCAAATTGCTCCATCTTTCTCTCCTCCTACGGCATTAACTAAAAAAATCAAACTCGTCCACCGCAAAGGCGATGTCAATCTGGAATGGCTCCCGCTGTGGCATCTGTAATCCCTGTTCATCTGCAATTACCAGATAATAAGTAGCTGTATTGCTGTATTTCAGAGATTTCAAATTAAACTGACAACGGAAAGTTCTTTCTGCACC
>CAKRRF010000076.1 GCA_934394985.1 uncultured Marvinbryantia sp.
ATCCATGTTTGCATCAATACCAACGATTGGTACAAATTTATCAGCCTCACCCTTATTGTAACCGTTATTTAACGCTGCCTGAAGAGCACCCATAGCCATTCCGTCATTATTACAGAGAACACCTTCGATACCATCAATACCGTAAGCTGTAATCCATGTGTTCATTTTATCAAGAGCCTGTGCCTGATCCCAGTTTGCAGTATCTTCTGCGAGAATCTCATACTCAATTCCAGCTGCATCCAATGTATCCTTATAAGCTTGTGTTCTAAGAACTACATCCTGCTGTCCGATTTCTCCCTGAAGAATGCAAAGCTGGAGTTTCCCATCACCGTTTTTGTCAGCAATTTCTTTATTCTCATTCCAGTAATTGATCAGAGCCTGTGCACACATAGCACCTGACTCGGAAGCTTCTGCTCCGACATACCAGATATTGTCGTATTCTTCCATAGTCTCATCCATAGGCTGCATATTAAAGAATACTGCCGGTACATTCTCTGCATCACATTTCTGAGCCATCTCTGCTGTGGATTCACGGTCTGGCGCACAGATTGCAACAATATCTGTTCCTTTTGTCAATGCCATATCCAGTTTATTATTTGCCACGGATACCTGGTTTTCTGCATATCCAGTTTAATTCCGCCGATATTTTCTTCTTCATTTCCCATAATAATTCGGAATCCGCTCTGGAACTGGTCATCAAATGCTCGCCAGATTACAGTTGCATTAATGTCATCGTCAGCATAAACAGATACGCCGCCAACGGTTGTAATTGTCAGCGCTGCAACTGCCATAGCTGCTACACCCGCCATTCTTCTTTTACTCATTTTCTATTCCTCCTAAAATGGTTTTATTTTGTAATATTCCCCAATACTACTTTTCCTTTAAATATTTCTGTAATTTCTATTTTGCCTCCAGGCGGAACTGCATCATTTTTTCTTTAATAAATGCTTTGCAGCTTTCTTTTGAGTTAATAAACATAGTTGTATTGTATTTAAAGTTATCGCCCTGTGCTTTCTTCATCTCTTCAAATGAGTTTGCAACAGATACCAGCACGTCTGTAGCTACATTGATCTTGCGGATACCATGACGGATTGCATCCTGTACCTGGTCAAGTGGTGTACCTGAGCCTCCATGCAGTACCAGCGGAACATCTACTAATTCATCAATCTTAGCAAGTCTTTCGATATTTAACTTCGGAGCTGCAATATAATGTCCGTGCTGTGTTCCGATGCTGACTGCCAATGCATCAATACCTGTACGCTCTACAAATTCTTTTGCTTCTTCCGGAACTGTCTGGGCTGCTTCCGGTCCGAGTACCTTTAAGTCGCCCTCTTCACCAACCAGACGTCCAAGTTCACCTTCTACTGTAATTCCAAGTGGATGAGCTAAATCAACAACTTTCTTAGTCAGCGCAATGTTCTCTTCAAACGGAAGGCCAGATCCATCAATCATAACAGATGAGTAACCAGCATTGATTGCTTTTGCACAATCCTCATAAGATTTAAAATGATCTGCATGCAAGCATACCGGAATCTGTGCATCACGCGCTGCGAATTTAACCATGTTTACCATGCCTTCATATCCGCCTGCTAATTCCACACAGTCTGTACCTGTGATAAAGATAACCGGTGTACCAGTTTCGTTTCCAGCTTCAATAGCAGCTCTTGCCATTTCATAGGAGACTGTTACATATGCTCCATAAGCCACGTTTCTCTCTTCTGCCAGTTTCAGGATTTCTTTCATCGGTGCAAATTTCATGTTTGTTTTCCTCCTACATTTTATAACTTGTTTTTATTTTGAATGATGTCATACATCAAACAATTACATATCTGTTCGCTGATTAAAAATCGCCATTGCTTCTTCATAGGATGGGATTCCTCCTGTGGCGCCTTTCTTCCCCACATTCAGACTTCCTATCAGAGATCCGAATCTTGCTGCCTCAAAGAAAGATTTCTTATGAGACAACGCACAGATCAGTCCTGCCATAAAAGAATCACCAGCTCCGGAAGTATCTACCACCGGCATATTTTTCAGACAAGGAATATACTGTTCTTCTATAAAATCTGTAACATAACATCCCTTTCCGCCAAGTTTGATTCCCAGATACCGGATTCCGCTTTCTGAGAATTTTTCACGAATCTGATCGATCTGGTCTGTACCTGCTATAAATGATGCTTCTATCAGACTTGGAAAGAAGATATCCGTCTCTTTAAAAATTGGCGGCAGCACTTTGTTCCAGTCACATACTTCACTGTCATTCATTGCTGCATCCATAACCGTCAGCTTCTTAAACCGGTGAGCTCTTTCAAACAGATTCTGAATGCCTCCATTATCCATTCGGTTCATGGCCATCACCGATCCCACATAAATCAAATCCGCTTTCTGAATTAATTCATCTGGTATCTCGTCTGCTCCAAACTGATGAAATATAGAAACTTCCGACAGGAAATGCCTTTCTCCTTCCATATCTACAAGAGCATAAGAGCAGGCCGTAGAGCAATTCCCATCTCTGATCACACCATCTGTATGAACCCCATAGTGTCTGCACTGTTCTATCAGAAATGATCCATTCGCATCTGTGCCTGTCTTTCCTGCCATTGTGACATCGCAGGACAGTTTCGCAAGGCCAATCGCTGTATTTAAGGCATCTCCTCCACAGGACAACACCGGTGGTTCAATCATTACAGAATCTTTTGAAAGTACATCATCTGGTACCGGGCTAATTACCGTATCGCATACCATCATTCCTACACAAAGTATCTTCATTTCCGTAACCCATTCTTTCATTTGTTCTGCTTTGCTTATTTGTTTTGTACGAACATTCGTACCTTGTATCTGTAATGTAACACTTTGTGCGACCATTGTCAACACTAAATGTAGAATACAATTGCACAATATTTCATTATGATATTTAGTTATAATTGTCAAAACAATTAGTTGACACGTAAATAATCATAATGTATCATGTATGTATACATTATATATCTATTTTTTTGTACGGACATTTGTTTCTACAACTTGCTCCTGCACCATGTTCGTATAAATACACTTTCTATAGGAGTACAGTTATGAATTTATTAGAAATGAATATTGATAAAACGGTTCCTGTTCCGCTTTATTATCAATTAAAGTCTCTGATCCTTTCAGAGATCAAAAATGGGAATTTAAAAGAGGGCGATTGTCTCCCTACCGAAATGCAAATGGTGGAACACTTTCACGTAAGCCGTTCAACTGTTCGTCAGGCAATTTCAGATTTGTCTAAAGAAGGTTGGCTGGAACGCATTGCCAGCAAGGGAACATTTGTAACCAATAATACCAGTCATTCTGAGAACTTTATCCGTTCTTTTGAGCCTTTTTATCAGCAGGTAAGCCGACAGAATAAAACACCTTCTACTGAGTTGCTTAATCTTCAGGTAGTTCCTGCCAATGAGACCCTTGCAAAGAAATTAGGTATCGAACCAGGCGAAAAACTGATCTCCATATTTCGCAGGCGACTTTCTGACAACGTACCTATGGTCACAATTCAGAATTACCTGCCCTATTCTCTTTGCGCTTTTATTTTAAGTGAAGATTTTACTGTACGGTCTTTATATGAACTGCTTATGACCCGGTCAGAATCCCGTATCCATGAGACGAAGTCCATTGTCTCTGCTGCAAATGCTTCCGCTGAAGATATCCATCTTTTACAGGTAGATGCCAATACCCCGATGTTATGTTTTCATAATATTTCCAGAAGAGCGGATGGTACAGTGCTCGATTATGCATTTGCCAGATACCGTGGAGACCTGAACAAGTTTGAATTGATCGATACTCCTCATCTTCATTCCGACCAAGCCTGAGTTTTTCCTCTGCATCCACTCATAGCATGTACAGGAAAAGAGCAAGTGCCCCAGCCTGTAATAGCCGACACACTTGCTCTTTTCCTGTATTTATCAGAAATCATATTAGTCCTCTCTATAAAACAACCAACACAATTTCGCTTTCATACCAGCATCCCATGCGTGAATTCCTGTTTTGCGTTTCATTGACATTAGCTTTTTCGTAAGTCCATATGCACTTACAAACACAAAAATGAAACGCATATTTCCCAAATAAAGCAAGATAGTTCAGATAATATTCCGAAAACAGCAATTTCAATGTATGCCCTTTATAACGAGCTGGTTTCAAAAAACAATGGTGAAAAAGCAAAATCACAACAACCACGCCTTTCAGACAGTTTGAAAGGTAAACATTAAATACATCTGCTTTCCTCATACACCCGCCGCTCTCTTAGCTGGTTAGATTATTCATAAATGCAATCTGCCAAAAACTATTTTGCCCTGTATGGCAACTGATATTTCTGTATTCCCTGGTATCCTGATAATGCCAGAAGCAAAATTAAATCTCGCTGGGGGCCTTTCCAGGATTCAGCGTGTTCGTACCATTCGTGGATGGTGTGTTCGCCGCCGCCTTTGCCGCCCCAGCCCACGGTGATTGCGGGGATTCCAAGGCTGATGGGGATGTTGGCGTCGGTGCTTGCCGCACCTATGTACAGGGTTTCCAAGCCAAGCGCCTGGTTCGCGGCGTTGGCGGCCTGTACGATCTGGCATTGTTTCTCCTGTGTTCCGGCAGGACGTTTGCCTTTTTGCTCTAAAGTAACAGTTATTCGATCAGAGGCGTTAATTTCAAGTCCCCAACGTGCATTTTCCTCCTCCACAGCTTCCTCTACCGCCTTATGGAACTTAGCAGAGAGTTCTGCCAACGCATCTGCGTCCAGAGAGCGCATGTCTACCAGCATAGAAGCTTCCTCTGCGATTACATTCACGGAAGAACCACCATTTACTACGCCCACGGTGAACGTGGTTTTGGGATCTGAAGGTACCTGGAAATCGCTGATTTTCGCGATTGCACGTCCCATTGCGTGAATGGGGCTTGGGATGCCGAAGCCAGTGTAGCTGTGACCACCAGTACCATGGAACGTCACCAGATAACGCTCACTTCCCACCGCCTGATAAATAATTCCCGAAGTATTTTTATCATCAATAGATACGAAACCATCATATTGGTGGAGTGCATCCCCATCAACACCGAAGACATACTTCGTTCCCCGCAAATCTCCAAGGCCTTCCTCACACACATTCGCGCAGAAAACAATATCTCCCTCGCCACGGATTCCTACAGCATTCATTGCTCTTGCGATGCTAAGAAGTTCTGCCACAGCTCT
>CAKRRF010000077.1 GCA_934394985.1 uncultured Marvinbryantia sp.
AAGCAGGATGAGATCTACAATGTGCAGAAGGAGGTCATTCGTGAGATGGCAGAAAAAGAATCCTGTATCATTGTAGGGAGGTGTGCTGATTATATTTTCCGTGATCACAGAAATGTTTTGAATATATATATCTATGCACCGGTGGATGCACGTTATAAAAACTGTGTGGAAGTGCTCAGGATGAAACCTGAGGAAGCAACCAAAATGATCTATAAAGTAGATAAGGCACGAATCGCATATCATAAGCGGTATGCCAAATATGCACCGGGAGACCCGGACAGTAAACAGATCATGATCGACTCCAGTATGCTGGGAGTTAAGGGAACAGCAGAGGTACTGGCAGAGATTGTACAGAGAAGATTTGGACTATAGATATTGATTTCAATAAGAATAAAATGAATAAGTGTAAGGCAAAGAATAGTTATAATTCCGGAGTGGGGTTATAACTATTTTTATGTTAATATTTATTTAAACGTGCGTCCTTTTTGGCGTTTTTGGCGTCTAATAAGTAGAAGCACATAAACAGAGGCTTTTACACAACATTTCCTGATGACCGGTCAGAGACAGGAGAATGGAGAAATCAATGAATAATGAATTTTTGATACGAAGGGCGAAGAAAGACGACAAAGATGCCTTCTGCAGGCTGATGGATGAACATTTGCAGTGCATGTACAAAATGGCATCCGCATATCTCAAGAATGATGAAGATGTTGCCGATGCAATCCAGGATACCATTCTTTCCTGCTACGAAAACCTGAAAAGTCTGAAGCAGAACAGATACTTCAAGACATGGATGCTGCGGATCCTGATCAACAAATGCAAGGATATTCTGAAGCAGAAAAAACAGCTCACTTACATGGATCAGACACCGGAAACTCCTTTTTATGAGGAAGAATATGCAGCAAAAGAGTGGGCACAGATGCTGGAACCACTGGATAATAAATATCGTCTGGTGATTCTTCTGTACTATATGGAAGGATTCAATATCCGGGAAATCAGTGACATCCTGGATATGAAAGAAAGCACTGTGAAATCGCGTCTTCAGAGAGGAAGAAAACAGGTTGCAGAGCTGTATGAATATAAAATCAGGGAGGGACGTGCGTAATGATGAGTTTTAATGATAATGAAAAGGATTTCCAGAAAAAACTTCAGGAAGAAACAGAAATACCAGTGATCGTGCATGAGCGTGTGAATCAGGCATATCGTCTGATCGAAAATAATACTGCTGTGCAGAAAAAAGCACCAAAAGATCCTTATCACTGGATGAAAATCGGAGGAAGAATTGCAGGGGGGATGGCGGCAGTGCTTGCAGTTGGATTTGTATTTTGTGCGGTGAATCCTGTTATGGCCAAAAATCTTCCGGTGGTTGGAGGACTCTTTGAAATACTGCAGGATAATGTGAGCTTCTTTGGGGATTTTTCTGATCATGCAACGACTTTGGAAGCCGTTGATACAAGTGAGACAGAAGGAACCGCGGCAGACACTGAATCAGACACAGAAGAAAATTCACCGGAAGATGCTGAGACGGGACAGGATACGACAAAAGAAGATACCGCCTATACCAAAACGGCAGACGGTCTGACGATCACATGCTCGGAAGTATACGCGAACAGTCAGGCGGTCTATATAACCATGCAGTTTAAGAGCGAGCAGCCATTTCCGAAGACAGAAACCCTGGCGGAAAGTGGAACACCAGTCGTTGATCTGGATATGACTGGAAGTGTGGATTTTAACCAGGAGGCGGATCCGTTCATCAATGGTCAGGTGGAAGGACAGTTTCTGGACGATAACACTTATGCCTGTATTTTCCGATATGATCTTGCTCAGGCGGCAAAAGATTACACGGAATATAATGAGAAATACAATGAAATGACACAGCAGGTACTGGATGAGATGGGAATTACAATGGATGATATGGACGATGAGACAGATGAAGGGTATGCGCTGCTGGAAGAATTTATCAATAAAGTATCTGAGCGTGGTGGAGCATATCAGAAATATATTAAAGAAATTGAGATTCCGGATACCTTTAATCTGCATCTGGATATCACGAAGGTAAGGGGACTGGAAGCAGACTATGAGTGGTCAGAAGCTGATGATATGGAGGATGCCGGTTACTACAAATATGAAGGTGACTGGAATTTTGATATTCCGGTTACAGTAGACGATTCTCAGACCGAAGTTCTGGAGCTGAACGATACTAATGATGCAGGTATTGGCCTCAGATCCGTAATCCGTACACCGTATGAGCTGACGGTAAATGAGCTTTATGAGGATGGCTCTGACAGTGACTGCTTTATGGTTGCTCTTGATGCCAACGGAAACAAACTTCCATATAATGATTCCACCGGAAACTGCAATAATTTTACAATTCAGGACAGAGATATTTCCACTGTTGACATCTATATTCTGGATTATACTCAGTACATGGATGAACTGAAGGGACCGGATAATTACAACAACAACGAAAACAAACCGGAAGGTCAGAAGTGGAGCAATCTTCTCGACCAGTATGCAAAATACCATAAAACTCTGCATTTTGACCAAGTTGCTGTGAATGAAATGAACAGTAACAGATAACGCTATAGAATGAAAGAAATAAAAAGATAGTATTTTACTTTTTGGGTGGAAACGGGTATCATATGGGTAACAACGTTTTCACCCAAGGAGGAGATTATCATGAAGATTGGTTTTATCGGTTGTGGAAATATGGCAACAGCCATTTTAAAAGGAATTCTGAAAAGCGGTGAGGTGGCAGAAGCAGATATCATTGCATCTGCAAAATCAGACAAGACCCGCGAAAAGATCGAAAAGGAACTTGGTATTCAGAAGGCAGATAGGAATGCACAGGTTGTGGAATTTGCTGATGTAGTATTTCTGGCAGTGAAACCGCAGTTCCTGGAAGGTGTTCTGGATGAGATTAAAGCCAGCGTAAAGGAAGACCAGATTTTTATCTCTATTGCACCGGGAAAAACTCTTCAGTGGTTTGCTGAGAAGCTTGGGGAGAAGACAAAGGTTATCCGTACAATGCCAAATACACCGGCAATGGTCGGTGAGGGTATGACAGCTCTTTGTGTGAATGATCTGGTGACAGAGGAAGAGACAGCACTGGCAGTAAAACTCTGCAATACCTTTGGAAAAACAGAAGTAATCCCGGAGCGTCTGATGGACGTAGTGGTAGGTGTTTCCGGAAGCTCCCCGGCATATGTGTTTATGTTCCTTGAGGCAATGGCAGATGCAGCAGTTGCAGATGGAATGCCGAGAGCACAGGCATACAAATTTGCCGCACAGGCGGTACTTGGAAGTGCGAAGCTGATGCTTGAGACCGGCAAACATCCGGGAGAACTCAAAGATATGGTATGCTCTCCGGCAGGAACAACCATCCAGGCAGTACGTGTACTGGAAGAAAAAGGCCTTCGCAGTGCAGTGTTTGAAGCACAGACAACATGTGTGAATAAAGCTAAGGGAATGTAAAAAACAAATTGTCATAAAGTTTGTCTGGTCAGCCATTATTTCTACAAATGTAGAATTAATGGTTGACTTTTTATTTCTACAGATGTAGAATACAAATAACTTCTACAGATGTAGAAAATATAAATCAGGGAGAATCCATTATGAAAACAAAAACAACAAAATTTATGACACTTATGACTGTAGCAACATTTGGGATTTTTTCGGCCGGAACTGTTATGGCAGCCGGAAATAATGATTTCTATACGCAGCCGCCGGCTGGTTCTGCCTGGGAGAAGACAGATACAGAAGGTACTTATGCCAGCTATACGAATGGAAGTGATTATGTAAATATTTATAAATATTCACTGGAGGATGTTAAAACAGGAATTGCCAAATGTAACGATACATACGAGGCCTGCTACCAGACAATTTATTCAGAGGGAAACAGTTTGTATATGGCAGTAGGATATGCAAAAGATGCAGATGACATTGGTGATGTCAGAAAATTTGTAGAGTATATTTCTTATCCGGGAAATCCGTCCCTTACGAGAAAGGCTGACGAAAATGCAGCAGGAAATTCTGATAAATCAGAGACCGGTACTTCCGGCCAGAAGTCCGGGGGAGAAACAAATTCCTCTGATTCTGATACAGAAACAAATTCTGCCGCAAATTCATCCAATAACAGTGATGACTCAGATATCCTTACTACATCACCGTTAACATTAGTTGACAGTGATGGAAATACAATTGAGATCAATTATATTCTTCACAGAGATTATTCCTGTGAATATCGTGGAGATGACGGGATGGAATATACTGATAACGGAGATGAAATCTACACAGATGAAAACGGAAATACATACTCAGCGCTGAATGATGACACACATCATCTGGGACATACGCTGGAACAGCATGATCTTCAGGATGCGGACGGCAATACTGTGACGGTTACGGAAACTACAAATGGTGACTATTATTTCCGTGACGACAATGGCACTGGATTTACAGATAACGGAGACGGAACATGGAGCGATGAAAACGGCAGCAGTTATACCGAAATAGACTGACAGCGGTTGGTAAATGCAGGTATCAGAAGGGCTTCTGCAAAATATGCAGAAGCTCTTGTCATTTCTGTAAAGCGTGGTAAAATTAAAATATTCCTACATTTGTAGAAAATGTGCAACAGGAGGACAGAAAAGAGTGAAAAAAACATATCAAAGATTACCTGAATCAGAATTGGATATCATGCTTGTTCTTTGGAATGGTACTCCTCCGATGACCAGGCCGGAGATTGAAAAGGTAATCAATACAAAGAAAAAACTTGCATCGACAACAATCCTGTCGCTGCTGACCAGGCTGGAGAGTAAAAATTTTGTGGAAGTGACGAAGCAGGGAAAATTAAACCTGTATACTCCATTGGTTTCGCAGTCGGATTATCAGGCACATGAGAGTCAGAGCGTTCTTGAAAAATTATATGGAAATTCATTAAAGAAATTTGTCACCTCACTTTATCAGGGGAAAAAGATCAGTTCTGAAGAAATTCATGAACTCAGCGATTTTCTTAAGGAGCTGGAAGACGGGGAGGAATAATGAATTATGGAGATTTTTATTCTGCATATTCTGAAGCTGAATATTATTGCAGCAGTTATAATTTTACTGGTCAAACTGCTTGCGATTCTGTTTAAAGGGCAGGTATCAGCGAGA
>CAKRRF010000078.1 GCA_934394985.1 uncultured Marvinbryantia sp.
CCTTCCATAGAAAAACAGCCCATGATACAATCAATCTCCCCGCTCTCCACCAGTTCTTTTTTCTTCTCCCAGTTGATCTGGACAACGTCTACCTGATACCCCATTCTTTTGAACGCTTCTGTCGCCAGTTCCACATCTATACCTGTCGGTACACCATCCTCGTTCAGATAATTGTATGGTGGATAGTTATCACTGCCGAGCGTGATGACCGGCTTTTCTGTTTCTTCTTTACTTACATCTGTGTTTCTGCACCCTGTCAGGGCAGAAGCTAAAACTCCTGCAAGCAAAATGCCTGCAATCACTCTATTTCCTTTCATTTTCCTTCCATTCCTGCTTTTGTTTTTCATTTTTCCAAAAATGAATCATCGTTTTATATACTTTGTGATAACGGATATTAAAATACTCAGATCAACCGGCTTCGCCACATGATCATCCATTCCGGCGTTCAAAGCAGCCTGTACGTCTTCTGTAAATGCATTCGCTGTCATTGCAATAATAGGGATCTCCTTTCCATCCGGACGGTTCGGCAAATTTCTTATAGCTTTTGTCGTTTCATATCCATTCATTTCCGGCATCATAATATCCATCAAAATCAGATCAAAAGTCCCCGGAACTGTATTGCAAAACTGTGCCAGGGCAGATTTACCATCGGCAGTCCTGGTTACCATCATCCCTTGTTCTTCCAATAAAGCTACTGCTATCTCTGCATTTAAATCGTTATCCTCTGCCAAAAGGACATGCAGACCATGTAGATCCACATCTTTCCTTAACTTTTCTTCCTTTTCAGTCAGTACCTGTTCTGCTATAAGCAGGGGAATTTCTACCGTAAAGGTTGAACCAATACCCTGTCTGCTGCTGACCTCAATTTTCCCACCCATAAGATCTACATATTTCTTAGCAATCGCCATTCCCAGTCCGGTTCCCTTATAACTGGTTCTTGCCCCATCATTTTCCTGACTGAACTCATCAAATATTCTGGTCTGGAACTCCTCACTCATACCAATTCCGGTATCCGATATACGATAACGTACGATGATATGATGCTCATCATTACCCGGACCGTTTTCTGCTACAAATGAAATGGTACCTCCGTCTTTTGTAAATTTGACTGCATTGCTGATCATGTTGAGCAATACTTCCCTGATTCTGAGTTCATCTGCCATCACATAAGGATTTTTAACTTCTTCTCTTGAAACACAAAAATTAAGGTCACGATTTTCCGTATATCCCCTTGCAATCGCCAAAACAGTATTTATCATATCCCTGAGATCTATCGGTACTGGTTTATATTCCAGTTTACCGCTTTCAATGCGGCTGATATCCAGTACATCATTAATCAATGTCATCAGATATTCTGAACTCTGCCTGATCTTTTTCAGACAATTTTCCACTTCTTTGTCCGGATTCCTCTTCATGGCAATATCTGTAAATCCAACAATTGCATTCATTGGAGTCCTGATATCATGGGACATATGGTTCAGGAACGTCGTTTTTGCAATATTCGCCGCATTTGCATTCTGTGCTTCTTTCAATGCTTCCATCTGTTTTTTCCTGCTTACGGAAAGGAAATAAATCAGAAGAAGCAGTACAAAAATAATCACAGATGAAACACCGATAGCTAAACCTGCATGCTCCGCAAGAACATCCTGCAAGGTCATTTTCTTTTCCGAAACAGAATTCTGTGCAAGGACAACGCCATTTAAAATATTGGCTGACTGCTCAATTGCTTTATTGATAATGGTAGCTACTCTTCTGTTTTCTCTCGTCGTGAACATTCCTAATTCCTGCCGTTTTGCCATCTCTGCAAATGACAGGCTTTTGGTCAGTGGACTTTCATTAAGAAGATTAATCTTTGAGGATGGGATAACCGTTGCTCCCACTTTTCCATTTGCTACTGCCTCCAGGCATTCTTCCTGTGTATCATATTGTTTGATTTCTGCATCTGGAAAAAGAAGAGACACCATCAGTTCAGAATACAGTGAGGTCTCTGTCGCTGCGATTGTAGAGAAACTGCTGCTATATTCTTTTCCTTTATAAATAATAACCGGCGTAATATCAAAGATTTCATCCGTCAACACCACCTGAAACTGTTCCTGTGTATAAAAATCCTGAATGACAGGACCGGCAATATCTATTTCGCCAGATTGCAATGCCTCATTCATCTCTCCTCCCGTAGAACATGGAACTGCCTGGATCGTGATTTTATATTTTTCCTGAACAGTATCCAACACGGTGCCAAGGATTCCTGTGAGTTTCCCATTTTCTTCACCGCAAAAAGGGAGATTATCCTTTAGATATCCCACACGAATTGTGTTTTCATGTGCATCCAGCCATTGTTTTTCTTCCTTGTTGAGTGCATAATTTATGACTGCTTTTCCTTCATAACGGGCATACAGCTTGCTGCTGTAGTCTGTTTCTGTATTGTTGATTTCTTCCAGGG
Organism: uncultured Marvinbryantia sp.; assembly: GCA_934394985.1. GTDB lineage: Bacteria > Bacillota > Clostridia > Lachnospirales > Lachnospiraceae > Marvinbryantia. Next base: position 2,441 of record CAKRRF010000078.1, read on the forward strand.
CAGAATTTAATTCCTTTAACAGATCCGGTCTGGATTTTGATACACCGAAATAACAGTCACTCACGCCGATATTGGCAATGGCAATAAAATCGCTGTTGACAGACAATGCCGGGATTACAAGTGCATCCAGTTCATCTGCATCCAGTTTTTCTATCATTTCATCATAGCCTTTACAGACAACAACCTCTGCCTGGATCTGATTGCTGTCCAGCCATTTTTCCAGAAGTTCTTTCTGATAGCTTCCATCTGCAGCACCGATACGACAACCATTCATCTGCTTCAGATCACCATCCGTAAGATCCGTATGATCTTCACGGGTATAGATCCAATATCTTTCTGTTCCCGCGGCATAGGTTGAAAAATCGATAGATTCTGCTCTTTCCGGTGAATAACTGACACTTCCAAGTAGATCTATTTCTCCATCTGCCAGCATATCCAGACACTCTTTAAATGAGCCATAGACATATTCATACTTCCAGCCGGTTATATAAGAAATTTTCTGAAGATACTCATAGCCGGCTCCCTGCTTGTGTTCCCCATAACCGCCTTCCTGAAAATTGGCATATGGGAAATACCCAACTCTCACGGTTTTATTTTCTTCCTCTGTTATCTGAGTTGTTTTCCCATCACTTTTTATTTCCGATGCATGAGCAGAAACCGGTACAAAGAGTAACATGATAAATGCTAAAATGCTCAAATACAATCTGTTTTTCTTATCTTTTTTTCTTATCCGTTTTTCTATCTTGCTATTCATTCATTCCCTCTAATGATCCATTCACGCTTTGCTTCTTCCCATTCTGTAAGTTTTCCTGTTTATTCGCGCTTCAGCGACCTACATTTCGGTACCTAATAAAATCATTATAGTTGCGTCTATGAAATAACGCCGAAAAAAAACACTGTCCCACAGACAGTGCACATCATCTCATGCAACTGGCTGCCATTTTACAGGCCCTGTAGCTTTGCGTCACAGACTTTCGTCTGCTTTGCCAATCATCTTCTTACCACTTTTAATATAAAAAAATATTTTTATTATCCCCACGCCTCACTGTATTCATTCAGTACTTCACTACATTAATGTTAAAAAGAAAAAATAGAGAACAGTTGATATATATTCGAACTGTTCTCTTACTTCCGAAGTCCACGCAGGATTGACATTTCTGTTTACTGCTCACTAAAAAATGTTTTATTTCTGCAAAAGTCATTTTCGCTTATATTGTTTTTATAATATCACAGGCAGCTACGTTTGTCACATAAAAATTTTCTTTCTGAAACGCTTCTTACTGCCATTCCTGTGAATGGTATTCTTGTTTGGAAATTCATACTATTTTTTTCTGAGATATCGCTTTAACAGGAATGTACAAAAATATGGAAATGTATAGATTCCGTCTTCTGTTCCAACATTACTGTCTGCAAGTTTTATTCCCCAATGAATATCTCCATAAGAAGCACTGGATATTAATTGTCTCAATGACTTAGACCGGTTTCTGTTTGCCTTCACTTCTACCGGAACCAGCTCATCATTTGTTCTTACAAAAAAATCTTCTTCTAAAGTGGCATTTTCTTTTTTATAATAATACAACCCTAATCCCTGTTTCACAAACGCTTCTGCTACAAAATTTTCATATAAAGCACCTTTGTATACTCCAAGATTTTTATTCGCCCGAAGGTCTTCTTGTGCTTCCTCATCTAATGAAGCGATCAATAATCCTGTATCCGGATAATAGATTTTGAACTTTGAATCATCATAGTTTCCTTTCAATGGAAGTTCTGGATATTGCAGACAATAACATACAGAAATCACACCTGCATCTTCGAGCCAGGTTATACATCCCATATACTCTCGGCTTCTGGCTTTTTTGTCAATTTTGCTTAACTGAAATTTCTTATTTTCTTTTGCAAGCTGTACAGGTACATTCCGATAAACACTTACAATTTTCGTCTGCTCCAATCCTTCTGCATATTTTCTGATATCCTCTTCGTAATCCATTTGAATCTGTTTCTGGACTTCCAACGTATCTGTAAAAAGATTTTTTTCAATATATAATTTCACTACCGCCGGCATGCCACCAAGTACGCAATATTCCAAAAATAACTTCTTGTAAACTGATAATTCTGTTTCTGAAAATGGTGTTCCGGTCAGCATATGTTTTAGTATATCTTCAATATGTTTCTCTGAATATCCTTTCGCCCACAGAAATTCTTCAAAATCCATCGAAAACATTTCATAATCCGTTTTATACCCCACACTGTTACTATGGATTTTTCTGTAATTGATTCCCAGTAAAGAACCACTGCATATGACATCGAATCTTCCGTCTATCTTAAATGCCTTCAGAGCAGTTGCAATATCTGGAAACTCCTGCAATTCATCAAAGATAAGCAACGTGTTACCTGCGATAAATTTTTTGGATGTATCTATCATAGAAATATTCTTTACAATATCTTCAACAGCATATCCGTCACTCAATATCATTTTATATTTCGGTTCCAGTACGAAATTAATACTTACAATATTACTGTAATTTTGTTCTGCAAAATGAAGAATAGATTCCGTTTTTCCGATTTGCCTTGCCCCTTTTATAATCAGTGGTAGTCTGTCTTCATTTTTTT
>CAKRRF010000079.1 GCA_934394985.1 uncultured Marvinbryantia sp.
GGCATCAGAGCAGTTCCCGGAAGCATAAGTCCCAGTGCTTCTGCCATAATCTGCATGGTTGAAGCAGTACCCATAAAAGAGCAGGCTCCACAGCTCGGGCAGGCATGCTGTTTATAATAATCCAGCTGTTCATTTGGAATCACACCAGTCTTTTCCCATGCATCAAACTTACCGATCTGTTCCAGTGTCAGAAGTTCATTCATTTTGCATGCCGGATCGTTTACAATATATTTTTCAGGCAATTCATGTGCTTCCATCACGCCACCAGTCACTACAATCGCACTCATATCTTTCAGTCTTCCGATGCTCATCAGCATGGCCGGCATTGCTTTGTCACAGCTGGCCACAAATACTCCACCATCAAATACGGTTGCATTTGCCTGTGCCTCGATCAGATTGACCATGGCATCACGATGCGGCAGTGAATAGTTGATTCCGTCATGCCCCTGTGCGATTCCGTCACACATATCTGTTGCAAAATATCTGGCAGCTTTGCCACCATTTTCATCTACCGCTTTTACTGCTTCTTCTACAAATATATTTAAATGTGCAGAGCCAGGATGGCTGTCTCCATAAGAACTTTCCACCATAATCTGTGGTTTTGACAAATCATTTACTTTCCATCCCATTCCCATACGAAGCGGATCCATCTCCGGTGCAAGTTTTCTGACCTCTTCACTTCTAAGCATAATGTCCTCCTGTCAATTTCCTATACAAAACATGAAATAATAAAAGCTGCTACAAATCCTGTCACACCAACTAATGTTTCCATAATTGTCCATGTTTTTAAAGTTGTCTTTTCATCAATACCCACCAGTGATTTTACCAGCCAGAAACCAGAATCATTAAAGTGGGAGCATACGGTGGCACCACCTGCCACTGCTGCTACGGTACATGCAAGGTATAACGGAGATAAATCAGCGATTCCAGGCATTGCGGCAATAATGCCGGCTGCCATAGTCATCGCTACGGTAGAAGAACCAACGCAGATTCTTACCAGAGCTGCCACAACAAATGCTACTACTACGATTGGCATATTGATAGAAGCGACCGCATTACCAATTAAATCTCCCAGTCCGGAATACTGCAGCACATAGCGAAGAACTCCACCGCAGGCGGTTACTAACAGAATCAGTCCGGTTGGTTCCAGAGACTTGGTCATGATTTTTTCCAGTTCTTCCAGACTATATCCATGCTTTGTTCCAAGTACAATCATGGCAACTACTGTTGCAATTAATAATGCTACAAACGGTTCTCCCAAAAATGTGAATATGGACGCTACCGGTGCCATAGCCGGAACAACTCCTGCCAGTGACTTCAGAATGATCAGTACCAGTGGAATCAAAATGATCAATACAATCGTGCCGAACTTCGGAAGTTTGGATTCATCAAAGTCTTCCTGATTTGCCACATGTTCCGGAACTGGAACCATATATTTCTTTCCACAAATGGATCCCCAGATCGGTCCTGCCACGATCATAGCTACCGTTCCACATAAAATACCTACTAAAATTACCCATCCAAGATCTACATTCAGCATGGTTGCTACCAGTACCGGTCCCGGTGTAGGCGGAATAAATGCATGTCCTACTGCCAGTCCGGCCAGAAGTGGAATGACATAAAATAAGGTGGATCGTTTTGTTTTCTTTGCCAGAGAGAATGCCAGTGGAATCAGAATGATTAATCCTGCATCAAAGAATACCGGCATGGCAATGACCAGCCCGGTTAAGCCCAGTGCCCATGCTGCCTTTTCATCTCCAAACTTCCTGACCATGGTTACAGCCAGTGTCTGAGCACCGCCAGATGCTTCCAATATAGCTCCAAACATAGAACCAAGTCCAACCAGTAATGCAATACCTTTCAAGGTATTCCCGATTCCATCATTTACTGCCAGAACAATCTCTGAAAACGGCATACCTGCTACCAGTCCTATGGTAATTGCTCCGATCAAAATCGAAATCATTGCATGAATCTTAAATTTAATAATTAACACCAACAATAATGCTAATCCAACTAATGCAGCTATCACCAGGCGCGTTGGATCTAATACTACGGTCTCACTCATTGATAACCCTCCAATTATTTTTCCAGTTTTCTTTGCTTTATACATCTGACGTCTTCTGTATCCTGATTTCAGTATATAATATCAGTATTCCCACATCAAGTTGTTTCAAATCTACCTATTTTTTCTATAAATACAACAAAAAATCCGGCCTTAGAGCATTCATAAGACCGGATTTTTCGTGAATTATATTCAATTTTTATAATTTACCATTATAACTTGTCAGACAGATTTATTCGTGTCTCCGACATCTGAAGCAGTGTCTGACGATTGTAAGTAAGATGCATAATCATAGCACATTTTGCTCCCATACTGTCTCCACACAGAATGGCATTGGTAATTTCTCTGTGGGTTTCGATCGTTTCCTGCTGCAGCTTTCTGTGTGTCAGATTTGCGAACGTCGTAATCGCAGTAAAAATCACCGGAAGTAATATCTCCACTACATGATTGCCACTGGCTTTTGCGATTGCTGAATGAAATTCCATATCCTTCTGAATATGATTCTTCCCTGATAAGTAGAGCTGTTCTACTTCATCGCACAGTTCTTTTATATGCTTCTTATCTTCTTCTGAAGCCTTCTGGCATGCAGTCGCCGCTACTTCCGGCTCCAGAAGTATACGGACATCAAACAGTTCCATCGCCAATCTGTATTTATCTTCAAACTGAGAAAATCCCAATGGATCGTCTACCGTGATTTCCGTATTTTTCACATAAGTCCCGGAGCCTCTTTTGACCTCTAAAATGCCTTTTGATACCAGACTCTTTACCGCTTCCCGGATGGTACTTCTTCCCACACCGAAAAGTTCTCCCAGCTTGTGTTCACTTGGCAGTCTGGCGCCTTTTTCCATCTGCTCCTGATGCACATACATCATCAGCTGATCCTCAATCTGTGGAACCAGCAGTTTCTGGTCTACTTTTTCATACTTGTATGCCATACAAAGCCTCTTATCCTTTCTCTACATAGAGATCAACCCAAATGCGTTTGCCACGGAACTGGCCAGAATGATCGCTGCAAAGATCGGGCACAGATAACGAATCATAAAATTAAACACTTTTTTTCTGTGAAATGTTCCGTTTTCCTGCAGCATCTCCTCTTCTATTTTGTGAACTCCCATAACTCTCGCCACCAGAAGGCAGGTAGCGATTGCTGCTATTGGCATCATCACAGAGTTTGTCAGGAAATCAAAGAAATCCAGGAATTGCATACCAATGATCTTCACGCCGGCCAATGGTCCATAGCCCAGTGAAGATAGCGTTCCCAACAGAAGCATAACAATACCTGTGATAATCGTTGCTTTTTTCCTGCTCCATTTCAGCTCATCCTGAAATGTGGACACTGCACTTTCTGTCAGAGCAATGGAGCTGGTGACTGCCGCACACAATACCAGCAGGAAAAACATAATTCCTACGATCGTTCCCATTCCCATACTTTCAAATACTTTTGGAATGGTAATAAACATCAGTGACGGTCCTGCCTGCAGCGTCTCCGGTGTTCCACCGGAAAAAGCGAATACTGCCGGAATAATCATTAAGCCGGCCATAATCGCAATGGCTGTATCAAAAATCTCTACGTTTCTGGTTGATTCCTCGATCGGCACATCTTTCTTCATATAGGAACCGAATGTTACCAGAATACCCATGGCAATGGACAGCGAATAAAACATCTGTCCCATAGCTGCCACTACTGTCATCCAGGAAAAATTAGCCAGATTCGGAATCAGGAAATATTTTACACCTTCCATTGCTCCCGGACGGGTAACAGAATAAACACAGATTATCACAGAAAGTACCACCAGTACCGGCATCATCAGCTTAGATACACGCTCTACTCCATTTTGTACTCCTGCATAAATAATCGCTACCGTAAACAAAGTAAAGACAGCAAAACAAATCTCTGTGGATACTCCGTTGGAAATAAACGCTCCAAAATATCCATCTGCAGCCAGTTCCTTTCCCTGTCCCAGAATATATCCTGCCAGGTATTTGATGACCCAGCCGCCGATAACGGAATAATACGGTACAATCAGCACCGGAATAATCGCGTTGATCCAGCCACCAAAAGACAACCATTTTGATTTACCAAAAGAATGATACGCTCCCACCGGACTTTTCTTCGTCATACGTCCCAGTGCACTTTCTGCCACGATCATGGTATAGCCAAAGGTCAGTGCCAGTATGATATAAATCAGAAGAAAAATTCCTCCTCCGTATTTTGCTGCCAGATATGGGAATCTCCAAATATTTCCCAGCCCGACAGACGCGCCTGCTGCTGACAGTACAAATCCCAGTTTACCGGAAAATGTACTTCGTTTTTCATGATGTTCCACTTCTCTTCTCCTCCCGTAGTTCAAAATCATTTTGTATTACGCAAGAATTGATTATACCACAATTATCTTCTG
>CAKRRF010000080.1 GCA_934394985.1 uncultured Marvinbryantia sp.
ATGAAGGAAGCGCAAAGGAGCCAATACCGGAAGGGTTGGCTCCTTTTTGACAATAAGCAGGAACTTCTGATCATATTCAGAAATGAACTGGAAAACGCTTCGGGTTTTATGTTTGTTTTTAAGGAGGAACAGGATATGAACGCTCAGGAAATCAAAGAGACAAGTAAAAAATATGTATTGCAGTCATGGAGCAAACAGGCGGGGCTGAATCCGATCGTTATCGATCATGCAGAAGGCATCTACATGTATGATGCAGAGGGCAACCGTTATACAGATATGTCCTCTCAGCTTGTAAACCTGAATGTGGGATTTGGAAATAAAGCAATTGGCGATGCAATCAAGGCACAGGTAGATAAATTTTGTTTTGTAGGTCCGGCTTATGCAGCAGAAAGCAGAGCAACTCTCGGTAAAATGATCATTGATCTGCTTCCGGACAATTTTGGCAAAGTATTTTTTACAAATGCCGGTGCGGATGCGAATGAGAATGCGATAAAAATCGCCCGTATGTATACCGGAAGAAATAAAGTATTCAGCCGTTACAGAAGTTATCACGGATCTTCTTTCGGTGCAGGCAATCTGACCGGTGAACCGCGTAGATATCCGTTGGAGCCGGGGATTCCCGGTTTTGTGAAATTTTTTGATCCATATGTATATCGTGAGCCAATCGAGTTTGCTTCCGAGGAAGATGCCACAAAATATTATCTGGCAAAATTAAGAGAGCAGATTATTTACGAAGGACCGGACAGCGTGGCAGCCATTGTCATGGAGACAATCACAGGTTCTAACGGTGTCATCATTCCGCCAAAGGGATATCTGCCGGGTGTTCGTAAAATCTGTGATGAATTCGGTATTGTCATGATCTGTGATGAAGTTATGGCAGGCTGGTGCAGAACCGGTAAGATGTTTGCATTTGAAAATTTTGATATCAAACCGGATATCGTGACATTTGCAAAAGGCGTGACCTGTGGTTATGTACAGCTTGGCGGCGTGGCAGTCAGCAGCAAGATTGCAGCGTATTTTGATGATCATCTGTTATCCTGTGGTCTGACATACAGTGGACATCCACTGGCTTGTGCAGCAGGTGTGGCCTGCGTCAACTATTACAAAGAAGCAAACATTTTAGACAATGTCAATAAAGTCGGCAAAGTCCTTGGTGAGATTCTTGAGGAGTTAAAGGAGAAACATCCATGTATCGGAGATGTGCGTTATATTGGTCTTTTCTCATCCATCGAGCTTGTCAAAGACAGAAAAACGAAAGAACCGCTGGTGCCATATGGCAAAGATCCGAAAGGAACCATGGGTAAGATTATCGGTATGTTAAAGGCAAAGAAATTCATGACCTATTCTCACGAAAACATGATTTTTGTCAATCCGGCGCTGATCATTACCGAGGAGCAGCTGCGTGAGGAAATGGTAAAAGTAGATGAAGTATTGACGGAGGTGGATGCATGGCTCACTATCTGACCCCGGAACATATTTTTACCGGAAGAGACTGTTTTACTGAGGCAGTCGGATATCTGAAACAATGTGGCCAAAAGGCACTTCTTGTGACAGGACCGCATGTGGTAAAATCGGAGATGTTTGCTGAATTAAGCCGTATGCTGGCAGACCACGGGATTGAGTTTGTGACATTTTCGGAAATCACCGGAGAACCGACGGATGTCATGATCAATGCAGGTGTCAGTGTATTTCTGCAAAAAAGCTGTGATTACTGCATCGGATTTGGCGGCGGAAGTCCGCTGGATGCGGCAAAAGCGATTGCTGTCATGGCTGCAAATGAGGGAAGTATCTCAGATTTTAACGGAAAAGAAATTACGAAAATGGCAGGTCCTGTGGTGGCAATCCCGACTACTGCAGGAACCGGCTCGGAAGCAACAAAATTTACTGTCATCACGGATTCTGTGAATGATATTAAGATGCTGCTGAAAGGTGATTGCCTGATCCCGAAAATTGCGATCGTGGATGAGACGTTCAGTCTGTCCTCTCCACAGTCAGTTACGGCTGCAACTGGATTAGATGCTCTGACACATGCAGTGGAAGCATATACCTCCAGAAAAGCGATGGATATGACCGATACACTGGCAGTGTCAGCGGTAAAACGGATCATGAAATATCTGCCGGTTGCTTATCGTGATGGAAAAAATCGCGAAGCCAGACATCAGATGGCGCTGGCAGCACTGGAGGCAGGAATCTGCATCAACAATTCCAGTGTGACGCTGGTGCATGGACTCAGTCGTCCGATTGGGGCGTTATTTCACGTGGCGCATGGTATTTCCAATGCCATGTTGCTCAATGCATGCTTCTCCTTTGCGTTGGAAGGTGCCTATGAACGCTTTGCGGATCTTGCCAGGGCAATTGGTGTGGCAGATGAGAAGCAGGGCGATATCGCGGCAGCAGAACAGTTTCTGAAAGCCATTGAACATATCTGTGAGGTGTGCGAGGTGCCGACACTGGAGAAATATGGCATTCCGAGAGAAGCGTTCTATGCGGCGATCCCGAAGATGGCACAGGATGCGCTGGACAGCGGAAGTCCTGGAAATACAAGGAAGGTTCCGGCATTAGAGGATTGTCAGGAGATTTATAAGGTAGCGTATTCGTAGGCACATGTGAATCCTGACGGCTTGCAGATATCATTATAACGAAAAGTAAAAGCGTCAGCAGATGTAAAATCTGCTGGCGTTTTTAGTTAGAAAATCATGTCAAATTTTCTGACTAAAAAATGCACTTCGTGCAGACAATGCGCATGCGTATGAAAAAAAATACTTTGCTTAAAAAAGAGATAGTGCTATGATGACCAAGGAAAAAATTCGAATATACTAATTTCTGAAAAAGAAAGGCAACTACAATGAGACAAAAAGTAACAAAAGATCAATGGGAAGCTTTGATTCACTGGAATTTTGCCCTTGTGGGTGGATTTCTCGGAGCCTACGCGATTTTACTACATATGGGAAACTTTGGTTCGGCACAGACCGGAAATATCATGGAAATGGCTGCATCGTTAGTATCAGGTGAGTGGTACGATGTGCTGTTACGATTCTTCGCATTACCGCTTTTTGGTGGAGGAGTGGTGATTTCGTACCTGTTAACGAACTATACGAACATAAATATGCGTAAACTGGCAATTGTGGTGGATGCAGCAGGATTAGTGGCATCCTCATTATTGCCGTTACAACCGGTGCTGGTTGGACTGTATCCAATCTTTTTCTGTTCTGCTTTTCAGTGGGGTGTGTATTCATCGGCAAACGGCTACAACAGTGCGACCATCTTTTCCAGTAACAACTTCAAGCAGGCAGTGCTTGGATGGACACAGTATTTTCTGACAAAAGATCTGGAATTTAAGAAAAAGGGTATTTTGTATACCAATACGGTACTCTCCTTTTTTATCGGAGCATGTTATGGTGCGGTAGCAGTCAATGCCTTTGCGTTGCGCGCGGCATACCTTGGTTTTGTGCCGCTGGCAACCGGATGGATTCTGGTAGTAAAACACAGCATGGTCCTTGAATCGGAACGTCCGCAGGAAATTGCAAAAGAGGCTGAGACAGAATTGGAAGATGCAGAACTTCTGGAAGAAGAACAGAAATAAAACACGAAAATACAATTTGTGTTAATTTTCAGATAATGATATACTCAGAAACAAGAGAATGTCCGCTTCTATAGAGGACATAGCATGTAGTAAAAAGAGGTATAATGTCGAAGTGAAAAATAACAGGTGAAAAACAGCAGTTTCTACTGCTGATTATTAAGGGGGTAACTATTTATGGAAAACAAAGTAACATTTCGAAATGCGGAGAGAAAAGATACGGGGTTGATTTTGCAATTTGTCAAAGAACTAGCAGCTTACGAGGATATGTCGGATGATGTGATCGCAGACGAAAGTATCCTGGAGACATGGATTTTTGACAAGCAGAAAGCGGAGGTGCTTTTTGCTGTTGTGGACGGGACGGAAGTCGGTTTTGCACTGTTCTTCTATAACTTTTCTACCTTTCTTGGACGAGCAGGCCTTTATTTAGAGGACTTGTTTGTAATGCCGGAATATCGTGGAAAAGGATACGGAAAAGCACTTTTGAAAAAACTGGCATCCATTGCAGTGGAACGTGGCTGCGGACGTTTTGAATGGGTCTGTCTCGACTGGAACAAGCCAAGTATC
>CAKRRF010000081.1 GCA_934394985.1 uncultured Marvinbryantia sp.
AAGAGGACATTATGCCAGATAAAATATTAGTAGTAGATGATGAACGGGAAATCGCCGACGTCATCGGACTGTATCTTCAGAATGAGAATTTTGAAGTAGTCAAGTGCTACAATGGCAAAGAGGCGCTGGAAGCGGTGGAGAAGGAGCATCCTTCTCTTGCCATTCTGGACGTTATGCTTCCGGACATCGATGGATTTACGATTTTACAGAAGATCAGAGAAACCTATATGTTTCCTGTGATCATGCTGACGGCAAAGACAGAATACATGGATAAAATCACAGGACTGACGCTGGGGGCAGATGATTATATTGAGAAACCATTTAATCCCCTGGAGCTAATGGCGCGGGTAAAGGCACAGCTGCGCCGTGTGACAAAGTATAATGAAGGCAATAAGCCACAGGAGGATATCATAGACTTCGGTGGCCTGGTGATGAACCGCAGCACCCACGAATGCCAGTTTAATGAGCGGGAGCTGACGCTGACACCCATTGAATTTGATATTCTGTGGATTCTCTGTGAGAACCGTGGACAGGTAATCAGCTCAGAGCAGTTGTTTGAACAGGTATGGCATGAGACATATTATAAACAGAGCAACAATACGGTGATGGTACATATCCGACATCTTCGGGAGAAGATGGGAGGCTCTATGGGAAAAACCGATTTTATAAAGACCGTATGGGGAGTTGGATACAAGGTTGAAAAGTAACTATAAGAAGCTAAAAAGGACAATTCTGATTCGTACAGGGCTGGTGGCACTTCTGACACTGCTCATAGGGGAGGGGATTGTCCATTTTTTCATTGACGGCATGTTTCAGGGACTGTTTACCAGAGCTATGATGGGGATCTTTGCCGGAATGAAAATGGATCCCGAGCTGGCGAATGAATGGTATGGAAGAATTTTCATGGATCATAAGACCGTATTTCTGGTACTTGGCTTTATCATTCTGTTCCTGATTTTTTACAATTTGCTGATAAAGCGAATGTTACATTATCTCAGCAGTGTGGAGGCAGCGATTGATGCTATCCAGCGAGAAGACGATGAACAGATCGTGCTGGTGCCGGAGCTTAAGCCTCTGGAGGATAAGCTGATGGCACTGCGGGCCACTCTGAAACGTAAAGAAATGGAGACGGCGATCAGTGAGCAGAAAAAGAATGACCTGGTAGTATATCTGGCACATGATCTGAAGACACCGCTGACATCAGTGATTGCTTATCTGACCATGCTGGATCAGAGAAAATCCATGCCGGAGGAAGAACGGGAAAAGTATATACATGTTACCTTTGAAAAAGCATCCAGACTGCGGGAGTTGATTAATGAATTTTTTGAGATAACCAAGTTTAATCTTCAGGATATTGTTCTGGAGAAGGAACAGCTGAATCTGTCATTTCTGCTGGAACAGCTGGCTGATGAGAGTTATGGGGTCCTACGGGATAAATATCTGACCTGTTCGGTAAAGACGGATGATGATCTGATGGTGATGGGGGACCCGGATAAACTGGCCCGAGTCTTTGACAACCTTTTAAGAAATGCGATTGCTTACAGTTACACGGATACAGAGATTGAGATAGAAGCAAGGGCAAAGGGTACAGATATTGTGATCACCTTTAAGAATCAGGGGCATGAGATACCGGAACAGAATCTGAAGCTGATTTTTGAAAAGTTTTATCGGGTGGACAATGCCAGATCCAGTCAGACCGGTGGCTCAGGTCTGGGGCTGTCCATTGCCAAACGAATCGTGGAGCTTCACGGTGGTATCATAGAAGCAGCCAGTGACTGGGAACGCACTACTTTTACGGTTATCCTTCCTGGCATATATAATCCGACCCAGAAGGTGGAGGCCAGAGAAATCACAGAAGAAGATCCTCTGAGCCGCCATCAGAAGCTGGGAACCAGCAAAAAGTCAGAAAGTGGCAGGAAGAACCGCAGGCGGGTGTAATGAGAACATGTATTGTAAAGTGCAGCAGAAAGGGGCAGTTTTATGGGAAGAAGGAACAAGAAGAAAAAGGGCGGAATTGGAAATGTGATCAGTACACTGATTCTGCTAATTGCAATCGGTGTGTTCGCTTTTGCGGCGTGGAATCTGATTACGATTTATCTGAATTATAAAACCGGAGTAGATGAGTATGCGAAGCTGGAGGAGTATGCGGACCATCAGAAGATCACAGAAGGCCTGGACGATACCATGGAAGAAAATGATACCATGGGAGATGAATGGGGCGATGCAGAGCTGACAGAGCATGGTGGAACCAGTAAATTTGAAAGTATGGAAAATCCGATTGATTTTGAAAGTCTTCAGAAGATCAACCCAGATGTCATCGGATGGCTGGAGATGGAAGCAGTGGATACGATCACTTATCCGATTGTACAGGGGGAGGACAATGACTATTATCTGCATCGTACCTTCCAGAAGACGGACAACTTTGCCGGATCAATCTTCCTGGATTATATGAATAAACGTAATTTCGGACAGCGTAACAGCGTGGTATACGGGCACAATATGAAAAATGGTTCCATGTTCGGAAGCCTGAAGAAGTACCGGGATAAAGAAGTGTACCAGACCAGCCCTTATTTCTGGATTTATACACCGACCCGTATCTACAAATATGAGATTTTCTCCTGCGCCGAGGTAGATAAATACAGTACCAATTATCAGATAACCTTCCGGGATAAAGAAGATTTTCAGGAGTTTATTTATCGGTGCGAGGATCAGGCTCTTTATGATACCGGTGTGGATGTGGATTATACAGATACCATTGTGACCCTGTCAACCTGCACCGGAAATGAGGCAACCAGATTTATCGTACAGGGAAAACGTGTCAGGACCTATGCGGCAGTGCCAAAAACCGGAGGATATGAGACGGAGGCAGAAACGGAAGCTGCAAAGTAATAAGCAGCAGAAAGAGGGAACAGGAATATGGAAAAAGAGATCGAAACGTTACAAAGCTGGATTCAGGAGAGTCATAAAGTCGTGTTTTTCGGAGGAGCAGGAGTGTCTACAGAAAGTGGCATTCCGGATTTCCGAAGCGTAGACGGTCTGTATCATCAGGAATATGATTATCCGCCGGAGACGATTCTCAGTCATAGTTTTTTTATGTACCATACAGAAGAATTTTATCGTTTTTATAAGAAAAAAATGCTTTGCCTGGATGCAAAACCAAATATGGCTCATAAGCGTCTGGCTCAGTGGGAAGCATCTGGCCATGTGCAGGCAGTGATTACCCAGAATATTGACGGTCTTCATCAGGCAGCGGGCAGCAGAGAGGTGCTAGAGCTTCACGGAAGCGTACTGCGCAACTACTGTATGAAATGTCATAAGGCTTATGATGCGGAGTATATGCTTCATTCCGAAGGCGTGCCGACCTGTTCCTGCGGAGGAACCATTAAGCCGGATGTAGTGCTATATGAAGAGGGATTGAATAACGATACCCTGCAAAAGTCCGTGGAGTATATTGCAAACGCGGAGGTACTGATTATCGGAGGTACATCCCTGGTAGTTTATCCGGCAGCAGGGCTGATAGATTATTTCCGCGGAAAACATCTGGTAGTAATCAATAAAAGCGTTACATCCCGGGATAAGAATGCAGATCTGGTGATCCAGGACAGCATCGGAAAAGTATTTGAAAGTATGGATATAAAATAAAACAAAAATTTGCAGGAGAAAAGAATGGAACATTTGGTATATGACGTGGGTGATATTGTAAAACTGAAGAAGCCGCATCCGTGCGGCAGTCAGGAATGGGAAATCCTCAGAGTAGGAGCAGATTTCCGCCTGAAATGTATGGGTTGCGGGCATCAGGTCATGGTATCCCGTAAGCTGGTAGAAAAAAATACCAAAGGTCTGACAAAGAAAGAGGCATAGTATTGTAAAAGCCCACAAAATATAGGCTTTCAGCGCGAAAAAAGAGAAATATCGCTTGCTTTATCAGAAGAACTATGGTAAAGTATATATTCGTGATATATTTCAATTCCTTGCTCCTTTTTCGGAAAGGGGCCAGAGACCACAAGGAGGTGCAA
>CAKRRF010000082.1 GCA_934394985.1 uncultured Marvinbryantia sp.
TACGGTTCTGGTGACACCTGGTCTTGGCAGGGATAAACGGTCACTTATGTCTGAGATTTTCGCCTGAAGTCCCTCATATTGCATAGCTTCGATAATATCCAGATACTGAATATAAGAAGAAGTTACGCCATCTGGCAGAGGCGGGAGCATATCGCGGATACGCTTAGCCTGATAGCAGGCGTCCATCATGCGCTTTAATAATTCAATGGTCATAATTGGCTCCTTTCATACATGCTATATAGTTATCACAGATAATTAACAATGGTAATTATATAAAAGAAAAAATAGAATGTCAAGTTTTCCAATTTTAATGAATTTTACTGGACTGTTTAATGTGTAAATCTGAAAAAACCTTGTAAATAAAGGAAAATTCAACACTTTGATAAATAAATAACGATTAAATTCCGGTTGTTTTTATAAAATTTTTATTATATAATGTCCAATAGAAAAACACACGATATAGGAAACGGTAACGGAAGATTTTAACACGCGTCTGATTGGTCGAAGGAGACGGATCAGCGCAGCAGAGATGTCAGAGTCATTTCTGCTGGGGAGAACCTGAGGTCACCGTTTTTCTATGTATCATTACAGTGGACAAAGGTCTGTACACATCTGTGCTTGCACAGCGATGAGTACATGACCTTGGGACGCTCCCAGATAGTGTGATATGTACATTTAGGAGGAAAGAGCATGAAGACTAAGAAACTGTCACTGACAACATGGATTATCATTGCAACACTTGCCGGAATCGTATTTGGATCCATCGCAGGACCATGGGCATCGAACCTGAAGTTTATCGGAACGATTTTTATTCGCCTGATTCAGATGTCTGTTGTATGTCTGGTTATGACATCAGTAGCTGCTGCGATCGGCGGTATTGAAGGAAAGGGCGCAGGAAAGATGGGCCTGGTAACCTTTATCTGTATTATTGTATTTACCCTGATTTCCGCTGGGCTGGGACTTGCCCTTGGTCTGATTGTAAAACCGGGTGTGGGCGTGACGATTGGTACTGAGGCTGCTGCAGTAGAAGTGGCAACAGCAAGTATCACCGAGACACTGACGAATTTTGTACCGACCAATATTTTCAGTTCTATGGCAAATGGGGATATGGTGCCATGTATTCTGTTCTCCATTTTCTTTGGTGTTTGTGCCGGATCATATGGCAGAACAAGCGGTAACGACATGGTTATGGATCTGATTAAAGCGATTAACGGTGTGATTATGAATATTATCAAGATCGTTATGAACCTCGCGCCAATCGGTATTTTCTGTCTGCTGGCAGACGTGGCAGGCGGTACCGGATTTGCAGTTATTTTCCCGATGCTGAAGTTTCTGGGATGTCTGTTGATTGGTGATGTGATTCAGTTTGTTATTTATGCACCGTTTACGGCAGCATTCTGTGGTGTCAGCCCTGCGAAGATGCCAAAGAAGTATTCCAAGATGTCTATGATGGCAATCACTACCACATCTTCCGCAATCTGTCTGCCAACCAAGATGGAAGATATGGTAACCAAGTTTGGTGTGGATCGTAAAGTGTCTGATTTTGTAGGTCCGATTACGATGTCCATGAACAGCTGTGGAGCGGTACAGTGTTATGTACTCGCTATGCTCTTTATGAGTCAGGCAACCGGTATGACATTTACCATGTCACAGTTTGCCATGACCGTCCTGCTGGCATGTCTGATGTGCATGGGTACGATTGTAGTGCCGGGCGGAATGGTAGTTACTTATACTTTCTTTGCTGCAACAATGGGACTTCCGACAGAAGCAGTTGCCATTCTGATTGGTATTGACTGGTTCTCCGGTATGTTCCGTACACTGATGAATGTAGACGTAGATGTTATGGTTGGTATGATTGTATCAAAGGTATGTGGCGTTTTTGATAAAGATGTATACGATGAGAAAAAGACAGTTTCTTATGAAAATCAATAGATAAGATGTTGGGGCAAAGCGGATCTGTAGAGGATATGGGTCCGCTTTTGCCAGATAGAAATTTAATCACCCAAGGAGAAAGAATATGGACTTAAAGAAAGTAACAACACAGATAGCAGATGATCTGGATTTCCTGAAAAATTTCACTGCAACGCCTGGAAAAGGCTGTACCAGAATGCCATTTACCAGAGAGACCAGAGATACAGCGGAATACCTGAAAAAAATCATGAAGGAAGCAGGTCTGGAAGTAAGAGAAGACTGCGTGGGAAATGTATTTGGTGTACTTCCGGGAAAAGACAGAAGTCTGCCATGTCTTATGGCTGGTTCTCATTATGATTCCGTATATAATGGCGGAAATTATGATGGAATTGCCGGTGTGATCTGTGCAGTAGAGCTGGCAAGAATGCTTCAGAACGAAGGGAAAAATCTGGAATGTGATTTTGTGGTAGCTGCATTTATGGATGAAGAAGGATGCCGCTTTGGAACCGGTTATTTTGGATCCAAATGTATGCTTGGCCAGATGACAGTGGAAGAGTGCAAACATTTTACCGATAAAGATGATATTTCTGTGTATGATTCCATGAAAGCCTATGGACTGATTCCAGAAAATCTGGGTAATGCGGCGTGGCCGAAAGGCTCCATCGGACATTTCATTGAATTGCACATCGAACAGGGGCCGGTACTGGATGCGACAAATATTGAACTGGGGCTGGTAGACTGTATCGTTGGAATTCAGAGATATATGATCACGGTAAATGGCCGTTCTGACCATGCAGGAACCACACCGATGGATATGCGTCAGGATGCGGTGGATATTGCCACAAAAGTAATCAGTAAGATTGGCGATATGGCAAGAGCAGAGAAGCCGGGAACAGTAGCAACGGTTGGCTACATGAAGGTAACGCCAAGCGCCATGAATGTAGTAGCACAGTCTGTGGACTTCAGTATCGATATCCGATCTACAGAGAATGAGATCATTAACAAGATTGCTTCTCAGATTATGGCAGAGCTGGACAAAGAGACACAGTCCACGGGAGCTTCTTACAGTGTAGACAGAAAGCTGACGATTACACCGGTACATTTAAGTAAAGATATGCTGGATATTATGGAAGAAAGCTGCAAAGATATGGGATACTCTTACAAGAGAATGCCAAGCGGTGCAGGACATGATGCACTGGCAATCGGACAGTCTATTGATACGGTTATGATTTTTGTGCCAAGTAAAGAAGGCAGAAGTCACTGCCCGGTAGAACATACCGAATATGAGGCGTTCTCCAAGGCGGTACAGGTATTGTATGATCTGATTCAGAAAATCTGAGGATTAAAATAAGAATAGGTGTGAAAGAAAAGGCGTGACTGCGGTTGCGCCTTTTTGTCTTTTCTATATCAGCTTTTATGGATCAGAATTACGCAGAAGATCTCATGAGCGCATGATTTGAAATGAAAAATTATTTCATGCCAGGCTACCTGAATGATAAAAAACAGAGGATTGTATAATTGTAACAAAAAAGAACTGGGTAAAATAAATCAAGAGACAATGTGCAAGAATAATAGACGATTACGTTGTGCAAAATAACGATAAAATAGAAACAATAAATGAAAAACTTAAAAAGTATTGACAAAACAAAGAGGATGCACTAGAATAAAGGCACTTGAAAAAATATTTCACCAGAAGAGAAAAAATATAGAAAAATAGAAAAAATGGTGAAATGCATTTTTATGATAGTTCAAGCATCCTTTGAATGCGGAGAGTAAAAAAGATGGATAAACGAGTTTTAACAACAATAGGGCGTTTAAAGGACGAGATGTTTCTGGCAGAGCGTAAAGTGGCGGATTATATAGCAGAAAATCCCAATCAGGCGGTGGAAATGAATGTTTCTGAACTGGCTGAGAAGAGCGGAGCCAGTGA
>CAKRRF010000083.1 GCA_934394985.1 uncultured Marvinbryantia sp.
TCATCAAAAGCATACTCGTTGAAGTAGGAATGGAACATAGAAGTTTATAACTTTTTATAAGTTTTCAGTAACGGGAAAGAAACTTCCGGTGCCGCATTGCATCCGGGATACAGAAGGCTGGCAGATCAGAAGCGAACTTGATAAGTTAAGAAAAACAGAACCAATTGATAGGGAAACTTTTGGCTCTACAGATCTGGCAGATGAGTTGGTGGCGCTGAACATTGATGATGAGATAAGCAGTATTACATTTATTGGCCTTTGTACAGATATTTGTGTGATCTCCAATGCACTCCTGGTAAAAGCAGCCCTTCCTGAAGTTCCAATCATAGTAGATGCTGCATGTTGCGCAGGAGTGACACCGGAAAGTCATGAGACTGCACTGAAGGCCATGAAAGCGTGCCAGATAGATATTGTAGAATGAACAGATTACAAAAAGATATAGAATAAAAAAGCAGAAGGCTGGAAATCTTGCAAAAGATTTTTGGCCTTTTTGTTACCTTCAGGAATTTTTTACGATATATATAGTATGTAGAGGATATTTTCTTTCGAAACACAGAACAAGGAGGACAACCCGCAAATGAAAGACAATGAGATCATATCTTTGTTTGAGATAAGGGATGAGCATGCGATTAAAGCATTGAGCGACAAGTATCATCCATACTGTTACAAGATTGCCTGGAATCTGCTTACAAATAAAGAAGATTCGGAAGAATGCCTGAATGATACCTGGTTTTCGGTCTGGTCGCTGATTCCGCCGAAGAAGCCTTCTGTGTTATCATATTTTTGCGGCAGGATCACAAGGAGTTTAAGCATAGATCGTCTGCGCAAAAAATATGCAGACAGGCGTCCGGATTTACACATGGCAGATGTCCTGGGAGAAATGGATCAGTTAAGTGTTACTTATACTATTGAGGATCAGCTGGCGGAGAAAGAACTGCTGGAGATCATCAATGATTTTCTTGGAAAAATGAACGCAGAGGACAGAGATATTTTCGTGAGAAGATACTGGTTTTTTGATTCTGTTGCGGCGATTGCCAAGAGGCATGCGATGTCTGTCGGAAGTGTGAAAATGAACCTGTATCGGAGTAGGAAAAAGTTGTTGAATATCTTAAAAAAGGAAGGAAAACACTTATGAAGAAATTCGATTTTTCAAAAGGATTTGGCAATATTGATCCGAAGTATATCAGTGAATCAGAGGGAGAATGGAAAGGTAAGAAAAATGTCTGGATAGCATCATTTTGGAGCAAACTGGCGGCTGCCTGTGTGATCCTGGCTTTGATTTCAACGGTTTTATCGAATCCGAAAGTACAGGCTGCGATTAAAAATCTTGCTTTATCCATAGGAGAAACTTTGGGATTTCAAAAGGAAATTGAGCCATATACGGAAGCTTTAAACATTTCCCAGACGGATCATGGGATCACTGCAAACATAAAAGAAGTTGTTCTGGATGAGGGTGTTTTGCTGTTCAGGGTGCATGCAGAAATTGATAATTCCAAAAAGAATGAGCAGGAGAAAACTGCGAAGATTTCATCTTTTAAGAATACGGGAATCACACTTGATATGGGTAAAACTACAGTAAACGGACAGAAACTGGATGAATATATGAATGCGGAGTATTCTCCTTATGCTGTAGATGATTTATTAGACGCAGATGCTGACAACGATGAAAAAGAATATGACCGTGTACAGGAGTACCGCTTTCATGCACCGACAGATATCGGAGAAAATCCGGAAGTGCATCTTGTACTCAATGCTTTTGACTATGATGACTGGGAAAAATCATTAGCAGAATTTACATTTGATTTCAACATTTCACGGGAGAAAATCCTGAATCAGACAACGGATAAAGAACTGGAAAATATTTCTGTCCAGACAGAAGAAGGTACGGTGACACTGAAAGATATTTTCCTGAATAAGTTACAGAGCAGTATCTCGGCAGACGTGCCGGAAAAATTGTTCCAGAAGTATGAAGTTGAGCTGCGTGGAACGGACAGCAAAGGAAACAAAGTGCGGTATGAACTGAAGGATGATGCAGAAACGGAAGCCATAAGTCGTAACTGGAAATTCAAGACAGATTTCTGGAGAACTTATGGAAGTGCAGGAGATGATGAAAGACCGGAGATTCCCGATCCTGACAGCGAATACCTGGAATTACAGCTTTATCTGAAATCCGATGATATAATGGAAAGCAGCGTTACTGAAACATATAATTTAGATGATGATACTTATGCCGAGGAAGAAGGCAAAGTCTATGATGCTTCAGATGACTCTGCATGGAAATCTGTTGGAGAGAAGATATGGATTGATATCAGGTAAGGAGGAACAGAGCAATGAAGAAAATATTGATTGCGTTAATCGTAGTAGGGGAACTGTTGATATTCAGTGGAGTGTTTCTGGGATATTATCATTCGCTTGCAGGCAGTATCTTTGAAATAATCGGAGGATTGTTGAACCTTTGTTTCTTTATACTGTTGCTGGTATATGCGAAGAAGAATAAAAAGAAGTAAAAATTTTCAGCAGGAGATGACAGCATGAACTTCGATACATATAAAATCAATGATGAACTGTTAGAAATTTATAGTGGCAGTGAAGAAAGATTCAGTGTCGGTAAAATTCTATCGAAAAACAAGGATAGTATTCTGTTCAGGTCTTATGATGCTCAGGGAAAGAACGATGGGTTACATTTTATAAAAAGTAGCTATATCAGCGAGGTAAAATCAAGTACACAGTATTTAAGAAAAATGCAGTTATATTTGGAATACTGGAGAGAACAGGAGAATGTATCTTTAACCAATCCATTTAAGAATCATCCAACATTGCTTGAGTTACTGGAATATGCGATGGAGAATAAGAAAATAATTACGGTTTCCTGCAGTACTAAACCAGATGAATTACTCACTGGTTATGTAGAATCGTATAACAATGAAAAAATCGAATTGAACTGTGTGGATATGGAAACAGCTTGCATATATGAAACTGCAACACTGTTTAAAAAGGATATTTTTTATCTGGAAGTTGACAGTCTGGATAACGAATTACTGAAATATGCCAATGAGAAAATGAAAGGTTGAATGATTGTGCGTCGCATTCTCGTTATTTCAGTGATGAGTTAGACGTGCAAGTTTTTTCTAAAAAATATAAATAGAGGGAGTTTTATTGGACTAAATAAGGAGTATAATAGAAAATATCAGAACAAATAGGACTTATTTGTATCAGTATAAGATAGAAAGGTTAAGAAGCAGATATGAAAATCATATCCAGTTATGGTGTAGAATTACGAAAACAGAATATCCCAATCCGTCAGACACTGGATATCTACAGGTCTGCTGTCAGCTATCTGACAGATATTTACGCGCAGGTATGGGAAGAACTGGAAGGGATTTTTGAAGCGAAGAAACGTTTCAATGAAGCAGAACATCTGATACATACAACGAAAAAGAATCAGGCACGTTTTGATTTTGACATCCGCTTTCCAAAGATGCCCTCTTACCTGAGAAGGGCAGCCATCCAGCATGCCCTGGGAAGCGTATCCTCTTACAAAAC
>CAKRRF010000084.1 GCA_934394985.1 uncultured Marvinbryantia sp.
CAGGAGAAAGGATAGCAGCGAACAGTGTAGTTGCTATGCTGTACCATGTCAGCAGGAACAGGATACTTTCATAACCTATCGTCATATTTTTATACTTTTTCTCCAACTGAATTTTTCGGTTATCGCATTTCTCTTTTGCTTTCCGGTAAGCAGTGCGGTCACAGTTATCGCATTTCTCATAAGGCACTTTTTTCTCAACAGGCACCTCTACCGTCTTTTGATGTGTCTGTGCATAGCGTTTTTCCTGTTCCGCTTTTTCGTACTTAAATTTCCATGCCACGATTTCTGCGTCGGCTCTTTTCCTGCTGTCTGTCTCGCTGGTTAATTGTTCCTCTGTTTGCCTTAATCTTGTCCGCAATGCTTCGATATTCTCGGCTCTGTTTTCGCTGTTCAATTTCTCGTTCAAGATCAGCGATCTGCTTAGCTGTCTGTTCAGTTCCAGGATTGTCTGGTCTTTCTGATCCAGTTCGTCCTGCATCTGTTCCGTCATCAGCAGAAGTTCTTCCACCTGCCCGACGTTTTCTGAGTTTACGCATTCTCTCATCTATATCTTCACTCCGTTTCGGTCCGCGCAAAGCCGAGGTCCACCGGACCTCGTGCGCCCTCGCTTTCTCTATCTGCTGTTTAAGGTCAGCAATTCGTTGTTCTGTTTCAGCAATAAGCTGTTCTCTATGTTCAGTTTCTGCGTTAATTCCTGCCATTGCTGATTCTCGTTTTCCAACTGGTTGATCCTGTTTTTCTGCTGTTCGATCTGGGAGAGCAGTTCTTCTGTATCTGGCAAAAGATTCAGCAGCTCGGATAACTCGCTGTTTAAGGTCTGCAAACTCTGGTTCTGCTCCTGAAAGGACAGAAGCTACCTGTCCCGTTTCTGCAATTCCTGTACCATCTCTGCCATAAGCTTCTGCTGTTCCTCGATCTGGTTTATCATTGACTCCATCATGGGAATGACTTCCCGGCTTTCTTCTAAGGTCATTCAATCGCTCCTTCCATTGTGATAATGCACCAGACACTTTTCCGAAACTGGTCTGTATCTTTTTCAACAGTGCATTTTGTCTTTTTATGATCTGGTTTTCCTCTATTTTCCATGAAGCTGTCTGTACCTGTCCATTTTGAAACTTCTCATCAATTTTTCTTGCATCTGCACCCTCATGAATTGTAGGAATTTCTAATTTCCCCTGTCTTGCATAGGAACGGTGGTCAACCCGTTCTCATCCTTGTCCAGGTCACTGACTGAAATTGCGATCATCGGCTTCGCAGTATTCGCCGCTGAAACAATGTACTTATAATCACGTCTTTTCTGTACAAACTTCAGATATGTCTGCACACCCATAAGCATATAAACAAGCGGTAACAGCTGACCGTCCACTTCCTTCAGAAGCTCCTTCGGACCTGCCTGTATGGAAGCCTTTGGCACACCGGCATCCTCTAATGCCTTTTCTACTCTGGCAACCTCATCCATTGCATCCTGAAGCTGCAGATCCAAGAATCCCTCAACCGCGCCGATTGCAAACTGCTTATCCTCACGCCAACAGTCACCATCAAATCTAAGGAAATCTGTTGCACTGGTGTACTTCAGCTCTTCGCCATACTCACGCACAAAAACCTTTGCTTGTCCGATATCGGAATAATCCTCAGGCTTCAATGTAACACCTTCGAAATCCGCATTATATTCCTCCGGCGGTACATATCCCTCCTGTGTCACAATACTCTTCCTGTAAAACTTCACTGCACTGTTCCAGATAGTCTTATTCTTTATATCAATCATCCAACAAAATGACAACAATTTTCTCTGCTGGAGCAAAACATCCGAATATAATAATTAACATTCCAACTTTAAGCAGGTCAATGCTCATAAACGCTTCGTAAATTTCTTTCACAATCAGGATGGTAGCTACAATTAAAACCCAGAAGAGGAATAATCCAAGCATATATTTTACTACATGCCACATTGTATTCAACACGCCACCACTTCTATCACCTGCCATAATACCTGCAATAAATGCAGTTACTACAAAACTGACTTCTGCCAATGCTTCTAATTCTCCGTGAGCCACTGCTTTTACCGAATCAATAAATATGCTTGGTACAAGAACGATATAATTATACCAGTGATAATTATAGAATACCTCAGGTGTTTCAGCATTAACCGTAAACCAGAAAAGAATGTGTACCAATACCAACCCAAATCCGATACCTAAAATAGTCTTTTTCATCTTATATCCTCCTTATTTTCAATAACTTTTATATTATCCTAACACAACCTTTAAACATATTTGTTCCATCTCCCCAAAAACGCCTCCGAAGAGACGTCTCGTAAAAAAATTAAATAGCAATTAAATCCTTCCATGTCTTTTCTCCACATTCTAAATTAATATATTCTCTCAGAACAAATCTTCGAATCATCGGAGTTCTTAATATATTCTCAATCTGCTGCCATAATTGTTTTCGGTCATCCGGAATATTGCTAACTCTTGATTTACCTTTCATGCCCAACACATCAATATTTAAATATTCCATTTCATCAAAACACCTGCTTGCAGATTTTGTTGACACTCCCATTCGGTTCGCCGCATCAGATACTTTCACTTCATTCCATCGTTCATAAATGGCCATCAGAAGCATTTTTTGTGTCAAAAATGAAATCAAATGAACTGGTGCCAACTCTCTTTCATTCTCCTTGCTCAACAAATATCCAATTGTAAAAGATATTAAGATAAAGTTATCGGTTTGTGCACAATTTGTGTGTAACAGACAAATTGATTTGACTTTTTTTGTACGCAAGAATAAAATAATAACGTTGATTTTGCATTTTATTGACTGTATTCTGACTGGGTGCTATGATTTGTGCGTAAAGAACAAATCATTATTGTTAACAAGAAAAGAGGAATACCGTATGAAGGGCATAAAATTATTTAAAAATGCAAGACTAAAAGGTCAAAAAGAACTTGTCTCTATATTAGTTGAAGATGGAATTATCAAGAAAATATCAGCAGACATACCTCATGAAAAAATTACCGTATCTGAGGAAGTAGATTTAAATGGACAACTGGTGGTTCCTCCGTATGTAGATCCACATTTACATCTTGACTATGTATTTACAGCAAGTCTTGGTGAGGAAAACGGATCAGGAACTCTTTTTGAAGGAATTCAGCGATGGAGTGAATCAAAAGGAAACATATCTGTCGAACAGATGAAGAAGCGCATTTACAATGGAATAAAAAAGGAGATGCTGCAGGGTGTTCAAGCAATTAGGACACATATTGATGTGACAGATCCGACATTTACAGGTCTTAAGGCAGCACTCGAGGTAAGAGATGAAGTAAAAGATATTCTTGATCTGCAAATTGTTGCATTCCCTCAGGAAGGAATGTATGCATACAAAGGTGGAGATGAACTCGTAGAAGAAGGTCTTAAAATGGGTGCTGACTGTGTTGGTGCGATCCCTCATTTCGAACTGGCTAGAGAGTTTGGTGAAAAATCAGTCCA
>CAKRRF010000085.1 GCA_934394985.1 uncultured Marvinbryantia sp.
ATAATGACATATTCTTTGAAAATTTGTGATGCAGGTAAAGCTGCCTGATCTTTTGTATTCATGTACATACTCCTTTACAGAGGATAATCAAACGAGTTACTTTAACATTGCTGACAGCATTCTGTCAATAGTGAATGACGTTACCGGAATTTTGAATTTTCCGGATAACCGGTGTGGCTTCGGGAGAAGTAAAATATCGGTAAGTAGATTTCGGAACCAGAGTGCCAAGAAGATCAAAATCTCCCTGCTGCAGACACTGGCGGACGGTAGAAGAACTGATTGCCTGGCCGTCAGCTTCTTTTCGTGGAAGAATATGACAGGAGATGCCTGCCTTTGGCAGTTCTTCTGCCATAATGGTGTTGTAAATGCCGGTCACCTGGCTGGTGGGCTCTTTCCCCACATAGCGGTCTGTAATATGCATGGAAGCAGCAATCTTTTCAAAAATCACAAGATCCAGCAGCGCATGACTACGAATGACTGTGTTTTCTTCTTTTAGAAAATAACTTGGAAACGTGGCATTGCTGATAATATAAGAGCCACTGTCATGAACTACCACATTGGAAAGATGAGAACAGCCTTCCTTTACCAGCTTTTTACGAACCGAAAAAGGAACAATGGAAACATCTTCGCTGAGTACAAACACATGTAAGATGTCGCATCTGGCGGCGGCTGTTTCTACCAGATACTGATGTCCCAGTGTAAATGGATTGGCGTTCATAACAATAGCACCATGATGCCTGTCATCTTCCGGAACGAAAAGTCTGGCCAGATAATCAGAGAAACCATTGCGCTGGTTTTCTATGAACACAAGGGTATTGGAAACACGGGCAATTTCATAAAAGCCAAGGCGGGCATAAAATTTGGCAGAATCTGTTTTGGTATACAGAAACAGGTGCGTATATCCTCTCTGAAACTGAACCACAATCAGGTAAGAAAGCAGATCAGCAAGCAGACCTTCCCCCTGAGGTGCTCCTGAGACTGCAAAACAGCGCAGTGTATTACCAAAACAGCTTCCGGTAGCAATAATCTGATCCATTTCATCAAAAACGGCACAGATGTAATCCAGATTGCGGTCTCTCTGGATACCTTCCTGATC
This sequence comes from uncultured Marvinbryantia sp., assembly GCA_934394985.1. Taxonomy (GTDB): domain Bacteria; phylum Bacillota; class Clostridia; order Lachnospirales; family Lachnospiraceae; genus Marvinbryantia. The sequence goes on from CAKRRF010000085.1 coordinate 1,097, forward strand.
CAGCAGGGCATCTATCTGAGACAGACGTCTGGTTTCGTTTGGGTAGATTCTGGAAATTGTATAATTTTCATACATATCAAGTCCCTTTCTAACAGTATACAATAGCCAGGTGTATTTTTAAAGAAGTAAAAGCTCCCGACTGACAAAATGCAGTATCCAGCAGATGGCAAGCATATCAGCGCTGCCTCCTGGAGACAGATTCTTTTTTACAAATTCCTGATTCATAAGATCCAGTGTGTTGCGGAATGGACAGCACCGATGGCTGCACACAGAATGCCCATACTGAAAATGGCGCCTTTATGTTCACACCCTCTGTTGCATGGAGCATTCGATTCTCAGCAAATTTCCCTGGCTGACGCAGCCTTGTAAACAGCTCCGGAAGAGAAGAAACGGGTGCGTCTGTATATTCCAGCCCAAGAAAGGCACATTCATAAAAATAGGGCCAGAGAGCAGATGCACTGTTCAGAAAAGAATAAAAGTCCATATCTCTGTGGTTGCCGTTATCGAAACGGTCCACAAGACCTGGCTTTGGGGTGACGGATACCTCATAGAGAAGGGAGCGGACTGCCAGTTCTGCAATGCGGGAAGCATCCCGTTCCTTCAGGGACTGTTCCAGTATCTGTTTTGTCTTTCGTTGTAATTCTTCCAGACTGTGAAGCCGTCTGGATGCACATTCCTTTGCAGGACCGCCACAGATCAGGCATGTCCGTGCAGGTTTTCCAAGATCAGTCCGGTCTATTTTTTCGGGAAGAACAGTTCATTCGGTGATGGCAGAAGTACATCCATATCGTAGAGCCGTCCCAGGGCGTCCGCATCTTCCAGTTCACAGACCAGAGACTTTAATGTATATCCATCCATATCCACCACCAGGAATGCTTCATTTCCGGTCACTTCGGACCAGATCTCCTGATAGAGAATCTCAGATTTTGCCCGCTGCAGCTGAAGCTTCACGTCTGCCAGACCTGCCTGAAATCCTCTACGGATCAGGTGAGAATTCTTTACAGGACCTGCAATATTCATTGTAAAGCATAACAGAGGCTTCTGATACTGCATGAGAAGTTCCCTCTGATGACAGGCACGGCGTTCTCTGATATCTAATATCTGCATTAATGTGAATTCCTGTTCTCTCATTTCACTGGACATGGCATTGATTGCGATTACCTTTCACTCTTCGAAAGGACTGGAGTTTGAACAAGTAGTTTTGTTTGTGTCTGACTATAGACTGTCCAGTGAAGAAGATGTTTATAACCATTATGTTGCAGCCACAAGAGCTAAAACCAAGTTAATTTTGGTATATGTCAATGGTGATTGGAGTGCAGGCCAATTTGCAAAGAATATAAATAATATATTGGGGAAGTCTGGCTTAAAAATGAAGGATGTAGCAACTATAGTTAACTGTACCGAATGCATCAGTGATTAAGAAAAAAAGGTCTCTCAATACCAAGTACGCATGGTATTAAGAGATCTTTTTCTTATAGGTGTACACGCAAAGCATTAGTTGACGCAATCCTAATCATGCTTTTACGTAAATCAGTGTATTTTATGGAATATCGAAAACCTAAGTATCCCGTGACGGCAAAAATGTAACAGCCAAACTCGAAAAATGTTGATATTTTTGCCGATGATATGGTATACTATGTAATAGATTAACGTAGTTTTTTGATAAATTTTATGGTGGAGGATTATAGATGCGATATCTTTCAGTTGCTGAAATAGCGAAAAAGTGGGATGTGTCAGAGCGCAGTGTTAGAAATTACTGTGCCCAGGGACGTGTGAACGGTGCGTTTCTTACCGGCAAGACATGGAACATTCCGGAAAACGCAGAAAAACCGGAGCGTACTAATAAAAGAAAAGCAGAACCAATTACTCTGTTGGATATTCTGAAAGAGCAGAAGGCAAGTAAATATTCCGGTGGGATCTATCATAAAACACAGATTGAATTGACATACAATTCCAACCATATGGAAGGAAGCCGCCTGACCCACGATCAAACCCGATATATCTTTGAAACCAACACCATCGGCGTAGAAAA
>CAKRRF010000086.1 GCA_934394985.1 uncultured Marvinbryantia sp.
AAGCATTAGACATAATGAAGTGATAGAGCTTAAAATAGATGTGTAAGATGAATGTAAATCTTATACATCTATTTTTTTCTGTGAAAAATACGCAAGGAAAGAGGTTTTGTATTATGAGTAAAAAATTAGTCGCATTTTTCAGTGCAAGCGGAACAACAAAAAAAGTTGCAGAAATGATTGCAGAGGAAGTAAAGGCGGATTTATTTGAGATTGAGCCGAAAATTCCATATACAAAGGCTGATCTTGATTGGATGAATAAAAAATCCAGAAGCAGTGTGGAAATGAGTGATAAGAAATACAGACCGGAGATTATGAAAAAAGAGATGGATATGAGTTCTTATGACGAGATCCTTCTGGGATTCCCTATCTGGTGGTATGTGGCTCCGACAATCATTAATACATTTTTGGAAACTTATGATTTTGGCGGTAAAAAGATTGTGCTTTTTGCAACATCCGGAGGATGTGGATTCGGGAACAGTGTGAAAGAATTGCAGCCATCTGCACCAGACGCAGTTATTACAGAAGGCAGACTGTTAAATTGTGGAACAAAACAGGAAATCAGTGAATGGGTAAACTCTTTATAAACAACAGTATTATGGAGGTATACAGAAAATGGGAAAAATATACAGACAGCAGGAAGAAATGCACTTGGCGAATTTGTACCGGAGTTTGCACATTTTAACGATGATGTGCTTTTCGGTGAAAACTGGAATAACCAAGATATCGAAGTGAAAACAAGAAGTATCATCACAGTGGTTGCTCTGATGGCTTCCGGAATTACGGATTCTTCTTTAAAAATATCATCTTCAAAATGCAAAAAATCATGGTGTAACACAAAAAGAGATTGCTGTCGTGATCACACATGTCGCATTCTATGCAGGTTGGCCAAAAGCATGGGCTGTTTTTAATCTTGCAAAGGAAGTGTGGGAAGCAGGCGAAGGAGATTTGCCATACGAAGAGGAAGCGATGCGTGCGCATGCTAAAGAGATGGTATTTCCAATCGGTGCACCAAACGATGGCTTTGCACAGTATTTTTCTGGCAGAAGTTTTCTTGCACCGATCTCTACTTCGCAGGTTGGAATTTTCAATGTGACATTTGAACCAGGATGCAGAAATAACTGGCATATCCATCATGCAAAAAGTGGAGGTGGACAGATTCTGGTATGCGTTGCCGGAAGAGGATATTATCAGGAAGAAGGTAAAGAAGCTATAGAAATGAAGCCAGGTGACTGCATTAATATTCCTGCAGGTGTTAAACACTGGCATGGAGCCGCACCGGATGAATGGTTTTCTCATCTGGCAATAGAGGTTCTGGGCGAAAATAGTTCCAATGAATGGCTTGAACCGGTAAGTGATGAAGAATATAGAAAGCTAAAATAGGAAGGTAGATGAAATTGTTAAAGAATTTTAAGAAAATTGAGAGCTATGGTGACAGCGGAAATTTCCCTTTAAGTGAGAGAATTTCTTTAAGAGTGGATAAGCATGGGCAGGGAGCATTTCGCCAGATTTTAATAGGTTTTTACCACAGCATCGTATGAATGCGTAATCAAGTAACAATAACATTACATACGTTTCTTAGATTTGATTAAAGCATTTGCAACTTGCACCAAAACTGGTTTAAAATAAGAACCAGCACGGGAAATCCGAGTGGATTTGATTTTGCGGTTGCTTTTATCATTTCCAGGACAGCATCCTGCCCAGGAGACCAGGTGTTTATCTGTGGGGAAGACAGACATATCACAGCCGATCTCTGAAAGCACTTGAATAGCAGTCATAGGATTCTTATTGAATCCGGCAACAGTCCTTATTAGATTTAAAGCAGTCTCGTATTTATCACTGAGACAAAGGATTTCCTGTTCTACTTCTGAAATGTGCTTGTTCAGTTCATCGATGTGATCAAGGCACTGTCTAAGTTTAACAGCTTGAAGTTTATTGGCGTTCTGGCGAAGTGGAAATCACAGAATCGGGTAATTCAGAGCTTCATGTCAAGGAAAGCGGCGGTGAATTATCTGAGGATATTGCCGTGCACTATCTTTTAGATGACGGCGTGCTGAGAATCCGTTTCTGTAAATCTGGTGCAAAAATTCAAGTAAATGCGGCGGATAAGCATTTGAGCCTTGAAGTTCCAAAAGGAATTGACCTTTCCGTTCACACGACATCTGCGTTTGTCAAGGCAGGAGATCTGAATCAGAACAGCATCCTGATTGTGGCCCTTTGTGGTTATACCGAACTCGGCACCGCAATAGCGGACACGGTTGATTTGAGCAGCAGTTCCGGTGCCATCCGTGCAAACAGTCTTTCGGTTCAGCCACTCAAATGCAGCGCTTCGTCCGGTTAAGTTGACATAGGGGCTGTTTCGGTCAAGACACTCGATTGCAGTACATCCTCTGGCGGCGTCACGATAGACAGTACCATTTCTGAAACAACCAAAATCACCACAAGCAGCGGGAGTGTGAATCTGACGCTGATTAAAGTACCGTCTGCTGAGATTTACACCTCCAGCGATATAGTCAGTCTGTTGTGGGCAAGGGCGGCGCGGAAGTCCTGCATACGACTAACAGCGGCAAACTACTTACAGACCGCGTGTATACCAGAAAGGCAACTTGTATGTGTTTGACGAAGGTGCAAGCAATGTCACAGTCGAAACCCCAAGTGGAAACCTGAAAATTCAGTAAAAAAGACATTTAATTAAGGAGAATTACAATGAAATCACTTAACACTATTCAGAAACT
>CAKRRF010000087.1 GCA_934394985.1 uncultured Marvinbryantia sp.
GTGCTATTCCTGCCATTTACACCTTTGAGCGCAATACCAACTTTCTGCTCCAGCTCGCCATTTTGAATTGTGATCTTCATTTTTTCTGTTCCTCCTTCGTTCCTCTTTTTTGGAATACGAAAAAGCAGAGCATGATGCCCTGCTTTCTGGTATCCGACTATTTTCTTTTTAATATGAACAGGATTGCTCCTGTTATATCCACATGGGTTTATTTGCAAGAGAACCTTGCTTTTTACTGACTGAGCTTATTGTCTGCTACTGACACCGCTCTTAACTGAATCATTCTGTCTCGAATGTATTGACTCTTAATAGATATATACGTTGATTTGAACTGGGAGGAAACTTAACGCTTATTCTACGACAAAAAGTGACAGAAGGTTTTTATTTCCTGCCACTTTTTGTCGTATTTTCATATGATACTTTTCACTACTTTACGTCTGCTATTATCTGTTCCAGGCTTCTCAATGCCCCCTGCTCTTTTTCATCTGACAAGTAGCTGTCTAACTCGTCCTTTGAAAATTGCCGAACCTGATAGAAATACTGCTGTGCACAACTATAACTTATAACACAGGCATCTGCATCTGTCACAAAGATATACTTTACGATTCCTGTTCCAAGCATCTGCTTTTCATCCCGCATATATTCGATCTGTTTTGCAGTCCACACAGCATTTTCTCCCATATATGCATGCGCCATCTTCTCTGCATCCAAAGAAAGTCCCTGGTACTGTGCTACATCTTCCGCTATTTCTTTGGAATAATTTGAACCAGTGTCTTTTTCTGCTGAAACAGTCTTTATTTCTCCATTCTGCAGATTTACGGATACCATATAGGAAATACCTGCCGCTTCATCCCGATAAGTAATATGATCTGTTGTAAATGTCTCTCCATTTCCGTCTGATGCCTGATCATGCTCTGTTTCAACTGCAAGTGTATCCGTATCAATCCCATATAACTGCTCCAACAAAGTAGATGCTTTTTCTAACGCTTCCTCTTGGGAAATTTCTGTCACATCATCTGCTGAAGCATTGGCTACATCTGCATCTTTTTGTCCCTGTGCTGTCACACTGTAATCCCGCTTTGCATAAAAATCGATCAATTCCAACATCTGCTCATCATTCAATGCTTTCTCTGGCAGATAAAAGGTACTGTTCTGAACCAGAAAACAAATCTGATCTGATACAATTTCAGATTTATCCGAAATCTGAAAAATACTTCCATCTGGGAATAAACCTTCTGTCTGATATTTCTCTGCCAGTTCATTCAGCCGCTTTTGCTCCTTTTGTGATAACTCTCTGGAAAATGTATCTGCATCCGCTTTGGCAGCATCCGTCCATAAAGCTTCCTGCTCCTTTTCAGAGGTCTGCTCCGCACGCTGTTTTGCATAATTCATTCCAGCACGCACACCACCTGCACCACATACTCCGATGCATAACACAATACACGCTGCCGCTGCCATTTTCTTTTTTCGCTGTTTTTTCACATTCGTATTCATTTGCACTTCATCTTCACAACAATTTCTGATCTGATCCTGCACCATGATCTGGTAATCTTCCGGCAGAATCACCGGATGCTCCTTTACATGCTCCCGAATCTTTCGATCCATTTTTTCATCAGATAACATGTCCACGCTCCTTTCCGTTCTCTATCCATTTTGCCAGTTGTTTTCTCCCGGATGAGAGCCTTGTTTTTGTCGTTCCTTCCGGAATATCTAACAGTGTACTGATCTCCCTTACCGAAAATCCCTCATAATAATAGAGAACCATGACAACGCGCACATTTTCCGGCAATTCCAGAATTACTGACCATAAATGGTCTTCCGCTGTTTCTGGTTCCTGCTCGTATTGTTCCGGATCAGCAAAAAGCACAACTTTCTGTCGTTTCGTGATTGCCGAACGGGATACATTGAACAGAATCTTCATCAGCCAGGATCTTGCACTTGCACGTTTCCTGAGACTTGTCCTGTTTTCAAATGCACGCACGATACATTCACTCACTGTATCCTGGGCATCCGCCTGATTTTTCAGTATGGAATAAGCCAAGACATACATTTCCTTTTGATTTTCCAAGATCAGCTTCGATAATTCTTCCTTATTCATTACACTCATATAAGTTTGTCCACCAATTCTCTATAATTTTCCGTTACATATATAAGACAGTTGAAACCTGCAAATGGTTTTCTAAAATTTACATCAAGTCGAATATGCATGTTATCTGCATCTTTTTATACAGAAAAATTTCAGAGAGCAAAACCCTCTGCAATAATCAATCTCATTATTTTCATCCTATCCTTGCTAAATCTGCTGTTTTATACTATTTACTTCCAATTTTCCGTTTTCCATCTCATACACTTCATCACACAAAACCTGAATATCCTCTGCATTATGACTTGCGATCACAATCGTTTTATGATCATTCTTCATGGATAGTAATAACTGTCGAATTTCTTCTACACCATTTTTATCCAGACCATTCATTGGCTCATCCAGGATCAGCACAGACGGTGATTCCATAATAGCCTGTGCAAGTCCAAGACGCTGACGCATTCCCAAGCTATACTTTTTAACAGGCAGTTTCAAATCCGGATCTAATCCTACGCGTTTCATAGCATCCCTTATCTGTGAATTACCAATTTTATTTTTTATCCCCGCCAATACCTTTAAATTTTGCAATCCACTGTAATAGGAGATAAATCCAGGTGTTTCTATAATCACACCTGCAT
>CAKRRF010000088.1 GCA_934394985.1 uncultured Marvinbryantia sp.
AATAACATAGCAGGCACTTTAACCCTGGTTGATGTAATGAGAAAACATAATGTGAAAAATATTATTTTCTCTTCCTCCGCAACTGTATATGGAGATCCGGCACAGATTCCGATTACAGAAGAATGCCCAAAGGGACAGTGTACGTACAGAAGCGGATGAAAGATACAAATTGTTCTTTTGAAGAAGCGGTCATTGCTGTTTATCAGGCTCGGATACAACGGGAATTCCATTTTCACGGAAAAGCATATAGAAGTTTTAATGCTTGTTGTAAGGAACTTAGTTTAGCTCAGGAATATATTGCAATAAAGGCCAAAAGAGAAGGAATAACAAGACAGGAAGCAATAGAAAAAATATTGGCATTACGGGAAAAAAGTACATTGTAGTAATTGAAGTTGATATATGAAAGGAAATGTGGGCATGAGAAAAAAGAATAATGCAAAGGAGGAAAATGGGAAACTTCTTCTTTCAGTAAAAGAAACCTGTGAATTAACCGGGTTATCTGAAAAAACAGTTCGTACTATAATGGCTGAAAATGATTTCTGCGTCCGAATTGGGCGCAGAACACTTGTACACCAGAAAAAATTTGAGCAATGATTAGAGAAACAGGACACTTGAATATTTTTTTAGAACATGTTAATATTCTGATGTACTTGAAATCTGGCCTGGAAAGGATGAAAACATTATGGGAAAATCTTTGAAAGGCAAAGAATTAGGAAGTGGACTTTCGCAAAGAAAGGATGGACGTTATCAAGCTAAATATTATATACTCGGTTCTCCGAAACCGCGATATTTATATGATAGAAATTTGGCAAAACTGAAGAAAAAACGTGATCTAGAAAAAGCAAAATATATTTTGGGCTATAGTGATAAAGCGAAGAAATATAAGGTTTCTGAATGGTTTGATGAATGGATGAAACTTTATAAGGTTGGTCGAATTAAAGCAAATACAGTCCGTGGGTATGTAGATGGATTTGAACGGAGAGCTGATTTTATCGGTTCAGTGAGGCTTGATTGCCTCACTCCCGCTCATATCCATAATATGGTTGAAGGAATGCAGGCGGATGGCTATGCAGAATCGTCAGTTACCCATACCTTATCAATTGTAAAGCAATTACTTCAAAGCGCGGTAGATAATCAATTGATTCCAATGAATCCATGCAAGGGAATTGCAGCATCAAAATCTGAGGAAGTAACGGCTGAGCCAATTGTAGAAGATGAGAACAAAATACTCAAGCCAGAGGAAATAAAAACATTTCTTAATACGGCAAAAAATACGAGATATTATGAATTGTTTTATATCATTTTAAATACTGGAATGCGGATTGGTGGGCTACTGCACTGTGTTGGTCTGACATTGATTTTGAAAATCATCGGATTTGTGTATATAAGACACTGAATAGAACAACCAAATATTATGACGATGGAAAAAATCGATTAGAAGAGCCAGAGTCAGTTAAACAGATTACAACACCCAAAAAAAAGGCGAGCTATCGTTGGATTCCTATGACAGATGGCGTCGAAACAGCTTTTCGCTCTTGGGAGAAAAAACAGCTTGCTGACAAAGAAAAAAATGGATCATCATAGGGAAAAGGAAATTCTTTTTTGAATGATTTTCCTGATCTTGTGTTTACGACACAGACCGGAGGCATATTCCTTTCCCAATATGCCAGAGCGGAATGTTCACGTATTATGAATATAATTAAAAAAGGGAAATTGAATTAGCCGAAAAAGAAAATCGGGAACCGCATCTTTACAGTGCATATCCCCATAAATTTCGACATACGTTCGTTACCAAACTGAATGAGTCTAATATGTCTTCGTTTACTGTTAGTAAGATTGTGGGACATACAAGCGTGAATATGACGAATTATTATACGCATCTGGAACAGGATTATATAGCAGAAGAATTTAAAAAATTTGTTGCAAAATACGATGAGGGAAAAGTTCCAGCAGTGCCGGAAAAAGAATAAAGGAAAACTATGAAGAATACTAATGATAACATACAACATACAAACCGGGGGTCAAATGGGGGTCAAACTACTATCTCTGGTGCTTCAAACCCGCATAAATTAAGGAATTCAGCGCAAACAATGCGACTGTCACCGATGATGCAGGAATACTGCAAGACAAAGGAACAATATAAAGACTGCATTCTATTTTACCGTCTTGGAGATTTCTACGAGATGTTTTTTGATGATGCGTTGCTTGTCACCAAAGAGCTGGAGATCACCCTTACAGGAAAGGACTGTGGATTAGAGGAGAGGGCACCCATGTGTGGTGTCCCTTATCATGCTGCGGAGACTTATATCAATCGTCTGATCGAGAGAGGACATAAGGTAGCAATCTGTGAGCAGGTAGAGGATCCTAAAAAAGCCAAAGGACTGGTAAAGCGTGAGGTTGTAAGGATCGTAACCCCAGGAACCACACTGGATGCTGCTGCTCTTGATGAGACAAAGAATAATTACCTGATGTCTATTGTGTCTATGGAAGAACATTTCGGATGCGCTATTGCAGACATTACAACAGGTGACTGTTTCCTTACAGAGGTGGACAAATCTCAGAAACTTCTTGATGAGATCAATAAATTTGTACCTGCGGAGATCATCTGTAATGATTCTTTTTATATGTCCAATATAGATACGGATGA
>CAKRRF010000089.1 GCA_934394985.1 uncultured Marvinbryantia sp.
CCTTTGTATTTCCATACGGACTCTTTACATTTTTTGATAAACGGGTCAAGACCGTATTCTTCAATCTGCTCTTTACCGTCAAGGCCAAGTAATTTCTCTACCTCCAGCTCAACCGGAAGTCCATGCGTATCCCATCCTGCTTTTCTCGGAACCATTTTTCCTTTCATGGTCTGATAACGCGGGATCATATCTTTGATTACACGGGTTAATACATGACCGATATGCGGTTTTCCATTTGCAGTAGGCGGTCCGTCATAGAAAGTGTATGTCTCACCTTCTTTACGATTTTCCATACTTTTGCGGAAAATGTCATTTTCTTTCCAGAATTCTTCTGTCTTTTTTTCACGATCCACAAAATTCAGATTTGTTGAAACTTTTTCGTACATTCTGTTCTCCTCATTTCATGTTATATTTCTTTCATTTTTCTTCGCAGATTGTCTCTGCTTATTTATGATTCTCACAGGAACGCATTTATTATAGAAAAATCAAACTTTCCTTTTTCTATCATTCACAGAAAATTGTATAAAATTTCCTGCAAAACAAAAAGCCTTCGTCCCGAAAAGGACGAAAGCTTTTAACAATCGTTTTAACCACCTGTTCGAAGTACGCGACACATTTGCCGGATACCGGTTCCCTGTAACGGTGGAAACACCGTCAGCTCCTACTCTCTGAAAACAGCTGTGATATCTGTATCATTTCATAGAATCATGATCCGGATCTACTCTGCTTTTTGTTTCAGAACTGCAACTCAGAAGTGATTTTCCACTGAGCGGTACTGATACCGGCTTCCACCGTCCCGGCTCGCTGTGATGCTCCCAGTCAGCGTACTCTCTTCATCATAGTTTTTGCATTTGAATATTTTTTAACAATGCAATTATAAGTATTCGCTTACTGATTGTCAACCTTGTTTCAGGAAAAATGCTTCTTATTACATAGAATTTCAGTGTTTTTTACTTGTTTTATAGTTTTTTAGACAGACCAGCTTTGGCTTGTCGATATAATTTCTTTTCCAGGATTCTTCACTGCCTCATCCATCAGAAAAGAGAGATAGGCATCCTGAAGTCCTTCACGAAGTGGATAAAACTCTTTTCCTGTCTCTACATATTGTCTCATATGAGCCAGGAGATCAGTCACTGCAATTTCATCATCATTTATCCGTGCACCCGGAAATGGATTTTCATAAATTCGTTCTCCACGGAAACTGATATATCTGTGACTCCAACCGTCTATATTATAAACTCCATCATCTTCTCTGTGCATCTGCTCGTTTACCGGACGATTCTGATGATCCATGTAACAGATCTGATCTCCCCGAACCTCTCCTCTTGCTCCCTGTATCACCCAGGAACGACTTCGTATTGGAGAAAAATACTGTTCATTATCAAAATCATAAAATGCAGCTTTTCCATTTTCAAAAATAATATCAATCCGTGCCCGATTTCCGGTTAAGATTTCTCCTGAGGTGTGCCATCCGGCTCGATCTCTTGTTTTTGTCACTGGAAATTGATACGTTTTTCCACTGATTTTACAATTTTCCATTCCAATTCCAAGGAATTTCCGGAAAATGCTAACGGCATGATATCCATGAATAGCTGACATCGATACATTTGAAATCTCTCCAAGAATCCCACTGTCAATCACATTCTGAACCGCTGCATAATACGGTTGCAGAAAATATTGCTCTGTAACCTGAACTTTTCCATGCAAGATTTGAACTTCTTTCCAAAGATTATTTAATTCTTCTATATCTTGCCCTGGCGGAGTCTCACAAAGTACGGGAATCTGCAGCTTGCATAGTCGCAAAATCCATTCTTTCATAACACTTCTTGGTACACACAACAAAGCAAATTCGGGTTTTGTTTCTAATGCAGTTTCCAAATCAGTTGTTGTAAATATCCCTGTTTCTTGCCGGATCTCTTGCGCACGTTTTTCAGAATGCATTACAATTGCTGATACTTCCAGCCTGTCTGAAAGTATTTCGGTTGCACGAAGAAAATATTGTGCCCGCCAGCCACAACCAATCATTATAAATTTCATACTCATAAGCTAAAACTTCCTCTCCTTTTTCTACATCTTTTGCTGTATCAAAATCTGTTCTCTCTTATCATACATCAATTTTTTTCTCTTAGGAAGTTAGAACAAATACAAGAAAATAAAAAAACACTGAAAAACATTTCTGCTTTTCAGTGTCTGCTACAGGGACAGAAGGACTCGAACCCTCGACATTTGGTTTTGGAGACCAACGTTCTACCAACTGAACTATATCCCTATATTTTATTGAAGATATATACCTTCAAAACTTCATACAGTTGAGATC
>CAKRRF010000090.1 GCA_934394985.1 uncultured Marvinbryantia sp.
GTATAGCATTGGTTTTTTGGAAAGTCAACTGTTTTTTTGATTTTTTCAAATTTTTTCTACAATTTCTTCTATAACCGTAATAAACAAAATCGCTGTGCGTTACTCTGATTAAAAAAGCCCCGCAATAATCTGCGGGGCCACACACAGTCCAAAAATCTCAAATGATTCTCCGAGCTGTCATAGCATAATATCAACAATGTATTTTATCCTACATATATTTTACCGTCATATCGTGCAGCAATCCAGCCGGATGGAATTTGCATCCAGATATCGTTGCCGATCATCTTGGTTGCCATGCAGGTTACTCTTGTGCCTTTCTTAAGATTGCCATTGCTGTAGGCGTTCTTTCTCGCATTGGCGGAGAGTTCTTTATATGTTTTTGTTCTGTATCTGGTTCCAGCCCCAGTGCGTACTCTAAGAGCATCTGCCTTAAGAGTGTAGGTGCTTCCGGTTTTGTATGGATTAGATGATGCCGGCTTAGGTGTTGGTGTCTGTACCGGTGTGGATACAACTGAACTGTTCAGGATGCCTTCCGTGATAGCTTTACAAATCGCATTCACGCCAACCTTGTTATACAGATTCACATCGTCTTTGTCGTCTACAAATCCAACTTCAATCAGCATTGCTGGTGATTTCGTATGCTTCAAGACATACAGACCAGTGCTGATCTTGACACCCCTGTTCGTGAATCCGAGTGCTGCCAGTTTTGCACATACTCTTTCTGCTGCGCTGTATGCCTTTGAACTGGTGCTATATACAAACACTTCCACACCTTTGGTTTTTCCATCTCCCGGATCCACCTTGGCCGCATTCTGATGAATGGAAATATCTAAGTCTACAGAGTGGGGGTTGCATTTGGCTACAATGTTTGCAAGATTGGATCCTACCGTTTTTCCTGCGTCATCGGTACAGTTGTAAACTGTATGCCCAGATGCCTGCAGTAATGCGATCACTCCGGCTGTTATCTTTCGATCCTCTGTTACTTCATCCAGGTAGTATCCTGCTCCCGGTACAATCCTATTGTGTCCACCATGCACATTATATACTCCCATGATTACACCTCCTGTTCTGCCAGCTTCTTGGCTGCTTCAATTTCTTCCGGTGTTTGTTCGATACCTTCATCATACTCAAGCCCTTCGTTCTGATCCGTTGCATTCCGGTAATCCGGCAATACTGGTTAATAGTGATAAGACTCCGGCCAGTACAGAAGCTGACACCACCAGTTTTACATCCACCTGTCCGAGTGCTGTTGATGTTCCGATGGTTGCAATCATAGTCTGCGCTACAGTCTTCACCGCTCTGATGCCGGCACATTTCGCCCAGTTCTTCCAATCTTTCATTCCCGATGTTCCTCTCTTTCTTCAATCAATTCATCCAGCCTGTGATGTGTTGATTTCACAGACTGTTCTACTACTATCATACGTTCCACCAGGTTGTTATGTTTCTTTACTTTTTCATCCATAAGCTTCATTTTAATTTTTCCTAAACCTTGAACTTTAAATATTAAACCTCATTCGATCATCTTCTTTCTACAAAAAGAAAGCCCCGCAAACACAAGGCTTGCGGGGCTTTTTTATAAATCTTATACGATTCCCTGGGCTGTCATAGCATCTACGACTTTTTCAAATCCTGCAATGTTAGCTCCGGCAACATAGTTGCCTTCCATTCCGTAACGTTTTGCAGCATCGTCCATATTATGGCAGATGTTTACCATGATATTTTTCAGTTTTGCATCTACTTCATCGAATGTCCAGCTCAGTCTCTCACTATTCTGTGACATCTCAAGTGCAGATGTAGCAACACCACCGGCATTTGCAGCTTTACCAGGTGCAAAGAGCACTCCATTCTCCTGCAGATACTGTGTTGCTTCTAATGTAGTAGGCATGTTAGCACCTTCACATACAGCTACACATCCGTTAGCTACCAACTGTTTTGCATCTTCAAGATGAAGTTCGTTCTGTGTAGCACATGGAAGAGCAAGGTCTACTTTTACAGACCATAC
>CAKRRF010000091.1 GCA_934394985.1 uncultured Marvinbryantia sp.
CAAATCAGCTTTCTGGGTTCTCCCAAAAGCGTATTGATTGAAACATCAAATTCTTTCGATAAGAGCTTAAGTGTATCAGTATTTGGAACGGTATCACCATTTTCCCAACGTGATACTGCCTGCCTTGTTACCATGATTTTATCTGCCAGCTCGTCCTGTGACATTCCTCTTTCTGTACGCAATTTCAAAATAATATTTTTTGTTTCCATGATCGTCACCTCCGTTATATTTATCATATCGATAAATCCGAAGTCTGAAAAGCAACCTGCTGTTGCCATAAGCTATCTATCTGCCAGCCTGTAATCTTATCTTTCTGTTTCATCTTAAGATTACTAAACTCTTGACTTTTCGCCATTTTATGTTATCCTTAGAACTTCACTACTTCCGGTTCATGTGTAAATGATGAAAATGTAGCTGTCGCATTCTTAAAATAGAACACCTCTGTATTTCCATCATCTGCTGAATACATATTCTGTAAAGATGGATAAGCATCAAGCATAGACTGTCTTGCTTCTCTTCTATCATCTTCTACCAGTTCTCCTGCTACACGGAGCCACTCTCCATTCTTAAATGCACAGATTTCCACCTTAGGATTTGCATGAATCTGTTTTGAAACATCCTTCACCTTTCCGGTCTGAATATACAGTTTTCCTTCAAAAATATGTGCTGTTCCAAAAGGTCTTACCCTTGGCTGGTCTCCTTCCACTGTTGCCAAATAATATGTCTCTGCTTCTTTTAAAAAATTTACTACTCGTTCCATGGTATAATCCTCCTACTATTAAAATTTATCAATAAAAGAATTATACCACTATTTCCCCCTTTTCAACAAACGCAATACCATATATTTTCTCAGACTATTTTCTCAGACCTAAGATATTGTCCAGACTACAGTAACTGTATCGGTAACATCTATATCATATACTCCCGGTGCACTCACTCCGTTAATGTCATTTCATTCAATGGCTTTGCTACAAAATCTATCTCTCCCCAGGAATAATCAATTGCCTGTATTTTAAGCAGTTTCACATTTGCTGCTGTGGTAAGCACATATTGCTTTATTAAGTATACGTCAATCGGTTTGTGCTCAATTTGTGTGTAACAAACAAATTGATTTGACTTTTTTTGTACGCAAGAATAAAATAATAGCGTTGATTTTGCATTTTATTGACTGTGTTCTGACAGGATGCTATGATTTGTGCGTAAAGAACAAATCATTATTGTTAACGAGAAAAGAGGAATACAGTATGAAGGGCACAAAATTATTTAAGAATGCAAGACTAAAAGGTCAAAAAGAACTTGTTTCTATATTAGTTGAAGATGGAATTATCAAGAAAATATCAGCAGACATACCTCATGAAAAAATTACCGTATGTGAGGAAGTGGATTTAAATGGACAACTGGTGGTTCCTCCGTATGTAGATCCGCATTTACATCTTGACTATGTATTTACAGCAAGTCTCGGTGAGGAAAACGGATCAGGAACTCTTTTTGAAGGAATTCAGCGATGGAGTGAATCAAAAGGACACATGTCTGTCGAACAGATGAAGGAGCGCATTTACAATGGAATAAAAAAGGAGATGCTGCAGGGTGTTCAAGCTATCAGGACACATATTGATGTGACAGATCCGACATTTACAGGTCTTAAGGCAGCACTTGAGGTAAGAGATGAAGTAAAGGATATTCTTGATCTGCAAATTGTTGCATTCCCTCAGGAAGGAATGTACGCATACAAAGGCGGTGACGAGCTTGTAGAAGAAGGTCTTAAAATGGGCGCTGACTGTGTTGGTGCGATCCCACATTTCGAACTGGCCAGGGAGTTTGGTGAAAAATCAGTCCACAAGACAATCGAACTGGCTGTCAAGTATAATAAGCTTGTTGATGTGCATTGTGATGAAACAGATGATACTCAGAGTCGCTTTTTAGAGTTGTTAAATGCATT
>CAKRRF010000092.1 GCA_934394985.1 uncultured Marvinbryantia sp.
TGAACCGTGCCCTTTCTGCAAAACTGCATATTAGTCTTGGAAATTGTCAGGCGTTGATGAATATCATTCTGCTGATAATTGTTATGATATTTGGAGCAAGAAATTTTGGTTTTGGCTCTTTATTTAATATGTTTCTGATTGGCTATACGATAGATTTTTGTACCTGGCTGTGGAACCGCATTCTTCCGATGGAGGTGTTGCAGCTGTGGAGTGTGCGGATTGCGGTATTGATTCCGTCAATGATTCTGTTTGTTTTATCAGCAGCACTTTATATGGATGTGGATATGGGAACGGCACCGTATGATGCCATTCCGTATCTGATTGCTGCAAGGGTTCCCGGGATATCCTTTCGGACAATTCGCATGTGCTTTGACCTGACGGTTACTCTGACTGGATGGATACTCGGAGAGCTGCCAGGCGTCGTAACAGCATTGATGGTGGTGATGATAGGACCTGTCATCAGCTGGCTTGGCAGATGGCTGACAAAGCACTTCGAACTGTTCCGGGATTTATAAGCCAATGGACGAAAGACCTTAGAATGATCTGAGGTCTTTTTCTTTGCTGTGAAGACAGGATATGTTATCATAGGGTTAAAACAGAAAAGGGAGAAGAACAATGCCGGATATTAACAGAGAAGATATGTTGGAACTGACCAGACGAATGACCGTGAAGCGGAACTGTTTTCACAGAATAGCAGGGGCCTATCTGGATGAGGATGGATTTATTGACGGTACCTTCAACATCCATTTTCAGAAGCTATCCCTGCCGGATCAGGAAAAGAATCTGAAGATAGCCAAAGCCATTCCTTTTTCAGAGACAAACGAAGAATTAAAATTATATCATTTTTCAGAAGAAGCAAAAAAGCCGGGGAACATCTGGAGTGTGCTGATGGAGCTGCGTAACTGTGAACTAAAAAATGATGCCCTGCTGGAATCCTTTTATGAATTTGTGGCAGACCGTTACCGTTCAGATGGGGAGTATGCAATTTATATGTTTTATGGAAGCTACGATGTGCCGGTAAAGACAAAGGATAAAGAAAGCCTGTGGGACTCCGAGGAAGTGTACAATTTCCTGATTTGCGCCATTTGTCCGGTATCAGGAGATTATGAAGCGGGAGATGCCAGATGCGGGTTCCTGTTCCCGGCATTCACCGATCACAGCAGCGATCTGTATGGTATTGACGTATTTCATGCAAAATAAGCCATGGAAGCCTCTGGGAAAGATAAGTCTTTCAGATCGAAATGTAAAAATAAATATGCTAAACTAAAAATAGCAAAAAATAGAAAGGATGGTGAGTATGGAACATAAGATTTCAGGTGGAAAAAGTTTAAATCTTGGAAATGAAGGGTTTCGTTCCATCCGTAACAGAGTTTGAATAAAAAAATGGAGCTCGGAAATCCAGTGTTTATGCGGGTTTCCGGGCTCTTGCATCAGTATCTAAACTATGTACCAGTGCATTTCTGTAGCGACGAAATTCATCTATGATGCTGTAGGTTTCGCGATTGA